>JANXSX010000094.1 GCA_025356475.1 Isosphaeraceae bacterium | reverse complement strand
CAAAAATTATGCGTGGAACTGATCTTGATGATCCCCTCCTCGACCGCGCGGATAACTCCGGGCAGGAGCACTATGCGAATACCATGACTAAGCTCCGCATGCGTGAAACCGAGACCGGCGATTTCACGAAGCATCTCCATTCCGTCGGTGTGACGGAACGAATTCCAACTGGTTGATAAAGCGAGAATGGGCTTTGCCATACGGCGACTTTCAAAAGCGCAGACAAATTGTGGCGCACAACCACAAAAAACCGCGTCACCGAATGACTTCGGCTGACGCGGTCGTGGAAAGAGACGGACCGAAGCCGATTACTTGGAGTGGCGGTCGCGCAGCATCTGGGTGAAGGCCATGACCTTGACTTTGCGGCGACGGCGCTCGGTGGGCTTCTCGTTATAACGTTTTGCGCGGACATCCTTGATGATGTTTTCGCGCTCGAGCTTTTTCTTAAGGCGGCGCAGGGCGCGATCAACGGGCTCGTTTTTACGGATCTTGATTTCGATGGACATGGTGAAAATGACGTAAGTTTACGGGGAAAAACTGAGGAATAGGCCAAACCGCGTCCGGCACGTCAATGGCTTTTTTCCGGTGCGTCCGCTTGGGGCTTGCGAAGCCATCCGCTCAGGGTTGGCTAGCCGTCGTGCCGTCTGCCGATTCGAACTTCGTCCACCTCCACGTCCACACCGATTACAGCCTGCTCGACGGCGCCTGCCGGATCGACCGCCTGATGCAGCGCGCGTGTGACATGGGCATGAAGGCCCTCGCCCTCACCGATCACGGCAACATGTTTGGCGCAATCGAGTTCTACAACGCCGCTAAATCCAAAGGCATCAAGCCCCTGATCGGTTGCGAGATCTACATAGTCGAGAGCTCCCGGCTCGAAAAGACCGGCAAATCCGAGGACGGAAAGAGTTACTACCATATGGGCCTGCTGGCGAAAAATCTCACCGGCTACCAAAATCTCCTCAAGCTCGTCTCCGACGCCCACCTCAAGGGTTTTTACTACAAGCCCCGTGCCGACCTCGAAACCCTCGCCAAATACGCCGACGGCCTCATCGGCTTCACCGGCTGCCTCGCCGCCATCGTCCCTCAGCACTTGCTTCACGACCGCTACGAAGAAGCCCGCAAAGCCTGCGGTCGCTTCGTCGAAATCTTCGGACGCGAAAATTACTTCGTAGAAATTCAGGACCACGGCATTCCCGAGCAGGTTAAAATCATCCCCGACCTCCTCAAACTCGCCGAGGAGTTCGGCCTCAAGGTCATCTGCACAAACGACGTTCACTACGTTAACCACTCCGATGCCGCCCCGCACGACGCCATGTTGTGCATCCAGACCGGCGCGAAAATCGAGGAGGAGAACCGCATGAAGTTCACCGGTTCCCAGTTCTACCTGAAGTCCCGCGAAGAGATGCTCACGATCTTCGGCGAGCGCCCCGACTCCCTCGACAACACCCAACTCGTCGCAGATATGTGCGACCTCACGATCCCTTTTCCGAAAGGCTCCGAGCGTTACCCGCGCTACCCGCTCCCCGTCGAGATCACTTCGCGCCAACTCGCTCCCCTCGCCTACCTCGCCGAACTCTGCGCCGTGGGCCTCACCCAACGCTACGGCTTCGACCCCGCCGAAATCGCCACGCATCCCGTAGTCGCCACCCGCCTCGCGCCGCTCCTCACGCCCGCCCCCGGCCAGAAACCGACGCCGCCCGACTACACCGGCCTCACCCAGCACGAAGAACTCGTTCTCCGCCTCCACTACGAACTCGCGATCATCGGCCTCACCGGCTTCGTGGACTACTTCCTCGTCGTCTGGGATTTCATCGCCTGGGCCCGCACTAAAAACATTCCCGTCGGCCCCGGTCGCGGTTCGGGCGCAGGCTGTCTCGTCGCCTACGTTCTCGGCATCACCAATCTCGATCCGCTCCGCTTCAAACTCCTCTTCGAGCGTTTCCTGAATCCCGAGCGCGTTTCCCCGCCCGACTTCGACATCGATTTCTGCATGCGCCGCCGCGTCGAGGTCATCGACTACGTCCGCCAGAAATACGGCAACGACTGCGTCGCCAACATCATCACCTACGGCACGCTCGGCGCAAAGGCCGTGATCCGCGACGTCTCCCGCGTCAACAGCCTCCCCTACGCCGACGCCGACCGCCTCGCCAAGATGATCCCCGACGAGCTCGAGATGACCCTCGAAAAAGCCGTCGAGAAATCCGCCGAGCTCCGCACCGAGCTCGACCGCAATCCCGTCGCCAAAAAAATCTTCGAGTCCGCCCGCGTCCTTGAAGGCATGGTCCGCAACACCGGCAAACACGCCGCGGGCATCATCATCACGGACAAACCCCTCGACGAGTTCGTCCCCCTCACCTTGCAGGAAGGCGACGTCACCGTGCAGTTCGACATGAACGCCGTCGGCAAGCTAGGCCTCCTCAAGATGGACTTCCTCGGCCTACGGAACCTCACCAGCCTTGCGACGGCGATTCGGCTGATCAATGAACGATACCCCGACCGACCCATTGACCTGAACGCATTGCCCCTCGACGACCAACTGACCTACGACCTGCTGCAAAAGGGAGGGGCGAAAGGGGTCTTTCAGCTCGAAGGAGCGGGTATTCGCGACCTGCTCGTCAAGATGAAGCCCGACCGATTCGGCGACTTGATCGCGATCATCGCGCTCTATCGCCCAGGTCCGCTCAATGGCGGTATGGTTGATGCTTATGTCAATCGAAAGCACGGCCGTGAGATCCCAACCTACAATCATCCGGTGATGCGTGATGTCTTGGAAGAGACCTATGGAGTCATGGTCTACCAGGAACAGGTCATGCGGATCTTAAACCGGCTAGGGGGGATTGGCCTGTCTCAAGCCTATGCGACGATCAAGGCGATTTCTAAGAAAAAGAGCGATGTCATTGCTCAGGGGCTCAAGCAGTTCGTGGCGGGGGCGGTGGATAAAGGGCTAGACTCCAAACAGGCCGCCGAGATCTTCGGACTGATCGAGAAATTCGGAGGTTATGGTTTCAATAAATCGCACTCAGCGGCATATGCGTTAGTGTTGTTCCAGACAGCCTACCTCAAGGCCCACTATCCGACCGAGTTCATGGCGGCAGTTCTCTCCAGTGAAATGGACGGGGCCGAGCGCGAAAAGTTCTTTGTTGATCATATTGAAGATTGTCGACGCATGGGGATCGAGGTCCTCCCGCCTAACATCAATCAGGGTGGTTCGAACTTCCGGGTTGGGGAAGAGCGACAGATCCACTTCGGCTTGGCGGCGATCAAGGGGGTGGGATTCAAGGCGGTTGAGGCGATCGAAAAAGCGAGGCAGACTGCGGGCAAATTCACCAGTCTGGTCGATTTCTTCGAAAGGGTGACCCTCTCGGTGGTCGGTCAGGCCTGCGTCGAGACCTTGATCAAGGCAGGGGCATTTGACACCTTCGGTGGTCGACGGTCGCAACTTCTCGCGATCCTGCCCAGGGCCGCCCAGGCGGGCCAGTCGGCCCAAGAAGACAAGAAGCGGGGCCAGATGAGCCTTTTCGGAGGCGACGAAGATCAGAGCGGCGATGGCCCCATAATCTCTCTCCCCGATGTCCCCGAACTTCCTGAAGCGGAACGACTCGCCGATGAGAAGAAGGCTCTCGGTTTCTACATGTCAAGTCATCCTTTGACCCGGCATGCTGCGATGTTAACAGCCCTTTCTAGCCACCAGGTTGCGTCGCTCGCCACAGTCGCCGAGAAGTCGGAGGTCACCCTCGGAGGCATGATCACGGGCGTACAAATCAAGTCGGTCCAGAAGAGCCGATCGGGCCTGACCCGGATGGCAAAGCTGACGTTCGAGGACCTGAGTGGAAGTGTCCCGGCCATGCTCTGGCCCGAGGAGTTTGCAAAGCATGAGGCTATGCTCAAGAACGATCTCATTGCATTCGTGAAGGGAACTCTCGATCGACGACGCGAACCCGCCGAGCTAGTGATCACGCGGATCATACCGATGGAGCGGGGTGAAGCCGAACTCGCTCGTGGAGTTTTGATCCGCCTCCAGAAGGGGATCCAGGCGACGGAGGATCTCGAACGGCTCCAACGCATGGTCCGCAACTTCCATGGCAACCTCGACCTCTACTTCGAGATATTCGGACTCGAAGGAGCCCACCGGCTGATCTATAAGGCGGGCCCCTCATACAAAGTGCGCCACGACGCGACACTAATCGCCGACCTCAAAGCGACACTCGGTCCCGACAACGTCCGACTCGTCGGTCAACGAGGCGCTGCTCCTAGCCAACCCATCGCGGCCACCCCGGTTCTTGTTCCCGATCTGACCGAAGACGAGGAAGAAGTCGATTGAATGAACGCGATTTTGGCCTGTTCCGCAAATTCAACACGCAGCAATTTCAGCTTTAATGAACACCAGCTTTGAGATTGCCAGTGCAGTTTCCCCAGAGATTCAAGGAAAAGACGTGATCGCAGAAGCTTTATAAGGCGTGAAATTGAACTACTTTGAACGATCAACAAAACTTCACGAAACATTCACTGTCAATATTGGCTGCGGTCTCTATCATTTGTGTGACTGCTCTACGATCGAGTTCGATCTCGCAGTCCAACCGTATGATCATGAGTAGCGGCTTTACCTTCGATTAATGTGCGGCCTATAGTTAGATTAGATAACGGTTTTTATTACGACTTGAAAACTGTGATCACTCGATGGTAGGATATTATCTTACTTAGAGTAAAATTCCTGTTTGAGCCAAAGCCCAGCTTTCGCAGGTGGGTCGTGCCACCTGTGCAGCTCATGGTTTGACTTCTACCCGATAGGTTGTATGCGATACACGCTCATCTCACTTCCTAAGTTCAACGTTAAGCAGTTCTCATTCGTGACAGTCTCGCTGGGTATTCTTCTGTCTGGCTGCGGTGACGACAATGTCGTCCCGAACGTTACCAAACATCCTGTGACAGGGAAAGTTCTCCTTGCGAATGGTCAGCCGTTGACGGGTGGTCGGGTCGTTTTCGTGCCCAGTGGTGGAAAGTCTGTGCTTCAGGCATCGGGCAACATCGGTTCGGATGGCTCATACAAACTGGAAACCAGTGCTGACGCTGATGGAGCGTCTGAAGGCGATTATCGCGTTCGGATTGAGCCACCTAGTGCCGAAGGAACTGTCGGCAAAAAAACCAAAGTGACTATTTTTAACACGAAATATCTTGATGAAGAGACGTCAGAACTGAAAGTTTCTGTCAAGGCTGGCACGAATGATGTGCCAACATTTCAACTCAAGTGATTTTGACTTCGGTGTCCTGGCTCCTATGATGACTTGTCGTCATCATTTCTTGCAGAGTTTCCGATCCTCAGGAGTTCCCGCTCGATGAATGCTGTTTTGAAGTCTCGTTCACGCCGTCAGGGCTTCACCCTGATCGAACTGCTCGTCGTCATCGCGATTATCGCCGTTTTAATCGCGCTGCTTCTGCCGGCCGTGCAGGCTGCTCGCGAAGCCGCCCGTCGTATTCAGTGTACCAACAACCTGAAGCAAATCGGATTGTCGCTGCACAACTACGAGAGCTCGACCGGTTCGTTCCCCCCCGGTGGTGAGTCCACTAACTTTGCCCTTTCTCCTCCGGCCACCCAGTTCGTCGACGGTGGATGGGGCACGCTGGCCCGCATTTTGCCCTACGCCGAAGGGGGCAACTCGTTCAACGCCCTGAACTTCAATGCGGACTACAACGAAGCGACCGGCATGAACATGACCGGCTGTTCCACGGTTCTCAACTTCTTCCTTTGCCCCTCAGCGACTCGTACCCCAAGTGGCGGTCGCGATGGTTCCGACCCCAATGATGCCAGAAGCAATGCCTTCGGTGGCTACGGCGTGGCTGACTACGGTGCGACCGTTTACACCGATATCAATCCCCTTGGAGTTGCATCGAATCCTGGTACCGCTGTCCCTTACCGCCTCAAGACTTCCCGCGTCAACGGCTTGCTCAAGGCGAGCCAGACACGAATCGCTGAAGCGACTGACGGAACCAGCAATACGATCGCGATTGCGGAAGATGCTGGTCGCGATGCCCGCTTCCTCAGCCCGTACAAAGAGGGTTACTACGACGGCGTCAACGCCCGTCCCACAATCGGTGCCGGAGCGGCTGGTGGTGCGGGGATTTACCGACGTTACTGGCGTTGGGCTGAGCCCGATGGTGGCTTCGGCGTCTCAGGTGGTCCCAACAACAAGTTCCGCCCAATGAACGAGGCCTCGCCGTTCCTCCAGTCCGGCCCGACTGCCGGTAATAACGCTGGTGCCAATGATGAGATGTTCAGCTTCCACCCAGGTGGGGTCAACGTCCTCTTCGGCGACGGTTCGGTCCGCTTCCTCAAAGATACCGTCAACGTTGTGACCCTTCGCGGTCTCGTCTCGTTGAACGGTAGCGAAGTGCTGTCGGCGGACTCGTACTGAGCGACGAACGAGTCGCCACGCGAACGGTCGGCTGAGCTGACACAACGAGCCCGGGGTCGTCCTAAGACGACTTCGGGCTCTATCTTTTTCGAAATCAAGAGTGCATTCCCACTGGCATTCGACGGATCGGTCGATTAAACTATCGTTAGACAACGTAGACGAAATCGATTGCCCGTGCTCTGCGAGGGATGTCCTATGCGACTGGCCTGTCTCGCTCTTCTGGTGTGCGCGTTGGGTTTGATCGCTGCCGATGCGCCTGAACCGACCTGGACTGCCGAGCAGAAACAACACTGGGCCTTCGTTGCACCCAAGCGTCCCACGGTTCCTCAGGTAGGACAAGGATCCTGGGTTCGTAACCCGATTGACGCGTTCATCTTGCAGAGTTTGGAGTCCTTCAAACTCGCGCCCACTCCCCCAGTGGAGAAGGTGGCCTTGATTCGCCGCCTGACATTTGACCTCACGGGCCTCCCCCCGACGCTTCACGAGGTTGATGCCTTCCTGAGCGACTCCTCGCCTGCGGCTATCGAGCACGTGGTCGACCGCTTGCTGGCCAGTCCGTCCTACGGAGAGCGGTGGGCGAGACAATGGCTCGACCTCGCTCGGTTCGCTGAGAGCGATGGTTTCAAAGCAGACGTAACTCGCCCCAACGCTTGGCGTTACCGCGATTGGGTGGTCAAAGCGCTCAACCAGGATCTGCCTTACGACAAGTTCGTCGGCCTCCAGCTCGCCGGCGACGAGATCGCTCCTGAAGATCCAGACGCCTTCATCGCGACCGCCTTCAATCGGCACTTCCCGTTTGAGGACAACAATAAGATCCCTGGCCAGAATCGTCAGCTCATGCTGGAGGATGTCACCGACACCACAGCGTCGGTTTTCCTTGGTCTGACCTTGGCGTGTGCCCGTTGCCACGACCATAAGTATGACCCGCTCAGCCAGAAAGATTATTACCGGTTCGAAGCCCTGTTTGGCTCGTTTGCCCCGCTCGACAACTTCCCACTCGCAAGCTCTGCACAAAAGGCGATCCAGGCAACGATCGAGGTTGAACACCAGGCGACCATGCGTCGGGCTCAGGCCGCGATCGCGACTGTCGAACAGCCATACGTCGCCAGCTTGTTGAAGGACAAGCTCGCTAAACTCCCCAAGGAGGTTCTCGATGCGTTCGAGACCAAGCCTGAAGAGCGGTCGGCTTTTCAGGAGGACCTTCTCAAGAAGCACGCCAAGTCGATGACGGTCGACGCCAAGGCCATGCGATCGGCAATGGTCCCCGCCGACAAGTTGGTTTGGGATGCTCGTTCCTCGGTAATGAAGGGGCTCGAAGCCCAGGCTCCGAGCCCGCTCCCGGTCGCCACGGGTATGGTCGATATGGGGCCGAATGCCCCTGTCGTTCGCTTGATGCGTAAGGGGAATTTCTACAATCCCGGCGAAGAGGTCGAGCCCGGCTTCCTCTCGGTAATCGCAGGCCGTTCGGAGTGGACAGACTCCACTGGCCCGACCTCGGGACGGCGAACGGCGTTGGCAAACTGGCTGACCGACTCGAAGAATCCGCTCACCGCCCGGGTGATCGTCAACCGCCTCTGGCAAGGCCATTTCGGTCGTGGGATCGTCGCGACGCCGAGCGATTTCGGAACGCAAGGGAGCCCTCCCAGCCATCCCGAGCTTCTCGACTGGCTTGCAACGGAGCTCATCCGCCAAGGGTGGAGTCTCAAGGCGATGCACCGGCTGATGGTGACCAGTTCCACTTATCAACAGGCCAGTACCGCCTCTGCGAAGACGATCGAGGACGACCCCGAGAACGCCCTCTTTAGTCGGATGCCCCGGCATCGACTCGAAGGCGAAGCGGTGCGTGACGCCCTACTCGCCTCAAGCGGCGAGTTGAACACGGCGGTTGGTGGGCCGAGTGTCTTCCCCGACCTGCCACCAGGCATGGAGACCCGAGGCGGTTGGGTCCGGTCCGCAAAAGCTTCCGACCGCAACCGGCGGAGCCTCTATGTCTTTGTCCGTCGTAACCTCAAGTATCCGCTCTTCGATGCCTTCGACGCTCCCGATAGCAACGTGACCTGTCCCGAGCGAAACATCTCGGTGAATGCTCCCCAGGCTCTGATGCTGCTCAACTCGGACCTGGTCCTCGACCAGGCCAAGGCGATGGCGGGTCGTGTGCTGACAGTGACCGATCGCAACGATCCCAAAGCGCTGGTGACACAAGCCTATCGACTCGCTCTGGGACGGCAACCGTCCGAGATCGAGCGAACGCGAGCGGTCACCTTCCTGGAAGAGCAACCCGCCCTGCTCTCTGGCAAAGCCCCGAGCTTGCCAAGCCCGCTACCCGACGGCTACGACCCGACGCAGGGAGCGGCCCTGGTGGATTTCTGCCACGTCTTGCTCAACTTGAACGAGTTCGTGTTTGTGGATTAATCGCGGCGAGAGGGATATGCGCCTGGCGAGTCCTCGTTACGCTCGTCCTCATTTTCACGACGAGACGATACCCGACGAAGTTGGAACGGCTCTGATTCCCTCCTCCCGGACCTAAAACTTGAAGGCATCCCATGCCGATTCCGCATACTGAATGGGTCACCTCCCGGCGAGACTTCCTTCAGAAGGCTGGTCTCGGTTTCGGTGGAATTGCGCTTTCCTCAATGATGAGTGGGGACTCTCGGGCGGCCGCACCCGACATCGATCCGCTCTCACCTCTCTCGCCCAGGCCGCCCCATTTTGCCCCCAAGGCCAAACGCTGCATCTTCCTGTTTATGGAAGGGGGGCCGAGCCATATCGATCTGTTCGACCCTAAGCCCGAGCTAACCAAACACGCAGGCAAGCCGCTACCGGCCAGCTTTGGCAAGGTCTTCACTCCGATGGGGGTCGGCGGCAACAACCTATTCGCGTCGAAACGCAAGTTTGCCCAACAGGGTGAAAGTGGCACTTGGGTCTCGGACTGGTACCCCCACATTGCCAAGATTGCCGATGACATCACGCTCGTCAGGTCATGCCATGCCGATGGGGTGAACCATGTCGGTAGCGTCTGCCAGATGAATACAGGGAGCATCCTGGCCGGTCGCCCCAGCCTGGGCGCGTGGGTCACTTATGGGCTTGGGACCGAGAACCAAGACCTCCCCGCGTTCGTGGTCATGAACGATGCGGCCGAGCCGATCGGTGGGCCTCGCAACTGGGGCAACGCCTGGCTCCCAGCGACCTTTCAGGGAACTCCTTTCCGCAACTCTGGCCCACCGATCTTGCACCTCGCCCCGCCAGGAAGCGTCACAGATCGCCAGCAGCGGGCCAAGCTCGACCTGATCGCCGACTTCGACCGGATGCATGCCGACTCTCGGAGCGATGACACCCGCCTTGCCGCCCGGATCGCCGCGTACGAGCTGGCCTATCGCATGCAGTCGCACGCTCCCGAGGCGGTCGATCTCTCGCACGAAACACCCGAGACGAAAACCCTGTACGGAATGGACGACGATCGCTGCAAAGATTTTGGTGCCATGTGTTTGCGTTCGCGGCGACTTCTTGAACGCGGGGTCCGGTTCGTTCAACTCTACTGTGGCTCAGGGAGCCAGTGGGATGCCCACCGCGACCTTGAAGGGAACCACACCAAGCTCTGTGCCCGCTCAGATCAGCCGGTGGCCGGGTTGATCACCGACCTCAAGAGGCGGGGCCTACTCGAAGACACCTTGGTCATCTGGGGAGGCGAGTTCGGCCGGACCCCCATGACTGAGGGGACCGACGGTCGCGACCATAACCCTTATGGCTTTAGCATGTTCTTTGCGGGAGGGGGGACCAAGCCAGGCCTCACCTACGGGGCTACCGATGAGTTCGGTCTCAATGCGGTTGAGGACAAGGTCCATGTCCACGATATCCACGCCACCATCTTGCACTTGATGGGTATGGATCACCTCCGGCTGACCTATCTCCGCGATGGTCGCGACGAACGCCTCACGGTCAACTCGGGCAAGGTCGTGAAGTCGATCCTGGCTTGAGCGACGGGGGGTTCTCCCAAGATCTGCTAGCCTCCGACGAATTCTCCTGCGTATCCGTTTCTTGCTCAGGATCGAAGGCAGGATCACCATGTTCCGGGTGTGGTCAGTCGGTGGGCTCGTCTGGTTGGCGTTTCTCACACAATTCGCCGATGGTTCGGACCCAATCGGACGTTGGAAGGTTGCCGATCGAGGGTTCGATTGGCCGAGCCGATTGACCGAACTCGAAGTCCGTCCGGCGGGAGCTTCGGGCGATCCAATCGCAATCGCTTATGAGCTTGACGGTCAGGACCATCAGCGAGTCTGGGGCTCGGGCAAGGTCGAACGGCCTCGATATGCGCTACCGAACGGGCTGATTGCTTGGTCAACCGCCGACTTCGTCGCGGGGACGCTCTCGGTCAGTATTCAGTTCCACCCTGAGGACGATCGACTCATCGTTCTCGTCCGGGAGCGCCCTCGCGACCGGATGACAGGCCTTTCCGAACGGGTCCACCAGTTGAGTTTGACCCGGATGGTCTTACCCGATGTGACCAAGCCTGCCCAGGTCCGGCCCGTCTCGCCGCCGATGCCTTATCGAGGCGAACTCTCAGGCGTGTTCGTGGTCGGTCCCGACGGTAAG
Source organism: Isosphaeraceae bacterium (assembly GCA_025356475.1). Lineage (GTDB taxonomy): Bacteria > Planctomycetota > Planctomycetia > Isosphaerales > Isosphaeraceae > JANXSX01. Next base: position 29,556 of record JANXSX010000094.1, on the reverse strand, counting down.
GGCCTTGGTGCGGTCGCGCTCCCGGATGGTGGTTACGTCCGGGCAGCTTATCCAGCCTGGTCCCCCGACGGCAGCTTGCTGGCCTTCACCGCCTTTGACCCCACCGGTCGAGACCCGATCATCCGGGTCATTCCGGCTACAGGCGGGCCTTCGATTGCTGTGGCTGGCGGCGTCGCACCGACCTGGTCGGCCGATGGTTCGAAGATCGCCTACATGGCGAGCGGTCGGTCGGCGGACGCAGTGGATTGGAACAATCCCGGCCGGAACGATGAGCGGATCGAGTCAGTCACACTCACTGGCCCACGCGCCGGTCAGGTCGATGTCCTCGCCCGCGGCATCTGGCCGCGCTACGCAGTCACCGACGATCGGTTGGCGTTCGTCGGTCGCCGCGAGCAGAACTGGGATATCTACGTCCGATCGGTCGACGGGCTTGGCCTGGTGAGGCTGACCGATGACCCCGCCCTGGATACCCAGCCGAACTGGTCGAGAACGACCGGACAGGTCCTCTTCTTGAGTGATCGCGGCAACCGCTGGGACCTGTACACCGTACCGACCGACGGTCGAGGGGTTGTGGCTCGGCTGACGAACGGGCGTCGTCGCGAGGACGACGCCAGCCCCAGTCCCGACGGCGGCTGGGTCGCATTCAGCGGTATCAAGGGACGCCCCGAGGGAACGATTCTCCTCTTGGAACTTGGGAGCGGGATCGTCAGACCCCTGCTGGACGCTGCCGATTGCGAGCGCGACCCCGCCTGGTCGCCCGATGGCAAGTTGATCGCCTTCGTGAGCCGGAGGCCAGGCCCCGCCCTGCCCCCCACGGCCACTCAACCCCCAAAGTAGATCATTTTGTGGAGAAGCTTGCCTTCGAAGCGGTTCTCCTCGACCTCGTAGGGGAGCCGCAGCTCCTTGAGCTGGACCATGTCGAAAGTTACCGGCACTCTCAGCGCCACGAAAGGGGCGTTGGCCAGCCCCTTCTCAATCAGTCGAGCGCCATCGACGGCAAAATCTTCGAGCCGGAAGACTCCACGAGTCTTGTAATCAGTCCCTCCCCAGGGGGGGTCGAGCAAGACCGCGTCTGCGGGTAGGATGGGGATCCATTGCCGGGAATCACCGTGGATAAAACGGATCGGCTTGGGCAATTCCCAGAGCGTGCTGTTAAACTCAGCCATTGCCAGTCGTTCGGCATTCGTGTCGATTGCGATCACCTGTTTACCGGCCCGAGCCAGCGCGATGCTGAATCCGCCCGAACCACAGAAGGCATCGATCACGATCTTGCCGGGGATTCGTGCGGCAATTGGCATCGCAACTGCCTGGATCGCCAGCGAGTACAGCCCCTCGGCATCGAGCTTCATGGCCCGTTCCGTAGGGCTAAGTCGAGCCCAATAGTGGTCCAACTCCGGACCAAACGGGCTGACGGAAAGTGAGCTTGCGCTCGGCTCGGATATGAACTTTTCCTTACCCGACGATGGATGCCCTGCCAATGACCGCGACTGAAACGCCGAAAGACATCGTTCCCAAAGTTCCCGACCCCAGCCTCGACTGGTTGCCTTATGTGGCCCCGTTGGTTGCATTTATGGTACTCACTGCGTTCGAAGGTCTGTTACCGCTGGATGGTGAGAAAACGCACCCCACCTATTATCCCATCCTCTACGGAATTAAGCTCGTTATCGTCTCGATCGTGGCCTGGATGAGCAGGGCGGCTTGGGTTGATCTGAAGCCGTTGCCCTGCCCCAAAGAGCTTGCTGTCGCGATTTTGCTCGGGCTGTTCGTTACGATTCAATGGGTTGGTCTGGAGTTGGTTGTGACCAAGGGGCTGGAAATCGCCGGTCTCGACGGCGCTGTCACCAAGCTGGCCGCTTCGATGAAATGGTTCCCATCCCCATTCGGCGCCTCTGGGAGTCGATCAGCGTTCGATCCCGGAGTCTACTCCACGGGTGGGAAAGTGGCCTACCTGATCATGAGATTCATTGGTTTAGTCGCACTTGTTCCACTGATCGAAGAACTCTTTTGGCGTTCGTTCATGTGGCGCTGGGTGATTGATCAAGATTTCAAGAAGGTTGCGATCGGCAAGGCGAGCATGATTGCCGTCGCGACGACGTCGGGGCTCTTCGCCGCCTCGCACCCCGAGTGGCTCCCCGCGCTGATTACCGGTCTCCTCTGGGCATGGCTGGTCTGGAAGACCAAGAGTGTTTCAGCCTGTGTGATCAGCCATGCCGTAGCGAATCTTACGCTTGGCCTCTATGTTGTTGCGACCGGGGAGTGGAGATATCTCTGACGGTCAGGTTTTGAGATCGAGATTAACCCCTGCTAGCATTCCGGACCGGATCATCACGGTCACGGAACTGAACGACATCGCCAGCGCCGCGACCATCGGGCCATAGGTGCCGAAGAAGCCGAGCGCTGCCACCGGGATTCCAACCGCGTTGTAGGCGAATGCCCAGAACAGATTCTGGCGGATCGCTCGCAAGGTGGCCCGGCCTAGCCGAAGAGCCCGGGGCACTCCCCGAAGGTCGCTGCCGATGATGACCACGTCGGCCACGGCCTTTGCCAGGTCGGTCCCGGTTCCGAGGGCGATACCAATATCGGCGGCGGCAAGGGCAGGAGCATCGTTCAGGCCGTCGCCGACCATCGCGACCCGACCGCCGAGTCGGGTTCTCAGTGCGGACAGCCGAGCGGCCTTGCCGTCGGGCATGACTCTGGAATCGACGTGATCGTCCGCGATTCCCACCTCCTTCGCGACCGACTTGCCGGCTGCGGAAGCGTCTCCGGTGAGGAGAAACACCTCAACCCCGAGCGCTCGGAGGGAGCCAATCGCCTCGCGAGAGCTTGGCTTGACCGGGTCCGACAACGAGACTGAGCCCGCCAGCTCCCCATCGATTGTGACGAAGAGGTGGGGTTGGTCCGCCGCTGCGGGTCCCAGATCGGGCTGAGGAGTGGAATGGCCCACGAACTGCCATGAGCCGACTTTGACGAGTCGCCCCCCCACATTGGCGGTCACGCCTTGTCCGCGAACTGCCTGAAACCCGGTCACTTCGCGTTGGTCACGATAAGGCATGAATGCACGAGCCAGGGGGTGTTCACTTGCCGACTCTGCACCTGCGGCAAACTTCAACAAGTTATCCCGATCCCAACCTGGTTCGGGATGAACAGCCACGACGACCGGCTTGCCTTCGGTCACGGTTCCCGTCTTGTCGAGCACAACGGCCCGAAGTTGGTCCATGCGTTCATAAGTCGACGCATCGCGAATCAAAAGACCAGCTTTTGCGCCTCGGCCTGTCGCGACGGCAACCGCCATGGGGGTCGCTAGTCCGAGAGCACACGGACAGGCAATGATCAAGACTGCCGCCGCATTCAAACATGCGAAGTTCCAATCCTCTTTAAGGAAACCCCAGGAGAGAAGGGTTAGGACGGCAATGACCAGAACGACCGGGACGAAAACCGATGCGATCCGGTCGGCCAATCGCTGAACGCCCGCCTTCGAACTTTGGGCGTCTCGGACCAGTCGGACGATCCCTTCCAGGGCCGATTCGTTGCCCAGCCGTCGTGCTTCGATTACCAAGGTCCCATCGCCGTTTCGGGTCGCACCGACCACCCGATCACCAGGCCCCTTCTCCACCGGAATCGGCTCACCGGAGAGCATCGACTCATCGACCGACGAAGAGCCTTCCAGGACATCACCATCGACCGGGATCGACTCGCCGGGCCGAACGCGAATCCGCTCTCCCGGCTGGACTTCGTGGAGTGGAAGATCGCTCTCGACTCCGGCTCGGATCACTCGGGCCGTCTTGGGAGCAAGGTCGAGCAACCGCTCAATCGCCGCGCCCGCCGAGCCCTTCGACCGAACTTCCAGGTACTTCCCCAAGGTGATCATGGTCAGGATCACGCCGGAATCCATGAAGAAGTGGGCGTCGTGTGCATGACCTGTGAGAAGTTTGACAAGACTATATCCATACGCGGTCGAAGTCCCGAGCGCGATCAACGTATCCATATTGCTGGAATACTGACGGAGACGTTGCCATGCTCCCAGAACATAAGGCCAACCGAGATAGATCTGCACAATGGTCGCGAGTACGAACATCGTCCAAGCAACGACGTTGTGTTCGAACCAGCCTGGGGCGAGCATCGGCCCGTAACCGAGGACAATCAGCGGGATCGTCAGTACCACGCCGACTGCAAGCCGTCGTCGCCAGAAGGCGATTGCCGTCGCTCGCTCTTGGCGGAGCGACTCGGCTCCTTCTCCGGGCAGGATCTCGGAACGCCTCGCTTCATAACCCGCCAGGGCCACGGCTGCCTCAAGTGCCGGTTCGCGGACGATCGAGGGATCAACCGTCACACTGGCCCGCTCCGTCGCGAGATTCACACTTGCCTGCGAGACCCCGGGCACCCCTTCCAGAGCATTCTCGACGCGTCCCACGCAGCTCGCGCAGTGCATTCCGCCGATCGCCAGGTTCCACTCTTCTTCAACAGGTTGAGGTGGTGGCGGCTTGTCAACCGGGGTCGGTTCTGGAGTGGGAACAGACGCAAGAACTGCGAGTCGATTGGGGCCGGGCCCCCCGACGGAATAAACCTGCATCGGCGGGGCAATCGGCCCATCTGTGGCAGATCCTGAGTGGTACCCAGCGACCTCAATCGCCTCGCGAAGCTTAGTCTCGTCGAGTTGGTCGCCGTCGATCGTTGCGCGACCTTGCGCCAGGTCCACAACGACTGAATTGACCCCCGATACCGCTTCGAGTCCCTTCTTGACCGTTGCGACGCAGTGCCCGCACGTCATCCCCGACACGGAAAGTTCCAGGTGAGTCATCGTGGCCTCCTTCGACCTGAGACCATTGTACAGGACAACTCAAGTCGGGACGGAGACCTCGGCCTCCGTTGGCAGCTCACACATTTGGACGTTTGGAAAGATCACGGAGAAACACGTGCCGGTTCGCCACTGGGTTTCGACCTCAATGGTCGCCCCCAGCGACTCGGTGATCCGCCGCGCCACACTCAATCCCAGGCCAACCCCGGGAACCCCTAGACGCCGCGACTCCTGACCCCGGTGGAATGGCTCAAAGAGGAATGGGATCTCCTGAGCAGTGATCCCCACCCCAAAGTCGCTGACACGAAGGAACGGTCGTCCCGCAGAATCGATCCCAAGCCTAAGCTCGATCGAAGTCCCCGGTTCGCTGTATTTCGCGGCGTTATCCAGCAGGTTATCGAGCAACTCGTCGAGCATGAGGCTGGAGCCGCGAATCATCAATTCCGTTGCGGTTTGAGAGATCTTGAAGTCGAGCACGCGTGGGTGAGACGCATGTCGAAGCATGGCATCATGGAACCAGTTGTTGAGTTCAAGAATCTCAAGGTCGGGCCGCGATGCATCGACGTCGGCTCGTGCCAGAAAGAGCATCAGTTCGACAATTCGCTTCATATGCTCGGTACGATGGCCAACGAGTCGAAGCACCCGTTGATATTCCTCAACTGGTCGGTCCCGCCGCAGCGCGACTTCGACCTGCCCGAGCATCGCGGCCAACGGGGTCCGAAGTTGGTGGGAAGCGTCTCGGGTAAACCGGCTCTGCCGAGCGAACGCTTCATGACGCCTCGTCAATAGGTCATTGAACGATCGACCGAGTTCGCCGAGTTCGTCGCCCTGATCGGGCTCGGTAAGTCGCCCCCCCTGATCGTCGGCAGTCATGCCCCGCGCTTCGGATGCCATGCGCAAGACGGGGGCAAGCGCCCTCCGGCAGAACCGCCGTGAGAGGACCGCGCAGAGCAACCAGACGGTGAGGCTCAGCGTCGAGACGGCGAGGATCAAGAGTCTTCGAGCGTCGCGAGTCTGTCTGAGCGGGACTCTGACGTTGAGAGTCAACCCGCGTGAATCTGGCCCCAGGTGTCGACGCGTCTGATGCCAATCGGTTGATAGGATCCCCTGTTCGCGGGAGCGATCAAGAACGTGATCAGAGTCATCGGTCACAGTCCAGCGGACCCCATCAGGTCCAGCGTCACGACCGAGCGTCATCATCCGATCGTTGGGCTCCCATTCGACGGACCCATCATCACCCACTTCGGCAGCGCTGGTGAGAATGTCGAGTGAGCTAGCCGCCTGGGTCTCGACCTGACGATCGAGGTAAAGACTCGCCAGCACAAGGAGGACCGCCGAAAAGCTGGCCAGAACCACAGCGAGAGCGAGCAAGAAGAACGCCGAGAGGCGAGTGGTCAGGCTCATGGCTGCACCTCGCTGTTCGCCAGGAGGTAGCCTCGCCCACGTATCGTTTGGATCACACGAGGTCCACTCGTTTCCAGCTTCCTGCGCAGTTCCATCACGTGAACTTCGAGTGTGTTCGAGAGCCCATCGTATCGATCGTCCCACACTTGCTCATAAATGCGTGTTCGCGAGAGAACCTGATCGGGATGCCGGAGAAAGAGTGCCAGTAAGGCGTGCTCTTTGGCGGTGAGGTCGAGGGTCTGCCCTGCCCGTTTGGCGCGCCCGGAGACCAAGTCGAGTTCAAGGTCGCCGTGCGTCAGGACAAGCGACCGGTTCGACTGCCGCCGCCGCACGAGAGCACGGACACGTGCCAACAGTTCTTCAAACGAGAATGGCTTGGTCAAGTAATCGTCGGCCCCGGCGTCAAGGCCACGGACCCGGTCGGAAATCGCGTCGCGAGCGGTCAGGAAGAGGACTGGGGAATCCCCCCCCGACTGGCGGTATCGGGCCAAGATCGACACCCCCTCCTCGCCGGGCAACCACCAGTCGAGCAGGACGAGGTCCCAGGGACCGGACTTGAGCATGTGCCAGCCGCTCGCTCCGTCGGCAGCGTGTTCGATGACATAACCTTCTTCGCGAAGACCTCGGATCAAGAAGTCGGCGATCTCAGGCTCATCTTCGATCACGAGTAGGCGAAGCGACATGACTCGAACCTCGGAGGGGGCCAGGCCTGACCCCCTCGAAGTGGCGAAAGGTCAGAGATGCTCAGCTTTTGGCTTCCAACTATGACTTAATCTTACCATCGGCGTCGAATGCGAGTTCGAAGTCTTTGCCACCATCGTTGACAAACACCTCGTAGCTCACAACGTCGTTCTCGGTCACCTCTTCGACCTTGGTGATCTTACCTTGGGGGTGCTTCTTGGTCACGGCGGCACTCACGGCCTTGGGGAGTTTGGCGGCGGCGATCTCTCGCTCGATGACAAGAATCTTGCCTTCGGGGGTGAAGTTGACGTCAACGCTCTTGCCGTCTTCGGTCATTTCGAGTTCGAAGACCGTCTTGCCGTCTTCAACTTCTTTATCAGCCTTGATGATCTTGGCCTTGGGGAACTTCTCCTTGACGGTTTTCATGATCGCGGCCGGAATCTTGTCGATCGGGACCTCTTGGGCCTGAGTCGAAGAGACCACAAAGCCGGCGATCAGGGTCGCCATCGACAGACGCAGGAATGAACGCATCGGAATCCTCCCAAAAGTGTTCGCATCGCAATCCCACTCGGGATCGTCGGTAGGCACAATAGCAGGTGGTCCTGAACTCAGCGTGAACCGATTCTAAGTTTTCGTTAATGGAAGAAGACCACCGTTGGGCGGAGACTAGCCCGGTCGGGCTCGGCTCTGCTACCTTGAATGAGGAAGTGCGCCACCGCCCGGGCTTTGGGATCGGGTCACATAAGGAGACTGGCATGCGGCGAGTGTTCCTCAGAGGATGGGTCCTCATCGTCGGTTTGACAGGTCTGGCGGTCGCTGCCGACTCGCTGGCCGACGCCAAGAAGCTCGCCCAGGTCGGCAAGACAGCCGAGGCTCTCGAGGCCTTCGATAAATTCAAGTCCGACGCCAAGTTCGCAGGAAAGCCCGAACAGACCGCCATCGCGCTCGGGAGAGCCGAGTGTCTCGCGACCCAAGGCGAGACGGAAAAGGCCCTCGAAACCCTCGACGCCGTCGCCAAAGATCAGCCTGAGAATCCCGACCTCCTGGCGGCGATCGGCGAGCTTCAGTTTGGGCGTGGGAACTGGGTTGAAGCGGATGCCAACGCCCAGGCCGCTCTCAAGGTGAATCCCGATCATCTGGCGGCTCGATGGCTTGCGGTCCGAATCCTGCAGGCTCACGGTGATTTTGAGAAGGCGGTCGCTGCCTCCAAAGCGATCGTTGGGCTCTATAACGCCAATAACGGCAAGTATGCCAAGAATGCCGACTCTCTGCTGATCATCGGCCAGGCGGCGGAAGCCTACTACCGAGCCAGTGCCCGTGGCGAGGAACTCAGCGAGTCGCTCAATGATGTGATCAACGAACTCTACGAAGGGGCGATCAAGGCCGATCCCAACTGCTGGAAGGCCACCTGGCTACAAGGCAAACTCTTCCTCTCCGGATACCTCGAAGGGTCTGCTAAGAAAGAGCTGGCCCGGTCGATGAAGATCAACCCGAGTGCCCCCGAGGTCCTCGTGACCTTGGGCCAGGCCGATCTCCAAGGCTTCAAACTCGCTTCGGGAAGGACCAAGGCCGAACGTGCCTTGGAAGTCAATCCCCACTACATCCCCGCACTTGTTCTTCTGGCCGACCTGAACATCTCTGACGAGAAGTTCGCCGACGCCTTAGCTGCCGCCAGGAAAGCGGTTGCCGAGAACCCCAAGGATGAGGATGCCCTGGCCCGCTTGGCGGCGAGCTATCGACTACTGGTGAAGCCGAATGAGGCCGCTACGGTCGAGGCGTTCGCGTTGGAGAATAACCCCAAGCCGGTCCAGTTCTACGCAACGCTCGGAGAGCGACTGGCCGACCGTCGCAAGTATCCATCTGCGGAACGAGCCTTTCTGCTCGGTGCCCAGGCTGACCCCAGCCGCGCAGAGTCGAAGATTGGCCTGGGGATGCTCTACATGCAGATCGGTCGTGAAACCGAGGCTCGCAACCTATTCGACACCGCTTTTGCCGCCGACCCGTTCAACGTTCGGGCCGACAACATGATGAAGATCCTCAAGCATCTCGCAACCTATAAAGAACTCAACACAGAACACTATACGTTCCTGTTCGATGCCAAGCAGGACGAACTTCTGGCCGGTTATATGGCCGAATACATGGAAAAAGTTCATCCCGAACTGGTCAAGACCTTAGGCTATGAGCCTGCCGGATTGACCAAGATCGAGATTATGAAGGATCACGAGAAGTTCAGCGGTAGGACCGTGGCGCTCCCTTTCATCCCCACAATCGGCGCCTGCACCGGCAAGATCTTTGCCCTGGCGAGCCCAACATCGACCAAGAAGCCGTTCAACTGGGCGCGAGTCATGAAGCATGAGATGACCCATGTCATTAACTTACAGCAGACAGACTTCAATATCCCTCACTGGTATACCGAATGCCTTGCCGTTGAGAGCGAACAGGCCCCCAGGCCCCAGCCCTGGAATAAGCTCCTGCTCGAACGCGTCCCCACCCGGAAACTGCTCAACCTTGATACGATCAACCTTGGGTTCATCCGGCCCAAAGAAGCCGACGATCGCCAGATGGCCTATTGCCAGGCCCAACTCTACGGGCAATACATGGTCAAGCGTTTCGGCCCTGATGCGCACCTGAAGATGCTCCGGGCTTACCGGCGAGGTCTCACAACCGAAGGAGCGATCAAAGATTGCTTCAACGTCGATAAAGCGGACTTCGAAGCGAAGTATCTGACATTCCTTGACGATGTGCTCAAGACGATCCGTGTTCGGGTCGACGAAGAGGAGCCCGTCAAGTTTTCGGAGCTTCTCAAGCAGCTTAAAGCGAAGCCCGATGACGCCGACCTGAATGCCAAAGTCGCATACGAGCACTTTGCCAGACGTGACCTTCAAGAAGCTCGCCCGCTGGCGGACAAGGCGCTTGAACTCCAGCCCAACCACCCACTCGCGGCTTATGTGAAGGCGCGACTCTTGCTCAGTATCGGCGACTCGGATGGGGCAATGGCGGTGATCGAGCCTGCCTTCAACGCAACGAAGCCCAACGAGCGGGTGGTCGATCTACTCGCCGAGTTGACGATGAAGGCTGGTCAGCTTGACCAGGCGGAAAAGCTCTATGAGATCGCGCGTAAGGACGATCCCTATTCGACCAAGTGGATTGCCGGTCTCGCACGCGTCCACCTTCGCCAGAAGGAACCAGCCAAGTTCCTTGACGATCTCGCAGCGATCGCAGCTAATGATGCGGATGACTTCGCGATCCGCAAAACGTTGGCCGAACGTCATCTCGCCGCCGAGCATTACGAAGAGGCATTACATTGGGGATATGAATGCATTTACATTGATGTCAAAGATCCGATCGGCCACTCGGTGATTGCCGATGCCTTGGTCGGTGAGAAGAAATACGCAAAAGCGATCGCAGAATATCAAGTTGCCTTGACTCTCAAGCCCAAAGGCCCCGACTTAATTCGGGTTCGGATGGCTCAGGCACAACTTGACTCGGGCGATCGCAAGGCGGCCATCGACACACTTGATGGGATTCTCAAGCGTGATCCCGAGCAACCTGAAGCGTTTGCGTTGCGGGCGAAGATCGGCAAAGGCGAGTAGATCCGCCCACGGACTGCAACCCTGACCAGGACATGGCCTGGGTTGCAATCACTACGATTACAGGCCGAAAGCGAGCGAGTCTTCCATGTTGTGCTCGGCGGCGACGATCCGCAACTTTTCGAGGGCTCGGTCCTGAATCTGGCGGACCCGTTCCTTGCTCACGAGCAAGACTTTGCCAACCTGACTGAGCGAAAGCTTGGTCTTGCCACCAAGGCCGAAGCGGAGGGCGAGCACTTCTTGCTCGCGAGGTCGAAGCGAATCCATCAACTTACCGATTGTTTCATCCATGTCCACATCACCCGTGCGATCCCCTTCAGGGTCACTCATGGTCTGGAGCATCGTGAAGCTGGAATCGCTATCCATTGTGGCGTCGAGCGAGATGGTGGGCCGCGTTGCGGCATGGATCCGGTGGATCATCTCGGCGGAGGCTGGGGCCGTTCCCTGGGTTTTTGCGGGAAGCGTACCGCAGTCGAGTTCATCCTGGTTCTGGGCGAGCTGCCGGAGGTGCCGAGGGCTGAGACGGACTGGGTAGGCCCCCGCAGCGACCGCTCGTTGCATCGCCTGGCGAATCCACCAAGTCGCGTAGGTCGCGAGCTTGGTTTCGTGAGTGAGGTCGAAGCGGTCGATCGCTTCGAGCAGGCCGCAGAAGCCTTCCTGAATCAAATCCGAATAGTTCAGGCCTCGGTCTCGGAAACGTTTTGCGACATGTGCAACAAGTCGCATGTTTGCCATCGCCAACTGACCGCGCAACTCGCAATATCGGTTGAACACAGCACCAAGGTTGGCTTCGGTCGGGCCGTGGCCAGCAGAGTACATGGCGATGGACTGAGCCAGCCCTTGGGTTGGGCTCTGTTCGCCCCCTGGCATCACGGCGAGTGCATCGGCCATCTTTCGTTTGCACTCACCCAACGACTTGAGCAATTCTCGCTCGCGTTTCGCACCCAGAACCTGAGTTTCGACGCCATCGAGTGTGGTGAAGCCGTCCGCGTCACCGGCTCGTCGCATGGTCCGCATCGTGCCGTTCCTTCCGCCTCGCCACGCTTTCGCGGGTTACGAGGACTGTTGCCAAGTACCCCGATCCATCGTTCAAATGGCGCTGGACTGGCTCGCAACTCGTGGGCTGGCTGACGACGGCAAGAGCCGGCGGGCAAACTCAGCGAGATGGGCCATACGATCTCCGAAACTGGCGTAAACCAGCTTCGTACGTAGGTCGGACCACAAAGCCCGACCCCCCAGCATCACAGCAACGTCCATCCTGGACGCTACCTCGTAAAAGAGTCCATACTCTGTAATGAAGCTATCGGTATCTGTAATGTAACTCACCGAAAGGAATACCATCCGAGGTCGGTATTCTTCGACTGCTAACGCCAATGAGCGAAGTGGCAGATTCGATCCAAGGTTGCGTACTTCCCACCCTTGCTCACACAAAACAAGTTGCCCTAACAGACCTGCCAGGCTGTAGTGATCACCTTCAGGAGCTGCACCTATTGCCAGACAGTTTCGGTCGAGTTGGGTTTTGGTGACCTGGATGATTAGTTCTGTGATCGTCGAAATCAGAACTTGTGTTGCTTCATGTTCTTGAAAAACATCAAGCGAACCCATCATCCAACCGTGACCAATTTGCTCCATCACCGGACGGATCAGGTTATCGCTCAGACCGACAGCCCCTTCACCCGCAATATAACCCTGGTGGATCAGTTGCCGTGCATCCGTTGAGCGTCCTTGTCGAAGAGCCTCAACCAAGCGATCGCAGAGATCCTGGTCAATGTGAGGCATGCCCAAGATCGGATTCGCCAGTTCCAGACCAAGCAGCTCTAACGCCGCAGTGGAATGACCCGCCTTGCCAGCAAACCGGAGCGCCTCGCTCAACGAGATGAGCCTATGCTTGCCCACCGTCCTTGTTGCTTTCAGTTCCCCAGCATCGACCCACCGCTTAATCGTGCTTACACCGACGCCTAAGGCCGTTGCGACCTGCTGCGTCTTCAAGAGTGTCTCACGATTGGCCATGGAACGATTTAACTCGTGTGGTCGGTTTGGACGTTTTAATAATAACTTAGACAACCTCCCAAGGAAAGGGGTTTGCAGAAAATAATTACAAAATATCTTAGACAAAATCCACCCGACTCGATTCCAATCCGCCCACTTGGACGATTGGGAAGGGCGATCTGAACGATTTTGTGGGCGATTTGATCCACGTTGGTGTCGATCGATTTCGTGGAAATCTTGCCTGGAGAGACCCTCGAATTTGAGGCTGGAGAGCCTCTCCTGGTATGCTCGAAGGGGATAGGCCTAGAACGCAGGCGGGGTCTGAGGACGCACACCATCGGGTTGCGGTTTCCACTCTTCAAGTGACGACTTTGGAAACTGAGGCATTCATGGCGACAGGATATGATCGGGCTCGGTTGATCGCCTTGCTCAAACGAGACGCCCTTCGGACGGGTACTTTCACGTTGGCGAGCGGTCGGACGTCGCACTACTACGTCGATGGGCGAACGGTCACGCTTTCGGCGGAAGGGGCGAGCGTCATTGCGGCGGGTGTCCTGGAGATCTTGGCCAACTACCCCAAAGTCGAGGCAGTCGGAGGTCTGACCATGGGGGCCGACCCCATCGTCGGTGCCACCTTGGCGGTCGCGGGCTTACATGGGCAGAGTGCAGGATTACGTGGTTTCTTGGTCCGCAAGGAAGCGAAGGGGCACGGCACGGGCAAGCTGGTTGAAGGGCCTCTGACGCCTGGGATGACAGTCGCGATTCTTGATGATGTGGCCACCACGGGGGGTTCATCGCTCCAGGCGGTCGCGGCCGTTGAGGCGTTCGGCTGTAAGGTCGCCTGTATCATCGTTGTGCTCGATCGGCTCGAAGGGGCAATCGCGGCCTTCGCCGAGAAGGGCCACGAGTTCGTCTCTCTGGTCACGATCCGTGACCTCGGGGTCGAGCCCTTGCCACCGATCTGAACGGGCACGCTATCTGCACAAAACGGACGAGGCAACGGTTTTGCCGTCGCCTCGTCCTTTCGCGTTTTTGAGCAGTAAAGCCCTCAGAACCGGACGGTGGCCCTCTTGGGACGACCCATCGGTCGTCCGGGCAAATTGCCCCATTTAGGAATCTTCTTCCCACGGTTGAGGAACTTGGTCAGTTGGTGCCGGTATCGGGTGACGAGATAGGCGACGAAGCCGATCCCGAAGGGGGCTGAGAGATCAGCAGTTTGGATTCGGCCCTCTTCGGAGGGCTCAATCGCCTCGCTGGCAGGGAGTTCGCCTTCGATCATCGGGTCATCGTCGGAGAGGATTGTCGATCTTCGACCCGTCCAGCGGTTGATGGCGTTGCCGAATCGATCGACCCATGAGACTTTGGCTAGAACCTGATCGTCGGCAGACCGCACCGCGTGATCGGGCTCCTCGTTGGCAGTGACAGCACCAGACGTATCGTCGCTTGTAACGACCTTGGCGTTTACGGTATCGAGCGACTTGTCACCGGTGTAGAAGCGTTCTGAGATCGACTGACCGACCCCTACCCCTTGAACCAGCCCCGCCCCGTTGAAGGCCAGTGCGGTCGAGCCTGAATTGGTAGTTGGGCCAACCACGCCAAGATGCTCGGTGTCATTCAAGGGATGGCCAACCAGCGAGTTGGCCGCCGTTGGAAAGAAGCCCGATACACCTGCGGTCGAACTGGTGATGGAGGTTGATCCTGCGTGTCCCTCCGTCGATGGGGACGAGAAGCTGCCTGGTGAGTTGAAGGCCGAACCACCCGTCCAAGGCGAGGGGAATGTACCGCCGGGCGTCGAGTCTGTGGGCGTGACCATCGAGACCAGACGGAAACCAAGCGCAGAATCCTGGCCAACGACGTTCGCGATCAGGGAGTCGAAGCTTACTGATGCGAGCTTCAACGTCCAGGCTACAGAATGGGTCCCCTGGCCAGTCATGTGAAGATGAATTGTATAAACGCCTGCACTTAGATTCATCACGGTCGTGTTGGGAAATTTGGTCAACAGCGGGTCGGGGAGCTTCGTCTCCGTCCCATCCGGATTTGTCCTCGTGAGTGTGAGATTGCCATCGCTAAAGTTCGTGTCGAACGCATAAGACGCCATCGGAACGGTCACGACGACCCGGATCGTTTGGGTCTCGCCGTCGCTCAGATTCAGTGTCCCGCTCGGGCTAGCCTGGCCCGGCAAGAATGGCCCGAAGTCCAACGCATGTTCAAGCCTGGTCGGTTGAGCATGGCCAGCCTGTGCAACCTCGAAACTTCCCAGGAGCGAGGCCCCCCCCTGCCCTACCGGCGAATTCCCCGCAAGGTCCACCAAACCACGGTTCAGGTCGGTCTCAAGATGATAATGACCGACCGGCAACGGATTATTGAATAACAGAGTTAGGGTTGCATGTGTCTGATCATACTTGACCGCGTTCAATGGCCACGAGTGCCCGTCTTGATCTGCCAACTCAAGGCCTTGGATTTGACCGAATTGGTCGGCATGTAAACTTGAGAGCTGAACCGCACTGGAGAAGCCAATCGTCAGCCCCGTCGGCTGTGAACTCGTGGTGTCGGCGTAGTCGACCTGGAACCGAGTTACGGATATAGGGACGCCAACGGCATCTGCAACAAGGTTGAGGCGGAACGCACCCCCCGCCTCGTGATTATTGGGGACACTGCCTGCGAATCCCGTGATCGGGTTGTAGCCGATTCCTGCTGTCGTATCACCGAAATTCGCCTGTGAGGAGATCCCGACATAATAGGTGCCAGGTCTCAATCCGACAAAGAAGAACGGGTCATTCCCGGCGCGAGATTCGTTCGGGTTGAAGACGTTCCCCGCCTGATCAGACTGAACAAGATGACCGGTGACATCAAAGAGTGAGAAACCCGTGTCGAGGTGCAGTCCAGTGCGCCTCGCGAAGACCTCGGCCCCAAGCCGCCAGGTTTGGCCCTCGGGCAGGTCGATCTTGAACAGTTTCACGTCGTAAGGATTGTTCACAAAGTCGAGTGAGCTTGTGCTTGTCTGGACGATTCCATGCTGGAGTGTGATCGGAGTCGCATCGCCAAGTGTTACCCCTTTCTCGCTGAGATGAAAGGTCGAGATTACTGTCGTCGGTGCATTCGGATCCGAGATCAGGAAGTTGCCATCCAGGCTTTGCAGCCCGGTGTAAGGATTCACCTCGACCCGATACGTTCCCCGAGGCAGGACATATGGGCTTCCGGTATTCGTTGTGAAGCTAAGCGCCATCCTCAGACCATCGTCGCTGAGAACTGTCGAGGAGATTACCAGGATGGGGTTGAAAGGGATTTCTTGACCATCAACCACCTGGACCAGAATCAGATCGTTGCCAGCGCCGACCGACCAGGGATCGATGGGATGGTTGAATCCAATAGTGATAACACTAGGTGTTGTCGTCAAATCCGAACCATCTGCCGGATTCGAGCTGATTGCTGCGAAGCTGACGGGGACAGGAATGTTCTGCCCACTCTGGTCGGCCGGGGAGTCTCCCCCACCGACCGAGAACGGGACGGGTCCGAGAGAGCCAGGACCCGACAACGGCAGACGTGATTCAAGAGCTTCGAGGTTAGGACGGAGGATCCCTTGTCGAAGGCGACGGCAATATGTAGGTTGAGCCATAGTTGAATTCATGGCGTTCGCGCCGATTGTCAGAGGTGATCGAATTACGATAGGTGCAGAGCGACCGCTACTGGTTTCGAGCGAAAGAAAGCGAGGGGAGGTGTTGCCCTCCCCAAGCAATAAATAGCTCACCGTTTCTGACAATCCCGGCGAATGTGTCGGGATCTCAGCGCGTCATGCGTCCGAGTTGGTGTCGAAATTCCTGGTCTTGGACGTTTTCCAAGCGTTCAAGACTGAGTCCACTGCGTTCAATTTGCCGATGCTGCCGTCAGCATTGAAGTTCGTGATCCCGACCGTTGGCAAATAGACGATTGAGTCGAAGCCGACCGAGGAATCGGACAGACTGAAGAGCCGTACCGTCGGGGCCAACCTGGCGGCATCCTCACTTCGGTGATGACCGACCGAGAAGAAGTCGATCATTTCACTACTGGATCCACTCCCCCGATCCGGCTGGGCGAGGACCGTCGTCGTGGGAATGGGGGCCGGATTGGTGGCGGAGGTCCCGAAGTTGACCGTGAGGCCGTATACCCCGATCGCGGTAGCACCGGTATTCGCTGCGATGGATCGGACGTAGTAGGTCTGCCCGGCAGTTACATTGCTGATCGTCACGCTGACGGTCGAGCCAAAAGTATTGGGGGATGTCGCGAGGGCGAGCGTCTGAAGGCTCGAGTTGTAAACCTGGATGCGGGGGCTCAACGAGCTGAGGCCTGCCGACTGCATCTGGACGACCATCGAGCCGGATAGGGTGCCGGTGGACGGAACCGTCACTTTGTACCAGTCATTATCGGTGGACGTACTGATATCGGGATAAGCCCCCGTATTCGTTTGGGGGAGCATGATTTGATTGTTGCTCGCGTTGAGATAGGAGTTGATGTTCGTCGCGGTCGCGGCGTTATAGTTGCCGGGGGCTGCCCCTTCATAGGCGTCCGAAGTACGTGCCCCCGAGTAAAGCGATTGGATGCCCGAGATATCATCTGAAGTCACTGTTTGCTTGATGTTGTTGTACGTCGCGTACATCGCAGCGGTTGAGTAGGCGGAGTGGTCGAGCCCCAAGGCATGACCAAACTCATGAATCATCACTGTTTGCAAGTCATAATTCGAGTTGATCTGCCAATCTTGATTGTCATTCAAGAGGATATCGCCTGCCAGAGAGCCTCCATTACTCGGTGGCAGCTTGTAGGTCATCGCCAGTTGCGAACTGGTCATTACGCTCGTCGTGCCACCGATCCGGATATCACCGACGTTCGGATCGCCCTGTTGGTAGGACCCTGTCCCCAAAGTCATGCCGTTATCGCTGACCATGACAAGATTGATGTTCGTCACCGTCGACCATATCGCCGCCGCCCGCTGGATCTGTGGTGTCCAGTCGACGTTGGGGAATTTGGCGTTCAGGGTCGAGAACAGGTTGCTCGTCGCAGCCCCTGTCCCACCTTCAAGGGGGGTCCCGTCGGGCATGAGGCTATAGGTGATCCGTTGCGGGTAGACCCAGCTCCCGCCGATCGCGGCGTAGAGGAGCATCCGGTCTTCGAGAGCATCAATTTTTGGTTCGATCGCTCGGTTGATACCTTTGGATCGTCGTGGTTTGCGGAGGCCGAGCAAAGCTGAGATCATCGGTGTTGCTCCATGTAAGACGTAGCGGTGAACAGGTGGCGGAACCGTCCAGAATCCGAGAGAATCAATCCGGCTCGAATTGGACGTGGACGGTGATCGAGGGGGGTTGAATCGTGATCGAATCAACCCACCACTGGAATCTAGGCCACAGAATTGGCTTCGGGTGAAAGATTCCCGAAGGTTCGCGAGATGACACCGAGCTTGTTATCCTGCAAAATTCGAGCTACCATCACTCGATTTCGCCAGGATGCTCGTCTCCGAGGTTCGCCGCACGGGACCTCGGGAAACTCGGCTGAAAACAAGCATACGTCACTATTTCGGTCGGACCGGAAAATCTTCAGTCTCGACGATCATGCCAAGCAAGCATGGCCTCCCTTGGATCTTCACCCGCACGGTTTTTCGCATATGACCTTACTGCAAGCTGCGAACCAACTCCCATTGGCGACCATCACGGATGTTCTTGTCTCGATTCTGGTCGCCTTATTTCTGGTGGCGGTCGCTTGGAACAATCAGTCCTCCCGTCGTCGGACGCTGCATAGCCGAACGCCCAGACGAGGCAAGGGGGCTTCGCCATCGTATGTGCAACTGATTGGGGGCCTGTTGTGGAGCCTAGCTCGGTGGATCGCAGGACGTCTCGTTCCCAAAGCCCGGACGGCTCCCAGCCTGTGGTGCGGCGTTGGAGACGTGCTCCGTGTGGCCGACTACACAATCAACGATCCGCTCGCGTATTGGTCCGAATCCAGACCCCTTGAATTGGAAGTCTCGTGCATTGATCGTAGCCTTGAGGTTGGCCAGCCCAAGTCGGATGTGCGGGGTCGGCTCGGTACATCGCCCAAATACGCCTTGATCTCACCTGACCAACGGGCCAACTATTTGGAGTGGATGAGTACCGGCCGGGTTGAACCGTTAAACGATGTTGGATATGCCTTCTTGTTCTTCCTAGGGTTGGAGCGACGGGCCTTGATCGATGGCCAGGATCTTCCGCTGATCGCCAATGAGGTTGTACGGCTCCTGAAGATGAACAAATCCTCGGGAGCGTTCGATCGTTGGCTGACCGGGTTTCTGAGCTATCTTATGGCCGTTCATGGGCAGGATGCAGCGTTGGCTGAGGCGATCGTGCCAATCTTTGAGATCGACCGAATTGATCGTGATGATGCCCTGCTCAGTGTCACGCTTGCGGGTTTCGTGAAACGGAGGCAACCGCTCCCCGCGTTGCTGGCGCATCGGATCGCCAAGAGTGTTGTCGGATCCCCACGGATGGTGGTTCTGGAACGTAGCCTCATCGAGTTCGCGACCCTGTTCAGCAAGCGGTACCGCGACAAGTACGGCGACGGTCTGCTCCTGAGAGCGAGCAAACGCGAATTGCCGATCCACTACGAACCTGCAAACGTCAGCGTCATGACGCCGCCATCAGGTAAGACATTCTATCCGGTCCGAATCCCAAACGTGCTAGCACTTTCGGGTCAGTTCAAGCCGATGATCGAGCTCTGGACGGAATCGATTGAGCTCTTGAAGCCACTGACCCGAGCCCGGGCCCGGTCTGGCGAAGTCCTCGATCGTGTCAAGTTTGAGGCACTCCCCGACGACCTCAGAGTTGGGCTTGAACATCCGGACAAACCTTTGTGGGATGCCTTGATCGCCAGAAAAACCGCCAAATCCGGCGTGGTTCTCGTCCAGATCCGTGAGCTTGCCGAGATCCAAAAGATTGAGCCACGCAAGAAGCTGACCGCGAAGCAAGGGGAGTCTCTAGCCGAGACCGCCCAGGCGTTGCGGCTGGCCATCGAGCCCGACGCACGGAACACTCATCGGCTGTACGCGTGGGATGATCTCGTCGCCGTGTATCCCACTGCGATGTCAGCCTTGGTGATGCCTCGCGACCCCAACTACGCCGCCGCCTCATTTGTCCTGGAGCTGGGGGTCTTCATCGCTGCCGCCGATGGAACCATTGATGAGCATGAAGTTGATCATATTGCTCATGCACTTGAAACGGAGTACCTGTTGAACTCCGAAGATACCCAACGGCTAGAGGCACTTGAGAAGGTCCTTATCGAGCAGCCCCGTGGTCTCGTTGGGCTTGGCCCAAAGCTGGTCGCGGCCTTGACGGCCCCTCAGCGTGAGGCTCTCGGTACGTTTCTTGTTAGCGTCGCCGCCTCAAATGGTCCGATCAACACCAAAGAGCTTGTCGCACTTCGATCGGCCTATAAGGCACTCAATCTCGCCCCTGCCGTGCTCGACCGACTGGTCGCCGGTCGGCTCGATACCGATCCCCAGGTCACCGCGAGCACGACCGAATTCACACCTCCGGCGAGCCTCACGCTCGATGAGGATCTCCTCCGCCAGATTGTCAGCGAGACCCGTGAAGTCTCTCGTAGGCTGGCTGAAGTGATGGATGAAGCCGAGCCGGAGGATGAAGCCGAGGATGCCGGCCCTTCGTCTGTTCCGGCCCCGGTCTCGAATCCAGACGACCTTCGCTTCATGGGGCTCGAAACACGGTATCATGGGACACTCGCAGAACTCGTGACCAAGCCTGAGTGGCCCCGTTCCGAGTTCGATGCGATCGTCAAGCGGGCGGGCTTGATGCCCTCGGCGATGCTCGATATCGTCAATGAATGGGCGATAGATACATTTGGTGATCCGATACTGGAAGAGCAGGACAACCGCCTGATCGTCCATGCCGAACTGATCTCAACGTAAGTGAGTCGAATCGCAATGAGTCACGATCAAGCACCCATCGTTCCAAGCTCTACCCCTGCGTCCGCGTCGTCAGCCCCATCGGTCGGGGCGAATCCGATCAAGCCGCGTGAGCGTGACGCGATCCTTCAATCACTTCGCGCGGGGGTGGTGCCTCGGATCGGTATTCGTCATTTGCAAGTTGGACGACTCGATGAAGTCGCTGCGATCCTGACCGATCTGAATCGGGTCAAAGACGGGTCGGCGAGCATCCGGTTCATTATCGGCCGCTATGGTGCCGGCAAGAGCTTCTTCCTGAACCTTTCGAGAGTTGCCGCGTTGGAACAGAAGTTTGTGGTTGCGCAAGCAGATATCACCACCGATCATCGTCTCCATGGGAGTGGTGGCCAGGCGCGAGCCCTTTACGCAGAGCTGATGCAGAACCTCGCCACTAAAGCCAAGCCGGATGGAGGAGCGCTGACAAGCGTGGTTGAGCGATGGGTTTCCGACCTCGATCAAAAGGTCCGGGCCACGGGTGGGGTGGATTCGGATGTCGTCAAGGCGGTGAATGATCAGTTGAAGCCACTCGAAGATCTCGTGAGTGGACATGACTTCGCCAATGTGATCGGTAAGTATGTCGAAGGGTATCAACAGAGCAAAGAGTTGCTGACAAGCTCGGCGCTGCGTTGGCTTCGCGCCGAGTATCGGACCAAGACCGAGGCCAAGGCCGATCTTGGGGTTCGCTCCATCATTGAGGATAGTCAATTCTATGACTATTTGAAGCTGTTTGCGGTGTTCGTCCGCATGGCGGGCTATTCCGGGCTGTTGGTGAACATTGATGAGATGGGCGTCCTCTCGCACCGTCTTCAGAGTTCTCAGGCTCGCAACGCCAACTATGAAGCCCTGTTGCGGATCCTCAATGACACGTTGCAAGGCGGAGCGACGGGCATCGGCTTCCTATTCGGTGGGACCGATACCTTCCTGGAAGACCGCCGCCGTGGTCTCTTCAGCTATGAAGCGCTCGCAACCCGGCTGGCGGATAATAGCTTCTCGGCAGGGGGCCTGAAGGACCTTTCAGGCCCGGTGATCCGGCTCGCGAACTTGACCCCCGAGGAACTTTTCGTGATGCTCCGGAACATTCGAGAAGTCTTCGCGTCAGGCGATCCCAGCAAGTATCTCATTGATGATGAAGGCATGAAGGCGTTCATGGTTCATTGCCAGGGAACCCTCGGAGCCGAGTATTTTCGGACCCCACGTGACTCGGTCAAGGGGTTCGTCGGCCTGCTCTCGGTCCTGGAACAGAACCCCGGTTTCGACTGGCGGACCATGCTCAAATCGACCAAAATGGAAGCAACTCCCGACCCCGAGGCAGAGCCCGAAGAGCCAGTTAGCAAGAGCGAAACCCCACCCACAGCGATCGTCAAGCCAGACCGAGATGACGATCTGACCTCATTCAAGCTCTAATACTCATGAGTGATCATATTCGGACAAACGAAGGGTCGGCACAAGCTTTTGATCGGCTCCACCTGAAGGTGCGCGAGACCCTGCACAAGATGGGCTGGAAGAGCCTGAAACCGATCCAGATCGATGCGATCCAGACGATTCTCGACGGTGGGGGCGACGTCGTGGTCTCGGCAGCGACCGCCGGGGGCAAGACCGAAGCAGCGTTCCTGCCGATACTCTCAACCCTGGCCGGGTCGTTCGATCCCGGCGTCCAAGCCCTGTACATTTGCCCGCTCAAAGCGCTGATTAACGATCAGTTTCGGAGGGTCGAGAACCTCTGTGAACTGCTTGAGATCCCAGTCTATCGCTGGCATGGAGATGTCGGTTCCGGTGCCAAGTCCGCTCTGTTGGACAAGCCTTCGGGAGTGCTCCTGATCACTCCTGAATCGATCGAGTCACTGTTCGTCAACCATCCCAGAAAGCTTGCTCATCTGTTTGGTGATTTGAAGTTCATCATCGTCGATGAGATGCACGCCTTCTTCGGCAGCGAGCGTGGAGCGCATCTGCACAGCTTGATGGCGAGGATCACGAAAATCGCGGGAGGGAGGCCCCGCAGAGTCGGCCTCTCGGCCACCTTGGGGGATATGGATCTGGCCTGTCAGTGGCTCAAAGCCCGGACAGACCGCCAGGTCTGCCTCATCCAAGGTTCGGGTGACGAGCGCGAACTCAAGATCCGGGTTCATGGGTTCTTGACCAAGCCCAGCAAGCCCACTGACGAGGATATGGACACAAGTTTAGAATCAGAAGTCTATACGCGTTTTGATGGCAAGACCGCCCTGATCTTTGGGAATCGTAAGGTGACGTTGGAGCTTTGTGCCGACTACGCTCGACGAGAGTCGGAGCGGCTGCACAAGGCGAACAACTTCCGAATCCATCACGGCTCGCTTTCGCGTGCCGAGCGTGAGGATACCGAGCAGGACTTGAAGTCGAACCGTCCGACTGCCACATTCTGCTCCAGCACTCTGGAGATGGGCATTGATGTGGGCGAGGTAGAAATGGTTGGTCAGATCGATGCGCCATTCTCCGTAAACTCATTGGTTCAACGAGTAGGCCGGAGTGGTCGCAAGTCGGGGGCACCGTCGATCCTGCGGATGTTCCTGGAAGAGTTTAGTCCATCGAAAGAATCGACACTTGTCAATCAGATCTTCCCAGGTTTCCTGCGAGGGGTTGCAACCGTCGAGTTGATGCTGGCGAAGCCCAAGCAAATCGAGCCTCCCGACCTGAGTCAACTTCACCTGTCCACACTCGTGCAGCAGATACTCAGCCTGATCGCTGAACGGAGTGGAGTCGCAGCCGCCGAAGCTTATGCAGCATTGGTCGAGTCGGGTGGATTCCCTCATGTGGGCAAGTCCATATTTGTGCAAGTGTTACGCGACCTTGGTGCTGCCGACCTGATCGAGCAATCATATGAAGGGTTGTTGATCCTGGGGATCAAGGGGGAGAAAATTGTTCGGAGCCATCAATTCTATGTCTCGTTTCAGGTGCCAGAGGATTACCGCGTAAGCTGCGCAGGGCGCTCCATTGGTCAAGTGGCCGTTGATGGATGGATGAAGCTCGAAGGGTACCTGATCCTTGCGGGCAAGCGGTGGAAGATCTTACAAGTCGATTCCGAACGGAAGTCGATCGAGGTCGAACCCTCCCCTGGGGGACGGTCCCCGCAGTTTCAACCGGGGGTCAGTGGGGATATCCATAAAATCGTTCACAAGATGATGCAAAGCTTACTCATACGCAAAGATATGCCGGTCTATCTCGATGAAACCGCCCAGCGGATGTTGACTACAGCGCGTAGCTCAGCCACCGCAGCAGGTCTGGGCAGGAGCGGTTTCGTCAACGATGGGTCGAGTCTGCTCTGGTTCCCCTGGGCAGGATCGCGCACGCATATGACTCTCATGGCCCTGGGTAAGATGGGTAGCCGGTTCCATGTCGCCATCGACGGCCCGGCCCTTCGATTCGAGAAGTGTACAGAAAAGCAGGTAGTTGCCGGTTATCGCGAGTTGGCGGGGAATCTTCCCACACCTGAGGCGATCGCCAGCGACCTTGTCGGAACGGATGCTGAGAAGTATGAACCGTTCTTGTCGCTCGCGTTGCAAACCAAGGTTACCGCTTCAAGGGCCCTTGATTTGAAGGGGGCTCAAGAAGTGATCATAGGGTTCGTTTAGGATTAAGAACCTGTGTTGTGTTCCACCCTTCTCCCGAAGGGGAAGGATCGGACTCTTCAATCCTCTTGTTATTGAGTCCCTACTCTCTGGCATACGCGGGGTTTTGTGACAATAATTGCGAGGGTACGCCGCTCTCTTCCGTCCCTCCGATCACAAGTCGGATCCCGTAAATCGCCGAGCCTGGAGACGGTCGCGTCATGAGCAAAATTGCGTGTGACGCTTCTTATTCCATTGCGGCGGTCAGCAAGCTCACGGGGGTCAGTTGCCACGCGTTGCGAGTTTGGGAACGCCGTTATGGGTTTCCCGTGCCGGCCCGATCCCCTTCCGGACACCGCCGCTTTTCTGCCGATCAGGTTCACGTCATCCGCAAGGTCGCGGATTTGGCACGGGGTGGCGAGCCGATCGGCAACCTGATCGAGTCGGTTCGGTCCGGTCAACTCGTACTCGATGCCGTCCAATCCGAACCCCGCTTTGAGGGTGCGGAACGGGCGATGTTCGAGATCCTGGTCGATCGCCTCGCCAGCGCGGATCTCGAAGGTGCCGACCAGATCTATGATAAGCTGGCCAAACAAATGAGCCAGCTCGACTTGATCACGACTGTAATCAACCCAGCAATGACGGATATCGGTGACCGCTGGTACCGCCGCGACTGCTCGATCTACCAGGAGAGGACCGTAACCGGCTTCCTGCGGAGGAAGCTCGACCACATGCTCGAAACGGCGCAGAGAGCCAATCCCAACCCGAAGCGGATCGTTTTGGTGGGGACCGTGCAAGGTGACCGTCACCAGGGGGGAGCGTTGATGTTCGGCGTCCTGGTCGAACTCGCCGGTTGGCGGGCGCTAGATCTCGGCGTGGATCTTCCTGTGTCCGAATATCAGAAGGCCGCTCTCGCCTGGAAGCCGGACGCGATCGGGCTCTCATTCGTCCTTTCCCGTAATATCAACAAGCGGTTCAAAGAACTCTCACTCATTCGTGACGTACCGGTCTTCGTGGGTGGTCGAAGCATCTTGAATTATCAAGGTTTGGCGCGCAAGCATGGTTTGATCCCCCTCTTCGGACCGATCGCCGATTCGATCATCGCGTTTCAGGCCGAGATGGAATCGCGGAGCCGCCGGGCACCCGCTGAGGATCTGGTGCGGTAAAAGACCCTCTAGCGTTCGGCAGATGGTGCGCGAATTTGGGTAAAGATCGCTGTTTGAAAAGGCAATCTACGCCCTGAACTTGTAGTTTGGGTTGTCTTAGAGGCCTTAAGCAACCCCGGACGAATCCGAACACGCGCACCAACTGCCGAGCGCTAGGAAAAATCCTTGCAGTTTTCTTGCTCGCAAGGGTAACAAACCTCGCGCCGGATCGCTCGGCCTTCGCATGGGCGGACCCAGTCATAGTACGCCGCACTTCGCGACCTCAGCCGGTCAGGCCTCGCCAAGGGTCGACCTGCGGGCGGGTGGGATCGGGCCGCCACCGCTCGGGTGCTGTCCGAGCGGCGGAGGTAGCCAATCCGGGGCCGAGCGGACGGCCGCCGTGAGGAACGGCCACTTAGGGAGGGCCGCCACGATCCGCAGGTCGTCGAGCAGCGTACTCCGCTCGCCCAGGAACCGGACCACGGCGGCGGGCTCGGCCCGCTCGAACATCTGGGCGAAGATTCGAGGGGCCAGATCGGGTCGATCGGCCAGGGCTCGGAGGAACACGGCGTCGAAGAAATGATACTTGCGTGACCCGAGCGGGCGGAGGGCTCCCCCCTCACCTGAATCGTCCCCGGCCGCGACCCGCAGAGCCAGGGCCCGGGCCTGTCTCTGGATTCGCAGGAACGCGTAGCCGCTCGAAGGACGCGCCGCACCACCGGCCAGGCCGATCGGCGTGACCCGCGAGCCCGTCGCGTCCGGGATCGAGGCCGTGGTCATCGTGATCGCCCCCGACTCCTCCTCCAGCACCTCGCAGCTCCCCGGGTGCAGCCCGTAGCGCATGCAGAGGTACTCAGCGATCTCACGCCGGTGCCGATCGGCAGAGGGGGTGAACGGGAAGAGGTAGGTGTTTTCGACCAACGCCTCGGTCTCCGAAAGAGGCAGCAGATAGACGAAGTGGGGGCCGTCGGCCTGCGACGCCCGGAAGTCCATCAGCGACGGGGTCGACGGGTCGAACGTCGGGCGGTCGACACGGATCGTTCGACCGAAGAAGTGCTGGAGTAACGACGCCGGGCGGCGGCCCGTGCCGACCGACGCGATCTGGTGACCTCGCCGCGAGCTGTCGAATACGCGGAGGCCGGCGAATTCGCCGCCGGACGTGGCGACCTCTACCCGATCGGCCGTCTCGCGAACGCCCAGGATCGGGCACCCCAGGGCGAGAGTGACGTTGGGTGCCGAGGCCAAGCGGGCAAGAACCCGGCGATAGACGTCGGCTGATCGAATTCGCAAATACGGGTACTCGGGGCAGGCGGCGACCGCCTCGTGATGGCCGTCATGCACCACCCAGCGCGTCCAGGAGTGCGTGGCGAGGTCGGAAAACGGGGTCGGCTCGACGTCCCAGAGGCACCAGGTCCGGTCGTTCTCGAACCGGTGGCGACGGTCGACCACAAGGATCGGTTCGTCGAATCCAAGCTCGAGCAGGTTCCACACCAGGCTCAACCCGGCGCACCCTGCCCCCAGGATTATGCAGGGATAGGTCGTCTCGCGGCGGCTCGAATTACGCCGAACGACGTCGCGTCTCGCCCTCGAACTCTTTGTCGGAGACATGATCGAGTCCTCACAAGGTCCGCCTGGGCCCCGTCGACCAGACGCCCTGCCGGGCGTCCATCCACGTGACCACTAGGACGTGCGGGAGTGTTAGGGCGCTGAGCGCAACCAGGACTAGGGCACCAAGATCAGCGACCGACATCCGGGAGCGACCGACGAAGAAGCCCAGGCCCGAGGCCAGCGCTAGGGCCCCGCACGTCATCGGCAACGAGCGCTTCTGAAACTCCCAGAAGGCCGCGAGCAATCGGCCCGAGGCGACCAGCTCACGGGTCGGAGCCGCGATCAGAAGCAACCGGGCTATGTGCCGCAGTGAGTGCCAGGCGTTGAAGTAGACCCCCAGGGCCAGGACAGGCGGGACGACCGCGAACATGGCGACCAACAACAACGTCTCGGCGATGTCCACAGCCGCTGCACGACGCGTCGGACCATCCATACCCCACGCGAGCCACGCAGACCAGGCCACCTGGAGACCGACGACCGCCATCAGCGCGATCAGGCCCGCTGCGATCGTCTGCGGAGGGACCGACCAGCTCGCCCGACCGAAGAGGCGATTTGCCAGCGCGTCGGCCGCGTCTGAAAACTCGCTTGGCCACGCCCAAAGCGGCAATGCGATCGGCAACGCCGAGCGGGCCAGCAGGAGCGAGGCCCGATATCCCACCGAGCCCGACCAGGCCGACAGGCCGAATCGCCGGCTCCAGTACAGGTCGCCTTGTCCGAAGTGGGTTGCGGCGACCGCCAGGAAGCATGCTGACGCCGCGATCGGCGAAGCGAACCAGACCATTAATACCGTCAGCGCCGCCGTCAGATAGGCGGCGTAGAAACCCGCACCCACGGACGCGTCCGGGCAGTCCCCATATTGCGTTCGCAGCTCCACCCCGACCCGGTGGTCGAACGCCCCGTGCGAGATCCCAAGGACGAGCAGCCCGAGCAGCCAGGGCGACCACTGAACAGCCGGAAGGCCCGACACCACCGGCATGGTGAGCGTCAACGCGATCGATCCCAAACAGGCGGTCCACCCGATAAACGTCACAAGTACTACGAGCCTTCGGGCATCCATCGCGCAGGCTTCCGTTGTAATAACCCCAAGAAATAGCTTCTTTCTGTATATATCTTTCAGTGCCAATCGTCGAGATGTCGGGGCGCGATCCAACCGATTCGCGGGCGATTGCGGGATTTGCCGTCTGTTTCCTTGAATTGTCGCATGACTTGTCTACAAAACAAATTATTCCTTCCGACATTTCCGGCGTACCGGAGGCTTTGGCGTCCGAGAGGCTCTCGCTCAACCCCAAGAGACGGCCTTTTCGGACCGAGGTCGAGCCTCCCCCGCTCGCAAGTGCCTCGTTGTTATGATCTCGGCGTGTGCCGAGTGCGAGTGTGCCCAAGCGAACGACCCGGCCTAGGCCGGGGAAGCGACGAGATGTCGGCGGGGCAGGAGAACCGACCGTGGACCTTTCCGTCGCGCAGTTCAGCACCGTCTCGAACATGTTCTCCTTCACGATCGCGGCGATGGGCGCCTCGGCGCTCTTCTTCTTCCTGTCGCGATCGTCAGTCGCCCCGAAGTATCGACCGGCGCTGCTGGTCTCGGGCCTTGTTGTCTCGATTGCCGGATATCACTACCTGCGGATTTATGAGAGCTGGCACCTGGCCTACGCCCTCAGCGGCGACCTCTTCAAGCCCACTGCCACCCCGTTTAACGACGCCTACCGTTACGCTGACTGGATCCTGACCGTCCCGCTCCTGATGGTCGAGCTGATCGCGGTCCTGGCCCTACCGAAGGCTGAGGGGCGTAGCTTGCTCGCCAGGCTGGTGATCGCTGCGGTCCTCATGATCGGGCTAGGCTACCCGGGCGAGATCTCGTCCAACCCCACAACCCGCTGGATCTTCTGGGGCGCGAGTATGGTCCCCTTCCTCTATTTGCTCGCCGTTCTGTTCACCCAACTCACGAAGTCGCTTCAGACCCAGCCCGTGGCCGTCCGCAGCCTGGTCAGTCTGGCCCGTGTAGTCCTTCTGGCGACATGGTCGTTCTACCCGATTGCCTACGCGATCGTCACCGTGACCGGCACCAAGAGCCCGACCGGCCAGGTGGCCTTGCAGGTCGGCTATACGATGGCCGATATCACCGCTAAGGCCGGCTACGGCCTCCTAATCTATTTCATGGCCCGGGCCAAGTCCGATTCCGAAGGCTTCAGTCAGGATTACGTCGACTCAGCCCCCCGGGCTACCGCCGCCGCCTGACCGCCGACGGGCCCGGCGAGTGCGGTCCCTCGCCGGGCCTTCAGTTGAGGCGAGCAGGAAGCACGATGTTAGAGAGACCTGGACCGGACGCCCCAAGGCCCAGCCCGATCCGGGGCCCATCCCCACCCATTCGCCTCGCCTGCGGCCGGTTGGTCCGACTCTACGACCGCCTGGCCCGTCTCCGCTCCGAACGTGAGCTTGACATGCTCCCCGATTTCTGGTCCACCCCAAATGGAAGACACATCAACGTTTGTTCGTATGCGATTTTGTAATCTTCGAGGGTTGCGTCTCCGCTTCCTTTCCGTCACATAAAGCACTGAACTCCTTCGGCGTTTTGTAACCGAGCGAACTGTGCGGCCGGACTGTGTTGTACTCCCGACGATGCCATCGCGCCTTGGCAAGCGCGTCAGATACTGACTCGAATTCCACACGATCCAGGAACTCGTCTCGCAACTTGCCGTGAAACGATTCGATGTATCCGTTCTGCCACGGGCTCCCGGGGGCCACCTGGATCGACTCTGATCCCGCTCGGCTCAACCAGCCCGACAATACCTCGCAGATGAACTCCGAACCA
>JANXSX010000089.1 GCA_025356475.1 Isosphaeraceae bacterium | reverse complement strand
TGACCCATCAACTTCTGGCTCAATGTCTGGTGCTGCTCCAGCTTCGGAAGGTGGCGATTGGTTCGACACCACTCCGAAATCGAATGCAGCCCCCGAGTGAATCGACTCCGCGACGTCTTGCGCTTCACCACCCAGTTGCCTCGCAGCGAACGCGACCAGAAGTGCGTGAACCCCCAACAGGTCAAAAGTCCCGCTGGAGTGAGGCTCATCGGTCCCGGATTGCTGGGCGACGCGATCGGGCCGCTCGAACGGCACCAATCGCGTCTTCTCAGGATGGATCGTCAAACCGTACTTCGCGAACCGCTTGGGAAGAACCGCCAGCACTCGGCGAGCGTCCGCTTCACAGGTCTGCAGCCTTGAGCCGCCTGGTGCCTCCAAAGTGAGGGATCAGTCGTGAGACTGGCCGGAGGATACATGCGTGCATAAACTTTGCTCAGGTCTAGAGCGTGGAGAGCGGGATGATGAATTTCATCTTTGCTCCGAGTGCATTGATCAGTTTTTGATCGGCTGTGATCAGTTCGCACCCTTCCCGTTCCGCGAGAGCGACATAGACGCAATCGTAAACGGCAATGCGAGCCATACGTGAGATGGTAACTGCCCGAGCCATGAGCGGGATCGACGAGAAGAGGTGAGGGACATCCAGCATGATCTCATCGTAGAGTAAATCAGGATCGACGACGGTCCCTTTCCGCTCCCCTTTCGTCAGGGCGTGAGCACATTCAACAGCGAAGATATCCGGGGCGATGAAATCCCGGAGAGCCGAGCGGAATTCGTCGCGGAGATTGCGAGCCTTGTCGGAATCGTCTTCGTCGAGCACCCATTTTAGGCCGACACTGGCATCAAGAACTTCCATCAGTCTTCATCACGGCATTCGCGGAGCAGATCGACGGCGATGTTTATCACGCCGTGGCGTTCGAGCATCACCCGCCGTACAGCATCAGCCCGCTCCGTCACACGTCGCCGAAGTTCGGGATCTGTTACCCGTTTGCCTTCGGAGACCAGACGCATAATCTCTTGACGGTCTGCTTGCTCTTGATCAATGGCCGATTCGAGCGTTTTCATAGTTGTCTCCATAGGGGTATTGTCGGAGATAGGGACGGTTTGGTCAATCAGGATGGTTGTGACTTGACCTGCTCCCCGATTTCTGGTCCACCCCATATGGAACACTCATCAACGTTTGTTCGCATGCGTGCTTGTAATTTCCGAGGGTTGCTTCTCCTCTTCATTTCCGTCACATAGGGCACTGAACTCCTTCGGCGTTTTGTAACCGAGCGTCAGGTGATACTAGTGAACATCTCTTGGTACCACTGGATCGTACTCGACCAGTGTCCTGTTAAAGCAAAGAACACTGGTCGAGTACGACCCAGTGGCACCAAACGTAGCTATCTGTGCCACCCGCCACCCATCGGTCGATGACGCTCAACCGCGAGCATTGGGGAGAGATCTGTTCCGGTCTCCCGACCCCGAGTTGGATCGTTGGATCCTCGGTTCCATTCTCCACGGGCAACGGTCCGGACGTTTCTCATTGCGATGAACGCGTCTGAAGACGACCCTCACCGGCTCGACGAGGCGATCGCCTGCTTCGACCTCTCGGGAATCTCCCCCGAGCGGCGTCGGGGGGGTCGGTTCGCGTTCCAGCTTGAGTTTGTCCTCCGGTCGACCAACATCTCTACGACACTTATTACCGATCTAACCGAGGGTACGGATTGCGAGATCGGTGAGAACATAGACATCAGGATTCGATTGCATTGGATGCCGGACGGGCGGTGGCTGTTCGAATCCAAGACACTCGAGGCCCTGCCAAAGATAAGCCGCTTACCTGTACCGATGATCATGTAGACGGAAGAAGTCGTGACCTGCAGGCTTGAAACGTCGATCAGGTCATGATTGCAATTTGATATTCGCCGGAGCTGTGTCGGACCACAGGATGATTCTCGATGAATTGATAGGCGGATGGACCAATCATTGCGGCGATTGATCCACTCACTCTCGACCTCAATTGCTGACGATCCGATTTCTGTTTGAGATTGTCGCAACGAAATGGGCATTCGTCTTCCGATTGTCGAACTTGAGGTGTATAATAGCCTAATGGTGTAACGCTCGCGACCGTTTGTCGCTCTTCGTTGTCTTACACCTTTCAAGTCCGATCACCCGCCATCTCAGTCCCCCGGGCGGGTTGTTCACCGGTCTTGGTGGGTCCTACCGCATAGAATGTGTAACGATGTCTGCGATTGAACGGCTCGCTGCAATGGTTCAACAGGCCGAAGCCAAGGCCAGTGCCAAGCGGCTCAACTCTGAGATCCAGCTCTCTGCCGAGCGACTCCGCTCAGCTCAAGAGCGGAATCGGCTTGCCGAGCAGCGTGTGCGCGAAGAGCGGCCTCCTCTTACGCGCGAACTCGAACAGCTCGAACTCGACGAAATTACGCTCCGCGAATTGGCGATGAAAAGTGCCAAGTTCCGCTCTTATCTCGAGCCCGAGCAAGTCCGCGAAGCAGAGACTCTGTTCGCGCAGTCCGAACGCGAGCTCAAAGAGCGTCGCTCAACGATCCAGGCAGAACTCGCTGAGATCAATCGAGATGCCACCGAAGCGCGTCGGGATCTAGCGACATCCGTAGAATCATATCAGCATACACGCAAAGAACTCGACCGGTTGCAGCCTCATCTCGCGGCCGATTTCGTCAACGAGGATAAACTTGTTATCGAGTCGTCGACATTCCTCCCCGCCGGGCAGTTAGCCGCGTTGGCGCGTGAGATCGCCGATAGTGCCAACTACTTCGGGATGATCGACTCGAAACAACAGGTCGCCCAGCTCAAGATCTGGATCGGTCGGTACCGCTTGCTCCAGGAATCCGATCTCTCGGAATTCAACGAAGAGCAAAATGTGCGTCTTCGCCAGATTTTCCCGGAACTCGTTGGGATCTCAAAGCGGTATAAGCCCGGCTATATTGAAGCCTTCCAGCAGAACTTCACAGCCGATTGGCTCACCTATATCGCCGACGCCAAGGTCGAACTTCAAGACGCACTCGATGAATCAAGCCGGTACAAGCAGCTCGAGAGCCACCAGCGTGATGCTGCGGTCGCCCAAGAAGATCGGGTCCGCCGCAATCGGGACAACGCCCGAGGGGCTCTCGAAGAACTCACACGGTTAACGACGCGGGGCCACCTGCTGGAGACCCCAACCACCGAAGAGACCGAGGAGTTTCTCAAGGTACTCGCAAATGTCGTGAGTGGCTTCGGCACCTCGGATCCAGAAGTGAACGAACTCGTGATGCCCTATCGCGAATTTATCCAGGGAGGGGACCTCCGGGCCCTTCGCAGGAATCTCGACCGGATGGTTGAGGACGAAGAGAAAGCTGCCCAGACCTTACCCGATCGCTATAGCGACGTCCTTGAGTTGACCAAGGGCAAACGAGTCTACATGATCGGCGGAGCCGTCCGCGAGGATAGCCGTCGCAAGCTCGAAAAGCTGTTCGGCTTCGAAGAACTCGAATGGATCGCCTACGAGACCAATCGGCCTGCAGCTCTCGACTCGGTGGAGCAGAAGATCGCCAATCGCGCAATGGATTTTGTGATCATCCTTAAATATGTCGGTCACCATGTCACCGAACGGCTCAAGCCCGTCTGTGAACTTCACCACGTCGATTACTTCATGACGCGGAGCTACAGCGTGACCCAATTCGCCGAGACCTTGCGGAAAGGGCTCGACCGGACTCCACCCGCCTCATCGACGGGGACTGCGATCGTCGCTTGAGGAAGGGCGGTCGGAAGCTGAATCCTCGGTGATCATGTAAAATAAGGACCGGTTTGTGATGGAAGCATCGCAGCCGGTCCTATTTTATAACGACCATGATCAACAGCAGGACCGACTGTTTAGTTGCGGCCTCGACCTGACGCGGCTAACGAATCCTCAGAGAGGTAGAGAATCCGTCCGCACGTCTTGCAGAAGGTTAGTCCCCCGCCGTTGATCAGCTCATTCACCATCTGAGAGGTGACTGAGACGTAGCAGCCGCTGCAAGCGTTGCCATCGACTTCAGCGAGAGCATCTGCTCCACGTTGCTTGACCGTACGACGGTAGCGTTCGCGTTCGTCGTCGGGAATGATCCCTTCGGCAGCCGCGATTCCACGGTCGAGTTCGTCGAGTTGGGTCTTCTGAGCACCGGCCTGAGAGTCGATCTGAGCCTTCATCGTGGCGACCTCGACTTCGAAGGCTTTCGCCTCGGATTCAAGGATTGCAATCGCGGCGATCTGGCCCTCAATGCTGGTCATGGTTTCGAGAATCTCATCCTCGACCTTGCCCATCGAGAGCTTGTCGTGGGCGATCTGGTTCTGGATCGCCTTGTATTCTTCGTTTTTCTTGACGGCGTTGAGCTTCACGTTGAGGTCATCGACCTTGGCCTGCTGCCCCTGAAGCTGGACTTCCTTGTTCTTGAGCCTGGCCTTGGCGTCTTGCAAGGCTTTGCGAGCGTCAATCAGCGCGGCCTGCTTAGCGGCAAGAGCAGTCTGCCGGGTCGCGAGGGTCCTAGGTCCTGAGCCGAGGCGGTCGCGCAGGGCCTTGGCTCGCTGGTGCATCTCGTGCAGTTCGCGGAGGTTCGAGGCGGTCGCGGCCATAGGTTTGGCAAGGCTCCTTGCGAAAGGAAATATCACTGAGCGACCGCATCGTCGCCGCGAGCGATCTGATCAGGACATTGTTACGGATTGAAGCACAAAATACTAACAAAAAAACCGCCGGTCGCTTGGAAGGCGACCGGCGGTCGTGGGATTCAAGTTCAACCTGTGCTTTCCAGGAAGCCTTCAAGCTGCCTGCTTCGCACCGGATGTTGCAGCTTCCGGACGGCCTTGGCCTCGATCTGCCGGACTCGCTCGCGAGTCACCTTGAAGATCCGGCCAACCTCTTCCAAGGTGTAGGTATACCCATCACCCAGGCCGTACCTCAACTTGATAATTTCACGCTCACGATAGGTTAGCGTCTTGAGCACACTATCGATTTTTTCCTTGAGCATCTCCTGGGTCGCAGCGTTGATCGGGCTCTCTGCGGCCTCATCTTCGATGAAGTCGCCGAAGTAGCTGTCTTCGCTTTCCCCCACGGGGCGGTCGAGACTGATCGGATGACGACTGATTTTCATCACCCGTCGCGTTTCCTCGACGGAGATGTTGGCAGCCTTCGCTGTCTCCTCAATGGTCGGTTCGCGGCCCTTTTCTTGGAGCAGCTTCTTTGACACATTGCGAAGCTTAGACATCGTCTCGATCATGTGGACCGGGATGCGGATCGTCCGGGCCTGGTCAGCGATGGCGCGGGTGATCGCCTGACGAATCCACCACGTCGCGTAGGTGCTGAACTTGTAGCCCCGGCGGTACTCATACTTATCGACCGCCCGCATCAGGCCGGTGTTCCCTTCCTGGATCAGGTCCAGGAACGAGAGACCGCGGTTGCGGTACTTCTTGGCGATCGAAACGACGAGCCGAAGGTTACCGCCGGAGAGTTCGCGCTTGGCCTGCTCGTACTCGCGATAACGCGAGTTCATCAGCTCGACCCGATTGCGAAGACTCTCGGGGGTCTCCAGGGTCATGCCCATCAAGTCGCGGAGTTCTTTCTCCAGGTTCGACTTTTCTTCCTTGCCCCCACGGCCCGCCTTGTAGTCGCCCAGCAAGGTGAGGATCTCGCACATCCGGCTCGAAACTTGTTCCAGCCGCTTCATCAGCGGTTGGACCTTCTGGGTGCGGATCGAGAGTTCCTCAACGAGCTTGACCGCCTTGCGACGCCGGTTCCTTAGGTCGAGTTTCAAGACCCGGCGACCTGGCTTATCGTCGCGAGCCCGGACATAGGCCTTGAAGTCGCGAGCATTGCAGTCCATCAAGTGGGCGAGCGTCACAAGGTTGTGCGGCATCCGGCCCAGGATCTGGTCTTTCTCCAGATTCTCAGTGACCGAGACCTTGACCGTCCGGTCGAACGGCAGCTCGCCATCGTTAACCTTCTTGAGGACGTCGACCACCAGGCGGAGGGCGTAGTCGCACTCAAGCACCTTGCCGCGGAACCGCTTGCGGGTGATTTCGATCTTCTTGGCCAGGCCGATTTCTTGATCACGAGTCAAGAGCGGGATCTCGCCCATCTGGGTGAGATACATCCGCACCGGATCGTCGATCCTGCGAGAGATTTCGTCGAGATCTTCGGGGGTCAGCTCGACTTCATCGTCATCAAGGGCTTCGTCGACGAGGTCATCGGGATCATCGTCGGTGTCGCCCGAGGCGAGCATGCGCGCTTCGGCATCGTCCTCGCTGACAAGCTCGATGCCCATCTCGTCGAGTGTTTCGAGCAGGCCGTGGATCTTATCCGGGCCATTGGGCTCGTCGGGCACGACGTCGTTGACCTGGTCATAGGTCAAAAATCCTCGACGCTTGCCCAGCTCGAGGAGCACTTTGAGGCCCTCGTCCATTTTGTCCATCCACAAACCTCCCTACGAATCGTTCGACGTTCGAGATTTCAATCACGCGGTGACGGCGGGTTCGCTCATTCAGTTGTTAATTCACGTCCACAGGCACGGCAATCGGTAACAGTTCTTCAAGTCGAGAGAGGGTTAAACCCCACCACAACGGGAAGTTCCGTCGTCTCGGTCGGCGAACGGATCGGTCTGATCAAACAGTACAAGACACTCAGGGTTGCGAGAACGGGGCGGGGCCAGTGGGGGAAGGTATCGGCCCAGAGGGTCGAAACTGCTGGCTTTTGAGTCGCATGGCTTCGGCGTAGAGGGATCGATTGTCGGATGGCTCCGACTTCCCATCGTGATTCAAGACCGCAGCGAACACGTCTTTGAGACGAGCCTTTCGCTCGCGGGTTTCCAAGGATTTCAAGGCCCCAGTGAGCCGCAAAGGCCACGGGGCAGGATCGGACGTCAAGGGGCCAGGGTCGCCGGGCATTACCAGCTCGGCGGCCAAGGTCTTGGCGGCGATATTCTCATCAAGCCGCAACGAAACTCGATCAAAGCTCGGGGTAATCCCTTCGCGTTTCAGGTCGTAGCAAGCCTGAAGGATTGCCTTCAGCGCGGGATGATTCAGAGACCAGGCCGGCACCCGAGAGGACATCGCATCGACTGCTGTCGGATCAGCCAACGCAATCTCAACCAACTCGCGTTCGAGGGGGTCAAGATCGCCGACATGAACGAACTCGACCGGGGGAGCCGTGGTCGCAGTCGCATCAAGGGGATCGGTCGAGCCGAGGGCTGAAGTTTCGGTAGTCGCGATCTCGATGGGAACGACTCGGGCAGGCTGGGCGACCTCGCGGCGGACCTGCCGCAAGCGACGCTTCAAGTCTGCGACGGGAACGCCGAGGCGGTGTGACAGGCTATCGAGCGCCTTGGCAAGCTTCACATCAAGGCCGGCGCGATTTTGCACCGGAACGCGGCCCAGAATCGACAAGACCCATTCCGCAGCCTGTCGCGAACCTTCCAGAGAGTTAAGATCATACCGCGCTTCCGCCCGACG
Source organism: Isosphaeraceae bacterium (assembly GCA_025356475.1). Classification (GTDB taxonomy): domain Bacteria; phylum Planctomycetota; class Planctomycetia; order Isosphaerales; family Isosphaeraceae; genus JANXSX01. Next base: position 29,318 of record JANXSX010000089.1, on the reverse strand, counting down.
GACGGCGAATTCCAAGGGGTCGGAGGCTGAGTGAACCAGTTCACGGAACGGCTCGGCCCCACGATCAAGCAGGTAGTCGCAAGGATCGAGACCGCCGGGCAGGGCCAGCACTCGAACATCGACCTCATGCCCCAAAAAGAGTTCCAGCGCCTTGTCGGTTGCATTTTGTCCTGCGGTATCACCGTCGAAGACCAGGACCACGCGATCAGCCATCCGACGTAGGGCGACCACGTGATCGTCGCCCAGGGCGGTGCCCAAGGTACCGACGACGTTGGTGAGTCCGACCTGGTGCGCTGCAATCACGTCGGTGTAGCCCTCAACAACCGCGACCCATTTCGCTTCACGGGCCGAGGCCCGGGCCAGATCGGCCGCATAGACAAGACGGCGTTTCTGAAAGACAGCGGTTTCCGGCGAGTTTAAATACTTGGCGACATTCATGCCCCGTTCGGCCATCGATTTCTCGACGGAAGGCAAAACTCGCCCACCGAAGCCTAGCACGCGACCCCTAGGATCACGGATTGGGAACATCAGGCGACCGCGAAAGCGTTCGTGGACCGAGTGGGGGGGCTCAGTCTGCTTAACCACGAGCCCAGCACGTTCGAGGACCTCTTGTGAGAGCCCTTGTCGCTTCGCTTTTGTGGTCAACCAATCACGCCCTTCAGGAGCATACCCTAAGCGAAACCGAGCGGCGGACGACTCTGAAATTCCACGCGAAGTCAAATAGTTTTTTGATTCCAATGACCCTTCGAGCGCCTCGACAAACTGCTCCTCAGCCCACATCAAAGCGGCCAAAATCTCAGCGCGACCGACCCCAGCGCCCGATGAAGCCCCTTTCGGAGCGTCGAGCGAAACCCCCGCCCGCTCGGCGAGCATGCGGAGGGCCTCGGGAAACTCCACTCGCTCGATCATCTGGACAAAGTCGAAAATGTCTCCGCCTGCTCCACAAGGCCAACACTTAAACTGCTGGCGATCGGGGTTCACTTCCATTGACGGGTTATGATCGTCGTGGAAGGGGCAAAGGCACTTATACTTCGATCCTGCACGATGAAGAGGGAGGTAGTCGCCCACAAGTGTGACGATGTCAACGGTGTTCTTGATGGTCGCCAGCGTGGCTTCGGAGTGACGGGGCACCGGGGGCTCCTGGAAGCAAGTCACAGGCCCGGGTCCATGATGAACCAACCCTGAAGGAACCGGACACTACATCGAGTTCAGAGGGACGGAACATCGTGCCCTTTCGTGAGCAGTACAGAGAAAATTATAACCCGCCATGGAATTCGGTCAAGTTTTTCAGCCCGATTCTCCACAGGGCCGACGATCACTAACCTGGCACCAACTTCGTATTTAGAGAAATTGTACCCCTTCAAACCGGCTATCCGACCGCTTTCCTGTCCCCTCAACCCCCTCTAGGCCATTGACTTTTCGTTTCGTGCCGTTCCTGCGGCATGGATGAACCGAAATCTTATCCAGATCCTCACAATCAGGTGATCCAGTGTCCCGCAAACCAAGTGTCCAAGTCAAGATGCTAGATCGCGCCCCATCCTCGTAACGAATTCGACGAGCAGCTCTCAACCGAGCCAGCACTCACTGAACAACTGTACCCATCAATCCCTTAATCTACCTCTGGACCAAGAAATGGGGAGCAGGCCACACCGGCAGAGTTAGGCTGTTGATTCCACGGATTTGAACGTCCCCAACCACGATCCCAATTTCTCTGGTTCTGGAAGTGCAGCACCTTGGGAGGCAAAGAACCGGAACTCGTCGACGTAGAAGTAGCCTCTCAGCAGCAGATCCATGGCTCGCTGTTGAATTTGAGCCCCACTCTCCCATCGCGAAAGCGTTGATTCGGACACTCGAAGCTGGCTTGCCAGCGTTTTCTGCGTCAGGCCGAGTGCCTCACGACGTTCACGAATCGTTGTGGGATGCAAAAGGCCAGCAGCTACCCGTAGAGCATCAATCAACTCGCGATTGGCCTGATCGTCCAGTATGATGTTTCCACAATTCTCGCAGCGAGCGACTCGAAAATTGATCATCGTGAGAGGATAGTTTCTCCCATCGTGATCAAGGTCTGTCTCGTACGACGCGAGGGTCGTCCCTATCACTTGTTTCTGGTGACATTGGCCACATTTCCAAGGGAAAGGCTTCATGATCATCGACTTTGTGGATGGGCGTTCACCAGGAGGACGGACGGGCAATCCCCATCATCATCTTCAAGGACGATTTCGACAAATAAACCGTACCGAAAAGAATCGATCGGTAAGATCGCTTAGTCATAAAAACGATACTGATCCCGCCACTCCGGACGTGTTTCAAGAACTTGTTCTACCAGTCCGCCGAGCCGGACGAAATTGATCAGTTCGGCCTTGATTGCAAACGCAGTCCAACCTTGCAGATCACGATTACGGGAGTTATCACGAATGACCCGATCATTACGCCACTCGACCGCTCCACTGAGCCCTTGATGAAGAGCTGCGACAACGAGTTTGCTCATCCGCGTCTACCATTTCTGCTTCCTACGGAACAATAAGCTCGGACTTGCTGTTAGTCAAATTCGCCTACACCCAGAAGCTTTCGCTCACTTAAGCATGACCAATGTAGCCCTCCTAAGCGGCAATGGCAGGATTTTCGGGAATTCCCTTCAATTTCCAACGTGATGAAGGTCTCGACAACGCTCTCAGCCCGCGAACTCCTTGGCTAGATACGAGGCCACGTCATCCCAGAGGTCGACGACCTTCTCGAAGTCGGCGGCCATCGGCTTGACGGTCTTGGGGGTCTCGACTCGAGCAGGCTCACTGACGCGAGGGTTCAGCGGGATCTGGGCGCTTGGACCTTTGGCGAGGGCGGTTTCGACTTCAGGGCTCAAGATATAGGCTGCGAGGGCTTCAGCCAGTTCACGATGCCGAGCATTCTTGATCATGGCGAGCGTGTTGGGGATGAACAAGGTGCCGAGGGCGTCAGGCGTTCGGTCGGGGTAGATGATCCGGACAGGAGCCCCAGAAGCCGCTTCGAGCATGGCGTCATCGGTGTCGGTCAACGCAAACGCGATCTCGCCTGTTGCCACCGCAGCGGCGACCGGTCGATTCCCAGCGTAAATCTTGGCCCCATTGGCACGCAAAGCTCCGAAGAAATCCTTCGCCTTCGAGTCTCCCCAGGTTGCGAATAGGCACGTGGCATGGGTTGCGGTCGTCCCGAACAAAGGCTTCGCCAGCCCAATCTGGTCTTTCCACCTCGGTGCAATCAAGTCGTTCAAGCCCGTGGGATGCTCACGCTCAGGGACCAGCTTCGTATTCACTAATAAAACCCTGGCACGAGCGGCAAAGCCGTACCAATCACGATCCTTGCCCGTAAAGGCAGCAGGCCAATCGGCGGTTCCAGCCGGAGCGAACGGGGCGAGCAAGCCTTTTCGCTTGAGCCTCAAGGTGTTGAGAATCTCGTTGTTCCAGAACAGGTCGCATCGAGGACGGCCCGCCTCTGCGGCAATCATCTGGAAGAGTCCAACCGTTTTCGTACTCTCGACATCGAACTTAGGTCGGACATTGACCCCCGTTTTCAGGGCATAGGCGGTCAAAAGAGGTTCGGAGAACTCCTGGTCGAGAGCCGAATAAACGATGACCTCATCGGCCGAACTCGAACAGCCCTGCAACGCAAGGATCGAGGCCGAGGTTGCGAGGAACGAGCGTCGTGTCGGCATCGAGTGATCTCCTATCGCACCCCAAATCGATTGTAAGAATCGTTTCATGCTACCTGGGACAAGCGTCGTAGAGAAGAGGATCAAGGTGAGATTTGGCCCAGCGAGGATTGCGAAGTCTAACGCTTCCCCCGCCGGAGCAGCTCGAGACCCAACGTTGCATTGCAGCCCTCCGAACATTTTCCCAACCTGCATGGCATCGAGTATTCGCCTCTCTCTCCGCTGTACGTGATCTGGGCGGCCCACGAAAAGTATTCCGACTACGGAACCCTTGTCGTCAATAATGTGGTATCTTTCACGCAATAGTTGCGTATGCGGCCCAGCGAGGTTGCTGGACTTATTGGCACAACCCTTACGGAAGGAACCTCCCATGTCGTCCCAGAAGCAAATTGAGGCCAACCGGCGGAACGCAGCACTCAGCACGGGTCCTCGAACGGAAGAGGGCAAGGCGGCGTCGCGGCAGAACTCGCTCCAGCATGGGATGACCGCAACGATTGTGACGCCCCCGACGCAGGAAAGTGCACAAAGGGCGCGATTCCAGACCTGGAGCGAGGCTCTCAAGCCTGAGTCTTGCGTGGAAGTCTTCCAGGTGAACCTTGCGGTTGCCGCATCGCTACGGATCGAACTTTGCCAGACCAGCGAGTCCGAACGAAGAGCCGAGATTGCCGAACTCGCGATGAGCGCCGATTGGGATACGCATCGATTGATCGAAGCCTATAAGTTGGGCGACTCCCTCAAACGCAATCCCGCACTCGTGCTGCTCAAGCTCCGACTGACTCCCGCAGGACGAGATTGGTTGATCTTGCAGTGGAAACAACTATTGGTCGCCTTCGTAGGCGACGGCGTGCCGAAGTGGACCGACACTGAGTACCACGTGGCCCTCGACTTGCTGGGTGTGCCGAAGACATTGCGAGACGCGAGAACCGACCTCCAGAACACGTTCGCCGCGAAGGAATCTTCGATGGCGCTAATCCTGGGCGAGATCGCCAAGCTCGAAGTCGAGCAGTCGAAGTCGGATGCTCAGAACGCCAAGCTCCGCAAGATGCATATCCAGGGGTCGATCCATCTTGAAGACGCAAGTCTCAAGCTGATCCGACGTTACGAACGCGAGTCGATCCGCTCGTTCGAGCGCGCCCTCAAGGCATTAGAGAAGGCCAAGCCCAAGCCGGTCGCAACTCCGGCTCCTGCGGTTACCGAAACGAAGCCAATTCCGGTTGTCGCGGTCCCTGTGGTTGCGGTCAGTAACGTCGAGCCGACGCAGTCGGGCAATCGGCTTTACCGGCGCAAACAGCAAAAAGCCATGCGACATCAGGAATACCTGAGCCGGACTTCTGCCTGAGGTTTGGCTACGCGCCCTCCCTGGGTTCTGGTAAAACAAGTTATCCGTGAGGATGAGGTAACGATCAGGGAAGATCGATCGAGGATGGAGTCGCTCGTGTCGACGATGCGGCATCGGATTGAAACGCGGGCACGTGCGGAGGGGATGCTGACCTCAGCACGACCGCTAGTTCCTCCTGCGCCCCGGTCGGCGATGTTCTTTCCGCTGGTCGTTCTTGTGGCGGTGTTGCCGGGACTCTACGCACTCAATTCGTGGGATATGAACCCTCCCGGACCGTGGTGGGGCTTGAGGGCCCTGGCGGTCCTTGATGGGCATGTACTCGACCAAGTTGGGTCCGGCGCTGCGCTAAATCTGGGATCTGGGACCGATGCCGGGGCTTATCGCGTCGTGTCGCTTCAGCCGCCGCTGTATGCCTGGCTCGCCGCGATCGCCCTGAAGCTTGTTCCCAATCTTGACCCCTGGGCAGCGGTCTTGCCAAGCTATTTGGCAGGCTCGTTCCTGGTCGGTATGACCTATTTCCACGGTCGGCTCTGGCGAGGCTCAGGGCATGGGCTTGTGGCTGGGGTACTCACCGGTTTCAACTGCTTGTTGCTCGACCAGATGCAAGCGGCCACGCCGACCACATTGGCACTCGCGGGGGTGACGCTCGCCTTGTTTGCCTACGGCCGAGTTTTGCGAGTGGGCTCCGGGCCCGCGTGGTCGTGGGGTCTCGATGGGGGTGTGGTCTGGGCAGTGGTGGGGGGTCTAGCCTTTGGGGCTTCGCTCTTGAGCCTCGGTTGGTTCGCACTGGTTTGCCTGCCGATTGTTCTGCTTCATCAGAGTTATCTCTGGGCGGCCTCGTTACCGGCGGAGCGTTCTGGGCGCTGGTGGTTGGCTTGGCGGTTCAATCCCAGTGTTGTGGGGGGCATCCTTGTGATGATCCTCGGCCTGGCCATCGCCGCGCCTTGGTATCTCCACATGCTCCGAACCTATGGGTTCGACTTCGTGAACGCGATTCTGAACCCACCCGATGCGCTGACTGCCGGCGATCCGCCCGGGATGATCGCTCGGTTAATCGACTTGGCACCAGCAACACTTCCGCTCGGCCTCTTTGGAGTGACCCGCGCGATCCGCATGGCACTCACCGCCGAGACCGAAGATCGAGGGACGGTGGGGGGAACCTTTTGGGTACTTTGGCTAGCGGTCGCCGCCGTTTTTCCGACCTTCTGGCCGAATGGGCCACATACCGCCTTCGACCTCTTTCTTTTGATCCCGCTCAACCTGCTCGCCGCTCAGAGTATCCTCGACCTGGCGAGCCGACGGGTTCCGGTCCGAACCTTAACCTGGCTTGCGCCCGCGACGGCCGTATCGATCGCCTGGTGGGCCAGCGCAAACTTGCGTGGGGCAGTGGCTGAACTTGCACAGGGGCATGCCAGTTCGGGGACAGCGTTAGGGTTGCATCTTGCTCTCGACCTGCTGATCGCCTGCGTGGTCCTGACGCGAGGTCTTGATGGCTGGGCCCGGCGTCGCGATGATCGCCAGCGATGGGTCCTCTCGGGCTTCTTGATCACGGTACTGGCGACAATCCTAGCGGCAGGGTTCGGTGAAGCCCACTTCCGCCATAAGGAGCATCGCGAACTGCTGGCCTTAAGGTCGATCATCCTCAACCGGCATCGTCTTGAACCGTTCGAGACGCTCGCAGTCGTAGGGGCTGAGGATGCGACACCAGGGGGAAGGCTTCCGTTCCTGATCGAGACCACGATTCCCGAGGTCAAGCGACTCGAGGTCGGCAGCCCTCAAGACTTGCTGGCCTTACCTGCAAGCCGCCGGCTGGTGATCCTCGTCGGCGGCGATCGACGACTGAGTTACGCCTTGCAAGCCCAGCTCGGCCTTGAGGCCTTGCACCCGGAAGGATCCGCGATGCTCGAAGCATTTGCCACCCCTCGAACCTCGGGCAAGCCCGTCAGTCTCAAATAGCTTCAATCACTCGCATGCCTACATGTTTACCGTAAGATTCCTGCCCTTTAAGTCATGGAGCCCGCGAAGATGAAAGGCGTCATCCTGGCCGGAGGCCTGGGAACACGGTTGTTCCCGCTGACCAAAGTTACTAACAAGCATTTGTTACCGGTCTATGACCGGCCGATGATCTATTATCCCTTGAAAACCCTGGTCGACTCGGGCATCACCGACATTTTGCTCGTGACCGGCGGCACCTCTTCAGGCGACTTCCTCCGCCTGCTCGGCAACGGGTCCGAGTTTGGTCTGAAGCACCTGAACTACACGTTCCAGCAAGGTGAGGGCGGGATTGCCGACGCCTTGCGGCTGGCCGAGCACTTTGCCGGCAAGGACCCCATCCTGGTCATGCTCGGCGACAACATCCTCCAGAACCCAATCACCGAGGCCGTCGATGAGTTCCATGCGAATCCCACTGGGGCCAAGATTCTCGTGACCGAGGTCGAGCATCCTGAGTGGTACGGAGTCGTCGAACTCGAAGGCGAGAAGGTCGCCCGGATCGTTGAGAAACCCAAAGAGCCACGATCGAAACTCGTGGCGATTGGTGTTTACATGTACGATAACACAGTCTTCGATCTGATTCGCCAGGTCGAGCCCTCCGCCCGAGGTGAGCTTGAGATCACCGACGTGAACAACCTTTACGTCAATCAGGGTCAAATGCGCTATCATCGGGTCGAAGGCTGGTGGGCCGACGCTGGGGAAAGCTTCCCGATGTATCTCAAGGCCAACATGATGGCCGCAAGCCTCCAAGGCGTGAAACCCACGATCTCAGAACACCCATAAACTAGAACGTCGATAACGCCCAGGGTCGAGAAGCGTACCCTGGGCGTCGTTTGGAGCGATGTGGGGCGTGGTAGACTCGCCTTCGAATGATCGATGGTCTAGAATGCTCACCAGATCATTAGAGTAGGGTCGATTCACGGAACTCAACGAGCCTTGTCATGGCCACGATTGACTGGTCGAGTGTCTTCAGTGACGCACTGACCTATAGAGGCTTTCTCGATCGATATGCTACGCCCCCCCAGCGCGATCGGTGGAACGCCAGCTACGCGCGTTTCCAGCTCGATTCCGATCAAACTTGGCTTCTGAACGGCTTCGCTCGCAAGCTGCCTGTTCTCTGTCTTGCAGGAACTTGGTGCGGCGATTGCGTCAATCAATGCCCGATCTTCGACCACTTCGCCGCAGCTTCATCAAAGATTGAACTTCGGTTCATCGACCGTGACGCTCAGCCCGATGTGGCCGACAAACTTGCGATCAACGGTGGCCATCGCGTCCCCTCGGTCCTCTTCCTCAGCGAGGACTTCCAGGAGGTCGCACGCTACGGGGAACGAACCCTGGCAGCTTACCGCAAACTCGCGGCCGATCAGCTCGGTCCCTCATGTCCGACCGGCTTCGTCCCCCCCGATGCGGCGTTGACCAACGAGGTCGCCGCCGAGTGGCTGGGGCAGTTCGAGCGTGCCCAGCTCATCTTGCGACTATCACCCCGGCTTCGAGAGCGATACAACGACTAGAAATGAGATGCCCTCAATAAGGGCTCGGCCATGATCGGGCGTAACCCAAGTGACTTCGCAAGCCTGCGCGACCCCTCATTCGACAAGTGGCTCACCCAAATTGGGGTCGCCCCGATCTCGACGAGGTGCGTTCCCAGGGCTGAAGCCACCGATCGGCCAAGCCCGAGGCGGCGCAGGTCTTCTCGGACGTAGACACCGATCGAAGCACTGGTCGGCGACCGTTCGACCACCCAAGCGACAGCCACCCACTCGGCGTGATGTAGCACGCCAAAGGAAGCGCCGTGAGTGAGCATCCCCGTGAACGATGGCCAGGCTCGCAACGCCCAACCGGGAGCAACCGCTCGAAACCCTGACTCGTCATGAAGCTCTAACCGCTTCAAAGGAACCCGACCGACCCCAGGCCAGGCGAGGTCGTGATCAAGAGCCCAGGTTTCGAGGTGCGATCGCGTGACATGCACGAATTGGTCGCGGACGATCGGCTCCCACCAAGGAGGGGCAAGCAGAGAGATCGGCTGCTCCAATCCCGCCAACCAGCCGACGGCCTGATCGGGCTCACCCAAGGCGAAGACATCCAGTTGTCCCTCTCCTTGGCGAACCCAAACGACCGATTGAGGTTCCGTCGGATGATCTCCCCAAAATCCCGGCCGACCCCAAAGTACAGCATGTTCCAAGGCGATCCGCCGTCGCGGTCCTTCGCGACCTGTCAGCAACCTGCGAGTGAGGGACGGTTCGAGCCGGATCATCATCTGGAATCGTCTTCGGCCTGGGTCAGTAACGCGATACGATGCTCATCGAATCTCATGTGAAGATCCGCTGAACCATTTGATCCCATGGTTTATCCCGCGATGCGCATTCATGAGGTTGGATCATTCAAAACGAAAACGACTTGCTTCAAGATATGACTCCACAGATTCGACTGCAATCCAGCGAAGGTCGAGTGCTTGAGCGACTGCGCCAGTGGTATTCGAACCGGCGAATGGATCTAATACCAAATCACCTGCACCCGTCAGTAGCTTCAGGAAAAACTCGGGTAGTGCCGCAGGAAAACGAGCGGGATGGATTTTTAGGCCGGCTTCTTTACAACGTTTTGTATAAGGATCATTTGCTGCGTTGTTCCCGAATCGCAGCAGGTCATCTGGTAACTCTTCATCGATCACATTCGGTGGAATTGATCCACCCGCCTCAATCCCACTGAAACTGGACCGAATATGGTGTCCAGAAGGACGTAAAGTCGCTTCAATACCCTTCCGATTGAGTCGTTCCATGTCTTTACTGTAGGGTTTGAGAACTCCACGATTGTTGGCTTTTGGCCAAGGAGTCTTCGAGAGCCACCAAACATACTCAACCGAGTCGCGGATACGCATCCGACGTACCGTCACCCACTCCGCAGGTACCGGCATCTTGGCAGGGTTGTACCAGAAGCACTCCTGTGCAAGGTAGAATCCTACAGTTTCAACCAGCTCGATAAGCAGTTTGAAGTGGTAGAGTGAACGAGTGGGAGTTCCCTTGTTATAGCTTCCCCCGATATTCAGAACAAAACTGCCGTCATCGGCCAAGGTACGAAAGATTTCGCGTGCAAACGGGAGAAACCACGCGATGTAGTCGACCTTTTCCGCGTTACCGTATTCCTTTTTAAAGTGCAGGGCGTACGGAGGTGATGTGACAACCACATTTAGCGAATTATCAGGCAATGCTTTGAGAATGTCGAGTGAGTCTGCGAGGTAGGCATCACCCTGGGTAGTGCTGAAATAAGGGGTGAAGTTCGGTATCTCAAGCTTCGTCTCTCTGTGAAAGACCAGGCTAGGCTGTCGAGCACTCGAGCTTCGCGATGTGGACATCCCAGTTCCTCAGTTTTCACGATTGCTACGAACATTCGGCAGTCACTATCGTTCGATACTACCCAACAATATCCTAGCCCACGAGTTGACATTGTCAACCAATTTCGAGAATGAAGATCAAAGTCTTTCGGACTGGATCTCCCAGGCAGAGGCTGCCCGTCTCCATGGCGTTTCGCGACAAGCGATTCACAAGTTGGTACAGAACCGTCGCATCAAGAGCACAGTGATCGGTGGGCATACACTTGTGAGTCGAAGTGATCTCGAGGCGTTTCGACCGCAGGCCTCGGGACGGCCAAAGTCCGTGGAATCTCGGGAAGTCGATCGTATTCATCAACTTCTCCATAGTTCAAGTACAGAGACGAAACGAGAGATTCTAAATCATCTGAGGAAAGAATTCCCAATTCATCCACTTGAGGAAAACCTCGGAATCTCTGCCGAAGTGATCCTTGAGGCGATTCATAGATCAGGAAAGCTGACCCTAAGGATGATACGTGGCGTGATCGCTGAAGCTGCTTTCGACATTTATGTCGTCAAAAATCTGCCGGATGCTTGGCAATCCTTACCCATTGGCGGCGACGTTTCTTACGATTTCCTGCTAAAGACCGGTGTTTCAGAGCTCAAGGTTCAGGTCAAACTTCAGCGAAGCAAACAGGGTCGTCCCTATCTCTCAGAGGAAGTCTCACGAAGATTGGGCTTTTTACCCGGAATGTTCATTGTTGAAACCCAACAAACGCGCTCGGGTGGAAACTCGGTTACAGGGGAATCGACCCGTCCTTACCGGTTCGGAGAGTTTGACATTCTCGCGGTCGCACTTTATCCATCCTCCAATAAGTGGACGACTTTTCGTTATACGGTCGCCGATTGGCTCATACCCAAACAGACTGACAACTCGCTCCTCGAAACCTACCAACCGATTCCACAATGTGAGAATGAAGATTGGACCGACGATTTCGAAACCTGCGTTGCATGGTTTCGGTCGGCGACCAAAAAGACGATCCAAGGTCGTCATCCAAAACCGTGAAACGAGTGATTAAGGTCGCGAAGCGAGCAAATCCTGCAACGCGTAAACCTCCAACACCCCATCTCGCAAGCGTTCGATCGCGGCAACGGCGGCCTTGGCTCCGGCGAGAGTTGTGATGCACGGGACCCCATGACTCACCGCAGCGGCGCGGATGCGTCCTTCGTCGGTGCGAGCACCTTTGCCGCTGGGAGTGTTGACGATCAGAGCAATACTCTTGTTGGCAAGGTGATCTAGCAGGTTGGGCCGACCTTCATGAATCTTTCGGACCGGTGTCACCTTCAAACCATGCTGGACCAGAGCTACAGCAGTGCCACCCGTACACATGAGTGTATAACCAAGTGACGCAAGCTTCTCGGCGATCGGTAGCACCGCCTTGCGGTCCCGTGCAGCGACGCTGACGAAGACCGTCCCTGACTTGGGCAAGAAGGTCGAGGCCGCCATCTGGCTCTTGGCAAAGGCGGCCGCAAAGTCTTTGGCGATACCCATCACTTCACCGGTCGAACGCATCTCAGGGCCAAGTACGATGTCCACGCCTGGGAACTTGGCGAACGGGAACACACTCTCCTTGACCGAGACATAGGTTGGCACCGGCTCCGTTGTAATCCCTTGCTGCTCCAACGACATACCAGCCATCACGCGAGCGGCTGCCTTCGCCAGGTTCAACCCGGTCGCTTTTGAGACAAAGGGGACAGTTCGCGAAGCCCGAGGATTGACTTCAAGGACGTAGATCTCTCCATCTTTGACAGCAAACTGAATGTTCATCAGACCGCGAACGGTCAGTGCTTCAGCGAGTTTGTAGGTCTGCTGCTTCAGCTCGGCAATTGTCTCGGGCGATAGGCTATAGGGAGGGATCGAGCAGGCGGAGTCCCCCGAGTGAATGCCAGCCTCTTCGATGTGTTCCATCACGCCACCAACGATGGTGCGTTCACCGTCGCAAACAGCATCCACATCGACTTCGGTGGCATCTTCGAGGAACTTGTCGATCAAGACCGGGTGGTCGGGGCTGGCATCAAAGGCCTCGGCCACGAACTTCGCCAGCGAGGACTCGTCATAGACGATTTCCATCGCGCGACCGCCCAAGACAAAGCTGGGGCGGACGAGCACAGGATAGCCGATTCGCTCAGCGATCCGCCGGGCTTCCTCATACTTGAGCGCGGAACCGTTTGGCGTCTGTTTCAGGCCAAGCCGATCGATCACAACGCGGAACCGCTCGCGATCTTCAGCCAGGTCGATGCTCTCAGGACTGGTCCCCAGAATCGGGACCCCAGCCGCTTCGAGCGCCCGGGCCAGGTTGAGCGGAGTCTGACCGCCGAACTGAACAATCACGCCCATCGGCTGAACGCGGTCACAAATATTTAGCACATCTTCAACTGTCAATGGCTCGAAGAAGAGGCTGTCTGAGGTGTCGTAATCGGTACTGACCGTTTCAGGATTTGAATTTACCATCACCACTTCATAACCGTCAGCTCGAAGCGCAAACGCAGCCTGACAGCAACAATAGTCGAACTCGATCCCCTGGCCAATCCGGTTCGGGCCACCCCCCAGTATAATAATTCGTTGCTTATCGGAGACTCGGGCCTCATCTTCGACCTCGTAGGTCGAATAATAGTAAGGCGTGACCGCCTCGAACTCGGCCGCGCAGGTGTCAACCAGCTTGTAGACGGGCTTGATTCCGCGACGAATCCGGTCGCGACGAACCTCACGCTCGTCGACACCCCAGAGATGGCCAAGCTGGCGGTCGGAAAAGCCATCACGCTTGGCGGCGAGGATCACATCGTCGCTGGCCGCTTCTAAACTGCCGATCGCACGCAGTGATCGCTCATGATCAATAAGTATCGATAGGTGATCAATAAACCAAGGGTCAATATTCGTAAGCGTGTGAATTTGCTCCGCAGACAGGCCGGCGAGGAACGCATAGCGCAGGTACCAGACCCTTTCCGCATTCGGGGTGGCAAGCTTGGCCTTGATGACCTCTTCTGCAGGTTGATCGGGGGTCCCCCAAAGATCTTTAGGGTCGCAGCCGAACCCAAACCGACCGACTTCCAGGCCACGAAGCGCCTTCTGGAAGCTTTCGCGGAACGTGCGGCCGATCGCCATGACCTCGCCGACCGACTTCATCTGGGTGGTCAGAACTGGGTCGGCTTCGGGGAACTTCTCGAACGCCCAGCGAGGGATCTTGGTCACGACGTAGTCAATACTCGGCTCGAAGCACGCTGGGGTCTCACGCGTGATATCGTTGCGGATCTCATCAAGGCGAAAGCCAACCGCAAGCTTGGCCGCGATCTTGGCGATCGGGAACCCGGTCGCCTTCGATGCTAATGCGCTCGAACGGCTGACACGTGGATTCATCTCGATGACGAGCATCCGACCCGTCTTGGGATCAATGGCGAACTGGACGTTCGAGCCACCGGTTTCCACGCCGATCTTGCGGAGGATCGCCAGTGATGCGTCGCGCATCCGCTGGTATTCTTTGTCGGTCAAGGTTTGGGCGGGGGCGACCGTGATGCTATCCCCGGTATGGACGCCCATCGGGTCGAAATTCTCGATCGAGCAGACGATGACGGCGTTATCGGCACAGTCGCGCATCACCTCCATCTCGAACTCTTTCCAACCAATGACCGACTCCTCGACCAGGATCGACTTCACAGGGCTGAGCTCGAGGCCATAGGTGACCATCCGGTCGAACTCTTCGCGGTTATAGGCGATGCCGCCACCGCTACCACCCATGGTGAAGCTCGGTCGCAAGACGCAGGGCAGGCCGATCACGTCGCGTAACGCCCTGGCTTCATCAAGGTTACGAGCGACACCGCTTCGGGCACTTTCCAGACCAATCTCTTCCATCGCGAACTTGAAGAGTTCGCGGTCTTCCGCAGTGCGAATTGCCAACGAACTCGCACCGATTAGTTGGCACCCATGTCGCGCGAGCGCCCCGTTCTCGGCCAAGGCGAGCCCGACATTGAGACCCGTCTGCCCGCCGAGGGTGGGTAACAGGGCATCGGGCTTTTCCTTGGCCAGGATCTGTTCGACAACCTCGGGGTTGATCGGCTCAATGTAGGTTCGGTCGGCCATCTCCGGGTCGGTCATGATCGTGGCTGGGTTCGAGTTCACCAGGACGACCTCGTAGCCCTCCTCGCGGAGGGCTTTGCACGCCTGAGTGCCCGAGTAGTCGAACTCGCACGCCTGGCCGATAACGATAGGGCCAGCACCAATGATCAGAATCTTGTGGATGTCGGTACGCTTGGGCACGGCGGGTCTCTCGTCTTGGCACGACCAGGGAAGATGCGCAAGGCAGGGGGGCTGGCCCAGCACGACGCGGCTCGGGCCGCACTCACCCTAAGGCAGGGAGGAGCGGCCCGCAAAATTTCACGATTCTAGCCTGTTTCTGAGGTCGGTGGCAAGCCTCTAGTGGACCTAAACCTCAGAATCGAGGCCGTTGGCGTCCACTCTTGCGACGAACTCTGAGAGTCCTCTCACCAACACGATCGGCTTAGGGCTTGGGGATTGAGCTGATGCGACCAATCGCCTTCAATAGTGACCGCTCATCATGAGTATCCTGCCCGACCTCCCAAATCATCACCCCAGCTAACTTTGATTCCAGCGCAAACCTTGCCTTCTTCTCGATCGTAGCGACACTGTTGAAATAATAGCCATCAATTTCGTCAATGGCATCGGATTGAGACTTCTGCACAAGATCGGCATAAGTACGTTCGCGATTATGGTTCTTGATGTCGCGACCATAGAACGGAAGTCCCAAGCAAATCTTCGATGCCGGTATACCCTGTTTCAAGAGTCGGGCGACATCGGCCTGGGCAAACTCGAAGGTCGAGTGCTTTCCCTCACCATCGTAGGCCATTAGGTTGAACCAATCGACAGCAGCAATCGCCTCGCCACTCATCGTTTGCCAGCCGGCGACGGCGATCGTCAACTGGTAACCATGGGGACGGAATTGCCTGCGGACCTCAGTGAGCAACAGCCCGTGGTCACGTACTTGGTCTGACCCTTTGGGATGCTCCCAATCGAGATCGACACCATCGAAACCGTTCTCCTGACAGAAGCGGACCAACTCGGAAGCAAACTTGGTGCGAAGCTCGGCGGAGGCAGCGAGACGCGGGAACCCTGCGGAACGTCCCCAACCGCCCACGCTGAGATGAAGTTTGATCTTATGCTGATCCTTGATCCTTTTGAGCGTAACCAGGTATTCCGGCTTCAGCCTCTTTCGATCAAGACCGCCCTTCGCATCAGGCTCGACCGAGAAGTAGATCAGGTCGGTGAGATGCTGGCCAAGGCTCTGGTCGAGCTGCGCCATTCGGTAATCGGGGAGATAGCCGACGACACGAAAGGGCATTTCGGTGGGCGATGCCCCCAACATCGGGAACAGAAGGAGAACCCAAGCCACCCATCGTCGATCGGTTTTCATTCGAGCCCCGGGATCATGTTCGCTTGGACCTTACGGGTGCGGACCGTCTTGACATAGGGTTCTTCAACGCCGTCGAGCGGTTGGCCTGGTTCGATAAACTCAAGTCGACTCTGGACCCGGGCCGCGTATTCACTCGAAAGTTCAAACCCAAGGAATCGGCGATCAAGCTTCTTGGCGACTGCAAGCGTCGTTCCACTACCAGCGAACGGGTCGAGCACAAGATCTCCGGGGGCTGAACAAGCCCTGATGATCCGACCGAGAACCTGCTCCGGCATTTGACAACCATGCCACCCCTTACGTTCCTTAAAGGTCCCACAGACCCGAGAGACGTACCAGGTATCACTTGTCGGGTCGAACCCATCCTCCGGAAGATCTTGTGGGCGTAAGATCCAGGTATCGTCGGGCAAGCGGCCCTTGGGATTCGCTCGCTTATCGGCATAGACGAGTTGCCGCGCCGAGGGGACTCGGATCTCTTCGACATTAAATGTGAATGTTTTTGGATCTTTGGTAAAGTAGAGCAAGTGCGCATGGCTACGACTAAACTTATTGGCGCAATTAACACCGAAAGTGTAGTACCAGATCACCCAGCTTCGCGGGAACAGGCCGAGTTCACGATGGGCCATCACCTTCAGTTCGGCGGCATATTCATCCCCGATCGCCAGCCAGAACGAACCGGTGGGCTTCAGGACTCGCGCAACCTCAGCAATCCACTTCCTGCTCCAGTCCAGGTAGTCGTTCGCGTCTTGCTTGTCGTCATAGACGTCGTAATCGTAGCCAATATTGAACGGAGGGTCGGCGAAGGCAAGGTCGACCGTACCATCTGGGAGCCTCTTCAACAAATCCAGGCAATCGCCCTGATGAAGCTGGTCGAACTCAAGATGCAACGTCATGATCCAAAACCTTCACAAGTTGGTCAATCGAAGGTGTGAGCCCACTAGTATAGCCTATTGGAAGACCCTGCGCAATCCGCTCCTCCACAAGCGCAAGAGGGCGGTGAGAGGCTTGACGCTCTGGTAGTGACTTTCAATCAATTTCTTGCTATTTATGCCTCTTTTGAGACGACACCTTCCACGTGCCGTCAATGAGACTTCCCATCCCAACGACTCGAGGACGTGGGTCAACCGATCTCAAGAGTTGCTTGAGCTTCTGAACAAAATCGGCACGATCTTTCGCGTGAGGAAATAGCTTTGCTGAAGTCTTCGGCTGCTCCAGGTGAAGCACGATGCGGAAGTGTGAAGATGCCAACGCCGCTAACGCGAGAGCCTTTTCCGTAGGATTATTGGCATTGCGTGAAGCCGCCGCTATTGTAGCCAGGGTGTCTCGCACTTTCAAAGCGATCTCGCTACCTATATCGATAGCTTTTGTGCGACGGTGCCTTCGGTAGTCCTTGACCTCGATCAACCATGTCGTATCTTGGGTGTCGATTGCGACAAAGTCGACCGCTTTAATTCCGACATTCTTTGATGTTCCACAGTTCTGACAATGCAAGTTTGCATCACACTTCGCACAAGTAGACTGTAATCCTGAACAGAGTTTCATAAATTGGTCTTTATAGAAACTCCACTCGTCCAATTTCGTCGCTCTCCAACCCTCGGGAAACGTGAAGGTCAGCTCGGCTTCGGTCAAGGTTGGCATTGAATTAGAGTTCCGTTTGGAGATACCGATCGGATTGACTCAACTCTTCATCGAGTGCGGCGATCGCGCCGATATCGTCGATGCTATCGCCTTGTTCGATCTCAACTCCGTCTTTCTCCCGCTGCAATCCAAAGAATCGTGCATCAAGACTTTGCCAAAGTTCGTTTCTTAGCAGGATATCCAGTTCTCTCATTAGAAAAAGGCTATGCGTTGCGATGAAGACCTGGACCCCATTCTGACAGAGATGCAGCACAACCCGGGCTACCTCCTTGATAAGTCTGGGATTGAGATTTGTCTCCGGCTCGTCCCAGAACAACGCTCCCGTGCCCAACAAGGATCCTGTCGCAATCAAACGGGCCAACATCGCCAACTTGCGCAGGCCCTCCGCAATAAGCGGCATTTCCATGCGGCCTTCTTGCGGGATCTTCAAGTAAAATCGACCATTCTGGTCGTATTCGACTTTGCCACCCATTGCTTCTTCGAGAGGACCCAATAGCTTGCGAACCTCTTCTTCCTTCAGACCTCGAACAAGCGCTGCCCCAAGCAGAGTACAGGTATCACGCCACGTTTCCTCAAACTCCAGATAATGATTGTCGTAAAATGAAACAAACCCGGGATAGATCGTCAACAACTCGCGTGTAGGTAGAAACACGGGTGGTTTCTTGAGCCAACTGGTCGGCAACTTGTCAATAATCACTTCGGATTGGCTCTTGGTTGTAAAGTGGAAGTCGACGTCGTGCTTGCGATCCTCAAAATGGCATTGAACTTGACATCGATTCATTCCCACCTGACGACGTGCCAACCTTCCGAGACTCTCGGGGCGAAGAACAGTGACCAATTTCTCCGCAAGCTTCTGTTGAAGGCTTTTCTTTGTTGGAACCCCAATCTCCAGTTTTTGTCGCTTTTCTGCGATCGTGGCGAGTACCGCATAGGTGACCTTAAGCAGGTGGGATTTCCCTGTTCCATTCTCACCCACGAAGACATTCAAGTGACGACCAAATTGCAGGTTTCCATCTGCAAAGACTGTCAGATTTTTGATTTCGAGGGACTTCAACATTAAGAATCCTCTCGACTGACGAATTCAACGATATCTTTAGACGGCTTATTCATCATCAACGGGCGGTAGCGACTCATTGACGCTATCGATTTTGAACTCTGCGAGCTTCTTGTGAAGTGTGTTGCGGTTGATCCCTAACCGGGCGGCGGCTTTGATCTGAACACGTTCGCAAGCAGTGAGAACTTGTTGAATCAGCTCACGTTCGACCTGGCCAACAATCCTATCGTGAAGATCGTTCGCCTGTGGTCCTGCGGCTCGTAAGCCTTGGCGAACCAGCTCGGCGGTCAGGCCGGGTAGGTCTCCCACTCGACCACGAATCGGGCGGGGGGGAGCCTCTCCGCGAAGCTGGGCGGGCAGGTGGGCGGGCAACATCTCGATGCCTTCACCAAGGACGACGGCGTGCTCAATGTAGTTTTGGAGCTCGCGAACATTGCCCGGCCAATCGTGCTCCCGCAGGAGCCGCATCGCTTCGGGATGGACACTTCGGACCTCGCGGCGATTCTGGTCCCCATATCGCTTCAGGAAGAACTCCACTAAGTGCGGAATGTCATCGCGACGTTCGCGAAGAGCAGGCAAATAGATAGGAACCACATTCAAGCGATAGTATAAGTCTTCACGGAATCGGCCGGCATCAATCTCGTCGAGTAGGTCTCGATTTGTCGCGGCCACAATCCGGGTGTCGACCTTCACGGTGCGGGTATCGCCGACCCGTTCGAACTCCCCCTCTTGCAAAACACGCAGAAGTTTCACTTGGAGTTTGGGCGAGGTGCTGTTGATCTCGTCGAGGAAGATACTGCCGGTGTGGGCTGCCTCGAAACGTCCTGTACGATTATCGACCGCACCTGTGAACGAACCTTTGACGTGGCCGAACAGTTCGCTTTCGAGCAGGCTCTCGGTCAGAGCGCCACAGTTGACTCGAATGTATGGACCCGAGTGGCGAGGGCTCAAGTCGTGGATCGCGCGCGCAATCAACTCCTTGCCAGTACCGGTTTCACCCACGATCAGCACGCAGGCGCGTGACACAGCAACTCGCCGAGTTATCCGTGAAACCTCGCGCATCGCGGAACCCTGACCAATCACACCCGGTAGACTCACATCGTCACCGGGAATGGAGGCGTTCAGTCGCGGGGCGTACCGTTCGGTGGAAATCGCCATCAATGCGCATCCTTCAAACCCACTCCACTGGTATCTCGATACGTCCTGTCCGAGAAACCAAGGTGCAACAACAAAGCGTGTACGTCAGTTTGTCCGTCAATCAATCAATCAATGAACTGGATCAAGGGATATCAGCCGGGGCAGGGGGAGGAGTTTGATAGGCCTGAAGCCGTCGGCCAACCTGCTCCGACTTGGGCCTCAACGCACCGATCACACCCGAGATCGCTGTCTTCAGAGCAGGATCGTCACCGGACGCGTCGAGTGCCGCAACGAGCAATCGCTCCTGCTCAGCCGTCACGAGTGGTCCGAACCTCTGGAGACTTCGGCTCAGTTGAGTCGCGGCCCCGATCCGGATCGGCATTGGTTGAGAAGAGTCGAGGAGTGCGTCGGCAAGTCCTCGTTGCGCCCCAACACCTGGGATGTTCCCGAGCGCGGTGAGAGCGGCCTCACTCGTATTCGACCTCTTCAAAGCGACGGCGAGTGCGGCTCCTGCGCGCTGAAGGTCGGGCTCGAACGGACTACCCTCCACCTGAGTGATCTGACCAAGCAATTTGGCCGCGTTAACGGCGTAGTCGGTCCGCTCCGCCGCTGAGAGTGTTCTCGCCCCCATGCGGACGAACTGCCGATCGAGTTGTCTCTTGAGGGTAGACGCCTCGATCGTCCCTACCAGGTAAGCGACGCCAGGATACTCTCGGAGCCGACTGCTCAGCTTATCCTCAGTCGCGAGTGCCCCGATGACAAAGATGGGCAGGCCGGCTGTGCGAGGGTCGAGCCGGAGATTGCCCAAAACGTCTTCAAGTCGCCATGCCCCTTGATGTAGGTAAGGCTCCATGATCACAAGCTCGACATCCGCCGAATCCGATGCAAACCGGAACCCTTGGTCACCACTCGCCGCAAGGTCCACCTCATAGCCAAGGGTCTTCAACTGGGCGGCGAGTTGGGCTCCTCGGGAAAGGTTCCCATCAATCACCACAGCTCGAGGATTCTGACCAATGGTCAGGAATCGAGCGAGGACCGGCACAACCCGGCTCGACCCCTGGAAAGGCTTACGAGGCTGGAGACCTGTCAACGCCTTTGCGGCAGCGAACTGGGCTCTCCGATCCGGGGCCGAGAGGGCTTGGACCAACGCATGGGCTTTGCCGTTCGAAGCCAAAGCGTCACGGTCAGTCACTTGCCCAAGCGCGGCCGCCGAGGCGGCGGCAAGATCAAATTTCCCGTCGACGAGTGACTGACTTAACGTGCGGGAGAGAACCGCTGGCCCCGACATCAAAGCTAGGTTCGCGGCAGCTTCCTCTCCCTTGGGATAGGTCGTCAGCCCGACTCGACCCACAGCCTTGTCGACTGCGATCGCGACTAGGGTCGACTGGGCGTCAAGGTCCGCCGGAGCGAGGGTCAATGCCTGCCTTGCTGCCCGAAGTCCGTGATATTCCTCAGCTTCGGAGACTGAAGTAGGACGAGAGCTAAGCTTCCCATCCTCCTCATTCCATGACCAAATGATCGGGGGAGTGTCGATCCTGGTCGTATGGAGATGATATGCCCGAGCCTCGTCGGTCAGGATGCGAGCTGCGGCTTTCGTTCCCAAGTCGCCAGGCCGCCCGCTGAGTCGACCGATTGCCTTGAGCGCCGCATCGCGAACGGTGGGGTTCTCGTCATTTCGGACTGCCACGTAGCGAAGTCCAGGAATCGCTCGCTTATCGCCGATCCGTCCAAGTGCGTGGATCGTATCGATCAGAGTCGCTCCATCCTTTGTGTCGAGCAAGGCAACCAGAGGGGCAACCGCACTGGCGTCGAGCATCCCCAGACTCTCGGCCAGCATGTTCCGCTCTTCCGAGGAACGACCTGGCTGGCGAAGGGCATCAACCAGAACCGGAACCGCGAACGGCCCAGCCTCCCTGAGGAGTTCGAGGGCTTGCGATTGTTCCTCGCGACTCTTCGGGATCGAGTCGACGGCCTGAGCCAGCCGTTCTGGATTCCCCGTGTTGCGTCTCGCAGCCTCGGTCATCCGAGCGATCAGAGTCTGTGCCTGAGCCTTGGTCGCGGGGAAGTCCGCAAGCCGAAGCATCGAGCGAATGCCATAACGGTCGCGAATGGCGAGCAGGTCATCGTCGGTGGGGTTGGTCTCGACGAACTTCTTGAGATAGCCGGCAGCCTGCCCCGATTGACCTGTCTTCATGAGATAGTCAATCGCTCCCCAGAGGTCGATGGGGGTTGCGGGCGGAACGGCGAACCGTTCTGGCCCGGGAGGCTGGGCAGCAGCACGACCTGGAACCATAACCACGACCAGGCCGGCGGAGATCGCCAGAGCCAGGAAGATCGAAGAGTCGCGTCGCTGAGTTCGTCGCATGGGCTCAACTTCCGCCTGGCTCGGGCCGACAAGGACGGGTTCTGAACGGTTCGCGTCGATCCATTCCAAGAACAGATGCGACTCGATTCCCGAGGTCTACACAAAATCTCAGTGACTAGCAGGCGCTGGTTCCAGAGCGACAAGCTCGGGCCCCAGCAGATCGTCATACGTCTCACGACGTCGTACAACATGGACCTCGCGACCGGAGACCAAAATCTCGGCGGCCCGTGGTCGTGTGTTGTAGTTCGAGGCCATGACCATACCGTACGCTCCCGCTGAGAACACCGCGAGTAGGTCGCCACGATCGAGCGGAGGAAGCGACCGATCCTTCGCGAGGAAGTCGCCACTCTCGCAGATCGGGCCGACGACATCCCAAGGGGCAGTGCCCGGGATCGCAGCTTCGTAATCGTCAGGAGGTGCAGGTAGACCAGGCGGGACAACGACAGGCCAGATCCGATGGAAGCTCTCGTACAGAGCCGGTCGGATCAAGTCGTTCATAGCGGCGTCCTGAATCAGGAACCGCTTTTCACCTGACTGCTTCGTATATAACACACGACTGACCAGGATGCCTGCATTACCCACGACGACCCGACCGGGTTCCATCGCCAGGCGGCACCCCGTGGCCTTGACGTAAGGCACGACCACCGAAGCAAATTCGGCGATCGCCTTGGCTTCGTGACCCTTGTAATTGATTCCGAAACCGCCGCCCATATTGTACCAGGAAATTGGATGCCCCATCGCTCTGAGCTGGGCAATGATCTCGACAGCCTTAGCCGCAGCCCCTGCATGGGGCTCGACCGTGGTGATCTGCGACCCGATGTGCATGTGCATGCCAATCATCGTGACCGACCCGATCGACTTCACTCGCTCGGCCAACTTGAGTGACCGATCGATGTCCATGCCGAATTTCGACTCTTTCTTACCGGTTGAGATGTATCGGTGGGTTTTCGGGTCCACATCAGGATTAACGCGCAGGGCGATCGGGGCGACTTTCCCCTCTTTGGCGGCCACGCGGGCCACAGCATCAAGTTCCGCTTCGCTCTCGACATTAAACATCAAGACACCAGCATGCAGCGCCTCGGAAATCTCTTGGTCGGTCTTGCCGACCCCGGCGAACACCGTCTGGTTCGCCTTACCCCCTGCGACAACGACCCGGTGCAGTTCCCCCCCCGACACCACATCGAAGGCGCTGCCATGCTCGGCTAGGAGTTTCAAAATCCCCAGGTTCGAGTTCGCCTTGACCGAGTAACAGATGAGCGGCTCAACCTCCGCGAATGCCGTCTGAAGCGCCTTCAACTGATCGAGGATCGTCGTTGCGCTGTAGACATACAGCGGAGTGCCGAACTTCTCGGCAAGCTCCGCCACGGGAATGTCTTCGCAAAAGAGCTGGTTGTCGTGGTAGCGGAAGTGGTCCATTGGGGTCTCGAAACGCGATTGGGAATAGTCTCTGACACGCTACTTTGTCGAAACGGCTCGCCGAGGAACTTGAGGATCTCGCAAAGATTCAAGGTAAACTATTAAAATACTCTCTCGTACTTATCAGGAATAGATATCTTTATTAATCAACTATCACATTCAATTAACACTAATCGCAATATTTGCATCTTCCTGTAAATTATAGATACAGTGTTTTGAATATGAAATTCGGTGATAAGAACCATACCTTAGATTATTCGGGCTCGACTTCTCAGTGTTCTCCATCGTTTTCGTTAACCTCCAGAGCCTTGATATCCTGCATATCGACAGGTCGGCCAGATGCTCGCTTCGACGCGATCAAGTCTTCACGGCTGACGACCAGAAAGATTTGCCCGCGATAGTTTTTTTACCCGTCGCTTCCACGCCTCCTTGAAAACTAAACCGGGAGTCAAAGTCTAGACATCAATACGTACACGATCGCTAAAAACCGTAATCTCTTGGGTCAATAAGTGCTCGGGTGTAATCATATCGGCAGTACCCAAGCCCGCGTCTAGAAATGCGGCGAGCATCTTCTTGACATTTGTCAGGGTGGCCTCGATCAAGATATCGAGGTCGTATGTGGGACGAGGCACCCCATGAACGGATGCTGCAACACCTCCGATCACGAGATATTTAACCTTTCTCTTTTCTAAGCACGAGAAGACCTCGCCGAGTCGATTCAGCATCACGACGTTCCAGAAGCTTAGGGTTGAAATCGAGGACGAAATCCGTGAATTCACAGAGATAGTCCATCCGCTGTTCATCGGTCAGCGACTGGAACCAACGCGCTTTCGACTCGATCGTCTCTTCATTCCAATCATGTGAGATATAGGGTTTCATTTTGTCGCCTCCAGCCGTTCCTTCCACCGTAATCAACACACACTAATACCACTCTCAAGTAGTCAATCAGAACGTCCGTATCGATGAGGTAGGGATCAGCCATTGCCTGTATCATATCTCAGTAACGATTCGATTCTTGGCGTAGCTGTTCGATCGGGATAAGGTCATCACGATCTTTCCACATTCCACGAACGCGCCGCAAACGCTCGAGGCGATCCGTGTACTGAGCTGCGGCAAAGATCTCCCGAACTGATTTCTCAAACTCTTGGGCCGGCAGTTCTTGATGTGCGAATCGTCGGGCTTGCTCAACAAGCCGGGTGAGTGCGGGAAGTCCGCCGACCTCTCTCTCGATCGCGTCACGAGCTTGTTCATTCGCGCTGAATACCTCGTCGGTAACCACTGGCTGGATTGGCTGACTCGCTTCAGTTGTCGCCATTAGAAGCTCCATGGGCTGGCAGGGTCGATACCGCGATGGTTTCAGAGCAAACCTTGAGCGTGTCAACAATCCAATCCTAGCAGTGGCACCAAGCGTAGTAAGAGTGATCACGTCTTCCCTATCGTTCATGGATGCAGCCTGGCCCCAGATTCGACCTCTGATCAAGACACCCCATCAGATTGGGACGAATCTGGACCGGTTCGATCTTGAACGTGATGGCCTCACCTTTACGAAAGCCGTTCCTTCCACCCTTTCAACTGTGCCTCAACTTCCTTAGGAGCCGTTGACCCATACGACTTGAACGCCTTCACAGCATTCTCAACCCCGAGCAGATCCTTAGTTCCCGGACCCAACTTGGGATGAGCCTTCACGAAATCGGCATCAGGTAGATCGGCAAGTCGGTGGATGTTCTGTTGAACGCATAAGGCAACTAGGTGGCCAATCACCTCATGAGCGGTACGCTGGGGGATGCCCTGACCAATCAGGTGCTCCATCAAAGTCGTGGCGTCGAGGAACCCTTCATCGAGACGGGCGGCAATGCGGTCGGCTCGCAAGGTCGCCCCGTCAACCACCAGCGAAGCCAGGTCGAGACAGGCTTCCACGGTGTCGAAGGCGTCGAAGAGGGGCTCTTTGTCTTCTTGAAGGTCGCGGTTGTAGGCGAGCGGAAGTCCCTTAAGGAGAACGAGAAACGTCGTGAGCGCGCCGATGACTCGGGCCGATCGACCTCGAATCAGTTCCAGGACATCGGGGTTCTTCTTCTGAGGCATGATGCTACTGCCGGTGCAGAGCTTGTCCGGTAGTGCCAGGAACGAGAACTCCTGAGTGCTCCACAAGACCCATTCCTCCGCCCACCCTGCCAGGTGCTCTGCAATCATCGTGAGCACGAAGACACTCTCGACCGCGAAGTCGCGATCGCTTGAGACATCCATGCTATTGGCCGCAACCCCTTCGAAGCCCAATGCGGAGGCAACGTGGTGGCGATCGATCGGCAAGGTCGTTCCCGCCATCGCCGCTGCGCCTAAAGGCAAGACATTTAACCGCTTGCGACAATCCGCCAGCCGGGAACGGTCACGGGCGAGCTTCTCAACGTAGGCCAGGAAGTAGTGTGGGGCCAGCACCGGCTGGGCGCGCTGCAAATGGGTGTAGCCCGGCAAGATGAGGTCACGATGCCGCTCGGCGGCCGCGACAAACGCCTTCTGTAGGGCGATCAAGCCGAGATCGGTGCGGTCGAGCGCATCTCGTGTCCAGAGCTTGACATCGGTCGCGACCTGGTCATTCCGGCTTCGAGCGGTGTGGAGTTTCCGACCAACATCGCCGAGCCGATCGATCAGCGCGGCCTCAATGTGCATGTGGATATCTTCCCGCTCGAGCACGAACGGGAAGTTGCCAGCGGTGATCTCGGCCTTGATATCAGTCAGTCCACGCACAATTTGCGCGCACTCATCCGAAGTCACCAGCCCGACCTTGGCAAGCATCTGAACATGCGCGATCGACCCCCGAACGTCATGCTCGAAAAGCCGACGGTCAAACGAGATTGATTCGGTAAATTCTTCGACTTTGCGGTCGGTCCGTTCACCGAACCGTCCACCCCAAGGTTTCTCGGCCACAGGGGAGCGCTCCAGAGGGAGAGACAATGTGCGCAAGCCTTTGGCACGACCTGCCTAAGTTTAGGCGGTGAGACTCGGGGCTGTCAATTGGGTGAAAACCGTCGGGAATGTCTTCACCTACGATTCGTGTCGTGCTCGATCGGTAGAAAATTCCCTTCTCCTGAAAAAATACCTCTAGTAAATGTGACCAACGGTCGTACTATACAAATGGACCTGGTGCGAGCCATGGAGCCATCCCACACGCGGAGACCCCGCACTATAAGAGTGCGGCAAACGGGGAACTCGGGCCACACCTTCAACTGTGTGGCCGCCTGAGAGTCGGACACGTTTCTCGGTCATCGAGTCACGAAAAGATCAGTGCCGCCGAGTTGTTGCCGCGATGAATTCGCTTGGATGCGAGAGGGCCAGATGGAAATCCGGCCCTCTCGATTTTATATCGACGACTTTGCTTCTTGTAAATCGCCTTTTCTCCCACCTTACTTCGCCGTGCCGCGACCCAATACTGGGCATTTGGTGAAAAAGGCGGTTTCAAATTTAACCCAATTGGGATCACGGGTTAACTCAACAGAAACATAGTAACGTTTCTGGGGAATACGTATGTCGATCGAAGGAAATGCTATAAAATATGCCTCATGGTGGCGTACAATGGGGGTTTTCCGAATTTCGTCGGGATCCGTCAGCGCCAGTTCAATCCAATGAATAAGATCGGCTCTCTCTTGCATCCATATCATCCGGTCGTATCGTCACGTAGGGTGATCCTTAGTTAGTGGATCTTCCTTGAAGCAGACATGTCGACAGCGGTCTGCGTCAAAGGTCACCGATCGACCCCGACAGTCAATGATCGGTCTCTGACTGTAGAGTTGGTCGAAATGAGCCTGATAGGTCGCGAAGTCGTCTATGCCGCCAAATCCTAATGGTTCGGGTGGCTGTCTGGACATTGGACGCGATTCCTTGTCAGGGTATCAGGCTGCGGACATCCTCGCTGGAACGGAACAGAGAGGATCCGTCGTCAACTCCGCTATCGCCACGCGGATTCGATGCATTTCATGCATCCGTATGAATCTACGATATACAACGACGCTGAGTTGCGATCCAATCCCGCTACCTTATCCTGACGTTCGGGTTGGCCTCAATGGCGGAGTCGCGTACAAATCTTCTATGATTGGAACGCTCGACAGGCCGACGGTCGGCCGCGAGCAGCCTGTATCGTGTCCGGGAAGGAGCCCTGCGCGATGTCTCTGGAACACCCAAAGTCTGTAGTCCACTCAAATAGCCGCGCTGAGGGACCTCGAATCGGTCGCGGCCCGCTCAGCAGAATCACCCCAATTTGCCAGGACGACCAGATTGAGGGCCTGGTGATCAAGTCACTCCGTCGATTCGCCGACCCTCGGGGCTGGCTTGTCGAGCTCTTTCGGCACGACGAGATGCCAGCGGACGTCCAGCCGGTCATGTCATATGCGTCGATGACTCTGCCAGGCGTCGCGCGTGGACCTCATGAGCACGTGGACCAGACCGATGGTTTTGCGTTCTTCGGGCCATCGGATTTCAAGTTTTACGCGTGGGACGCCCGGCGCGAGAGTCCGACCTTCGGCTACCGGACAACTCTGATTGTTGGCCAAGAAAACCCAACCGCGATCTGGGTTCCACCCGGTGTCGTTCACGCCTATCGGAACATTGGCGAGATCTCTGGTCTGGTCTTCAATGCGCCGAACCGGCTCTACGCTGGCTGGGGGAAGAGCGAATCTGTCGATGAGATCCGTCATGAGGACGCCGATCCCAATCCTTACCCAATGGATTGATCACGATTTCGGAACTTCCTGTGACACCGAACGTCGCCGAACGTCGAGACCCTCCCGCCGCCGAGCCTCGATCAGTTGGGCGGGTGCATTCGGCGAATCCGATGCGGATCAGGACGTTGATGCTTTGGGTCGTTGTTGCAGCGATCTTCCTGACGCTGTTACGTGACCTGGACATGGAGACGGTATGGATCGTGATGGGTGTCAGCCTCTTTATGGTGGTGATGTTGGTCACCTCGCTGTTTTGGTTCGGCTTTCTCGGGTTTTTCCTCTTCACGGTGTTCGACTGGCTGATCGCAGGCCTGAAACGTGCATGGTCTTGGCTTGACTCGAAGCAGGGACCGTTCGGTGCTCAATGACCTGACAGGGAGACTCGCCTCCTTGCCGATCTCCGTCGCTTGTGGTAAACCGCGAAGGGACCGCATGTGCTCGCAAGACCTCGCACCTGGGAGAGAATCACGATGAGCCAGAATCTGACCCGCCGCAGTCTGATGGCGAACGGCCTCGGGATGCTCGGCGCGACCGCCGGGCTGAGCCTGTTAAATCCCCGGCCGGCGACCGCCGCGCTGGCCGATGGCTACACTCTGCCCCCGTTGCCCTACGCCTTCAATGCCCTGGAACCTCACATCGATGCTCGTACGATGGAGATCCACCACGACAAGCATCATCAGGCGTACATCACCAACCTGAACAACGCACTCAAGGATCAACCCAAACTTCAGGGGATGCCGATCGAAAAGTTGATTGGCGACCTGTCAGCCGTTCCTGAAGCGATTCGGACCGTCGTGCGAAACAACGGCGGTGGCCACTATAACCACAGCCTGTTCTGGCAACTCCTGATCCCCAGCGGCGGCGGAGAGCCGACCGGTAAGGTCGCGAAGGCCATCGCCTCCGATCTGGGCGGTTTTGCGGCGTTCAAGGAAGCGTTCGGTAAGGCCGCGACCACGCGGTTCGGCTCGGGTTGGGCCTGGCTGACCGTGGGTAAGGATGGCAAACTCGCCGTCTCGTCGACCGCCAATCAGGATAGCCCCATCTTCGACGGCATCGCGCCGATCCTGGCACTCGACGTGTGGGAACATGCCTACTACCTCAAGTACCAGAACCGTCGCCCCGACTATATCGCCGCGTTCTGGAACGTGGTGAACTGGGCTGAAGTCGAAAAGCGGTACGAGATCGCCAAGGGTTGAGCC
>JANXSX010000077.1 GCA_025356475.1 Isosphaeraceae bacterium | reverse complement strand
CGGTTCGGTCTGCATCGAGAGTGGCCATCGATCGTAGTCTTTGAGTTGCTGAGATGCTTCATCCCATTTGCGACTCTTGATAAGTCGATTAACTTGGGCTTCCATGGCTTTGCTGACATCATTCTGAAACTCAGTCAAGAGCCTGCCCAATTGTTCGTCTCTACTCTTGGGCTCATCCTTGCTCTTTCTTCGATTCTCCAACCAGCGAGCTGCCTCGAGGAATCGTCCTGACTTAAACTCGCCCTCGTACTGTGCAAGAAACTTGCTCCAATCTTGCCCCTCCACCAAGTCGCGAAGTTTCGACGAGACCTTTTCGTCGTAATCCCGGTGCTTTCCCTTTTGTCTTGTGTCTGCGATCTCAGTGTGGGGAAGATCCTGCTGAATCAAGTCCAAGACTCGGCGAATTGCATCTTCATCATCAATGTGGGTTGAATCAATTGCAGCGCCGATTTCTGTCAATCTTTTCTCATTCTCCTCACGTTTGATTGCAATTTCGTAATCGGCTATGATCTTCCTCCCATCAGTGTTATGGGGGCCATTGGGAAATCTCTGGATATACAGTCTGGTGTTCTCGGCGCGTACGGCGGGCTCGTCGGTCTCCACCGCGAGGTTCCAAGCATCACTCTCTCGTTTCTCTTCGAGTACTTGAACTCGACGACTTGCTTCGGCTTTGCTCAGCACCAACCAGTAAGAGAGACGGTGACGGACCGGGCTTGGCAACGCATAATGGCCCAGCCATTCGATTGCCTTGACAAGTTGCTCGTCGGAACTTGTGGGGCTCTTCGCGACCTGTTGAAACGCATGGATTTCCCAGCGATCAAGGCCCGTTTCGGCGAAGAGAGTTATTGATAGCAGCAGAAGTGAGTAGACAGAGACTCTTCCAGCGAGCGACCATCGTCGGCGCCTCCGAAGTTGATTGAACTTGCTATTCTCGACCGAGCCTTGATGGAACGCCTGGGCAAGTGGAATTCGGAAGGGTCTAAGGGTTGAAAGATCTAAAATTTTCCACCATACGGTCTTTTCCACAATCTCAGCATAATTTTGCAGGTCGAGCTCGGCACGCCGGGTCGAAGTCCAAACGAAAGGTGCGACTAACCCAAAAGAGCGGAGAGGACCGGAGGGCGGCGTTTCGAAGCCGTGTACTTCTCTAAAACCACCGAAAGCACTTACAGGAAATTCCTGAAAATTCTCGGCCCCCGCCACGTTACGAAGTACATTTCGAAGCTGGTTGAGAGCAGGAACCTCATCCGATTCAAGCAGTTCGACCAAGCGTTGCGTCTCTGCCGCTGAGGTAGTGGTAGTCACCTCTGCCCGTCGGTCCCATTTGGTAATAACCAGTGCGATTGGCATCGGCCGGGCAGGCTTGACCTCGGCGAATGCTTCCGCAAGCCTCCGGATTTCTTGCACAGCTTCATTGGTCATTCCAGACGATTTCGGTGCCTCGACTAAGACCAAAAGGCCATCAAGCTCTCTCATATATTTTAGTAGTACGGACGCGATCTGAGTCGGATCTTTCTGCGTGGTGGAGTTGAGTAGTTCGCCCGCATAATCGATTAGACCTGCTCGAACGTTGGGATGATTGGGACTGCTAAACTCAAATTGAATGCGCCGCGCCGTCGGTTCGACCTCGATTGGAGTCGCTCGAGGCACCTCTGAAGCGAGAAGTCGGTTGCTCGCATCATCCAGCCACACATCACCAGCCTCGCCGGCCGCGTCGCCATGATTGGCACGAACTCGTATGCAGGTGAGATTTCCATTCCTTTCAGGAATTGCTACCGCCAACGCGGCCAACATGCAGGTCTTCCCGGCGTCGGACCGACCGTAGAGTCCTAGTTTAATCGTTCTGACCGTCATATTTTGCGATCCTGATCTTGAGGTTGCTTCTTGGATTCCAGGGTCGAACTCGACGATTGCTTCAAACGACACAAACGCCCTCGCAGGCGATAGAAGGTTAGACTGAGTGCAGTCAACATGATCAGCCCGCTCACGAGGAGGCCGCCCAGAGTGTCGCGGCCCGCGTCGACCAAGGACTTACTCACGCTGTCGATGCTCTGCTGGGTTCCCGCCGTAATCCCGGTGATTACTCGCGCGGTGGCAGCACCGAGCAGAGCGGTCAAGCGTTGCGAACCAGCTTCCGTCAAATTGCCTGCAATATCCATAAATGTTTCGGGGTCGGCCAGATAAGCGGCCATAGCTCCGCCAGCCATCCAGGTTTTCCAGTGGGGACGAACATACTTCTCCCAAAACTGCTGGGCTGGCTTGCCCTGATCGATCATCAGCTTACCGAAGTCGCGGAGAGTAATTGAACGTACACCCGGGGGAATGATCATCGCACCAGAGCGAATTGCGGTGTCGATTCGGACAGCATCCTTGACAAGGTTGTCGGCCAAGCCCGCAGCCGCAATTGTCTCGGCTCCGCCTGCCGCGACAAGTCGAGTTCGAGCGATCAGGTCGGGCACAGCCTGGTCAATGGCCTTGCCGCCTCGCGCAAGAACGGCTGCAGCCTCTCGTGCTGGCTGGTCGAGATCATTGACCCAACGCGTGAGTTTGGGATCGAGCCCGCCTGGGACGGCGGCCTTGATCCAGCGCGCCGCTTCCGCTGACCGTGCCGCAGATCTCGCAACGTCATCACCCGATTTGCTGATTCGACCAGTAGTCTTCAGCTCCGCCTCCAGTGCTTCGCGACCAAGTCGCTTCCTCGCAATTTGTTCGGCAACATCATCGAGTTGACCGATCGGGATATCATCGGCAAGCCTGGATGCCTGGCGTATCAACTTTGAAAGCGAATCTCCCCGGGCCGGGGTGGCGAGTAATATCATAATCAGAAAAAATGTTATTCTGACTTTGAAGATTACTCGAATCGGTTGGCCATCCCAGTGCCTGTGACGAGCCACCAGGTTGAAAGATTGCGTTGCCATGCTTCAATCCCTTTATCGAGAGCCCCGCGCGACATCGAAATCGCAGAGTCGACCACCTGGTTGGCAAGTGGGGTTTCAAGGATTGCTCCACCTATCGCCGACTCTGCGGTCTGCTTCAAGTACCTATTGGCAAGGCCTGTGGCCAAGACCTTGTCCAGATGGACAACTACCCTGGCATCGCCCCTCATGAACAGTCGCGCTTCAAGCCCAGTCAGCCGCCTGAACGACATGCGGCCTAACTGAGTATAGCGGAAAGCGGCTTTAATCGGTCCTGTGATCTCGAGGGAAGCGTGCTTCGCAACCTCGCGGCGAATTATCAGACTCGAAGTGGTGAAAACTTCGCGTACGAGGTAGGGTCTCAATCCACCTTCGCCAATCTTCTCGGCGACTTTTTGACCTAACTGCTTAGCGGCCGCCTTCGTCGCACCATTCTTTAATGTAGTTGAGGTGACCTTTCCCACTGCATTGCTGGCGGGTCCCACCGCTTTACCGACAGGCATGGCAATGAAGATGACATCAAGCCCGAGGGAGAGAAGATCCCCGGCTGGGATTGGCCTTCCTTCAAGCAGCTTCGTCGGGATTTCGATCGCATAGTAAAATGGAATCCAGGTCGCCGGCCCGCTGGGGGGCGGTCCCAGTTCCCTAGCCAAAGCCCTGTCATCGAGCGAAGCGAGTAACGGCAAAGCACCAGCCCCCTGAAGGCCAAGGCGGTCAAGAATCGACCGGCGTGTTGCCTCCCCGAGGTTCGCCCGCCGGAGGAGCTGATGTAACAGTGGCTCGCCGCGATATCGCCAGAGTGCTCCCACTTCCTGTTCAGACGCTTGGCCGAGAATCTGGATCAATCGTGGATGAAGATCGGGCGGATAGTGACTCTCGCGTGCGAAGAGTACGTCCACGACGAGCAATCCCCATCGCGAGATTGCGGCTTCGCCACCGTCCAGCAGGAGAACATTCCAGATTTCAGGTTGAGATCCGAAGTCCTCGACCCCAATGCCGGCATCCCTAGCGGAACGGACAAGAGCGGGCCAAAGCTCGCGATTGAACTTGGCCAGGAACGTCGGGTTTTGATTCAGTCGATGACGCAAGGCCGGACCTTGCTCGACCACCAACTGAACCGACGCAGCCAGGTCTTCGTTGCCTTTGGATAGCCCCCCTTCAAGTCGAGCGGACATCCACTTAATGTACTCGCGGTCGGCGGCGGTCTCGCCGATTCCGAAGAACATAGTCTCAAATCCAACGAAACCACGATCCAGCAGGCGACGGATCAGGTCACCGTGCTGGATCAGGGCCTGGGCAAGCTTGGCGGCGTCGTCCGGATCGGAGTTCGTCACATAAAGTGACGCCAGCGAGGCATAGTCCGCTGTATTTGCTAGACTTCGCACGACTGTGCCGGGATCGTCTACGACTGCGAGTAGCCCTGCGAATTCAGGATGCAATTCCAGAAAAGACCATGTCTCAGGGTGCTGTCCTAATCGGGCCAAGATCGCGAGCTGTCGTTCGAGCTCTTCAGGGGCATCTTCCTGAAGCACCGAAAACCAATCCTGGTTGAGACTAACAACCGATTTAGCCGAGGACTGAGGCCATCCAGACTTGACCAAATTAATCGACCATTCGCTTGCAGATATGCGAGTTCGTGCAATTACAGTACAACAAGACAATTCAGCGAGCATGACCAGCACGCAGAATGACTTTTTTTTCTGCATTGTCAGGCATATTATAGGTGCAAACACTGTTAAAATTCCTATTTAATTGTTGTTCATCTGTAGATATTGCTGTGGAAGCCCAGGATTTCTTGATTGTCCAAGATCACGTGATTTCGTCATCTCTTAGCCTAACCGATCTGAAATCCTCAGACAAGTGACTTCTCTGAGTCGCCATTTCTTCTTTGTCTATTGGAAGTTAACCGAATAGTACTGCGGCCAGCCGAAAAGCAAGCATTCAAGCATTCTCTTGTAAATTAGGTAATCATGACGTCACCGACAAAATTGAACGCCTGTCCATATTTATCGGACGAGATTAATGGAAAATTCAACAGTCTTGGCCCCGTAAAGCCATTAGGCGCATCGGGTTGTAGCCGATCTTTCGCATTCTTCTTCTCCACTCTAGACTACCAGTCGGGACTTTTATCGGTATCGTCGACATTACTCTCGTCATGACGGATGGAGAGGATTCGGGCCGTTGGTCGGAGGAGGATACCGGTGGCGATCAGAGCGGGTGGGACGGGGCTCCGTGATCGGCTCAGATGCCGGGGTTTTACGGATCGCTTGATGTCCGGCAACGCTCCAAGGCCCTCGACGGATAGATATTGGGCCGATCGCGAGGGATTCGGAAACTGAACTCGCGAAGACTCAACCCTCCCAACTCGCCTTCCGAATGATATGATAGAGCTTGGCACGAGCGGGCCTCACCGCTAGGGTTCGGTCGTGCCCTGTTTTGACTAGATCCCAGCGGCACGGTCGGGGAGTCCGCCGATGGCCGAATTGATCGCGGAATCTGATGTTTCGTTGGTGCCGACTCGACCTCGCTCGGGTACCCCACACGAGCTCGCTCAGCTCGCTGGCGGGCTCGCCCATGAGATCCGTAACCCCCTTTCCACCATGCTCTTAAACCTTGACCTCCTGGCCGAGGACTTCGCCCAGCCGGAATCCCAGCGCGAGGCTCGGGCTCTCCAAAAAATCGACCGAATCCGCCGAGAGACGGTACGGCTCCAGACGATCGTTGAAGATTTCCTCCGGCTCGCACGCGTCCAGGATTTGCGGCTCGATCACTTCGAGCTGAATTCGGTCGTCGATGACCTGCGCGACTTTTTTGAACCCGAAGCCAACGCCGCTGGGGTCGTCTTGCGCGTGGAATATGGCACAAACTTGCCCCCGCTACTGCTCGATGTCGAGCTTTTCAAGCAGGCGGTCTTCAACCTCGTGTTGAACGCGGTCCACGCCATGCCCGACGGCGGCGACCTGATCCTGACGACTCGCAAAGAAGGTCCGTGGCAAATCTTCGAGGTTACGGATACCGGCAAGGGGATCGACCCAGCCCTCCAGCACAAGGTCTTTGAGCCGTTCTTTTCGACCAAGAAGGGGGGAACCGGCCTGGGTCTCCCGCTCACGAAACGGATCATCGAAGCGCACGGGGGCGAGATTCTGCTCTGTAGTGAGCCCGGTAAGGGGTCGAAGTTCACCATCAAGCTCCCCGCCGAAGCTGAGGTCCAGATCGTCAACGTGCCGATCGAGTCCGAGCCCCTCGTCGAAGGAAGCTGAAGTGCCCCTCTCGACCGACCCTGTCATTCGAGTCCTCGTAGTCGACGACGACGAACCCCACGCCGAGACCGTGGCTGAGGGGCTCGAACGGGTCGGCTATGCCTGCACAATCGCAACCAGTGGCAAGCAAGGGGTCAAACTGATCCAGGAACAAGCGTTTGATATTATCCTCACCGACTTGATCATGGATGATATCAGTGGTATGGAAGTCCTCGCTGTCGCCAAGCGTGAGCTTCCCGAGAGCGAGGTTGTCCTTCTAACTGGCAACGACACGGCCAAGATGGCGGTGGCCGCCATGCAGGCGGGGGCAACCACCTACCTCACCAAGCCACTCGATATCGGTGAGCTTCGCGCTGTCGCCGAGAAGATCTCTCAAAAGCAAAAACTTGTTCGCTCGAACATTGAACTCCAAAAGCAACTGAACGAAAAGTTTGGTTTTGAAGGGGTGATTGGTAATAGCCCCTTGATGCATGCCGTGGTCAGCCGGCTCCGGCAGATCGCCCCGACCTCTGCCACTGTATTGATCACCGGGGAAAGTGGGACCGGCAAGGAACTGGTCGCCAAGGCGCTCCACAATAACAGCCCAAGGAAGTCGAAAGCATTCGTCGCGCTCAACTGCGCGAGCCTCTCGGAGAATATTCTCGAAAGCGAACTCTTCGGCCACATCCGTGGCGCATTTACTGGTGCCGATCGTGAGCGAAAAGGCTGGATTGAGCACGCCAGCGGCGGCACGCTCTTTCTCGACGAGGTTGGCGATATCCCCTTGCCCACCCAGGTCAAGTTGCTTCGCGTCCTAGAGTCGGGCGAAGTCGTGCGGGTCGGGACGACTGAGCCGATCAAGGTCAATGTGAGGCTGGTCTCCGCGACCAATCGCGACCTGGGCGATGCGATCGCCGCCGGCACATTCCGTCAGGACCTGTACCATCGGCTCAAGGTTGTCAGCCTCAAGCTTCCCCCTTTGAGAGCGCGACGTGAAGACATACCGCTGCTCTTGGAAGCTTTTGTGAAAGAGTTTTCCATTGCTCATGAGAAACCGTTGCCGACCATTGCCCCCGCAGCGCGTAAGGCTTTGATGATGTATGGCTGGCCTGGGAACGTTCGTGAGCTTCGCAACGCGGTCGAGAGCATGATCGTCATCGATTTTGATGGTGTGATCGACGTTGATGATCTCCCCGAAGACATTCAGGCGGTCGCACCTGCTCCTCTGGAACCCACCAGCGTTACCAGCTCGGCCCTGCTTGGCCTCTCGCTCGACGGTATTGAACGGCACTACATCGCCGAGACGCTCAAGCTCACGAGTGGCAACCGCGAAGAGGCCGCCAAGATTCTCGGGATCGGCGAGCGGACCCTTTATCGCAAGATTAAAGAGTTTGGCATCGGTTGATATGCGAGCATGTTTTGGAAAACGATCTCAGGGTTGCGAATCGCACCCTGTGTGGGATGGCTTAGACACCGCCGGTGTGCATTTTATCGCGTTGCTCGTCCGGTGGTATCGCTCGTTCCTCGCTCGACCGTCGCGGCCATGCAGGCCCAGAGAGTTGCCGAGTTGGCTGATCCGAAATTGCCGATTCCTTGTCGCAAGGTGCTGACGAGTCTTAAGGAACACTGGACGGGCTTGACCCGCTTCGTGGATGATCCGCAGATTCCACTCGACAACAATGCCTCCGAGCGTCGCGTCCGAGGCCCTGCCTTGGGTCGCAAGAACTACTATGGATCCGGGGCGATCTGGAGCGGCCGACTGGCGTCGATGCTTTTTTCTCTGTTTGCGACCTTGACGCTGGCCAAGATCAAC
>JANXSX010000060.1 GCA_025356475.1 Isosphaeraceae bacterium | reverse complement strand
TCTATCAATCACTTAGGGCTGGTGTGAGTGGCGAGGTGATTAGTGCCGATGCGTTCGACGCTGTAGAAATGGACCTGGGGTCCCACAAAGAGGCGTCCGTTAATGTCAACCGTGCCATGAAGTCTGCCCCCTCAAAGCGGGGCCAACTGGGCCGTCGGGAAGCTGGCACAGGCGAGGCTTTCTTCGACGCGGAGAAACCGGACCAGGCTCGCGAGCAGTTCGTCGAAACCGCCTATTGGAACCCCTCGGTGGTGACGGGCAAGGACGGGACGACCAAGCTCAAGTTCAAAGCGCCAGGATCGCTCTCGGACTACACCTTTACCGGTCGCGGGGTCACTGCCAACGATAGCCTCGTCGGTCAGTCCACGTCAGACCTGGTGGTCAAGAAAGACTTCTTTGTTGAGTTGAAGGTCCCCGCCAGCGTGACTCAAGGCGACAAGCCGCGATTCCTTGGTCAAGTTCACCACGTAGGGATTCAAGGCGAGGGGACGCTCAACCTTACCGTCTATGCAGGGAACAAAGAAACGGTGTTCCCGAAGCGACTTGTCCTCAAGGACGATGGCGTTGAGGAGATCCTGTTCGATCCATTCGAGGTCCCCGAGGGCGAACATGTCCGACTCACGCTGACGGCGACCATGGGTAAAATCACTGATGAGATCGCTGTCGAGATCCCCAGCCGACCTTGGGGGGTTCAGGCGTTCGCTTCAGCCTCGGGAACCGCAAGCGACGACGCGACCCTCTTCGTGGGGCTCGCGCCTGGTCGCCCTTATGACAACCCGGAGATGATGATCGTCCTCTCTCCGAGTGTGCGACGAATGCTTGTCGAACTCGCACTTGGCCAGGACATCTATCTCTCCAGGAAGGACATTCGCTGGTGTTTCCCCCAACTCCCACTGACCACTTCGGACCGAGCCGGAGAACTGTTAGGCGCGACATCAACTTTGGCTTACCTACGGTCGGCCCGTGTTGCCAACACCGACGAGGCCGCGCGGTTGGGCGACTTGATTCGTAGTCTGACCTCCGAACTCGTGACTCTTCAGAATGATGACGGCGGCTGGCCCTGGATCGGCACGAGCGCCGACAAGAAGACCGGCAGCGATTGGTTCACCACAGCCCGGGCCGCAGTTGCTCTGAAATCCGCGCAGGGGGTAGGGCTTGGACCCGACCCGTCGATCTTCGATAGAGTTGTCCCATTTCTTGAATCGAACTATGCGAAGATCCCGGCAAACGATTATGAGAATCGGGCGGGAGTGCTTTACGCCCTCTCCGTGCTGGGCAAGGCCAGCTTTGAAAGTGTCAACAGCTTGGCTCGTTCACGCCCGAGCATGCCCGACTCTGCGCTCGCATATCTTGCCCTGACTTTCGCCAAACTCGACCGGCTGAGCTTCGCGAGTGAGGTTCTCGACCTTCTCAAAATCAAGGCCAAGTCTGAGAAGGTCGCGCCCGGCAAGAAGGATCGACTCTACTGGGACAACAACGGTGGGCATTGGCATAAGGGCTCGGTCGAGACGACCGCACTTGTCGCCCAGGCCTTTGCGGTGGGGCGACCAGCCGCACCAGAACTCGGTGCGGCGGTCGATTGGTTGCTGGCCCATCGATCAGGGGCCGGCTGGCAGCCCAACCGGGCAAAAGGGTCAGCACTCGCCGCGCTGAGCACGTTCTACGCCAAGGCTCAGTCGGCTGAGGACCGATACTCGCTTATCGTCAAAGTCAATGATGTGGAAGTGTACAAGGGCGAGATCGTGGGCTCGACGACGGGCAAGGCGATCGCGGTCCCTAACAAGATCGTGAAGCTGGGCGACCAGAACAAGATCACCTTCGACATGACGGGACGAGGCACGTTCGGCTATGCAGTGACCTTGACCGGGTTCACTCGTGAGTTGGGGCCTGATCAGGATCAGAATAACAAGCGATTCGTGATCACCCAGCGCGCCTATTTCGCACCCGAGCCCGAGTATGACGGCAAGCCACTTCCCGTCGGCTTCAACGCCGCGTGGGATGCCGCTTACTTCGAGAATTGGGTGACCCAGATTCCGACCGGAGGACGCGCTCGAGTTCGACTCGACCTGCTTGAGCAGATCCCCAATGGGACCAACAACTGGGAACGTGACTATCTCGTCTTGCAAGAGCCTCTCCCTGCGGGGGCAACCTTGGTGGAAGGTTCGGTCAATTCGACCGCGACGCACCATGAGCTTGCCGATGGAATGATCACCTTCTATTTCGCCCCTGGCCAGGTCCCCCGATACACCACCTACGATATCTATGGATATCTCCCAGGTCAGTATCGGGCTCTCCCTGCCCGGCTCAGCAGTGCTTATGAGCCAGGGCGGTATCACCTCGGCCAGCCGAGCAATCTGAAGATCCTCGGCCCCGACGAGAAGTCGATCGACCCCTACAAGCCGACCCCTGATGAACTCTATGCTCGCGGCAAAGCGATCTTCGATGCCGGCAAGCCGCTCGAAGCAGCCAGCCCGCTCGAAGCTCTGTTCTCAGCCTATAAACTCAAGGACGAGGTCGCCAAGGATGCCGCCCGGATGCTCCTCTTGATCAACATCGAGCAGTATGACGCTCGTAAGATCGTTCAATACTTCGAGATTCTCAAGGAGAAGGCTCCGGAACTCGTGCTGTCGTTCGAGAAGGTGACGATCGTCGCCAAGGCTTATCGAGATATCAACGAACACGAACGGGCTTACCTGATCTGGAAGGCCATCGCCGAAGCCAGCTACCTGGAAGATGCTCGCCTCGGCGAGGTCCTCCGGCAGAGGGGAAAGACGCTCGATGGTTTCGCGACCCTGATCTCCCTCTGGCGCGAATATCCCGACACCGCCTCGATCGAGAGCGACTTCTTCGGTCTCTCGCAGATCCTGGCGATCCAGGCGAACCAAGCCATCAACAACCCTGCACTTCGGAAAGAGTTGCTAAGTGCGAATGTTTCTCGTGACGACCTGCTCACCCAATCGATTCGAATGATCCAGGTCTTCCTGGCTCGCTCACCCAAGAATCCGCTGGCCGACGAGGCGAGCCTGGCCTTGGTGGGGGCGTTCCTTGACCTGGAAGATTTCGAGTCGGTCGTCACTCTCTCGGAGCGGTTCGCCAAGCTCTTCCCCAAGAGTAACTTCCTCGACAGCTTCCAATACAGCGAAGCGCTCGGGCGGTTCCAGCTCGGCCAGTACGATCGGGCGATCGCCGTCGCTGAGACCATCGCCTCCGCGACCTATAAAGATGCGAACGGAGTTGAGCAGCCAAGTCCCAACAAGTGGCAGGCCATCTATATCCTTGGCCAGATCCATGACGCACGCCGACAGCCGGCGAAGGCCCTCGAGTATTACTCCCAAGTCGCAGATCGGTTCGGGGACGCTGCGGGAGCCGTGAAATCGCTGACTCGGAAGGCGTTGACCCTGCCCGAGGTCTCGATTCTGCGACCAGCCGCAGTCGTGGCCGGCCTCAAGTCGGTCGGACCCAAGAATCTCGTCGAGAACGAAGTGGTACTGGAGTCGCGGAATATCGGCGAGGTCGATGTCACGGTCTACCCCGTGGACTTGATGCGTCTCTACCTCACACGACGCGACCTCAACGGCATCGCGGGGATCGATCTGGCGGGGATTACACCGCTGATCGAGACCAAGGTCAAACTCTCCGAAGGGCAGGACTTCATCGATCACAAGAAGCCTCTTGACCTCCAGCTCAAGAAGGAAGGGGCCTATCTCGTCATGGTGCGCGGGGAGAACCTCTATGCGTCCGGGATCGTCTTGGTGACCCCCCTGAAGCTGGAAGTCCTCGAAGAGGCCGACGCCGGTCGAGTGCGCGTGACCGTTCGAGACGCAGCGACCGATGCCTTCGTCTCCAAGGTCCAGGTCAAGGTGATCGGAAGTGACAACCCGACCTTCCTGAGTGGCCAGACCGATCTCCGAGGCGTCTTCGTCGCCAACGGGGTTCTCGGCAAAGTCGCAGCGATCGCGCGGCTCGGTACGGGTCAATACGCATTCCATCGCGGAGAGACCTACGTTGGAGCGAAGCCAGCCGCAATTCTAGCCAATCCCCGACTCCAACGCAGCACTCCCAAGGACCAGCCGAAGCCAAACGAGTCGCTTGATGAAAATCTTAAGAACATGAACAATGATAACCGCAAGCGTCAGATCGACCGCCTCCAGCAACGCTACGGCAACCCCGCGAACCCGGGTGTCCAGGTGCAAGAGGTTCACTAACCTTAATGGCCGGTCGCCGGTCGGTCGGCTGGGCAGGGGGAGGAGGGAGAGACTTTGCAATCCTCATGAGTGGCGATGCCAGACGCTTGACCCTGTCGTCCCAGGTCGCTAAAACCAAGGTTCCCAGTGTGCCGATCGACCTCACCCCGAGGTCGATCGGCATCCATTCTCTCACCTGGAGCCTCGCGTCTTATGCGTCACTCGTTGCCGATCGCCTTGGCGATCCTCCTCGCCCCTGCCCTGCTCTATGCCTTCGCAACTTCCGCCAAGCCGAGCGCCGCAGCCGCTGAACATCGTGTCTTCGAGATGCGGACGTACATTGCGAACGAAGGCAAGAATGAGGCGATGAACAAGCGATTCCGCGACCATACCGTCAAGCTGTTCGCAAAGCATGGCATGGAATCGGTCGGCTATTGGGTCCCTCAAGAAGAGAAGGATGGCTCGGCCAACACCTTGGTCTACATCCTGGCCCACAAATCGCGGGACGAAGCCAAGAAAAGCTGGGCTGCATTCGGGGCCGATCCCGCGTGGCAGAAGGTTCGCGACGAGAGCGAGAAGGACGGCAAGATCGTCAACAAGGTGATCTCGGTCTACCTGAACCCAACGGACTATAGCGCGATCCACTAATCAGCCCATCTGATGTCGTCACAGTCCATAGGGCGGAGCTTAACTCCGCCCATATGTTCTGTGTGAACACTCGGTCATAAACCATTCACGAGTCTTCTGCTCATGCCAGCGTCTATGGATATCGCCATTGGTGCCGACGACATCCTTAAAGCCGTTGAGCGGATACGTCCCTGGATTCACAAGACACCCGTCCTGACCTCGCGTACTCTCGATGCGAGATGCGGAGGCTCGATCTTCTTGAAGTGTGAAAATTTTCAGAAGGTGGGTGCCTTCAAGTTCCGAGGCGCGATCAATGCAATTCTTCAGTTGACGGACGAGGAGCGAACCCAAGGGGTGATCACGCACTCGTCGGGTAACCACGGCCAGGCACTCGCTAGGGCTGGCCAACTTGTGGGGGTCCCGGTCACGGTCGTGATGCCGAGTACCGCTCCCGCGATCAAGAAGGCTGCGACTGAAGGTTATGGGGCAACGGTCGTCACCTGCGAGCCGACGCTTGCCAGTCGCGAGGCCACTGTTCACGCGATGATCGAGCAACACGGCTTTACGCTGATCCACCCCTTCGACAATTGGAGGGTGATCGCCGGCCAGGGGACCGCCGCTTGGGAACTGCTCGACCAGGCGGGGCCCCTGGACATGGTGATCACCCCGGTTGGTGGCGGAGGGTTACTTGCGGGGACAGCGCTTGCGGTCAAAGGGCGTTCGCCAGAGACGAAGGTCATTGGCACCGAACCGCTGGCTGCCGATGATGCCAAACGGTCGCTCGCCACCGGTATCATTCAACCCTCCCATGATCCCAAAACCGTGGCAGATGGCCTGCGGACCTCGCTCGGGGAGAAGCCGTTCGCCGTCATCTCCAAGCATGTCGACTCGATCGTGACAGCCACCGAGCCCGAGATCCTTGACGCCATGCGGTTCGTCTGGGAGCGGTTCAAGATCATCATCGAGCCCTCGTGTGCGGTTCCCGTCGCCCCCATTTTGAACGGTGCTCTGGACGTGCGAGGCTTGCGAGTCGGCATCATCATCACCGGGGGAAACGTCGACCTCGATCCGCTGTTCCAGGCCTTGGCTGCAAAGTGGTTATGAGCCCGAGTTCTGTGGGACTTCTGCGAGTTCAGAATCCGACTTTACCTATTGCAACAATTCGGATAGTGTCGATCTTGAAGCAAGGTTCTTTGCGGAATCTGTCAGCCGGTTGTCGCGAAGTCCCCAGGATTTCCGAACTTCCGTTAGTGGAGTTCTGACTGCAGACGAGTCGATCTCCCCAAATCCGAGAGGGATCAAGCGCCGCTGCATGCTTGGATCCTCCGAATTGAAGAGGTCTGCTCCACTCCGAACCCGTCGGAGTCGCTCGGCCCATCATCTGTAGGAATCGGTACTGCCCTGGGACCAAAGTTCACCTGTGGGCTTCAGGATGAAAAAACGAACGAGGGATTCGCGACATCTCCGACGGCGAAAAACCGGCCCCCTGCCGGTCCGATCCTCGTCGGCACGTCCTCGGCTCGAAACCCTTGAGAGTCGTCTCCTCCTGTCACTCAGCCCTCCCAGCCTACCTCCGCCCCCTCCGTTCTTCTTCTTCCCTGATGGCAAACGGCCTTCGCCGACAACGTTGGCCGAACTCTCGTCGATCGCTGCTTCGGTCGGCCAGACTGAACAGGGTCTGCAACTCGTCGCGATTTCGTCCCAGAATTCGACCAGCACCGAGTTGGGCAGACCGGGGTTGGATCGACTAATCGCATTGGCAATCCTCGGTCAACGGCCACTCACGGCGGATTCTCAGCCGACAGCGACTGGTTCCGACCCGTGGAGCCCTCTCCCGGATCTTCTTGGTGGTCAAGACCTGCAGGTCGAACGGCCTGGGATTGGCTTGAGGTTCCGCTTCCACTCCGCCCCACCCCTCACGGACCTGGCCAGCGCGGACCCGTCCCCCATAACTGGAAGTGGGGAAGTACCTCCTGAGCATTTCATCTTAGCGAGCCTCACGCCGCATGCGGATCCGGCCCACGCCCAACAATTGCCGTTACTCTCGAACTCCTTGGTGGTCCAAGGACAGATCGCCTCTCACGACTCGGTCGATCTTTACCGCCTGCGGATCGACAATCAGATCAAGCTCCTTGACCTCCAGATGCTTCCCGATCCGGGTAACGTGTTCACCGGCAACTTCGTTGTTTACGACAGCACCGGTCGCCTCATCGGACGGGCCAACGGCCAGCGTAACGTAACGCTCGCGGTCGAAGCGACGGCCCCGGCCAGCGCAGTTCCCTACGGCTCGTCAATCTATGTTGGTGTCGAGCCTAGCGCTGCGCAGAACGGGCCGGTCCAGACGTACCAGATGGCGATCACTCGC
Source organism: Isosphaeraceae bacterium (assembly GCA_025356475.1). Classification (GTDB taxonomy): domain Bacteria; phylum Planctomycetota; class Planctomycetia; order Isosphaerales; family Isosphaeraceae; genus JANXSX01. The sequence continues at coordinate 9,767 of JANXSX010000060.1, read as the reverse complement.
GTCCCTACTTCGAATCTGGACATAGTTGGTTATCCTCTTGGACTTCCTCGGTCTACCTCGGGGCCTACGAACTCAGATCCCCGAAACGCGACGTCCCAAACGATTCTGGCCCTCCCAGATGTTCGCGATAGTGCCACAAGCCCTCCTCCAATCGATCCTTCATCGACCTCGAGCTCCGGTTCCGAACCGCAGTTCCTCGCCGGTTCCCCGATCACGACCCCCTTACCAACGCGAACTGCTCCGGCCTTTGCAGGGGTTCTGGCCCAGGGTCTCCCACCCAGATCGAATCCCCAGGACATTCTGGACGCGGTAGATCTGGTGCTCGGAGGTGATCTCGTCGCCACCGATCTTCACGATAGCAGGCTCGCCCACGAACTCGGTGGTGTCCCCCTGCGGTCGGTCGCGTCTCAAGCCATCCAACTCAACTTCCTCATGCCACCGTTTAAGGCTTCAACGAGCGACTTTAGTCCTGTTGAGAGCGTGAACGTCGCGATTCCCAAAGGTCCGAGGACCCTTGCGGAGTCGCAACCCCGGCGCAGTCTTGGGCTCGATATCGGTCTGCAAGTGGGGATCGGCCTGCTCGCTGCCGTCGCCTTGCCGGAAATCAGCTACGCCGCACGTGGTCCGAAACGGAAGAGTTTCAAGAGTAGGCTCTGGAAGCTGGCGGGCAAGTCGGCCTAAGCCTCGTTTGAGTTCTTCTTAGAAGAGCGATCATGGCCATTGGCAAGCCTGGTGACCAACCCACAATGCACCCGGTCACGAGCACGTTCCTGAGCTGGCGGAAGTATGGGGCCTGGTGGAATCGACCGGCGGGTTCGCTCGCGGGATTCACGCTTCTCCTTCTGATTTTTGCGGCCCCAGCTTGGCTGATGGCCGATGAGTTGCGCTTCTTTTCGATTATTGGTGACGATTTCGCATACATCGCCGAGTCACGCGATCTGAGCACGACGCATGCAAACTTGCTCTTACCACACAACACGCATATCGTACCCCTGTTTCGCCTGTGGACATATACATTAATTCTGCTTGCTGGTGGTCTGGCACGCCTGCAACCGGTCTTCGCCGTTGCCTCCTATTTCGGACTCGTGGCGGCAATGTCGGTCGTCGGCTATTTTGTGAAGATTGAGACATCTCGGTCGAGCATCGCCTTGGTGGCAATGGTCGGCCTGGGAATCTCCTCGGTCACCATGCCCAGCGTGACATGGTACTCCGCAGGTCAGGCACTCTGGGCGGGAACTGCGATCGTTCTGACGCTCATCCTCGTACGGAACTGGTCGATTCGAGGGGGCAGACTTCGATTCTTCCTGGTGATTCTCTCGGCATTGGCCGCGCCTATGATCTGGACCGGCGGCCACGTCGCCGGACTCGCCGCAGCCGCGTACCTGCTGGCGAGCGGACGGCCCCGCGCACTCCGAGGGGCTCTGGAGCTGATTCTGATCACAGCCTTGGCCATCCTCGTTGAGCTGATTCTCGTCCGGCGAGAGCTTGGCCAGACGACCATGGTCTGGGAGCATCATGGCGGGCTCTGGCCCAGACCGATCCAGGCGGTCCTGCACTCGCTTCAAGCGATCGCTGAGGCAATCTTCTTGGGCAATCTCGGAATTGGAGCCCTCACCTCGCCGTTCCAAGCGGGGATGTTGGTCCTCGGTGTCATCGGGTTATGGGCATGGTCCACCGGTTGGCGACGTCCTCACCCGCTCGAAGCGACCGGGGCAACGATTGTTATCTTCAGCTACCTGATGGTCTATGCATTCCGAGGAAACCTCCCCTTCGATATGTTGCGTTCGCTCCGTTGGTATCACGCGATTCCCCAGGTCGGAGCAATCCTCTTCATGTCAGGCTGGTGGACGGGCCTGACCGCGATACCCAAGCCGGTGGGCGGACATCGCCTAAGTCGTCGAGCCTGGTTGATCGTGCTGATTGTGGTCTTGATCCAGACACAGATGCAGGTGCCCCTTGCCGATCGATTCCTGCTCGCTGCCGCCCCACCGATGTCCGACTCGGAACGAAAAACGCTACCGATCGCCGAACTCCAACGACTTCGCGCCGTCTATTTCTTGCAGAGTCAACACGATCGCCAGCTTCGGGCCTTGATTCGACTCGATGGCGGTGAACGTGTGTGTGCTCGGCTGGGAATCGGGCGAGAAACCATCCGTAGGACCTTCGGACGCCTCTCGATCCCAGGAATGCCAGCGTCACACCTGGAGATCGATGCCCTCGACATGATGTCCGTCCCCCCCGACCGCGTGGAGATGGACCCGTCTATTGTCCGTTCCGCATTGAAGGGCTTTTTGACTCCAGAGCCCGAACCCCGACCATTCTGGCTGGATCCCACCGAGCCCTGGCCTTCGTCTCGTTAAGTTGCGAGACACGAGGGATCTACGCATACTTGAATCAATATTTATTGACGTGCAAGTTCGGTGACGCGTCGGTCGTTGAACCTCCAGGTCCTTGGGGTAAGCCAACCGATTTGAAAGACGAGGCCGGGTCTTCCGCCACTCATCGCTAGGGCCGTTGTCAGGGCGGATCGGGCCGTTCCGAAGTCGCCCAATTTGAGAGCGCATCGCGCCCTCCCAAGATGGGATTCGACCTGTCCGGGATCGTGACGGATCACATCGTTCCAAGCCATGAGTGCAGGCCGAAACTTGCCGAGAGCCATCAGCGCCTCAGCGCGAGCACTCTGAGCCGTGGCCGATGCTCCTAGCCGAATCGCCCGCTCTACGTCTGCGAGACCTTCCACCGCATGACCTCGTTGGGTCCGTAATCGACCGCGAAGGGCGAGTAACTCGGCATGGTCAGGCTCAAGAATCATGCCGGCGGCCACGGTCAGCTCGGCGGCTTCGAAGAGACCTCGGAAACGGAGAATCCGAGCACGGATCAACCGAGCCCGAGCCGATCCGGGCGCGAGTGCGACCGCTCGGTCGATCTCTGCAAGTGCCTGGGGGTCGCGAAGGACCGCGAGAATCACGGCCCGAGACTGGCCCGCAACGATCGCGGTTGTGGTCGTCCCCGACGCAAGTTTCTCCAATCGGTTCGCTTCCGCCTCAAGATCGCGGCGAAGCAGACCCGCCCCCCAGGGGAGCTGCATCAACTCTTCGGGATCGGCAAGACGACCGGGCTCCACCACTCCGGCGGCAAGACTACAACGAAGCAAGATCCGCTCATGATTCGGACTCGAAGCCAGACGCGAAGCACGATTCGCATCCTCTAATGCCTCCGCCGGTCGACCGAGGGCCAGGCGTGCAACCGCACGCTGGGCATAGGCTTCCGCTTTGCTTTGTGCGGTCTCACTCAGGATCAGGTAGCTCGTCAGGTCCCGCTCCGCTTGTGCGTATTGCCCGCGACGAAGACCAAGGATCGCTCGTCCCAACACGGCTTCACGATCGCCGGGCCGCTTCTCCAGAATCAGGTCATAGGCCTGCAACGCCTTGGTGGGGAAGCCAGCATCATCGTCAAGCTTGGCCCGATTCAGAATCGCGGACTGACCCGTCCTGTCGTCAGATCCGGATGCGATCACCTTGTCGTAATCCACTCTCGCGGCCGCCGCATACCCGAGCTTCTGCGAGACCAAGCCGCGCACCTGGCGGGCGGCACGGACCAGGCTAGGGTCAGGACTCGCTTCGATCACCTTCGTGAGGTCGTCCTCAGCAGACCACCATTGGGGCATTTTCTCAGCCTGAATCCGAGCGTAGTTGTACCGAGCATAGAGGCTGTCAGGATCGAGCGCTGAGGCAAGTCGAAAGTGAATGATCGCTTCGTCGAGTTGCCCGTCGCTATCGCAAATCACTCCTAAAACGAAGTGATAAAAGGGGTTCTCGCTCTGAAGTTCGCAGGCATGCCGGAGCCAGTCGATCGCGGACTTAGGGTGCTGCTTACCCCAGAGAAGGAGCCCCCACTGGAGGCTGGTCGTCGTGCTCGTCTCGGCCCGAATCACATCGGCGTAGACCAGGTTCTTCGGCAGTTCTTGGACCTCACCAGAGAACCACGCCTTCAGGAGACGCCAAGGGGCGGGGTTGGGCGACCACCGTTCTGCTTTCATACAGATGTCGATAGCCTGGGTCTGCGCCTCCAGGGTCTGGCGATCGTCCTTGCCCCCAACGAGCCGGAGAAACTGAAGCTGCTCGACCTCGTCACGCAACCTGGGCCAACGTGTGGAATCGAGCAGGTTCAGATCGGGCCGAGTTGTCCAATTGTCGTTCTTCACCACATAGAACGGCTTGAGGAGACGATCCAACTGATTAAGCGATTCGCGACGGTTGCCATCGCCATCAAGGAGCCCGAACCGGAGTGCGTTGAGTTGGCGAAAGACTGCATCGGCAGCCTCGCGGATCTTGAGAGTCTGCTCCGCCTTGGCCCGACCTGTTTTTGCCTGCCTCCACTCGGCGATGAGCTCCGGGTTGGACTGCGAGTCGCGTTCGGCTCTGAGGAACTCGGGAAGGGCCCGCTCGGGTCGATTCTGCTCCTGATCGATTAGGGCGGACCTGAGCGAGTCGCGAGCCTCTTCCGCTTTATGGGTCCTCTGCTGGCGGCGATCCGAGTCGAGGTTGTTCGCCGAGATCAGCGCCAACATCAGAGCGGCTGCGATCGGGACGGCGACCATGATTTGTTTGCGATGGCGGCGACTCCAGCCCACAACCCGGTCGGGAAGCCGCTCGCGAGCCACTTTAAGAGGCATGTCGTCAGCAACGGCCTGGAGGTCTTCCGCGAGGGCGGCGGCTGTCTGGTAGCGATCGCAAGGGTCGGAAGCGAGACAGCGTGCGAGCACGGCTTCGAAGCCGGTCGGCACCTCAAAGTTCGTATCGCGAAGCCGGATCCTGATCTCTCGACGCGACTCGGCGGCCAGGTGGAGCGCCTCGGCCATTGAGATCGCGCCCGTTGGTGGCTCAAATGGTCGCCGCCCGGCCAGTGCCTCAAACAGAAGAACCCCCAGGGAATAGAGGTCGGAACGCGCTTCAACGCCGCTATCCACGCCGTCCGCGAGCGCTTCGAGATGCTCGGGGGCCATGTAATCAAGCGTCCCCCCCAGCTTTGAGGTCTCCTCGATCGTGAGTTCGCTGGCGAGGTTGAAGTCGAGCAGCATCGGCAGGCCATCACTGGTAATGAGCACATTCGACGGCTTCACGTCGCGATGCAAGACTCCGCGATCGTGAGCGTGCTGGAGCGCCTCCGCCATCCGGGCCCCCCACCAAGCAATCGCCCGAGCGTGCGACCTGCTCGCAATCGCAGCCCGGCCTGTCGATGGTCCGGCATGCGGGGAAGCATCAGGGTCCAACCGATCGAGGATCGCTAACAGGTCGCGACCATCGCAAGCAAGCTTACTTTGAGGATCAGCCAGGAGATGAGCCAACGTCACCCGGCCAAAATAGGGCATACAGAGGAGATGAAGCGAGGTCAGCTCGTCGGTCTGGTAGGAGTGGACCGGTACAATATGGGTGTGTTGGAGCTTCGCCAGGGTTTGCGGCTCGCGAGACCCGGTCCTTGAGACCTTGAGGGCCACCGATCGATCGGCAAGATTCCGCTCCTTGGCCAGGAACACTCGGGCGAACGAACCTCGTCCCAGTTCCTCTACCAGGTGAAACCCAGCGATCGTTTGCAAGGCTTGAGGGAACGCCGGCTTGGACGTTGCGGAACTCCCCCCCATTGAACCATGAGCCGTCGTCGAGCCCACTCCCACTCCGACTCCGCCCGAACCGACGAGTGCATGGATGTCGAAGATCCGTCGCAACCGGGAGCCGACATCTTGAAACCGAATGAGATACGCGTCGACAGAGGCTGAGCCTTGAATCTCTTCCCGAAGGCAGAAGTCTTCGTAGACGATCGCGACGAAATCGTCTTCGGTCAGCTCGGGGTATAACTGCCGATACGTCTCGGGGTCGGAGGCTTCGCCCGCGTCCCACTTGAGGCCAACCTCGGCGCGGATTAGAGCCAGGAGGGCTCCGGGTTGATTGACTGACTTCTCAGGCAAGTATCGACGTGGACTGGGTTTGCGACCTTTTGGGGCCGCTCGCCAGGCTTCTTCAAATTGCCTCGCCAGCCGTGCGGAGGCGGGCGACGACGCGTCGTCCCAGGCTGTGGGTGCCACCGCGATCTGGCTCATCCCTGGCTCACTCCCCAAGCTGCAATCGCCGTCGTAGATCTTCGATGACACGCTGAACGGTCCGCTCGCTGATCCCGAGCTTGTCGCCAATCTCACGACTGGTCAGACCGTCCGCTTTGAGTTGGAGGATCGCCCGCCGATCTTCGGGGACAAGCGACTCCAACATGGACAAGGCTTCGTGAGCCTCAGCCACTTGACTTGGCGAATCGGTTTCGGCGGCGAGCTCCCGAGGGCGATTGTCGCCGGGGTTCCACAGTGGTTCCTCACGATGCATATCACCCTTGCGGCTGGCGGCCCGACGATACTCGTCGATCACCTTATTCTTCGCAGCCCGAGCCAAGAACGCGACAAGATGGCGCGTATCTTCGAACTCGCCTGGGCCGGGCCCGGACCGGACGCGCCGGAAGAAGCTCCCCCAGACACTTTGCAGGAAGTCGAGTGAGTCGAACCGGGTCCGCAAGATCCGGGGGAGCTGACGCCTCACGACCAGCCGGACCTCAGCTTCATAGCGGGTCAGAAGTTCCCGCGCCGCATCTTCGTCTCCAGCCGCGATCCGGGCGAGCAGTTGCTGAAGCTCAACGTCAATCGTCCCAGCGGCGGGCAAATCGCTCATTGGTGCGGTCTCCTTCGCGAGGCCCCGGTCTCATTTACCGTTTGCCGGAAAACCGAGCCAAGTGTGTCTCCGACACGTCTTCACGCTAACCAACCCATACGCCGTTGGCAAGCTCGATAGAAGCTCCACGTCATCGACACTCTGCAAGCCGAAACACGCCATTCTAAGCGCTCGGTCATCCGTTTCCTAAACCAGTCGGGATACCTGAATGAGGAAGCAGGCAAGTGCTGCACCCCTCGGGCCATTCTGCAGCCTCGACCAACATCATAGGAATACCATCAACGATCCGGAATTTTGGGCCACACGAGGTACATTCGAGGGAATCGCCAATACGACGGAGTGGGGCCAGGCCGATCGGGCAAACGAGCAAATCGAAGAGCTTATTTTCACCCGGAGTCTGCGATGTTTGAGACTCCACGTTGATCGTTTCCTCGGCAGGTGAATCGCTCATCAATGCGGTCTCCTAGGCAGGGAATGGGCCGGAGCGAGATGCCGGGGACTCGTGCAGTGTTCCGGAAACAAGGTGAAGGGTAGCCAAATGACGCGAGAATTGGCAAGCGCCCGTCGAACGTTGCGCGGTTCCTAAGTCCTCAGATCGGTCTTTGACAATTCGGATGCTAGAAACCTTTCCTCTCGATAGGTAGGGTGGACGCCTTCCTCGTTGGTAGGGGTCTCTCGTATCTCGTCCCCACACTCCGCCGATCGGTATGAGTCACGTCGCTCCGGCCAGACTTGGCAGGACCTGACCATTGTGGGTAACGTAAAGCCTCCCATCCCCACCCCTGTGCCGGCGTTGTCTGTCGGAGTGGTATGGTGGGGCTGATGCTTTGAATTCAGGAAGCCCACGCGATGGTTCAGATCAAGCTCCCAGACGGTACGATCAAGGAATTCCCCGACGCGGTGACCCCTCGGGAGATCGCCGCATCGATTGGTAAGCGACTCGCCGAAGCGGTTGTGGCGGCAGTGGCGGACGGGGTGATCGTCGATCTCGACCGACCGCTCGAGAACCCGACCGGTGAGCCAATCGCGTTTCGCCTGTTAACCCCGAAGGATCGCGAGGCACTCGACATCCTGCGGCACTCGACCGCTCACATCATGGCTCGCGCGATCTTGCGGCTTCATCCTGGTGCGCAACTCGCGTTCGGCCCAACGACCGCGAACGGCTTCTACTACGACGTCGATGTTCCCGAGCACACGCTTTCGGAGAACGATTTCCCCGCGATCGAAGCTGAGATGGCCAAAATCACCAAGCTCGCGGAGCCATTCGAACGCTTCAGCCTGCCGGTTGACCAAGCTCGATCGTTCATCGGCGAACTCGGGCAAGGCTACAAGGTCGAGCATATCGATGATGAACTCCATAAGTTCGGCATCCTCTCGTTCTATCGACAAGGTGAGTTCGTTGACCTCTGCCGAGGCCCGCACATCCCGCATGCTGGGAAGGTCGGTGCCTTCAAGCTACTGTCGATCGCCGGTTCCTACTGGAAGGCCCACACCGATCGCAAAATGCTCCAGCGCGTCTACGGAACCGCGTTCTTCGATCAGAAAGAACTCGACGCCCACCTCACTCAGGTCGAGGAGGCCAAGAAACGCGACCATCGCAAACTCGGCAAGGAACTTGGCCTGTTCACGATCTCCCCGCTCGTCGGCTCCGGCCTGATCCTCTGGATGCCCAAAGGGGCCGTGGTGCGTGGGGTCCTTGAGCAGTTCACGAAAGACGAATTGGTCAAGCGAGGTTATCAGCCTGTCTACACACCCCACATCGGTAAGATTGAGTTGTATCAAAAGAGTGGACACTATCCGTATTATAAGGATAGCCAGTTCCCTCCCCTGAGAATGCTCAGTGATGCCGCGATGGCGCTCGTTGATGGCTTAGAAAAAGGGGGGCTTGACGATCCTGCTCAGAAGAAACTGCTTGCCGATGCCGGTATCCCTGAAGTCATCGTGAAGGGGGTCAAGGACTCTCACGGACACGCGCAGACCGTGTCGACCGATCCTTATTGGACCCTCGACCCTGCGCAGAGAGTTAAATATGTTTGCGATCATGGGGTGAGTGAGGAATACCTGCTCAAGCCGATGAACTGCCCGCACCATATTCAGATCTATGCCGCCCAGAAGCGGAGCTACCGCGACCTTCCGGTCCGACTCGCCGAGTTCGGCACTGTCTATCGCTACGAACAGTCGGGAGAGCTCTCGGGGCTGACCCGGGTCCGAGGCTTCACCCAGGACGATGCCCACCTTTTCTGCACACCTGACCAAGTTCGCGGCGAATTCCGCTCGACGATGGAACTAACCCGGCACATTCTCGGGAGTCTCGGGCTAACCGATTACCGGCTTAGGCTCTCGAAGAGCGACCCGAACGACCCCAAATACCAAGGGGCTGATGGACAGGTCTGGAAGCGTGCCGAAGAGGACATTCGCTCGGTCCTTGATGAGATGAAGCTTCCTTACGATGAGGCGGAAGGCGAAGCCGCATTTTATGGGCCGAAGGCCGACTTCATCGTTCGCGACTGTATTGGTCGTCAGTGGCAGCTTGGTACGGTCCAGCTCGATTACGTCTTGCCCGAACGCTTCGGCCTGGAATACACCGGCTCCGATAATCTGCCCCATCGACCGGTCATGATCCATCGCGCTCCGCTCGGCAGTTTGGAGCGATTTATGGGGATCTTGATCGAGCACTTCGCCGGTGCCTTCCCCTTATGGCTCTCACCCGAGCAAGTGCGCGTGATCCCGGTCTCGGACAAGTTCCTCGATTACGCCCACAAGGTTCTCGGAGAGCTTCAAGCCGCCGGCCTCCGAGCCCATCTTGATGCCCGGCCCGAGAAGGTCGGAGCCAAGATCCGCGACGCCCAGCTCGAGAAGATCCCGGCCATGCTCGTCGTCGGAGCCAAAGAAGCCGAGGCCGGCACCGTCTCCTACCGAGACCGCCACGACGGCGACCTCGGAGCCCTTCCCTTGACCGACGCCCTCACCAAGCTCCGAGCCGAGGTCGACTCACGAGCAATCCGGCACGTCGCCCCACTCGAAGGGCCGGAAACCGAAGAACGCGAAGAAGCCCAC
>JANXSX010000162.1 GCA_025356475.1 Isosphaeraceae bacterium | reverse complement strand
GGAGAGATGGACGCTGGTCGCCAGCCAGATTGTCTGGACTTTCCGAGGCGACATCGTGATCTTGCGGTCGCCCGCCTTGATCAGGAACATTCCGTCCTTCTTGCGCAGGCTCGCGCCGAAGGTGTTGAGGATGAGTTGCATCCTATTTCCTTTAGAAGAGAGTTGTTCCTGTTTCGGCACCATTCGCAGGAGTCAGGAAGCGGCCGCCGTAGACGGAGTCGTACTCCATCCGACAGATCGAAAGATCGTCGGGATTGTCTTCCCTGACTTTGTAAGTTTTGGCATACCAGGCAGGCATTTTGAGTTCGTAGAGCCTGCGTTGCCCAGGCTTCGCTTCGTAGACTTTCTCATGGAAACATTCCGGAATAACACTAATTTGCAGGTATTCGGAAAGCCGGGCCGAGAGCGCAGCCTCCTCGGACGGATTGGGAGTATCGAGAACTCCGCTGAGATTTTCTTGGTGTCTTCGCGTTATGTTCTGAATGTCTTGAAATGCCTGGATCTCGGAGAGGACACGACCAAAGTAGGCTTCCTCGACCATTGCGGTCAACGCCCGCTCAGTGAGTTTGGTCGGATGACTTGGGCAAAGTGACCATGAGACATCAAGAATACCTGTCGGATCTGCGTACACGCGTTCGCTGCCCTTTTCGGCGGGGTGAACGATGACGCGGCCAAGTCTGTCCCGGCGAGCGCGATTGATCCGGCCCGCGCGTTGGATCAGCGCGTCGATTGGAGCACACTCGGTCAATAAGATATCATAATCTATATCAAGTGATACTTCGACAACCTGAGTCGCTATCAACAACCTGGGCGGGTCTCTGTTAATCAACTCCTCCTTGGTTCGACGATCCTGGAAGATGAATTTGGAGTGGTAGCACATCGGATTGAATTCGTGGAGAGCTTGGGCCAGCTCTTGGCAACGCTTGACTGTGTTGACGACGATGAGAATCTTGAGTGGCTCGCCTCGATCATTTGTTTCGTTGAAAAGGTCATGGAAGTAAGCCGAAGGGACCATTTCGCCATTCTTGGTTTGCTTGAGAAGCCGAACGCTCAGTGGCTCGTCGCAACGACTCCACTCATTTCGTGCCGAATTGAGCAAGACTTCGTCCTCGATCACAGCTTCATTACCAATACCCAAGGCGGCGAGCATCGTCTCGCGCAAATTCGATGGCATAGTTGCACTCATAATCATAAAACGCGCACCAAGCTCGCGAAGCTGTTTGATCATGAGGACAATCAAGCCGGACGTATGGGGATCATACGCATGGACCTCGTCGATCACGATGGCGGCATCGGCGGCCGCAAACGTTTTCATCGCCCATCGGCCGGCATGGAAGAGGGGGACAAGAAGTTGATCGACGGTCCCGACAGTCACGGGGCGAAAGAAATGACTCTCACCCAGATCCTTCGTTCGTACATCGGCGCGGTCCGATTCTTCCTCATCCTGGGCCTTCTTCTGTTTGACGAGGTCGGACGTCGAATGGACAAGGCCGACCTTGTGACCCGACGTTTCTTCACGTCCGGATTCAAAAAAGTCACAAAATCGATCATGGATGCTATTCGCGGTAACCATCGTGGGAAGTAGGAAGAAGATCTTGCGAGCGTTCCCTCGTTCAACTTGACCGAGCGCCCAGAGCATCGCCGCTTCAGTCTTGCCACTACCGGTCGGAGCGATTGCCAAGACATGTCCTTCAGCGGTACAACAGCGTTTCTGCACGATGGATGGTTCAAAAACTGTCTTTTTCTTTCGCTCGACGCGTTCACGGAGATGATCAAGAAACTTCGAAGGACCGACCCGTACCACCGATCGCGAGGCATCGAGTAGATCGTCTTGACCATGAGCGCCGCTGGCCATCCAGTCGGCGGTCATGAGTAAGCCCTTCAGGAGGAGAAAGAGGTCACGCAGGTGGGCCCCCTTAGCCCCCGGCAATAATGCGATGCCGGCCATCGCTTTCAATAAAAAGACGTAGGGCGGATTCTCAGACTGCAATTGCCTGGTTGTCAGCTTCCTCTTGAGATTCTCCGGGCTGACGTTGAGTGGAAAGTTCCAGCCTCGCGACGCGAACATTTCCTTGGCGAGGCCGTAGGCTGCTTTGGTTGCTTTCCAGGGGTCTTCCATCCAGGAAAGCTCGGATTGGAATTTCTCCTCATCGAGCAGATATCCATCTGCTAGATACTTGTGGTGTCCTGCGACCGCAAGAACTTCAAGCAATCCATCGCCTGGGAGCAGACCATACGTGGCGTTCAAACTGCGAGCAGCCTCGCCTACAAACCAGAGACCTGCAACTTCATGGCGATAGTTCCCCTGAACTGCCTCCCATCGCGATTTGGGGTCATCGAGGCAAGTCATCATGTTTTGAAAGTTGATAGAAAGCTTACCTACGTCATGGAGAGCCACCGTCATCAGGCTTGATTGAAGTACGCGTTCGGATGTCAGCCCATGACGTTTGGCAATCCGTTCGATGAGGGCGGCGTGTTCTTGGACCAAGCCGCACCATGCATCGAAGACGGCGGTTACGTGCTCCCGGTAGCTCTGCTCGTTTTGCTCTTGGTCGGTGTTTTTCCGCTTGGCGAAGGCTTTGTCAAGGAGGTCTCCTCCGGCGTTGGGGGAGAGTCGTAGCGATGGACGGGAATAACCCACGGGAATTGATCCTTCCAGCCAGCATAACTCCGGCTTTGGAGCAGAAAGGAGGATTGGGGATTGATCTCGTAGCCGTTGACTGCCTGCTCAGCGTCCTCCAACTCGATGGGATCAGCCACGAACGTGACGAGTTCACGACTCAAGAGTCGGCGTGGAGAATCGAGTTCGAACACGAAGCCGGTTGGAAGCCGCTCAACGGTCGGTGCTCGAACAGTCCGGTGGAGGGGGATTTCCGAAAGCTTCTCGAAAAGCCCATAGCGAGGCCCAATTTCTCCGTAGACCATGCCGTGCGCGAGCCTCCTTGTTTCTTGCAACTCGGCTTTCTTCACATGAACGGCGACGACTTTCATCAAGGCATCGCTTGTCCCTCCTGTGAGTGGGAAAGCCGGATGGCGAAACGCTTCGGCGACAAGCTCTGCGGTCGGGAGGTTCGGAGTTTCGACGACAAGAACCAAGCGAACGTCGATCCAATATTCGCGGAGCAGTACATCGCCCTTGACCTCGTTGTCGCCGAGCTTTTGAAACTTCCAGAGGTCGCGGGCGTGTCCTTCGTGCCAACCGCCGACCCCTAGACGCAGTTTACGATCGTCAACGAACCGATAGGCTGAGGGCAGGTCGAAACCGAAGACCGCCCCGAGCATTCCCACCAGTGTGGTGTAGGGAGGAAGCGGCAAGGTCCGATGGTAGGTGAGTGCCTCGGGAGGACGCCAACTTGCAACGGGCGCGACCGCTTCAATGACAACAATGGGCATCGATTAGGCTCCATAATGGGCTGTAACCCAGCCTCGAATCGTGTCGAATGCATCGCCGATCGTCAGACATCCTTCGGGAACCTTGCCGAATAGCCCGGCACGGGTTCCGTAGCAATGGGCTGCCGTGATCGCCTTGGCGTCGTTCAACGCCTCATCAAGTGCCTGGATATCGATCCCTTTGACATCAAGTGGATCACGCTGAACCGATTCGAGGAAGAGTGGAATCTTCGCCGTGGTGACGGCCGCCGCAACGAATTTGGGGCTGATATCGGCCAGGAATCGCGACTGTCGGCCGGTTGACCAGAGGTGCTGCAGGGAGGTAAGGAGTGCGACGACGCGGGCGGCCTTGACGGCCTTGTCAACTTCCCAAGCATCGCTCGCTTTCTGTGACGAGATCCCTTCTCCCTGACGGCTCTTGCCCACGGCATCAAGCTCAATCAAGATCGTGCCTCGATATAAGCCACCGTGGATTTCTGTCTCGAAGATGTTCGGCTTCCCTCCGGCGTCCACACTCATGAAGTTGGTACCAAAGTCCAGGTCCCCCTCATAAGGGTCAACGGCCAATAGGGGTGAGACACGGACAGGACTCGTACGCTTATGCGTTCCCCCTTTGGCGGCGTCCATAAAGCCAAACAGGTCGTCATCGATATATTCTTTAGGGAGGCACTTAGTAATCGCGGCCCCTTTCTTCTCCTTGGCCGCGACTCCTTCGGAAAGCTCGTGGTTCATAACACCAAGCTGGTCGCGAAGCGCTCGGCGCAACGCTTGGCTTGACACGTAGGGATATGTCTTCGCCCCCCGAGTTAGCTTCTTGATGCTACTGACATTGTCCGCCTCCTTATCGCTACCGTTGAGCGACCCGAGTGAGACGGGTGTGAGAAAAGTGATCGTTAGTGACTTCGCCTCTTTGAGCGTGGGCATTGAGATTGCTCCTGGTTCAGGACGTGGGGGTTTGGGGCTTGGCGGGACGGGCGGAGTAAAGGAAACGATTCAAGGCCGACACGACGCAGAAGCCGCGAAACTCGTCGAACGATTCGGGGCTCAATGTTGCACCATCGAACAGGCTGGGAGGGACGGTGATGTCGTAGCGGAGTTGAAGCCTGGCCAACTCGTTCATGAAATCGCCGGTCGTCCGCGCCTTACGAAGCCGGAACAACGCGCCGCGCGCACGGCCACGAGATTCGTTTTCCTCCTTGGAAGTCACCGCCTCGGCGATGGACTTGCCGATCGTATCACCGAGCCAGCAGGCGGTTTTCACCATATTTGCATACGACTCTTGCATGGGGGTTCCTTTGCGAAGTTCGACCTCGTACAGGGTTGCGAAATCAAGAAGGGGTTTGACGGGATAGGACTTGGCCGAATCCGTGTGCGTGTTGTTGTGGAATGCATGACGTTCCAGAAGAGCCAGCACACTTTCACGCCGAAAGATGGCCTCACAGACGCGATCTCGCAGAACGCTCGATTTCGACTCAAAATCGTAGAGAGCGAAAAACCATCCTTTCGGCGAGCATTGGTAGTGAACTTTGCCCGTGCCATGTTGAACCGGGGTTAGCATTCGGTCGAAGAGGCGAGCGAGGTAGACGACGTCGCGAAAGGTCCAGAAGTCACGGGCCATCCAAACGTTCCCCTTCTTCGCCGCCGACACAACCGCGAAGCCAACTGACCCCTGACGCTGGACAGCATCAAACACGATCTCCGCTGAGATCAACGGTTCAATCTTGACTGGTTCGTCCTCGTCCATTGATATGGATTCGCCAGTTGCGTCGATCGCAGCTTCCTCAGCCTTGGCGCGTTCGACTCGCTCAGCTTCGCTTAGCTTGACGAACACAGCGTGAAGAAAGGCAAGGGCAACTTCAGAGCGTCCTCGGACGTATCCGCCGATGTTGAAATCAAAATTGCGGAATAGATTAGGCTCAACGTTCACCATGCGTTGCAGCATGTCCGCGAACTCGTCGACACGCTTGAGACTCGACGATTCTGGAAAGAATACATGGATATCATCATCCTGAAGATAGAAGAACGACAATGCCGGGACGAATTTGCCGACGAAGTCGGCTCTCCAACCGATTCTGGGCCAATCGGTATTACCATTGACGAAGGATCGGCTCCCGCCAAACAGAGGGAATGCCGTCTCCTTGGCATCAACAACGGCAGATTCGGGCATTCCCGAAAGGAAGCAGTTGGATTTCGACTCTTTTGCGACCGCTTTGATTTCGACCTTGGGTTTGACCTGATTCGGGCCGTCGATCAATAGCCCTGCAGGGGGGCCGGGTTTGAGTTTGTTGGCCGTGAGAAAGGTATTAAGTTTCGCTTGAAGATGAGCATGGGAAGGTGGCAAGCGTCCCGCCACTTTCTTGTTTTCATCCTCATCTCCCCAAGCGACTTGGGTGCCGGAAGGACGGGCGGCCTTGTCGAAGAGCAGAAGAGCCGCCCCGACCGCCTTCTTCTTGGGAAAAGTGATGAAATTATCTTTGATTGAATCGTAGTAGAAATTGTAAGTCCCTTTTTCGCTAAGTTGCTTTGCACTCGATTTATTGAAGTAGTCGCCCACCATCCGATTGTAGGCATCCTCCAAACACGCTTGAACCTGTGAGGCGGGGCCTGTGATGACAAATCGATCCGTGAGGAGTTCGTGGTAGTGTACGTCGGGGAATCGGGCGCGATCCTCAGCCGTCTCCTCTGGAGCGGAAGAATTGACATAGCTTGGCTTCCGATTCAACACGCGATACAGCCCAACGATCCCGGCATCAATCCAGGCGTTGCCCGTTCTCGGGAATTCGAGCGTGATCTCTCCATCTGTCGCCGCCTTCACTTTTGCCATGTCAGTCTTCCTCCCGATTGAGAGTACCGAAGCCACGTGAGCTACTCTTGCCGATCCCCCAGCCGTCGGGAAGGGCGAAGTTGATACGAACTCGTCCTAGAAAGCCGAGTAAACATACCCCTGGCTTCACTTCCTGTGGCCCAACCGCTTCAAGATCGACTTCGGCAGAGATCCGATCTTCGACATGCAACCCAATCGACTTCGATAATGAAAGCATGTTTCCGACCACGACTCGTTCCAAGAGTCGCCGCCGATCCTCTGAGCGGCCACGCTCCCAGGTCACGTGATTCTCTTGATTGAGAGCCAAATATGGGGTTCGGAAGCCATAGACGATCGGACGGGAAGTCGGCCCAATATCTACGCGATTCATCTCCCTTCGATAATCAAGAACACGGTGTCTTGTCCCCCCCAACGTAAATTCGTCGAAGGGAGGAACCGCTCGGAGTAACATCGATCCTTCGGCCAAGCCCGCGATCACTGCATCATCCGAATCGATGTCGTAGCGAATCAGGGGATGGCGATAGATCAAGTGATCGCCGACGTGCTGGTGAAACTCGGGACGATCGACCTGCCCCGCTACTGATCCCCGAAGCCAGCGGGCATGCCGCCGATCCAGGGTCGCATCAAGCCGATGCCTCACCACAACGTAGTCGACTTTCTTGCTGGTTGTCGTGATCAAGATTGATTCTCCTGAAATTGTCGTGGAATCCTTGTTATGATGGACTCAGAGAACGCTTTAAATCAAATAAATTTCAATCCTTGTTATGTTGGATGAAATATTGACTACCTGTTGCTATTCTCGGGAAATCTCTTGCTTTTGTTTCGAAAAGTTCGATCGGGGATTCCACTCGCTTCAGCAAGTTTTTTTCGTCGAAATTCACCACGCCGTACCAGATCGATCATTTTTGAGATCTGCTCGGCTGTGAACAAATGATTCATGAAGGCATCAAGGTCGAACGGTTCCATCCCTTCCTCTCTCACGTCGAGTCGAACATTACCGAATCCGACCCTGCTCAATGGCAACCCCATCAAGAACAAATGGGCAATTCTCAGAGCTTCCTTCAGGTAAATGCCGGAAACGAATACCGGGGGTTTGACCGGAATGCCTCGACGGGATCGTTGCAACAGCTTCATGGCAAGCTCCTGGGCGACGTCTTCCGCCACATCCTTGTATCTGGTTCGCTTAAGTTTTTGAACGACACAATCTCGCCAAGCAACGATTCCGCCCTCATCGAGACGACCTACTGAACTGTTCATCGACATCTCCATTGAGAAACTTGGTTGAGAACGGATGGCATTGCTTAAAATCTAATAACAACATCATTCTCTACTACAATAGCGTCGCAGAAGCGGCAACTCTCCGAGAATTTTTCCGAAACATCCTCTACGACGTGTGGCATCTCATCCCTCATTCGCAAACTGCGACTCTTTTCCTTCAAATCTCTCAATCAACGCTCGACAGTGCACAACAATCTCGTCTCGGAGCTTCTGGGGTTCGATGACTTCGAGACAATCCATCCATGACATTACCCATCGTTTCACCTCACGCAGATCGGAAACTTCAAACCGTAGGATAAGACCGCCGTCGGGAGTCGACTCGATAGTCTGGCTGCGGTGCCAGATCTTCTCGGCAATGCGACCGGCGAACTCGGAGCTGAACTTGAGCGCGACCTGATGGGTTCCAGAACCTCGGACAATGCGGAAGCTGTCTCCCATGTAGTCTTCGATCCGGAAGTCGGCGGGTCGGGAGAAGATCTCTCCGGTCTCATGAACAGATCGAACGCGTTGAACCGCGA
>JANXSX010000040.1 GCA_025356475.1 Isosphaeraceae bacterium | reverse complement strand
AGGAGGAACTCCCGCTTGAGCGTTTGGAGAACCCGTTCGATGCTCATGCCGTCTTCGAGGATGCGTTCGAGCACCAAGTCCCGGACCTTGCTGTCGTACTTGGCCTTGGGGAGGACACCCTCGGGTGTGGTGCGGAAGGTGGTGGAGCAGTCACAGCGGGCTTGGTACTCGCCGTAGGTGATTTCCAGGAAAGCGACGGCCTTGTAGGAGACGGTGCGAACGGTTCGTTGCAGGGTTCGCTTCCGTCGTCCGAGTTTGCCGCAGGTCGGACAATGGGCTTTCTTGGGAGCGCATTGAACCGATATAACGAGTGGTGTGGGTACGGGTACATCCGTGCTCATACTTGCGTCCTGGGTGGCGAGGTCGTGTTCTAACCTCATTTCGCAGGACGCAAGCTCTATCTTTCAAGCCAAAATCCGTTCTTCGCGATATCGCCAAGAACCAAGAGATCGCCGCGCAGACCGCCGAGGGGGTCTACAATCGGGCGAAACTAGGTCGAGAGATTGCCGAGCTCGCCATGGTGGAGTACTCTCAGGGGATTGCAAAGTCCGATATGCATACCTTGAACTCGGAGATTTCTACAACTGAGACCGCGATCCAGAAAGCGAAGACACGACGAGATCGGACGATCCGTGCCCGAGAGCAACTCGACCTTCTGCTCGCTCCCAAAGGGAAACTTCCCACGACAGCCGCCGAGATCGTTGCCCAAGTCGATCTTGAAGATCGCCTAGAACTCGCTGATGAGATGATCGCGACTAAGAGCGAAGCCCTCGCAATCGCTCAGGCAAAGAAGAATACGTTCGAGAAGTACACAATTTCCAAGCGGACCAAAGAACTCACGGTCGACATTGAACTTGCCAAGAACGTGGAGATCAACAAAGAGGCAGCCTGGAGCCTCGAGAGGGATAGGCTCGCCAAACACCTCAAACAAATCGAACTCTGTAAAATCCAAGCACCTGCCGATGGGATGATTCTCTACGCGAAGTATGAGAATAGGGTCCCCGTTGGGGGCATGGGGGGTATATCCGTTCTTGATCCACGGGCAATGACCGAGGAGGGTGCGACCGTCCGGCAGCGTCAGTTGATCCTTCGCGTGGTCGACCTCACCAAGCCTATGGTCGTGAACACGAAGGTTCGCGAGGCTCTGGTCGACCAGGTTGTTGTCGAATCAAAAGCTCAAATCACGGTCGATGCGTTTCCAAACGAGAGCTTTACGGGGGTCATAACCAAAGTTGCTCCCTTGCCTAATCCTGGAGTCTTCTCCCAAGAACGGATCAAAGTCTATTCAACTCTGGTAAAGTAGGATCAGGACGAGCCTCGACTTCGCCCGAGGCGAGGGAGGTAACCCTCGGGTCTCGCAACAGCAAGGAGGTTGAGATCACCCAAGGTCTCAAGCCTGGCGAGATCGTGGCGTATGATGTCAAAGTCCCGGGCCAAGAGGCGAAAAGCGATCCCACCAAGCCTCAATAACATATGAGGAGATGAGCTGCTCACTGTGAGTGGCTCTAAATTCGCCCAAACTGCTTCTCTAACTCGGCTTTCGAGAAGACCAACGCGGTCGGGCGACCGTGAGGACAGTGGTGGGCGTCATTCACGAGGTGGCGGCGGTCGAGCAGGGCGGTGATCTCATCGGGGCTAAGTCGCTGGCCAGCTTTGATCGCGGCCTTGCACGCGATCATTGCCAACACGTCCTGTAGGATCAGGTCGGGAGTTGGGGGGATCGGCTTCGAACGGAAGTGGTCGGCCAGGTCGCGGACGAGTCCCTCGGGGGTCACGCTTTTGAGCATCGCCGGGAGACTCGTGACCAGGACCGTACCGCCGCCGAACGGCTCGACCTCCAGGCCAAGTTTGGCCAGGACCTCCTTATGCTCGACGATTTCATTGGCCTCAGCGGGAGTCAGGTCGACCGGCTCGGGAACCAGGAGACGCTGGGACTCGACGCCTCCGGTTTGGAGCCGCTGGCGAAGCTCTTCAAACAGGATCCGCTCGTGGAGGGCATGCTGGTCGATGACGACCATCCCCTCGTTCGTCTCAGCGACCAGGTAGCTGTCATGGACCTGGATCGCCCGCGAAGGGAGCCGAAATGGACTTGATGGAGAGGGTTCCGGCGTAACGGGAGGACTGACCGAAACAGACGCAAACTCGTCAAAATCATCGGCAGGTCGGGGGGTCGGAACCGGCGGAAGCGACTTGGCCCATTCGGGAACCTTGGGCTCGATGAGCGACGGACCTCCCGCGTACCCTGGGTTCGGGTAGGTCTGGAATGGCTTACTCGGCTGGAACCAACTGGCGACCGCCTGGCGGTCGGGAATCTCAGGCACCGAGAGCTGAAACTGAGGAGCAGGTCCCCCAGCCGAGGCAGGGGACGTCGGCACAACTTCGGGCACTGCGGGCGATTGTAACCGACTGTGCAGGTCACTTTGCAGGAAGGTTTGCCGGACCGTGGCCAGCAATTGGCTATAGATGCGCTGGGCGTCGCGGAACCGGACCTCGACCTTGGTCGGGTGGACGTTCACATCGACCTGATCGGGCGGAATCTCCAGGTGGATGAAGGCGACGGGCTGCCTGCCCACCATCAAGAGCCCTCGAAACGCCTCGGTAAGGGCATGGCCCAGCGACCGATCGCGGACGTATCGCCCTCCCACGAAGAGGTATTGGGCTTTGGAAGTCGAGCGACTCTGGGCAGGGTGGGCGACGTAACCCCAGAGGTGGATCTCCTCGATTTCGCTCTCGACCCAGAGCAGGGAGTCGGCCACTTCACGGCCAAAGAAGGCTGCGACCCGCTCTTTGGTGCCAGTCACCCCAGGCAGGTCATAGACGGTCTTACCCCCGGACCGAAACGTGAGGTGGACGGTCGGATGGGCTAGTGCGATCCGGGTGAACACCTCAATGACGTGCCCAGCCTCGGTCGAGTCGCTCTTGAGGTAGGTACGCCGAACAGGCGTATTAAAGAAGAGGTTCCGGACTTCGATCACGGTCCCTTGGGGACACCCGCAATCCTTAACTTCACCAGCGACGCCCCCTTCAATCGTGATCTCTGCTCCCGTCGGCGAGTTGGCCGACCGCGACTGGCAGCGGGTCCGCGAGATCTCAGCGATGGCCGCCAGCGCCTCACCTCGAAAGCCCAAGGTGGCGATCCGGAACAGGTCATCCGCCTCGGCAAGTTTGCTGGTCGCGTGCGGAGTGAACGCCAGCGGGAGGTCGTCGACCGACATCCCCTTGCCGTCATCGGCGACCCGGACGAGGTCTTTTCCACCCCGTTCGACCGAGACATCGACCCGGGTTGCCCCAGCATCAATGGCGTTTTCGAGCAGTTCCTTGACCACGCTCGACGGTCGTTCCACGACCTCGCCTGCGGCGATCTGGTTGATAACGGACGCGGAAAGCTGACGAATGATGCCCACGGCGACGGAGCTCCTGAGAAAAGCAGTCGCCGCCATTGTACCGTCAATTCCCACAAAGCGGAGGTCGCTCGCCCAGGTCGCGAGCCGACACTCGTGAGAGAGCGTTGATCAGACGAATCGGAACGTAAAACGGCCTGAAGCCAGGCTATCCGGCTTCGATGTGGTCAGAAGCTCCAGCTTGACGGTTCCCGAACCGCTAGCGTCGGCCAGTGATCCAGTCCCTGACCCCTTGCGAATCACATAGTGGAATTGGGACGCCGGCGGTTGGAATCCAGCTTGTTCCGGGCCTGTCAGGTCGAGTGTAACCTTCCCGGCCGCCGATCTCAGAACGATCGAGCCGACCGAGTGCCCCTTGAACGAGAATCCTGTGCCGTAGACGGCCCCTTTGAGATGGGTGGACCGCGTCAGACCCAGGTGACTGTCCTTGTACTGGATGGAACCTGACGCATGGCTGAGGGTGTACTTGTCTGGGGCGTCGGCCGCCGAAGCACCGTTACTCTGGAAGTGCCCCGAGATGACTCCCTTGAGACGCGACTGCCCCTCAAAGGACTGACGTGCCAGCGCTGAGACCTCGGCGGCGGGCATCGCTGCCAACGCCGACGAGGGAGCCAACCGGGCGTCGAGGCTTTCTAGCGGAACCTGCCAACGGACGGGCTTTCGCATTACCAAGGACTCACGTTGAACTATGGAGAGTTGACAATCCTTTACAATATTCGTGAGATTCTCCGTCGCCACGACATTATTTCTTCGATTGAATGGGGATTGATACCGTCGCCGACCTGCTGATCAAGCCCTTGCGCCGCTTGGCCTTGAGCGTCTGGAGCTTGCTCGATCGTGCGGTGCCAGCAACCTCGGGTTGCAGAAGGGCAGGGTCATAGAACGGGGAAGCGAGCGAGGCCAAGGGTCGATCATAGAACGGGGTTGGGGCAGCCACCGGCCCATTCATCCCGGCAAATCCGACTCCACCAGGGACCGACCGCATTCCCCCACCACCGGCACCTCCTCCTCCGGGAAGACCCCCGCCGCCTCCGCCACCCCCCACAACCGCCGTCGAGCCTGGGAAGTTTTGGAAGCCCTCGATCGTCTGGAAGTTGGGGTTCACCCCGATCCGAACGTAGCGGCGATCATGGGTCACGACCGGGACGGTGTTCAGAATCACGCCATCAAATGCGTAGCCCGGCGTCACCTGTACCCCGGCGGAACCCTGGGCACTCGCCCGATCGGGGATCACCACGCCAAACACTCCGACAACGAACAAAGCTATGCTCAGTCGAGACATCGGTCGCTCCATCGCTTCGGGTAGGGGATCACTCGACTGGGGCGGCAGGTCGGCTGAGGACCTTGAACTCTGTGTTCGAATCGCTCTTAATGAGCTGCTTCACGTGAATCTCCGCCAGACGAATTCGGCTCTGGAGTTGAATTTGTTCCCGCTGCACTGCGGAAAGTGTTTCTGAGTTGAATTGCTGTTTCAGAACGGTTTTCGCACTTGGCGACTCGGTCAGTGAGATCTGCTCGCGAGCCAGGTGCTTGTGCTGTCGAGCAAGGATTTCAAGCTGCTCCTTAAGGGGCTCAGCCCTGCCTCCAGGACCCAGCACGATGGCACGTTCCAGCCGATACTCGAATTCGATCTTGGCGAGTTCAATCTCACGCAGCTTGGCCACCACATCGTGAATGATCAACTGGCGAGTGGACTCATCAAAATCGACCGCCGCCCTCCCCCCTTTGATGTCTTTGATTCGTTCCTCGACATCCTTTTGCAATGCCTGATCGGATTGCACCAATATCGAGAGCTGTTGCTTGGCCGTCTCGAGCTCACCCTTCGAGATAAACGTGTGGAGCAAAGCGTTGGCGATGATAGATCGACCCTTCTGGTCGAATCCATTGATGGTGATGGCCACAACTTTGCGCCCCTCTGCCGACTCGATGATCTTCGTCCCAATCGCCTCCCTGAGATCATCAGCGATCCTGGGCGGTGGTCGGACGCTGAATGCTTCGACCTTCAAGAGATCCGGATTCCGGATGAGCCGGACGAGAAAGTCAAGGCTCCTGAACTGCTTGACAACCTGATCGGCGTTTTGGGCTGCGGAGCCTGTCAACTCAATCGTGGCATCGGGCTCGGTGACATCTCTGGGCGAACAGGGATGTGGCCAGAAGCAGAACCGCAAGGAATGATCCATTCTGAAGCATCAATGGGACTCCCAGAGAGAGGCGGAACTGATCTCGAGGGGTGTATCGACACGGTGAGTCGCAATTGAACTATCGCAGATCCCAAGCCCACCGGGAAGACGGCAGACCGCTCGACGGAATACAAGGATCAGCACGTGGTCATCGTGGGTCGATTTCCACGATTTGAGAGGGGCTCGCCACCCCATGAACCCGGATGTCATGCGCCTCAACCGGAACGGCCTCGACCCATTGCGGCTCGAGGATCAAGGACCAGCGCGGGCACTCGGCCCGAAGCTCGGGGAGCAGCTTGTCATAGTAGCCACCGCCTCGGCCGAGTCGGTTCCCAGCGCGGTCAAACGCGACCCCAGGAACCAACGCCCACTCGATCAGCCTGGGAACAATGACCGGATTCGTCGCCAACGGCTCGGGGATCTCCAACACCCCTGGGGTCGTTTCCCCACCGAGGTGAAGGACAAGTCGCCTGGTCGTCAGATCGATCCGAGGCAAGACGACGAATTTACCTTGCGAGATAGCGAGGTCGATGATCGGCTTGGTGTCGATTTCCTCGGGGAAATGCGACGCGTAAAGCAGGATTACACGTGAGTTGGCAAACCCAGGGAGTTGGGGAAGGAGGGCCACCAATGCCGCTTCTTGGGCCGATCGAATGACGGGCTGCATCGTGAGGATTTGGGCGATGACCTGTCTGCGAAGGGCTCGTTTTGTCATCGGAGCCCGACTCCATCAAAGACTTCGGCCCTCGTCCGTCCCGGACAAGTCCGAGAAGGGCGAGGGCCGAAGTAAAAACCTCCACCGCAATGCCGTCTGAAGCGCTTTTGAGAACCCGCAATTAATAGGTGGGAGCCATAGACCAGAACGGACATGCCGAACGGCCGTGAAATAGGCCCCCAACGGGTGCTCATTGGTTCGCCAAAAGAACGCCTGTCGCGAACATGGCAGAGACTTATCCCACCGAGATGGAACAGGGGTAAGTCTAGCCCGAAATCGGTCATCAATCAAGGCAGATCAACGGGTTGTGCCCCAATTCCTTCAGGCCCGGCGTTCACGGTCTCGTCGCCCTTGAGACGTTGAAGCTGATCACGGAGCCTCGCCGCTTCTTCGTATTCCTCAAGTGCCACGGCCACCCCAAGTTGCTGCTCCAAACGCTCAACGGGACCGATCGGTCGATCGCGATCCAGCTCCCGACGCCACCGGAGCAAGAACCCGAGTTCCATGCACTCCGCCTCGTTCTCCGACTGGTCGTAATCCTCAAGGAACTTCCGGATACCGACGATCCCCTCGTCGATATGCTCGATGGCCCCCACGTGGTCGTTCTTCGAGAGCGCCTGAAGACCCGTCGCACGAGAGTGCATCATCGTTACATAAGGCCGGTACTGGTCGAACTGGACCTTGTCTCGCTGGCGAGCGGCATGCTCAACCACAAATGCGAACAGTCGCAAGTTGCGCGAGGTATCGCGAGCCACCAAGTCGTAGCGCTGGAGATGAAACGACGCCAAATACCGGTGATAGAACTGGACGCCTTCGTTCATCAGGCCGGTACACGCTTTCGCGTCGAGGGTGTACGGCTCCTCGGAATCGGTGGGGCGGGCGATCTTAGCACGCGCTATGTGATACTCAAGCAAGGTATCGAAGCCATGTGGTTTTGTGCCGTCGGGCCGACCCTCAAGCTCCATCTGTAAGAGCCCTAAGTCGATTCGCATTTGGATCTTTTCGCGACCATCGTCGCCTGCGACGAGGCGAACCTGGAATTCATCAGGGTCGTGCTCCCAACCGGCCAGGATTTTTGCAAGGTCTCGACTCATAGCTGAATTCGCTCCCTCAATCGATCCGATCCATGAACCCACTTATCCCAATACGCGAGGATTCAGCGTGGTGTTCAGTCTACTGATCTTTTCGTCATTGACGACACTCTCGATTCTAGGCAAAGCAATCGCCTGGGGGAACTGGGCATCTTCCGCAGGCAGAAGAGTTACGAAGTTCGATCCCGACTTTCTCTTTCGGGAAGGGACGGACTTTGCAATCCTCCTGGGCAACATGGGGCAGACTCAACGATCCCCCGCTGAGTCTCACTTTCTCAACAAAAACAGGGAGATGCCGGTCAACACTTTGACCGGCATCTCCCTGTTTTGTGAGTCGAATGAATTCACTCGTCTCAGAGTTCATTCCCATCGTGGATCATCGGCTCGAGTTCCTTCGTATTGCGTTCGATCGCGAGCACGATCGTCCTCTCCTCAACTCCGTCGGGGCTGGCGGCGGTCGCGGGGATGATCTGCCGCGAGTCGGGAAGACTGAACCGGACGGTGAAGCTGCCATCAGGACGGATCGGCACGTGCTCACCCTGGAGGGTTACGCGTGCGTTGGGTTCCGTCGAACCATAGACAATCAGCTCTGCATCGATCTCGAAGTGAAAACCACGCGAGAGCGAAGGGAGCGCTCCAGTCCCGAGACTCTGGAGCGAAAGGCCTTGCATTGGACGGCGAAGCCGCTCCTCGAAGAGATCGCGAAGATCACTGGAGACCACCGAGTCGTTCGGACCGCCCGACTGGCTATAGATCTTCTGGCACTGGTCCTGCACGCTGGTCCAGTTCTCATCGAGAACGTCGGACGAGCCTGCCTTGGGCGTGGTGACAACGTTCGACCTGGCAAGGAGAAAGAATTTGCCCTTCTTGGCCAGATAACCGATATCGATCCGATACGATTTCGGAGGTGACTTGACGTCGATATACCAGTTACTGACTCCACCGTGGATGTCGATATCGCGGAGATGACGTTCACTGGCAGAGGTGGTGTCCTCGCTGGTGACATCCATCAGCCGGAGGATCGGCTTGGCGGTGTGCCATTCCTGGCCGAGAGCCGCCTGAGCGCGGGCCAGCGTGCCACGAGAAAGTTCCCAGTGGGCATGCAGCCAATACGGATCGCGAACCATCGCGATGATCCGATCCTTGACGCACCCATGGTCGAGTGACCTGGGCGGAACGACCGCCAAGGGCTTGACCGGCGAGGACACCACGGACCGGCGGTGTGATGAATTCGCGGGCTTCTCGACCGCTGGGGGTTTGGGATTCTCCTTTTGGATGGGCATCGGCACAACCAACGCACGGATCAATTGATCCTTACGCATCGCGTGCCAACCGACAATCCCCCGATCCTTGGCCATCTTGGCCAGGTCCTTCTTATTACTGTCCTTGAGTGTGTCGACGGTCATGCGGAGCCACTCCGTCACCCCCCGCCACCCGGTTGCGCCAGATGCGAAAGGGACAAGGAACACGTGGTTCATCCGTGAGTGGACCGATCCGGAAAACTCCATGCCTCCCGGACTGCGGACGCGACAAGTTCTCGGTCAGATCAGGCAGAGTTGGATTCGTCCGGGAACCATCAAGGCCGACCCGCAAACGAGCACCTAAGAAACACAAAAGGCGACCCACTCACCATCGTTCACGGTGCGAGGCCGACCTTAGGCGAATCCAGGTTGTCCCACATGCATGCCGTCATCACTGGTCCCTTAACTGACTCGGATCTGATCGTGAGGGAAAGGCAAATCGAGCTGACAAGGTCATATCAGATAGGCTTCGATCCGTCAACCGGAGATTACCCAATTTATGTCCGGTCCTGGACACTTTTTGAGCCGACTTGTCAAGAACCAGGGGTTTTCAAGGTTTCGCCCCCGGTGAGGTGGACATTGTGAAAAATTTCTCGAATTCAGATCGAGAGTGTTGACACCTGGGATGGTCCCCCGTTAAAACAGTGTCATGGCCTCGCAGATGGGCCAGGGCTCATCTGGTCAACCCAGACTGCCTGCGACTTCCGCCCTGCCGCGATGGAACGTGCGAGCCGTCCGGCGTTGTCTTTTCTCTCTGGTTGAGGAGTCGTGCGTGGAGCGACCTGGTTCGCGCTCGCCGCTTTCGATCGGGATGGATTGGGCGGCTCGGATCACGACGTTAGGTCTGGAATTTGTGCTGCCAACTTTAGGCGGTGCCTATCTGGATCGATACTTGGGCACGACGCCCCTGGCGACCTTAATCGGGTCGGTCGTCGGCTTCGCAATCGGCATGACCCAACTCATGAAGATTGCCAAGGCCAAGCCGTGACGTTCCCGTAAAGTTGTCCACTTAAATCGAGCTCAAAGCCAAGTCAAGCCCTGCGAGATGTCTCCGCCATGGCCGAAGGACATAGCCCGCTCGATCACGTCATCGATCACAACACCCTGGAATTTCCCTGGGGTGAGGTGGATTTGCCCAAGATCGGTGAGTTCCAACTCACGCGGTTCATGGTCATGGAAGTCGTCGCCGCGCTTCTGATCATCGTGATCGTTGTTCCCCTGGCACGCCACATCGCCAAGCGATCGGTCACCAAGGGTTCGCTCTTCAACGCATTTGAAGCGCTCCTGCTCTACCTACGTGATCAAGTCATCCGCCCAGCCATTGGTGCGGGGCACGACGATCATGGACACGGGCATGATGTCCATGGACATGGCCACGCCACCGCAGCCGTGGCGACTGAGTACCGCCATCCGGCCGACAAGTTCCTCCCACTCCTCTGGACTT
The DNA here is from genome assembly GCA_025356475.1 of Isosphaeraceae bacterium. Classification (GTDB taxonomy): domain Bacteria; phylum Planctomycetota; class Planctomycetia; order Isosphaerales; family Isosphaeraceae; genus JANXSX01. Next base: position 33,721 of record JANXSX010000040.1, on the reverse strand, counting down.
TGTTCTTCTTCGTCCTCTTCAATAATTTGATGGGCCTCATTCCTGGTGGAGCCTCGCCCACGGGCAACGTCAACGTCACAGCAACACTTGCGGTCATGACCTTGGCCTCGGTGATCATTGCCGGGTCACAAAAACTGGGTGTCACGGGGTTCTGGTTGGGAATCGTGCCGAGCCTGGACGTCCCACGGTTCTTGAAGCCTGGTCTTTGGGGACTGATGTTCGTGATTGAAGTCGCGGGCCTGTTCATCAAGCATATCGTGTTAGCGGTCCGTCTGTTTGCGAACATGATGGCTGGTCATATCGTTCTGGCAGTGATTCTTGGATTCATTTTGATGGTTTACAACAGCCGATTGTTCTATGTTGTCATGCCCGCGAGTATCTTGGGCGTGGTTTGCTTGAGCCTGCTTGAGTTGTTCGTCGCGTTCTTGCAAGCGTATATTTTCACTTTTTTGTCGGCCTTGTTCATTGGGTCGGCGGTGCATCCGCACTGATCGGCGTGTGAACGAGTGTCGCGTGTCTGGTTCATGGTCGGCGTGGCCGACCCGGGTTGAAAGCTTTGGGCTTTCAACTCGACCGGTGCGGTCGCGGTTGCGACCCATCGTGACGTTTTCCGGATGTCGGCCGAGACCGATCCCCCTTTCTGGAGTTGAGGTTCCGATGAAACTTGTCAAGACCGCCGCACTGGCCTTCTCCCTGATGTCACTCTCGGCAGCGACGGCCTCGGCCCAGACGACTGTGAAGTATCCGTTTGCCGACACCCGCGGCCTGGCTGTTGGCTTTGTAATCATGGGTGCGGCAATGGGCATCGGCGGCCTGACGAAGTCGGCTGTCGAGAGCATGGCCCGCCAGCCCGAAACGGCTGCGAACGTCCAGACGGCGATGATCATCTCGGCCGCTCTGATCGAAGGTGTGACGTTCTTCGCCTTGATCGTGGTTGGCTTCATCCTCAACGGTTGATTCCGGTCCCGTTGTGTGAACCTGGGCCGTCGGCCTTAGAAAGGTCGCCGGCCACCGCCTTTCGATGGCACACCCCTGGATCTGTTTGAGAAGAGGATTCCCCCATGCCACGGCGATCGATCCTGGCGCTTTGCCTGCTCGGCTTGGCTCTGGCCTTCGGTGTCGCCGGCCGGTCGGCACTGGCCGATGATGCCAAGGCTGACGCCGCGCACGCCACGGCCTCGTCCGAGCACGCTCCCGCAGCCGGTCATGATGCCGCCACACCCGGCGGTGCTCATGCTCAGCCCAATATTCTGGAACCTCAGCCAACACTGGCGATTTGGACACTTGTCGTCTTCCTCTGCCTGCTGGCGGTTCTACGCACCTTCGCCTGGAAGCCCTTGATCCAGGCCCTCAATAGTCGTGAAGAACACTTTGAGCACGTTCTGCTCGATACCGAAAAAGCGCGTAACGAGAGTGAGCGCCTGCTTGATGAGCACCGCCGTCAGTTGGCCCTGGCTCGCGACGAAGTGGCGGCCCTGATCGCCGAAGGGCGTCGGGATGCTACGATAACCGCTGAGGCGATCATCAAGAAAGCACAGTCTGAGGCGGAAGCTTCCGAAGCTCGGGCACGTCGTGAGATCGAGACCGCTCGGGATCAGGCTCTGGGAGAAATCTGGGACAAGACCGCCGATCTGGCTGTCGCGGTCGCAGGCAAAGTTCTCCAGACCAACCTAGGTGACGATGAACATCGCCGCATGGTCGAAGCGGCGATGAATGAACTGCCCAAGGTGAATGGGAGCCGCGTATGACGGGGTACGTCGAAACGATCGGCAAGATCGCGACGGTTCTCGACGACCCAGCCCCCGAGCTGGCGCGGAATTACGCCGAGGCGATCGTTAACGCCGCCGATGGCGAAGGGTCCACCGAAGCTGCAATTTCGGACCTGGAAGAGATCGTGGCCGACATCGTCCACGGCCAGCCTCAGTTCATGGCCCTCTTTGATTCCCCATCGCTGGGAACCGACGAGAAGGACCGGATTCTGGCCCAGACGTTCGAAGGGCGGACATTGCCCATCGTCGTTCAGTTCCTCCGGGTCCTGAATCGTCACGGACGGTTGAGCCTGATCACTTCGATCGTTCGACGCGCCCGGGAGACCTGGGATAAGCGGCAGAACCGTCGTACGGTGACGGTTCGATCGGCAGTCGCTCTCGATGAACATCAAGTCAACGCTTTACGTGATCGGCTCGCCAGCTTCTTGCAGGCGACGCCGGTTCTGACGCTCGAAACCGACCCGACGCTGATCGGCGGTCTGGTCGTTCAGGTGGGTGACGACCTGTACGACGCCTCGGTCAAAAGCCGGCTGGAACAAATTCGCAATCGCCTGATCGAAGGGAAGAGGCATGAAATTCAAAGCCGACGAGATCACTTCGGTTATTCAGCGTGAGATCGAGCAGTTCCAGGCCAAGGTCCAGAAGACCGAGGTTGGACGCGTGCTCGAAGTCGGCGACGGCATTGCCCAGGTCTATGGCCTGTCGGGCGTAATGACCGGCGAGATGGTCGCTTTCCAGAACGGCGTGCGCGGGTTGGCCTTCAACCTGGAAGAGTCGAGCGTCGGCGTGATCATCCTTGGTGAATACACAGGTATTCACGAAGGCGAGACCGTTACCGCGACCGGCGAACTGCTCCGCGTCCCGGTCGGTGAAGCAATGGTCGGTCGCGTGGTTAACCCACTTGGCCTTCCTAAAGACAACAAGGGTCCGATCGTTACCAGTCACTCTCGACTTGTAGAGAGCGCCGCACCTGGTATCGTCGATCGCCAGCCAGTCGATGAGCCGATGCAGACCGGGATCAAGGCGATCGACGCCATGACACCGGTAGGCCGTGGTCAGCGCGAGCTGATCATCGGCGACCGTAAGACGGGTAAGACCGCAATCGCCATGGATGCGATCCTCAGCCAAAAGGGCAAGGGGGTCATCTGTGTGTACGTCGCCGTCGCCCAGAAGGAATCGACCACGGCCAGCCTCGTGGAAGTCCTCCGCCAAAAGGGCGCGATGGATTACACGATCGTCGTTGCCGCCGGTGCCAGCGACCCCGCCTCGTTGCAGTACCTCGCCCCATACGCCGGCACGGCGATGGCCGAGTACTTCATGTACGAGAAGGGAATGGCTACCCTCTGCATTTATGATGACTTGTCGAAGCAGGCTGTCGCCTATCGCGAGCTGTCGCTCTTGCTCCGCCGTCCGCCCGGTCGCGAAGCTTACCCCGGCGACGTGTTCTACGCCCACAGCCGTCTCCTCGAACGGTCGGCCAAGCTCGCGAACCGCTACGTGATCATTCCCGCCGATGCCTCGACCGATGACCCTAACAACCTCGTCACTGAAGAGTGGGGGGTTAACAAGAAGGTCTATATCGGAGTCCCAGGCGCGGAAGAAGCCAAGCACGAACTCAAGGAACACTACGCGACCGGCTATAAAGTCGCCAAGACCGCCAAGAGTGGTGGATCGCTGACGGCCCTGCCGATCATCGAAACTCTCGAAGGCGAAGTCTCGGCATACATTCCGACCAACGTGATCTCGATCACCGACGGTCAGATTTACCTACAGCCTGACCTCTTCTTCGCGGGTGTCCGGCCCGCCGTTGATGTTGGTATCAGCGTCAGTCGAGTCGGTGGCAAGGCTCAGATTGGGGCCATGAAGAAGGTTGCCGGTGGCCTCCGCCTCGACTTGGCCGCGTTCCGCGAGTTGGAAGCGTTCGCTCAGCTCGGTACCGAACTCGACAAAGCGACCCAGCTTCAGCTCGATCGCGGGTACCGGATGGTCGAACTGCTCAAGCAGCCCCAGTATCAGCCGATGGAAGCCATTGATCAAGCTGTGTCGATCTATGCCGGTAGCGAAGGCTACATGGACGACGTGCCGGTCAAGGAAGTCTCTCGGTTCGAGTCCGAATTCTTGCAGTTCCTCGGCGAGCAGAAATCGGAAGTCCGAAACCTGCTAGCCAAGGAGCAAAAGATGACCGACGCCGTCGTCGCTGGTCTCAAAGCGGCACTCGTTGAGTTCAAGCAGACGTTCCGTTCGGCGAAGTAAGTCCAAGAAGGCCGGTGGAGATTCGAAAAAGTCAACGACCGGAGGGTGAAGAGCACGGGAGCAAGTCCCCCTTATTCACCCGGTCGCGGGCCAACTCAATCTCTCCGGCACCTCTGAATTCTCCGGTTTTTTCTCGTTGTCTTGGGCCTCATCGGTTCCTCTGGCCACCCCCCCGGTATCCCTGACAGGAAATCTAAGCGATGGCCAAGGCCCGTGCGATCGTAAAACGCCGCAAGGCGGTCCAGAATATCAAGAAGATCACCCGGACGATGGAGCTGATCGCCACCGCCAAGTTCAAGAAGGCCCTCGACCGCGCGACCGAGGCCGAAGCGTACACCCGCAAGATCGCGGAGCTGGTGGCCGACCTCGGGGCGACTGCCGGTGACGTCAGCCACCCGTTACTTCAAGACCGGCCCGAGCCCAAGAAGTCGCTCCTACTTGTCCTCACAAGTAACCGTGGGCTCGCCGGTGGATATAACGGCAATGTCCTCCGTGCCGCGACTCGTGCCCTTACCGATGCCAACACCGATGGGATCAGTGTCTCGACCGAGGTCGCCGGCCGCCGTGGTATCGTCTTCCTGAAATATCGCGGCCTCACCCCCGACGCCACTTACACTCAGTTCGAAGATAAGCCTCAGTTCGATGAAGTCGAACCGATTGCCGACAAGTATATCGGCATGTTTCTTCGTGGCGAGATCGACCGCCTCGACGTGGCATACACCCGGTTCATCAACGCCGCTCGGCAGACTGCGGTCGTCGATACTCTCCTGCCCATGAGCGTCGCTCAGGTCGGTCAGGTGGTCGAGTCGGTCCGGCACGCCAAGCAGGCGGAAATGTCGAAATCGACGAGGAAGGGCGAGCCCGTTCCTTACGAATTCTTGCCCGACGCTGCGTCAATTCTCGAAGAGATCGTCCCCGTCTCGTTCAAGGTTCGCTTGTTCAAGACCTTCCTTGACGCGGCGGTCAGCGAGCAAATCTCCCGAATGGTCGCTATGCGAGGCGCAACTGAGAACGCCGACGAGATGATCAAGGCCCTCAGCCGACTCTACAACCGAGCCCGCCAATCGCAGATCACCGGCGAACTCGCCGAGATCATCGGTGGTGCCGCAGCGCTCGAATAACAGACTTACTCGTGATTCTCGATTCAAAATGCACGATGATGTGAGAATGCATTTTGGGTCGCGAGTCGTGGATTGCGAATTCATCGTCGATACCGAATTTCTGAGGATTTTCTCATGACCACCGCAACCGCGACTGCGACCGGACGAATCGCCCAGGTGATCGGCTCGACATTCGACGTCGAGTTCGAAGATGGGCACTTGCCCGAGATTTATAACGCTTTGACGGTCACCGCCAACGAAAAAGGCGTGACGATCAACCTCACCGGTGAGGTTCAGCAGCACCTTGGCGGCAACCGCGTCCGCTGCGTCGCACTCGGTTCAACCGACGGACTCATCCGCGGAATGGCCGTTGTCGATACCGGCGGACCTGTGACCGTTCCCGTCGGTAAGGAGACGCTCGCTCGCGTGTTCAATCTGCTGGGCAAGCCGATCGACGGCCGAGGACCAGTTAACGCCACCGAATACTGGCCCATTCACCGCGACCCGCCCCCGTTCCACAAGCTCTCGCCCAAGACCGAAGTCTTCGAGACCGGAATCAAGGTTGTTGACCTGCTTACCCCGTTCGTCCGAGGCGGTAAGATCGGCCTGTTCGGCGGGGCTGGATTGGGCAAGACCGTCATCTTGACCGAGCTGATCGCTCGAATCGCCAAGGTCCACAGCGGTTACTCGGTCTTCGCGGGGGTCGGCGAACGAACCCGTGAAGGGAACGACCTCTGGCTCGAAATGCAAGAAACCAAGATCGGCACCACGGACAAGTCGGTCATCGACTCGACCGTGATGTTCTTTGGCCAGATGAACGAGCCTCCCGGTGCCCGTCTCCGGGTCGCCCTCTCTGCGCTCACAAACGCCGAGTGGTTCCGCGACGCCACGGGCGCCGACACGCTCCTGTTCATTGACAACATCTTCAGGTTCAGCCAGGCCGGTTCGGAGGTGTCCGCCCTTCTGGGTCGTATGCCGTCGAACGTCGGTTACCAGCCGACCCTGGCCACCGAAATGGGTGCGCTTCAGGAGCGAATCACCTCGACCACCAGTGGGGCGATCACGTCGGTGCAGGCGGTTTACGTTCCTGCGGACGACTTGACCGACCCGGCACCGGCCACAACGTTCGGCTTCTTGGATGCGTTCATTGTGCTCACGCGGTCGATCGCCGAGAAGGGGATCTACCCGGCAGTGGATCCGCTCGGCTCATCGTCACGTATCTTGGACCCTCAGTACGTGGGCCAGGAACACTACGACGTCGCCCGCAAGGTCCAAAATATCCTCCAGCGCTACAAGGAACTGAAGGATATCATCGCCATCCTCGGTGTTGATGAACTCTCCGAAGACGACAAGATGGTTGTGAACCGGGCTCGTCGTATCGAGCGGTTCATGTCCCAGCCGTTCTTCGTGGCTGAGGTCTTCACCAACAAGGCCGGTCAGTACACACCACTCGCCGACACGATTCGTTCTTGTCGCGAAATCTGCGACGGCAAGTGGGATCACCTCCCTGAGGGTGCGTTCCTCTACGTCGGCTCGATCGAGCAGGCGGAGGAACAGGCCAAGAAGATGGCTCGCTAAGACGACTCCTGCCGAACACCCTGGGGGGGCAGGCTTTCTCCCCCCCGGCGTCCGGCCTGAAATATGATGGGCTCTTCCGCCCATCCTACGAATCCTGAACGCACTGTTGGGAGTCTTCCGTCCGATGTCCACCGGCACCATCAGCACCGATACGAGCCACCAGCTCAAGTGCGTGGTCGTCACGCCTGAGAAGACGTTGTTCGATGAGGCTGTCGAGTTCGTCGCCTTGCCCGCTTTCGACGGCGAGCTTGGTATCTGTCCGGGCCACACCCCGGTGATCGCCCGGCTCGGCTATGGCGAGCTTCGAACCCGGGTCGGCGCGACCATCAAGCGTTACTTCATTGATGGCGGATTCGCCCAGATCCGCGACAACGTGGTGACCGTGCTCACAAGCCGGGCCATCCCCGCCGCACTCGTTTCAGGTCCCGCCGCCGCGACCGAACTCGCGACTGCTCAAGCCCGAACGGCAAAGACCGACCTGGAACAGGCCGAAAAGGCCAAAGCGATCTCCCGGGCCCGGGCGTTGTTTCGAATCGCGTCGCATTGATCAAGAGTTAGCCCACCTCTTCACTTCAAAGAGGTGGGCTATTCGATTTTTGATCACATCTTCATCTGTGTTGAGCCTGCCGCGATCGCCAGGGCAACCCAGCCCACGAGCATTCCCACGCCTCCGAACGGCGTGATCGCGCCTAGCCATCGTTCGCCGGTAAGTGCCAGGATATAGAGACTCACCGAGAAGATGAGTGAACCCGCGAAGAAGCTCCAACCTGCCACATTCGCCGCAGTACTGGGCTTACCGATGCTGACCAAGAGCCCCAAGACCAGTAACGCCAGGGCGTGATACATCTGGTAGCGTGCGGCAGTCTCAAAGTTATCGGCCCGGCCCGTGGCTGCCAGTTGCTTCTCCAGTCCATGGGCACCAAATGCCCCCATCGTGACCGCCAAAAACCCGGAGATCGCCCCCAGTTTGATCCAGAATGAGCCGGTCATCGTCATAATCCTCTTCATGTCGGTGATTATCGCTACGCGCTCCCGGAACGGAAAGCTGAAACAAGGGGTTCTTGAGCTTCAGGGCTGAAAAACGGCCACTTCGCACAGTCCATTGCATCTCATTCCCCTTGTTTTCCAGGGTCTCCAGGGTGTGAACGCGTCCATTCGATTCAAGGTTCGTCTGGGGCTAGCGGCGCATCCGTGGCTGCAGGAAGTGGATCGTCTTTTGTCGTCAGGCCGCGTCGAAGAGCATCGAGATCCGTGTGATACCGACGATGGATCGCCCAACGGTCCCGAAAGATAAACGCCTTCAACCCGATGAAATGATGAACGCAGCACTCAGCGATAGGTGCGTTGTCGAGTATTCTGTGCAAGCCCGCCAGACATTCAATCTCCCGGGGGACGTCGAAGAAGCAGTAGCAATCATGTCGTCCCTTCTGATCGATCCGGTCTTGGTACTGATCGAATACAGCAGGTCCGATAGCGGTAGACTTGGGCACGATTTTCGGGCAATCGGTCCCACCGGCGTACCTGCTCGTCGAGCGTCTCGTAGAAGTGGGAATCGACGATCGCGAGGTCTAAGTCAGAGTTGGGGCCGAAGCTCTGCCATGTCTTGCGCTGCTTACGGTTGGGCGAGATGCTGAAGCCGATCTTCGTGCTGCCCCGGAACAGGAACTGTTGGGGGTGAATGCCCGTCCGATCAGCCAGGTAATCGATAAAGCGGGCGTACTGAGCATACGTAGCAAACCCCGTCGGCGTCCCCGGTAATAGCCAGTGATTGATGAGGGCGTCCGGGTTGTCGAAAGCCATTGCACGCAACTCGAGCGGTGAGATGAGTACGTGGCCTTCCTGGTCGTATCGCACCTTACTGCACCGGTTCTTCGGGAACGACTAAGACCAACGGCTGCTTGTAATTGTCATTGGCATCAAACATCGGATCCTGGAATTGAAGACGAACCTGCTTGTGGCACGTCGGACATTTGAACAGATCCCCGGAGATCGGCATGTACTCCAAACGCGGGATCTCAGAATTGCAGTACGGGCAACACGCGATGTCACGGAACTCACAGGTTGGACAGACAGTTACCAACTTCGGCGTGATATATCCGCACTTAACGCACTCTATGCCCTTTGCGTCTTGAACGACGAATGCCTCGGCCCTCCCGGCGTACCCATACTCCTTCAGTACCCGCTGGACCTCTCCGAAGCGATCCGTGGCAAACTCGAAGAATGCGTTTTTCTCCTCGTCCCGGTGTGTGCCGTGCCGCGGGCTGTCTGGGTCAATCTCGACCGGAGAATGAGCCCAAAGGTCCCGGCGAGCGCGGGCCGCACAACGTAGATCGTCCGTTGGATCAGATGGGTTGTGCTGGACGGTCACTCGAACGCGCTGCATGGTCGCTCTCCAAACTCGCCACCGTTCTACCCAACCCCAAATTATACCCAGACCCGAGTCGAAACGTGTGTGCCGTTCGTGGATATTCTTTCCGGAGTGGAGAAGGGAGGTTCTGAATGGTAAAAAACGATACATGTTCATAACCGAATCTGCGACAGATTCACATCAGAAATAATCTTGACTCACATGTGTTGCTTATCCAGTGGTCATCAAGAATAGAAACGGGGCGACCATGAGCATCCCAAGTGCCCAGATCAAGATTCCCATTGGGAGAGAATCTCCATTCTTAGACAAAACGTTTTATGTCGATAGTTTGGATCATTAATGACCCAGATCCAGAGCGTAACGAGTGTGAACAAGGGAACGAACGCGATTATCGCCAGGACGAAATATGTTCTTGAGAGACTCAGGACGATCGCCACGGCTAACACGACCACCATCACCATCATCGTTGCTATGTTGAATTGACGTCGGATCTGATCCTGAGCCTGCTGAGCTTGATCGAGAACTTCCGAAAGAATCTGAAGCTGAGAATCGTTTTTGACGGAACGACCTGTTTCGTTCATAGGAATCCGACGAATCTCATTAAAGATTTGAACCTGCTTTTATCAAGAAGATTAACAGACTCCAGGCAATCGCGCCGAGGATCACGCCCCTCCAGATCCAGATATTCCTCTTGGATCCCGGTTCCAGGGGGACTGCAATCATGACGATTGTTGCACCGATCATCCAGAAGGGAAAGGTCAGCGAGATCACCATCGTATCCGTTCATGTCGGGTGACCTCCTTGGCTTATCGAGTCAGCAGTGCCTTTGACGTCTCTCCCAAGAGGATCGCACGTGTCTCAGCCGCGAGAAAGAGCGAACCCGTGACACAGATGAGTCCGTCCTTGCGGGTCTCGCCTAGGGCAACTTCGATCGCCAGGGAGGGATCGGAGGCAATCAACGCAGTTCGGCCATCAATTTCGAGAATCGCCTGGGCGACGTCCTCAGGAGGGACAGCGCGGGGGTTATCGACATACTTTGTGACAATAATCGTTTCAAAGAGAGGTAAAAGCGCTTTCAACTGACCATGTAAGTCTTTCTCCCGCGTGGTGCCAAAGACCAGGGTCTTGGGACCGCTGGGAAAGCACGTCTCCAAGGCTGATGCCAACGCCTGAGCGGAGGCGACGTTATGGGCTCCGTCGATCACCCAACACGGCTTTCCCTCGAGAACTTCGACTCGGGCAGGGACTCTCAATCGTTGAAATCCGCGCCGGACGTCAGCCTCGCTCACTTCGAATCCCTGCTCGGCGAGCACATCCAAGGTCGCCAGTGCGGTCGCCATATTATGAGCCTGGTGGGGGCCGATTAAAGGCAAGGGGAGGGGCCCCCAGGCTCGCCGCCATGTCGAAACGTGAACATGCCCACTACTCGGCTTCTCTACGGGACGTAAGGGCGCAATGTAGTCATAATGAATGTCGACGTCGATCTGATGGAGTGGAGATTTCCTCGACTGAGCAACCCTCTCGATGACCGATCGTGCCTCTTCACCGCGCACTCCGCTCACGGCGGGGCGACCGCGTTTGAGAATCCCCGCTTTCTCACCGGCAATCGCCCCCAGGGTCGATCCAAGTTGCTTCATATGGTCATAGGAAATGGAAGTAATGACAGATACCGCCGGACGGATCGAGTTTGTCGAGTCCAGCCGCCCCCCCAGACCGACCTCCAGGATTACCAACTTCGCCCCTCGCCGTGCAAAGTGGAGTAATCCCATAGCGCAAGTGATGTCGAAAAACGTCAAAGGCCGAAGTCCAAGTCGGTCCGATTCCCGGTCCATCGCTGCGACACTCGGGCGAACCAGCTCGGTCAATGTGACTAGTTCTTCCTCGGTCGCTTCAACACCATCGACGGTGAACCGTTCTTCAAGCCGATGGAGGTGGGGCGAGCAGAACAGACCGGTCACACGCCCCGACGCGTGCGAAGCGACGGCCAGCATCGCCGAGGTCGATCCTTTGCCCTTGGTACCCGCCACATGGACAATCGGGTAGGAATCCTGGGGGTCGCCCAATCGCCTCAGGAGCCGGCGCGTTCGCCCGAGTCTTAGCTCGGCGGTGCTTTTTGGCATCCCTTGGCGTTCATAATTCAGCCGACCATAGAGGTATTCGAGAGACTCGGCATACTGGGATTCGTCGGCCATCGTGGGGATGCTCGCTTCGTCGACCGATCGAATGGGGGGAGACCTCGCTCGCTAGCAAACCACGGCGGCCAGCAGGTGCTCGACCTTATCGCAAAGTTCGGCGAGCGGCATCCCTTTGACCCAGTATTCCACTGCGCCTAAGGAAAAGCATTCGAGTTGGGCATCTCCTTCACCCATCGCGGAGAGCATCGCGACCGGGAGGTGAGCAAACGCCGGCTCGTCCCGAATGACTCCAAGCACCTCAAACCCATTGCGTCGGGGCATCCAGAGATCGAGGATCAGCAGGTCTGGGGCCCCATTGCGCACAGCCTGAACGGCTGCATCGCCATCTGCAGCCTCATGGACGTCGTGGCCCGCAAAGCGGAGGATGTCGGCATACATCGTCCGAAGGTCTTCATTATCGTCAGCCAGTACGATCGTCGCCATGGGCTTAGCCTCCCGTGATCGAGAAGGACTATCCTTCGCTTCTCCATCCTATACCGCGCTGCAAGGTCCGCCAATGTCAGAACCTGGATTGCGAAACCCGCCTTGACGCCCCCGGCCCAGGGGCTAGGCTATCGGCACTTGCCGAACTCCCCAGGCAGACTTGGGTTAGGAGGACCCGCGACCATGGCCCACCACTTGATCCGCCGCGTCGAAACCTTGGGCCATCCACGCATTCTTGTCGTAGGGGATCTGATCCTCGACCGCTACGTTTGGGGCTATGCCGAACGGATCAGCCAAGAGGCCCCGGTCCCCTTGTTGAGGGCCGATACCCGCGAGCACCGCATGGGAGGCGCAGCCAGCGTTGCGACCATGCTTCGCGCACTCGACGCGGAAGTGGTCCTGATGGGAGGAGTTGGTCGTGACGATGAGGCGCGGCTCGTCCGCTCGATGCTCAGCGCAGCCGGGGTCAACATCGACCTGGTCGTCGATCTCGACGATCGCCCGACCACTCTCAAAGAGCGTTACATCGGGCGAGCCCAGGATCGGCATCCTCAGCAGATGATCCGGGTCGATTATGAAACCCGCGACCCAATCTCAGCCGACGTTGAAGCCAACTTGATCCGCAGGCTTCACACGGCGGTTGGTTCGGTCGATCTGGTGCTGATCTCCGACTACGATAAAGGGATCTGCACGCCAGGACTCCTGAGCGCTTTGATTACCGAATGTCGTCGCCAGGGAGTGAAGGTGCTCGCCGACCCGATCCGGGGGAGCGACTACAGCAAGTACCGTGGAGTCAACACCATGACCCCCAACCGCCTCGAAGCTCAGCTCGCGACCGGGATGACGATCAATACACCCGAGGACGCACTCGAAGTGGGCAAAGCCCTCGTCAAACAGCTTGATATGGACGCCGCGATCGTCACGCTCGACCGCGACGGCATGGCCCTGGTTCACGCGGATGGCCGTGCTGAGGTGATCCCGACCCGTCCTCGTCAGGTCTACGACATTACCGGGGCCGGGGACATGGTCCTCTCTGTGGTTGGGCTCTGTCTCGCAAGCGGAGCCGACTACGAGGAAGCAGTGGCGCTCGGCAACGTTGCCGGTGGGCTCGAAGTCGAGAAGATCGGGGTCGCGCTGCTGTCACGCCAAGAGATTCTCCGTGACCTGCTTGACCATCATCGTCATGACGGTGGCAAGCGGCTTGACTCGACGACTCTCGCATCCGAAGTGGCACACCGCAAAGCGGCTGGTGGCAAAGTCGTGTTCACCAATGGATGTTTTGACATTTTGCATGTGGGCCATACCCGCCTGCTCAGCCAGGCGGCGGCGCTGGGAGACTACCTAGTCGTTGGCTTGAATTCAGACGCGAGTGTACGGAGGCTCAAGGGTCCCACTCGACCACTGAACAGTGAAGACGCTCGCGGGGAGCTGCTCGCGGCCTTGGAGTGCGTTGACGCAGTGACGATTTTCGACGAAGACACTCCTTTGCGATTAATTGAGTCGATCTTGCCCGACATCCTTGTGAAGGGGGGCGACTATCGACCCGATCAGGTTGTGGGCCGGGACGAAGTTGAGGCCGCAGGAGGAATCTTGGTGCTGATCCCGCTCGTCGAGGGTCACTCGACCACGGGACTGGTCCAGAAAGCGACTGACCGGACCCTCCACCTCCACCTCCACTCGGCCGAGGTCGCACCCGCAGGCCCCAATGTTCGCACCGTGGTCGGCAAGCCGATCTCCACAATGTGATCTCTCGTTTTGATCATTGTTCGAGCTGTCTCGCTCAAGAGCTCACCATGGACGAACGTTGGTATCGGTCAATCAAGCTAAAGATGACGATTGAGCAATTCCACAAGCTACCACGTGATGTCTCTTACAAGTACGAATATATTGACGGCAAGGCTTGGCTGACTCCCACACCGAAGCAATATCACGCCAGGCTCGAACTGGCGAGATTCGAGTCGGCGATCGGGCTCGAACTAAGCCCGTCCGTGGTTGTGCGGCGACTTCAAACGTTGGACTGGGAGGTTTTCCCTCAGCTCTTCTCTACCTCGTTCTGGCAAGTCCAACCATTTGCGTCCCTCGGTGACGAGGACCGCGACCAGGCCTCGCGCGAGTGCCTCGAGAAGACCCGAAACGGGGGCGACGGCCCCTTGATTGAACAGGCTTGTATGGTTGCCATCGGTGACGACGGTCGCCCCGACGGAGCTGCGCTGGTCACCATCACACCCGATGGGGAACTCGACGACGTCTGGAGCGGGCTCATTTGGCACGAGCCTCCTCCCCAAGACTGGCTGCAACGGAGGGTCGGTCGACCTCACCTGACCTGGGTCTTCGTCCCCCCGATGCTGACCCGCTCGGGGATCGGATCCGCGCTCCTGGCCGGAGTGGTCCAGGAACTGCGGGTGCTCGGATACCACCATCTTGTGAGCACATTTTTACTGGGGAATCACCCGAGCTGTCTCTGGCATTGGCGGAACGGCTTCAAGCTAGCCGGCTCGCCAGGATTAAGGCGGTTGGATTAAGCGATTCGCAGGAACTGCGGCCTTGGACTCGATCCAATGTCGTCGTGACCTTCTTCAGCTCAGCCCGAACACCTGATTCTCGTCCTGTCGCTTCGCGGCTTCGATCGTCCCCGAGAACCAGCCGAATGTGACGACCGCCACACCCAAGGCATAAATCTCCATGTCTTTCTTGAGTAACGTATCATAGAGTCCGTGCAAGATCACTGGGACTGCCAGGACCCGCAAGAGACCCATGCACGAACTGAAGAAATCATCTTCCCAGTCCATCTGCACATTCTCTTGGTTCCTCTCCAGCGAAATACCGACCGCTCCGCTCCACATCGCGTGGAGCGACACGCACGACAGGAACCGAACCAGATAGGTGTTCAAGGTGGCGACACCATTGTAGTGATCCGCCGAGTAAAGAACGCCTTCTGCGACTCCGAAGCCAATCCCCGAAGCCAAACCCCAGAGACATGCCCCTCGCCAGCCGAGCGTCGCATTGCTTCGGAAGTGCCACAGCAGAGGGAGTGCCTTGCACGCTTCCTCGCAAAGACCGACACCCAAGGTGAAGCCCAGCATGCTTAACCAGAAACCGTTTGCCGGATCGAGAGCGGCTTGGTACGAGAAACCAATCAAGAATATGATTAAAAGAAGAACCATAAATAATCCGCGACCGCGAATGATGCCGACCCGACCCGAAAACTGTGCGAGAAGCTGCACAATGGTTAGAAACAGGATGCCGATCGTACTCGTAAAGAGCGCAACCTTGACCAGACTGAAAGGGGGGGCCGAGCCGCTCGTGAACATCGCGCCAACCAGAACGAGGAAGAACAAGGCGGAAAGCCCAGCGTACGCCCAATGGACATGGGTTGTAGCCGGCAAATGAGCATCGGCATCGATTTTCTGGTCGGGCAAGTTAGCGAGAACATCGCTCAACTCGCTCTTGTCGTCATTCAAGAGTTGGACGATGTGATCGGCTTGGGCGCGGGGCAACGCCTGGAGTGTTTTATCAAGCCGCTCTTTGGCATTTGGGCCGTCGCCACCCAGAATTGAGGCGGCCAGCGGGATCAGCGCGAAGATGAAGACCCAGTAGATCAGGTCACGGCCCGAGCGTTCGGCCTCAGAGGGTCGCCATCTACTGGAGCCGTCCCGGCGCTTGAGCTTGGTTTGGGCCCCTCCCACCTGGTCGGGAGGAGCGGCATGCCACGTCGACCCCGGCCTGCCAGAACTGGGCGAGCCGGAAGATCCCGAGTCGGGCCCAGTCTGGTGACCGAGCGGTTTGAACGACATCGAAGGGGGTTGGGACCCCGATCGGTCGGGGTTGGCAGCCCAGGTGGACCCGATCGCATTTGGGCCTGGTGGTTCGACGGGATCCGCCAGGTCGTACGGCAGGTCGTCGCCCAGATCTTCGTCAAAGGCAGGGGGGGGAGGCTGGGGAATGGCGACGATGGACCCGCAGTCGGGACACTTGGCCCGCTTGCCGGCATACTCTTCACGAGCCTTGAACTCGCGACCGCAAGAGCACTCGAAAGTGATCAAGACCAAGCCCTCCCCAACGCACCCGTGGTCCGAGATTATCACGATACCGGGCCGTCTGACCTCAGTCGAGGGGCTGATCTCTTGCAAACGTACTCCGGTGGGAGTACGACCTCAGTATATGCATTCCCATCTCGAGACGGAGTCAGAACATGAGCGGCCTGTTGCGCGGATTTTCCATGGTTGCTTTGGCGATTGTGGCCTGGTCAGCAGTCGCTTCGGCTGCCCCCACCTGGACGGTCACTATCAAAGGGGGAGAGTCCTCAACGCTTGAGGTCATCGTCTCGACCGACCTGAGCATCCCAATCCCGCCCGGAGCCTACAGCCTGACCCTTCAAGGCGGAGGAAACCCACTTCCCGCCCAGGTGATCACCGACAATGGCCAAACGAGCCTCACTGTCATCGTTCCGAGTTCGCTCACCGGTACAGCTCTGACCGGAACCCTCGCCCCGATTGCACCGACGAAAACGGGGGTTGAGATCTTCCCCGATGGCAAGAATCTGAGCGTCACGGTCGGCGGCCAACCTCTGACAACCTACCTCATCGACGCCGGTCCAAAGCCCTACTACTTCCCACTTTATGGGCCGACCGGAGCACTTTACACACGCTCCTTCCCCATGAAGGACATTGAGGGAGAGAAGCGTGACCACCCGCATCAGCGCTCGTTCTGGTTCACGCATGGCAAGGTCAACAACATCGATTTTTGGTCCGAAGTCCCCAATCATGGCAACATCCGTGAGACCAGGCGCTACGCGGTTGTGAGTGGACCAGCGCTCGGCCTGATCCGAACTGCGGACGACTGGCTCGGTCCCGATGGCTCGACGATCCTGACCGACGAACGAACCGTAAGGTTCTACGCGACCAAGACCTCACGTGTCATCGACTTCGACATCGTGCTCGCCGCGACGGTCGGGGATGTCACGTTCGGCGACACCAAAGAAGGGATGCTGGGCGTCCGGGTACCGACCAGCATGGACGTAAGTAGCAAGAAGGGGGGCAAGATCACCAATTCTGAAGGGCAGATCGACCTGAAGGCCTGGGGCCAACCCGCTCCCTGGGTCGATTACACTGGACCAGTAGATGGGAAGACCGTTGGGATCGCAATCCTCAACGGACCCGGTAGCTTCCGTTACCCAACCACCTGGCACGTCCGCGACTACGGATTGTTCGCCGCCAACCCCTTTGGATACAAAGATTTCGGTCGCAAAGAGTCCGGCGACTATACCATCCCTAAAGGCGAGTCGATCGGCTTCCGCTATCGGCTCATTCTTCACGAGGGGGAGACCGAGAAGGCCGGTATCCGCAACGCCTACACCACCTACGCGAAGCCGCCCCAGGTCACGGTGAAAGCGGACTGAAAACATTGCGCGGATCGAACTCAGGGCGGCTCTACCTTCCGCCCTGGATTCGCTGAACTTAAACGACCTTCACAACCCCCTTCCGCCAGTTGTTCTCGGTCACTTTCTTCAGGAGGACGATAGGGCCGGTCGGATTGTTGGGGGCTAAGATCAATTCGATCCGACCGTTGATTGGCATCAGTCGTTTCTTGAAGTTGGGCATCGGGATCGTAACCGGGGCTGATACGAAGACCGAAGCCCGGTAGAGAGGACTAGACGGGCTGGTGTTGGTGTCGATGCCCGCCTGGATCAGCTCGGCATTCCCTGCGGCCATCGTCGAAAATGAGAGCAGGACCCACTTCTTCCGTTCACCTCGCAAGTCCGTCAGTGCAGGGTTCGAGGCTCCGTGAGTCCGCTCAACTCCGAGAGCGAGATAGCCGTACATCAGCCCCACGATCCGGTTGGTGTACTCCCGGAAATCGACCTTAGACGTCAGACGAACCGAGAACTTATCGGCCAGTGCGTTCATGACGTAATCGGCATGGATGAAGCTGTTGTACTGGGCAAAAGGCTGACCCCCCACGACGATTTCCTCCGGCCCAGCGACTCCATCCCAGGGCAAGCTGCCCACGCGACCGATCTCCGCATCGGTGAGCGGGGCAACCGTGCCGGACAAGTTGGCATTCGGGGCAGTATCCATCGTCCGGGTAACGTCGGGGGCAACAGCCGGCCAGAACGTGCTCAGAGCCGCACAGAGTTTCGAGTCTTCCGGAAACGGACTTCCGAGCCCATACGCGGCGAGATGTTGGACACCGCCGAGGGTGTCGAGGCTCACATCCCACCCCGGAAAGAATACACCTGCGGCATCGTCAGGCAGATGGGAATGGCGCGCGGCCGGATCGCTTCCAGGAGTGGGGCTGGTGGAAGGGGCCAGAGGGAGCCCGACCACTGCGCTGATGGTGACTTCCGACGCGTCAAACACATGTTGCGGAAATTGCAAATTTGCCGGAAATCGCTGGTCGCTCAGCGGACTAGGAGGGTTGGGATTGCCCCAGATTTGCTGCTTCAACTTCGTGGGGACGGAGTTCGACTGATACCACTCGATGAGTTCCCTCTGGTCACAGGAAGGGAAGAAATCCGGGGCGGCCACGAGCGAATAGGCAGGGAGTGCAGATGCAGAGACTCCGCCGACCCCTTGCACTTGAGGACAGTCGACTCCGACCTCGCCATCGGCCGTAAAATCGACATAGTGGAGCGATTTGTAGTGACCGGCTCGTACCCGTTGGTCGACCGGCAGGTCGGGAGGATTGTTGAAATCGTTGAGATTTCGACGAGTGCCGTTGGCGAGCACCTCCGTCCTCGCGTGGAGATACTCGGGGCCAGACTGCGAGTGACTCAGAGCCCAGAGGTCAACGGTCGCCCAGTTTCCCGGAGTGGTCGGGACGGTGAACGTCACATCGGCCCCCGCTGGTGTCTTCGCTTCAGCGACCAGGTGGGGGTGATCGGTCGGAATGATCCAGCCTGGACCGTGGTTCGGGTCGCTCGAAAGCTTGGCCAGCCCGTCTGAGAACCGGTAGGGTGAGGCATTCGGTGGATTGTTCCCCAGAAGGGTCTGGGCCCGGAAGATCTTCTCGTTTACGTGGTTTGCGCTGAAGGTGACCGTTAAGTTCAGGCCGGCGATACACTCAGTCCCCGGAAAGAGCTTGTGGACGGGTATCCAGAACTGTAGGTTCGTGTCGCTATCGAGCGCACGCATCGGTCGAAACTCCGAGGCCTTGCCCGGCAGGCGCACCGCGAGGTAGGCGACATACCTTGCAGGCAAGACACCGATTCCAAACGGCTCGGTCGGGAGTTCGGGGAAGAAGCCCCGGAACTCAGGGACGAAACGCGGGGGTCGAGTGCCAACACGGGCAACCCCTGTCCGAGCAAATGCCAGGTCAGCATGACGACGGTGGGTTGACTGCGAGGCCGGTCGGTACTCGCTTGAAAAGACCACGACCGACAACGCCTGACCAGGGAAGCGAGCCTGGATCTGAGGGAGGGTTGGTGCCGACACACCAAAGATGTAGTTCTCCAAGGAGTCGATTTCCGCCATCGTCGGGAAGACGGTAAGAGGCATCCCCAGCGGACCACGCAACACGTTCGGCGATGCGATCGCGTGGTACAGCAAGCTCCTCGACGGTGAACCAGGCTCAATCGCGCGGACCCCATCATTCGCGAAGTCACCAAAACCGATCAAGTCTCGCTTGATCGTCAAGGGGGCCCGTAACGCCGTCGCTAAGTCGGGTGCCGCGAGGTTCATGCCGTGTTTCGTCATCAGTGCCGACCAGACAGGATCCGCGTTTAATCTTGCACACAATGCTCTGACCGGATCAATGATTGCCACTGGTTTGCTCCTTCGTCGTCAATTTCGCATTTTCGAAATACCTGGTGACGTTCGGCGAACGCCGCACCAGAGCCGATCTTCAATCAATCCTCACGGCGAATCAAGACAATTCCGCCCAATTAAGAATGAGACGTCGTTTCCGCCTTTCCGGGCAGATGGTCAGGGGCCATCGAAACCCAGGGCGGCACTATTCTCTGATGTCGCAGGACTTCCCCATCTCAATCAGGTTCGTGTTTTTCAGATATTTGGATTGCGTTTGTTGTGAAAGATTGCCAGTACGACGACTTGACCGCCTCAGATGCGATAGAAAACGGAATAGGGAAATGGCCTAACGAGCACCTTGCAAACATCACCATGAACGATGCCATGAAGTTCAGGCATTGACGAGATTCGTTCAAACACAACTTGGAGATGCTCCGCGAACTCTGCCCCGAGCCCGCTCCGCTGCTCTTCGTACCAATCGAAAGCGTGGTCGAAATCGATCCTGGCTTTGCGACGAATCACTAGCGGCATGCCGCTCATTTTCGTGCCCGCTTCAGGGCTTCACTCTTCACCTCGTCCCATGAGACGATATCATCCGGCTCGGCATTGTCCTCTGCCACCCGATGGTCGATCTCATCCCTCTGAGCATCGGTCAGCGACGGCTCATAGCCTTGGCTGAGAAGCCCGGTCCAAATCTCATCCAAGAGTTGCAGACGATCTTCGAGCGACCATAAATCAATTTCACGCAGAAGAGCTTGATGAGTCATGGTTCGATTCTCACACGGACACGAATTGGCTAGTGAGATACGATCAATGGGCGACCAGTAGGAGCGTTTCAATTCATGTGATTATCGAAGGATTATGATAACTTTTAGATTCGATAACCAGCACTGCTATTGTGAGATCAGGAGCCTGCCTCGGTGGGCATGGCAGACCCCTGATTTTCCGTGTCAGAAATCAATAAACCTCGCCGGCCCGAACGACGTGGCCACCCGCTCCGCCGGCGGCCTTGGCCTGGGGCGCGTAGCGGTTGTGCCAGCCTTCGCTGGCTCGGATCGAGAGAATATCATCTTTGGTCAGGCCGTACTTGGCGAACCAGGGCGTGCCATGTTCAAGGACGACGGCGGCAACATCGGAGACGCGCTTGAGGCCGGTTGTGGCGGCGAACTTGGTGCGAGCTTCGGCACCATCCTGAAGGAAATATTCCTTCCAGAACGCCCGACCGCCAAGCACGCCGGTGCAGCCGCATTCCATGGCGAGCTGAACTTGCTTGAAGAAGTCGGGATAGTCGACACCCGCAGAGAGCAAGACCCAGGGGCGTTCGCTCGACTCGGTCAAGGCTTGGAGGTTGTCCTTGAGCTGATCTTCGCTATCCACACCAAGTGTGCCGGGGAACTCGGCCTTATAAACGTCGCAATATCGGCTGATCTGCCGGGCCGACTCGATCACCGTGGCCGCCTTGCGGGCGATGTAGGCGTCGTCGGTCTTCTTCTCGCCGTTGTACGGGAACGCGACCGGCTCAAGAAGCATGAGAATGTCATACTTCTTGCACTCGTTGTAAACATTCTCGATCACAGCGAACTGGTGTTCGGCCGAGATCGGCTCGCCGGGCTCGAACGGGGCGAGCAACTTGACGGCATCAGCGCCCATCAGCTTGATCTTCTCGACCGACATGCCGGGCTCGAACTCGGCCATCGGGGCGCCGGCCTTGTTCTTGGGGCTGCCCGACTTCTCGATCCGGACGAGCATCCCCTTGTTGGCGGGGACCGCTTCAGAGGCGATGGCGGACCAGGCTCCGTAATAGGCGTCGATCAGGACACCCGAGGCGGCGGGAGCCATCTGACGCATCATGTCGAGCTTGGCTTCGACCACTTCTTCATAGGTCGGCTCGCGGTCGATTCCCTTGCCCTTGAGCGCCTTGGCGGCCATCTCGATCATCGAACTGTTCTGGTCGAGGGCGAGCATGCTCAGCGTGCCATTCGGGTTGCTGATCCGCTGCAAGCCACGAAGCTTGCCAGGGGTCAGGCCCTTGGACAGCATCACTGTGGCGCTCAAGGTCGTTGGGGCGGTGGCGGTGGCCATCGTGAAGAGGCTCCCTGCGGGGGCAGTGCGAAAGAGGGACGAAAATCGGTGCGTAAGGTCTCCAGGACACAAATTTTAGCGAAATTCCCCACGTTTGCAAGGTGCCCGCTTTCGAGCCACTCTTCACCATGCGGCGCGGAAAGGGCTTCAGCCGGGGCATGGAGTCAGCCGATGTCGTTAGTGTCGGTGGGATGCCGGCCTGACCAAGGATGATCGGAATCGGCCCGACGGTTCGAGCGAAGGATCGCCCGAGTCCGGGACCGAAGGGCCAGGGATTCGGCCCGACGCCAGCTAAGCGTTGTCCCTTTTTCAACGTCGGTGACGCTTCGCAAGAGGTCCACCGGCGTCTCCAGGACGCGCCCTCGGCCGTCCGCCCGCACTCGGTGCCCTCGTTTGGCGAGGCACCACGCCGGGCGGCGGCCGTTGTCATTTTGATGCAAAACCTGTTACAGTCCCGACCAGCCTGGGGGCCCGGAAAGGCTTGATCCCACGGGCAAAGGATGGTTCGAGGGACGGCAGGATGCACCGACAGCCCGACGCTCGACGGCGACCTAGGGGTCTCTTCCTGGTCTACTTCGCCGCTGTCCTGGCAGTCTCATGCCTGCTGGCACATTTCAAGCTGCTTTGGTTCGACGAGTTGATGACCTTATACGTCGCTCGCCGCCCGAGCCTGACTGCGCTCTGGGCCTGCCTCTGTGATGGACCCGATCCTGCTCCGCCGTTGCATCTCCTGGCGGTTCGCCTCTCGATTGGCCTTTTGGGTGAGACGAATCTCGCCATCCGTCTGCCGGCGATTTTAGGGTTCCTCCTAATGATCGTCTGCCTGAAGTCCCTTGCGAGCAAAGATTTATCGCCATCCGCATCCTGGGTTGCTGCGATCCTCCCCCTTGCAACCTATGGATTCGCTTACGCCTACGAGGCGCGAGCCTACGGCCTCTGGATGGGGCTGACTGCCCTGGCCCTCTTGCTGTGGAGAGAGGCAACGGAGGGTGGACCGTGGTCGAAGGCAGCCTGTCTGGGCCTGGGCATCACACTTGCCGCCGGGGTCTCGACCCATTGGTATTCCGTGTTGCTTGTCGTGCCCCTGGGGCTGGGCGAACTTGAACGAACTTGGCGGACGCGGAAAGTGAGCCCTTGGGTTTGGGTTGCATTCGCTGCTGGCTTCATCCCCCTCTTGTTCTATGGCCCGCTCCTGGCGAACGGCCGCCAATACTCGGGTAACTTCTGGGCAAAGCCGACCTGGACGGCGATCCCCCTGACCTACGCCTCGCTACTTCGCTGGCCTGGAGCCATCGGCGTGGTTGGTCTCTTTGGCTGGATGATCGTCAAGTCGTGGGGCTGTCGGAACCAGGAGATCAGGTCGAGCAAACCTCCCCAAGTCGTTCCTCGCCATCTTGTTGTGGCTGCGACTGTGTTCATCCTTCTGCCGCTGGCTGAGGTGGCGCTCGCGAAGATCATGCATGGTGGGTACACAGTTCGGTACGCCTTACCCAGCCTGGTGGGAATGGCCTGGCTGGTCGCCTTCGGGGTAGGTCACCTTGAGAGTCGAGGCATCCTCAAGGCACGCTCGGTCGCGATCGTCCTTCTCGTAGGGGCTGTGATCCTCAACGGGCAGAGCGTGACCCGGAGCCGGGATCTCTACGGTTGGACGAGCCCACTCCCCGAGATTCCCGAAGTTCTCGTGGATCTCCCCGACGATCACTTACCCCTCGTGGTTGCGGAAGCAACCCGGTTCCTCCCAATGGCTCACTACCGGATGGACAGCCGTTTGGGTCGAGAGATCGTGTACTTCCCCCACGAGATTCCCACAGAAGATACGCTCTGGATCAGCATGAGGAAGCTCCGTCCTTTGGTCGATCACCAGATTCTAGACCTTGATGACTTCGTGGTTGCAAATCCCCACTTCTACTTTCTAGAGACCACGCTCGATCATTTCCGGCGGGGTCTGGAAGCCCGAGGTGCGCAGGTGATCCCAAGGGCGAAGTCCGCCCAGAGTGAGTCGTTGTTCGAGATCTTCATGAACCCGTCACCGAGCCCCGATAGCGACCAATAGCCTCGACCCATCGGCGAGCTTCTTGTCACAAAACGAAAGCTGGTTGGGGGGGGTCACCACAACAGTGGTAAGCTGGGCAGTCCCCTTAAAGCTCAAGGTGAAGCGAATCTGCACCTTACCGTTGGGATCACCCCAGTCAACCAACTCGGATTCGGCGAGGTAGCCATTCTTGAAGTCGCATTTGAAGGAGTTCCCGGTCGCCAGACGCGCGCTTCTCGACTCCAAGAGCATAAACCCATGTCCAGGCAAGAGCTTACGCAACTGGGCCGCGATCGGCATGAGCTGGGCATCGATCGCCTTGCTCCCGGGGACTGCGACGATCCCGGTCAACGTGACTTCACGCTCCTCTGGACCCTGAGACTGGGCGGCGAAGCTGAAACAGAAGCTAAAGGTAACGAGAACGATCAGCCCGAATCGTCGACGATTCGTAATCATTAGTTCACCGCCAGCGCTTCACGCCGGCTGGACGCCAGAGATTCGAGCCAGATGAGCATCTCGTAGTAGGGGTCAATTTCTTGGGCAAGGAGTGGCGTCTCAACCTCAAGGAACTTCAGGCCTTGGGGCACATCGCCGAACACCATGACCTGCCCCTCATCCGCTTCAATATAGCCAGGAGGGGGAGATTGAGTGTCAGCGATCAGGGGGATGGATGGATCGCCACCGATCCACGTGGGCAGGCCAAAGACCCACGCTGCAATCACGACCGCAGCGGCAGCCTGCGCCAAACCGACCGAGAGCAGGAGCCGGGGACGTCGCCAAAATGGCTTCGTTTTGTTGGCGGTGAGCGACAGAGTAGTCCCAAAACCGCCCAGTGCCGGTTCAACTTGGGCCCAGACCCGGTCGAAATTCGGCTCGTCGGGGCGGGTCGCAGCCCAAACGGTATCGAGATGGGCAGACTGGCGAGCGACCTCAGCGCAACCGGGGCAGCGAGCCAGATGCGCGGCCAGTTCTGGGCCGGCACTGGGAAGCAGCAGTGCGTTTTGGGCATCGCGACACGTCATAGCTATCCTCACAGGTTTCTCGCAGGGCCGCACAACATTCGATTTTCTCAAATCCCGTCCAGGTCCCGCAAGTGCGTCTGTAGCTTCTGTCGGGCATAGTGGAGTCGACTCATAACCGTACCGATCGGTATTTCCTGGGCAACCGCGATCTCGCTGTAGGTTAGACCCGCCTCAGCGAACATGACGAAGGTCGATCGGATCGCAGGCTTGAGGGTATTAAGACCCGCCTCAAGCGCCAGGCGAAGTTCCGCTTGGCGGAGACGTTGGGAAGGGTCCGACTCGGTCGCGGGCTCGCGCCCATCAAGGTCCACCGAACTCATCGTCACACTGGGCCGCCGCTTCCGTTTTCGACCGGCATCAAGCGCCGCATTGGTCATGATCTTGATCAACCAGGTCCGAAACGCACTCCGCCCATCAAAGTCGTCGAGGTGGAGCATCGCCTTGATCAGACCATCCTGAACGGCATCATTCGCGTCCTCTTCATGGCCGAGCAATCGATAAGCAACGCGGTACGACACACCGACGTGTCGGCGACAGAGTTCCTCGCGGGCAGAGCAATCGCCCTGGCGCGCAAGTCGCACTAGCATCTCGTCAGTTGCGACTACGCTAGCGACCTCGTGCATTCGGTCCTCCTGATGTTTCGACGAGAGCCACCTTCATCCTATTCGATCGCCGACGGAACTGCCTTGAGTCGACCTTGACGGTTTTTCCGAGTTGTCGCATAGTTCCGCCGACAACTTTAGGAATTCGCCCCGCCGAATCACACACCTCGACGGATTTCCCCCCAAGAGTCATCCCCAGGTCTTATCGCTGCCTTGGTGGTAGGAATTCCACCACGACGGCATGGACCCCCACGCTCGGCCGACCTGAGTTTGGTCACGTCGTGGGCTGGAGTGAGTGGACAGTGTCCGGTCGGTTGTCGGTCTGTTTCGTTCAGGGAGGAACCCCGCCGTGAAACTGCGTCCAAGTCGATGTTTCTTCAGTATTGCGGTGCTCACCGCCACATGGTCCAGCGTGGCAACCGCATCGCCCATGGTCAACACGAGCAACTATAAGCTCGTGAATAACAATCCTGTAGGATCGGCCCCGATTACGGGGATTACCCTCCTCGTCAGTCCCTCGGGTACCCAAGCGAATCCCACAGTCATGCCGGCCGACCCGACTCAGAGTCCGTTAACGATTGGTTCGGATTCAACCGGCTTTGCTGGCACCGTCCAGATTGGCTCCGGAGCCGTAAACCTTCCGAGCGGTAAGGACAACGAAGTCTTGAACCTAGTCTTCTCGGGTGGCGGATTCCAGCCGGGGGGCATCCTGAATTTCTCGCTCCAGACGAATCCCAATTTGGGGAGCACCCCGACGAGCCTTTCGGTCTATTTCCCCACGACGAGCAGCTTGAGTCTCGTCAATCTCGACAAGCAGACCACAAAGGGGGATGCGACCCCATCTTCCGGAACGCCAGGTAACCCGGGGGCAGTTCAAGTTCCCGAGCCAATCTCGTTGGCGGTCTGGACCGCACTCGGAGCTTTGGGATTGGCCCGAGCAGGCCTTTATCGGATGCGGAGACGGCCTCTCGTCGTCTGAGCAGACTTGGCACGACGGCCTGGCTCAGGCATGATAAAGAGAGACAGACAGGGGAGGGCCGACGTCAACGTGACGGCGGCCTGTTTTGTTGGAACCCCTCGCCGACCCCCTCTGCTCTGGGTGCCCGCACCTGTGGAAGTCCTGATCACCCAAGCCCAGATCCGCGATCGGGTGGCTGAACTCGGTCGGCAGATCGAGGCGGACTACCACGATCGACCGCTGACTATTGTGGCGATCTTGACCGGCAGTATCGTCCTCCTGGCCGATCTGATCCGTGAGATTCAGCTTCCGCTCCGGGTGGCTGTCCTCCAGGCGAGCAGCTATAAGGGGGCCACGACGATTGCGGGCAAGCTCTCAATCAACGAGGACTTCCTCCCTGACGTCGCCGGCCGTGATGTCCTCCTGCTCGATGATATCCTCGACACAGGGCATACGCTCTCGACCTTGGTGGGGCGAATGTCCGACCGGGGTGCACTTCGCGTCCGTACGGCCGTGCTGTTGCGGAAGATTGGTCGCCAGCAGGTCCAGCTCGAACCGGACTATTGCGGCTTCGAGATCCCCGATGCCTTTGTGATCGGCTACGGCCTCGACTTCGACGACGATTACCGTCACCTGCCTTATATCGGCGTGCTCGACAATGGCTAAGGCCTTGCGGCTTGCCCTGGTAAGCCGCCGCTATCCGCCCGAGATCGGCGGAGCTGAACTCGTAATGAGCTATCTGGCCGAGGGACTCGCGCGGGCAGGTGCTGATGTCACGGTGTTCACCGCAGGCTTGAACGTCGAAAACGACGGCCAGTCCGACAAGGCAACGGGAACACCCTCTCCTCACATCAAACGGCTCGCAACCTCACGGCTTCGGTTCCTGGGCACGTTCCTTTACATGAGAAATCTTCGTCGCCACCTGGTTGCAGAAAATTTCGACCTAATTTATGTATCTATGCTCAAGCATGACGCCTACGTTTCTGTGGATGTCGGCAAGAGGCTGGGGATTCCGGTCGTGTTGCGTCCGGAGGGGGCAGGGGAGACCGGCGACCTCGCGTGGCAGGCTTGGGGGCGGTTCGGTACGCACATTGGCAATCGCTGCAAAACGACCGATGCATTCGTGTCGATCTCACCTTCGATTCATGCCGAGTTACAAACGGCTGGCTATGATCACTCCAAGATCCATGATCTACCCAACGGAGTACCCGTTCCCGAAGTCGCGTGGAAGGCTCGTGACAATTGGCAGAAATCGCCCCGCGCCATATATGTCGGTCGGCTGGCACCCGAAAAGAATCTCACCTCGCTGATCGACCAGTGGCCGAGCGTGATCTCCAGCTTTCCAGGGGCAAGCTTGACCCTGGTGGGCGAAGGCCCCGAACGTCCGGGACTTGAAAGCATTGTCGCGCGTCTCGGATTGGCGGACTCCGTCAAGATCCCGGGAGCATCCACCGATCCCACAGGACTCCTCCGCCATGCCGATCTCTTTGTGCTCCCTTCCCGTGAGGAGGGCATGAGCATCGCCTTGCTCGAAGCGATGGCACTTGGAATCCCAATCGTGGCGTCAGCGATCCCAGGAAATCTCCGCTTAATTGATAATCATGTGCATGGATTACTCGCAACTCTTGAGACGAATTCTGGTCTGGCAGACGCGATCCTGTCACAATGGGCCGAACACTCCCGAGGCGCGATCATGGGCCAGACAGCACGGGAGCGAGTTCGTTCCCACTTCTCGATCGACACCGTTGCCGGTCGACACCTCACCCTCTTTCATGAACTGATTTATCAATATTCACCCTAGTGTTAAACCTACACATATTGGAACGACACAACACTTATTGAATGAATGTTGAGAATTATCTCATGCTCAAGGTTCTCCAACTGATCCCGACCCTCGACCGCTCGGGTGCTGAGAAGCAGATGGCGATTTTGGCGGCAGGTCTGCCCAAGGATCGGTTTCAAGTTGAGGTGGCCGCCCTTACCCGGCTTGGCCCTTTGGAGGCTGAACTCAGGGCGGCAGGGGTTCGCGTGACATTGATCGGCAAACACCTGAAGATCGATCCGTTCGCGCTAGGTCGTTTGACGCGATTCCTCAAGCGTGGCAAGTTCGATATCGTCCAGACCTGGATCTTCGCCGCCAACGTCTATGGCCGGATCGCAGCACACCTCGCCAAGGTTCCGGTTGTGATCACTGCGGAAATGGCCGTCGACTTGTGGAAGTCACCTAATCATTTCCGGATCGATCGTAAGCTCGCTTCTTGGACCGACCGAGTCGTGGGAAATAGCCAGGCGGTCTCGGACTTCTATCAGGATAAGGTGGGGCTTCCCGCCGATAAGCTTGTGGTGATCCCATCGGGAATCGGCGATGAGGAACCCCCTTCTATCGATCGGGCCAAAGTTCGCGCGACCTTGGGGGCGGCTCCCGACACGCCGGTCGCGATCTTCGTCGGTCGGCTTGCTCCCCAGAAAGCGGTCGGCGACCTGCTCAAGACCTTGGATCTGTTGCAGCATGTGATGCCCAAACTTCAAACCTGGATTGTCGGTGACGGTCCCTTACGTGAACAATTGCAGTCAACTTCCATTGCTTATAATCTGAAAGGATTGGCGCACTTTCTTGGTCATCGCGATGATGTGCCGACCTTACTCGAAGCTGCCGACCTTCTCGTCTTGCCGAGTCTTTATGAAGGGTTGCCGAACGTTATTCTCGAAGCCATGCGATTCAGGAAGCCGGTCGTCGCCACCGCCGCTCCCGGTACGACCGAAGTGGTCGTGGATGGAGTCACCGGCCGCCTCGTGCCGCTCGGTGATCCACCCGCGATGGCCCAAGCCATGCGTGAAATTCTCGAAGATCCGAACCTTGCCAGCAGGCTCGGTCTAGCGGGTCGAGCCCGGGTTGAATCTCTGTTCTCAGCTCAAGTTATGATCGATCGCTTTGCCGCTTTGTATGAAGACCTGTCGCATGCCAAGTGTGCAAGGTAGCCTAACGATACGACGTGAGAAGAATTCAGCCAAGGAAAATCACCCATGTGCGGAATTTGTGGTGCGGCCTGGACCGACCTCTCACGCTCGATCGACGACGCGCATCTCCATGCCATGGCCGACCGCATCGTGCATCGTGGACCCGATGACGCCGGATTCTATCGAGATGAGCATGCCGCCCTCGGTTTCCGCCGGCTCTCGATCGTCGACCTAGCTGGGGGTCACCAACCTCTCTCAAATGAAGACGGGACGGTATGGGTTGCGTTCAATGGAGAGATCTACAACTTTCAGGCGCTTCGGCACCGACTCGAAGCCAATGGGCATACCCTCCGATCTTCAGGTGACACCGAGGTCCTGGTCCACCTCTATGAGGACGAAGGGCCGGGAATGTTCAGCCTGCTCCGGGGTATGTTCGCGCTGGCGATCTGGGACGCCCCACGCCGCAAACTCATCCTGGGACGCGACCGGCTCGGCCAGAAGCCGTTGATTTATCGCCATGACGGCTCGCGGATCAGCTTTGCCAGTGAGCTGAAAGCCCTGCTCGCCCTTCCCGAACACGATGTCCCACGCACCCTTGACCCACAGTCGCTTGATCGTTATCTCACGTATGGCTATGTTCCGCATCCGGCGACGATTCTCCAAGGAATCCATAAACTTCCCCCTGCGCACTTTGCAGTCTGGCACGAGGGCAAGCTCTCACTCGAACGGTACTGGAACCCCGACTGGAACCGCGAGGTCGAACGTCCTCATTCGGAAGATCTCGAACGGTTACAGACCTTGCTTCCCGAAGCAGTTGCGGAGCAGATGGTCGCCGATGTTCCTCTCGGCGCGTTCCTCTCAGGAGGGGTCGATTCCACAATTATCGTCGGATTGATGCAACGTGCATCGAGTCGTCCTGTAAAAACGTTCTCGATCGGATTCGATGATCCGAAGTTTGATGAGACCGGATTCGCCCGGCTCGCGGCCGAGCACCTTGGCACCGATCATTATGCCTTTGTCATCCAGCCCAAAGCGTGGGAAACCTTACCCGGTCTGGCCTGGCACTTCGACGAGCCGTTTGCCGATAGCTCCGCCCTGCC
This sequence comes from Isosphaeraceae bacterium, assembly GCA_025356475.1. Taxonomy (GTDB): domain Bacteria; phylum Planctomycetota; class Planctomycetia; order Isosphaerales; family Isosphaeraceae; genus JANXSX01. Next base: position 3,536 of record JANXSX010000040.1, on the reverse strand, counting down.
AACCTGGTACGTCGCTCAAGAGACCCGGCGTGAGGTGACGGTAGCCCTCACGGGAGATGCGGGAGACGAGTTATTCGCAGGCTACGATCGCTATCGCGCCGTGGCCGTGGCTGCGATGGTCGATCGCTTGCCGGAGGCAGCGCGAAGGTTCCTGAGCGGTCCGTTGGCGAGGTCGGTTCCTGCGTCATCGCAGGCCAAAACCAAGCTTCGGCGAGTGAAACGCTGGCTCGAAGCAGTGGGTGACCCGGCTCAAGCTCGTTACCTACGCTGGGTGCAGATGTTCGATGAGCCAAGTCGTCTCTCGCTCTACTCTGAGGCGTTTCTCGATCAACTAGTGAATGGATGTGAAAATCCTACAGAATCCGACCCATCCAGTTTCCTTAGCCGCGCATTCCGAGCCGCCTCCGACCGCGACCCGGTTACCCAGGCGACAATTGTTGACATTTTGACGTATTTGCCTGGCGATCTGTTATGCAAAGTCGACATCACCAGCATGGCGCATAGCTTGGAGTGTCGAAGCCCGTTCCTTGACCATCGCGTTGTCGAGCTGGCCCTGGAGTTGCCGATCAATCGCAAGCTTCGCCTCCGTGAAGGTCGGTCGAAGGTTCTCTTGAAAGAAGCCTTCGCCGAATTACTCCCCCCATCGATTGCCAAACGCCCTAAGATGGGCTTCGGGGTTCCGCTCGACCGCTGGTTCCGCGGCGAGCTCAAGACCGAACTTCGCGAGGTACTCCTCGACCCAGTCGCCCTGGGCCGAGGCCTATTCCGGCCCGAGATCGTCCTTCGGATGATTGAAGAGCATACCAATGGATCACGCGACTATGCGTATCGGTTATGGACACTTTTGATGTTGGAGCTCTGGTTTCGCCGTCACATTGACAAGTGATTTTAATCGGATTAGTTTCTACTCACGGGACACGTTCACTGGTCGGGAGTGTAATAGTGTCCGGAACTTGCCGAGGACAGTCGACATAGAATTGGCATGTGTTGTTTTTGCGGCGATTTGCCGATGTGCCTGGGTGGATCGTGGTTTTTTGAGGATCGTCGAATGCATTAAGACAATGGTCGAGTACAACCATTGGAACCCAGAAATGTTCACCAGTGCCACATGTCGTCAGGTCTCGCCAGCCCCGGTTCTCTCCAAACTCGTTCTAGAGGCCTCGTTAAGCGACGATTTTTCGCGAAAAGGCTCCCACAATTGACGAACGAGGAGATGTGAACGAACTCGCATGCTCGGTTTTTCGACCAGAACATAAGGTATTGAAGCCCCACCAAAAGTCATCAGGGCGGCGATGACACTGGCAAAAGCAATTGTGCCATGTGCGCCAAGGGTGTTTCGGAATAGATGAGCCGTCTTCGGAAAGAGCCATAACATCAACATTTCATGTAGGAGATATGCCGAATACGAGATTTGCGAGATAGGAAAAAACACTTTTCAGGAGAGAAACCGTCGAAGTGTGACGGCAATCAAAGCCGAAGAATTGATGGCAGCAAGGATTAGAAAAATCACTGCGATAGCAAACGGATCTTAGTGATGTGTGTACCAAAGTCGACCCGTATGCGGGCTAATCCGGTCGAAGAGTGTGGAACTCATGAGAGTCGTCGCGATCGGGTAGATTACGATGAGACTCATGACGCATAGCGTGTTGATCAACCAAGTTCGGGCGAAGAATCGATTGGCTTTTCCTTTCCGGTAACACAATTTTCGTTGGGTAAGGCAAAAGGGGACGTTTTGGCGGCTTCGAGTCTCCGACGAGGTCGAAGACGCGACTTTAACCCAGCCGGGAGGGCGTTGCAATGGCCCATTTCTCCGTAACAGGCGGGGGTTCGCCGCGAGATCGAATAACGGATCGTGTCGACCTCGGCTAGTGCAATCTAATAGGAGAAGGTCCCCTTTTTGCTCTCTGCGGTCCACTCCCACTTTCTGAACCCGAGCCGACTCCACCATCACCGATATCACAAGGTTATTCGCGGCGTAACTCAGTTTCGTCGGCAAACGGCGACCCGGTGTGAAATCGTCATGCCGCTACTGATGCATCTGAAATACACAATGATTCACAGAGAATTCCCGAGCCCATCATTCGCTATGCAGAGCTGTCTTACTCGCACCAACTCAGGGGCTTGAACTCGTTCCACGGGTCGTAGACGTTTCCGAACAGCCAGGATGAACCGGGATACTGCTCGACGAGTTCGTTGAACAACGCCTCGACCGCCGGGAAGCCGAACGAGGCCGGGACTGAGAAAACAATGTTCGTGTTGCCGCCACCGTCGCAGATACCGCCGAAATGTTCCACGGCGGCACGGACTGCGTTTCCATCCGGCCCTCGATTTATGCCCGGCTCCTTGAAGTAGAACCAGACACAGAGATACTCCGACCGCTTCAGGACGTTGAAACCTCTTGGATCGGGCCTTCGACCATGCCCGGCGAATACACGAGGCGATGGAGGTTCGGCCCGATCTGTTCCGCGTCGAGGACCTCGGTCGCTTGCAGCCCGGTTTCGTGATGGCAAATGGGGAGATCAAGTTCGATGGCTTGGGGTTGGCTCCTGGAAGCCCCGATCCCTCGCACGCCTGCAGAGGCTTGGAGTCGCCTACCCCAGGACTTTACCAGTTTTATGAACATAGGATTTGTCCGACAGATTCACTCTTTGGTGAATCGGTATTAAGACAACAACCACTTTCTCAAGTCGCAAGGGCCGTATCACGAGAGACTGTAACCCGAAACCCCTTGAGTTTCTAGGATTCTTAACAAAGACCTTTTCGCGGACGCGCAGGAGGACTCTTGCTCCGCGAGTTCGACGATCGACAAGGGAAATACGAACATCACGAGATATGGCGATTCGTTATCGGGGCCTTCGACGCAAAGGATCCTTTGGCTGCCCCGCAGGTAGGGTATCTCGAAGCGAAACGGAACTTGGAATCTCCAGAAGGTGATCTGGGCAGCCCGCGAGGAATATTCTGATCACGGAACCCTTGTCGTCAATAATGTGATATCTTCCGAGTAACGGTTGCGTATGCGGTTCAGCGAGGTTGCTGGACCAGTTTGCGTAACCCCTACGGAAGGATCCTCCCATGTCGTCTCAGAAGCAAATTGATGCCAATCGGCGGAACTCTGCGTTCAGTACTGGGCCTCGTACAGAAGAGGGCAAGGCGGAGTCTCGCCAAAACTCGCTCCAGCATGGGATGACCGCGACGATTGTGACGCCACCGACCCAGGAAAGCGCACAAAGGGCGAGATTTCAGATCTGGAGCGAGGCTCTTAAGCCGGAGTCTTGTGTCGAAGTCTTTCAGGTGAACCTCGCGGTCGCCGCATCGCTACGGATCGAGCTTTGCCACACCAGTGAGTCCGAACGAAGGGCCGAGATTGCTGAACTCGCGATGAGCGCGGATTGGGATACGCATCGGTTGATCGAAGCCTACAAGTTGGGCGACTCCCTCAAACGCAATCCCGCACTCGTGCTGCTCAAGCTTCGACTGACTCCCGCAGGACGAGATTGGCTGATTATGCAATGGAAGCAGTTATTGGTCGCCTTCTC
>JANXSX010000021.1 GCA_025356475.1 Isosphaeraceae bacterium | reverse complement strand
CCTTGGATTTGGGGAAAATGAGACGATTGTGCCGAAATGTTCTATCCGGTGATTCGTCCTATTTCGAATGGCGTCGTGGATGAGACGCGACTCGACGAAATTCGGCTGAGAAAGCTGTTGAGTCTTGATTCGTTGGCGATTAGAAGAGATTGCAATTCGCTGCCGTGCGACATTAGAAGGCCACCAGGGGCTACCTTACTTTCCTCGCTAAGGACGATCGGTAATTTTCATGTGGTTCCGAGTCATCCCCGCTTTCAACTGTATGTGAGATTCGACATTTCCTTGATCAAGCGACTGACGCCACGGATAGCAAATGCACGGAGCGATTTTTGGCATTTATCATTGCCAGCTCAATCAGATATATTATTAGTTGGAGTGCATGGCTTGGATATAAGGAATAATTCATCAGATAAACGCGAGATGTTATTTGCACGCATTGTTAGCAACATCAAATATATCGAAGACCATGAGCTTAAGCATAAACGCACGTTTGTAGTCGGCGATTTTAATGCCAATCCGTTTGAGTCAGTTATTGGTAGCGTCAGAGGCTTACACGCCGTTCAAATGAGGTCATTTTCCGGCAAATCGATGCGAAGAGTCGATAAAGCAGACCACGACTTCTTTTATAATCCGATGTGGTCGTGCTACGGCAAGCCTCCCGCAACCTTCTTTTTTAACAACTGCCAACCGCATGAACACTTTTGGCATATGCTTGATCAAGTTGTTTTGCGACCCGCAGCTATACCCTTGTTTCTGGAGGACACACTCGCAATACTGAAGGAGTCGACTTCTCACAATTTACTCACAGCTCATGGAATTCCCGATGCCGAGAATGCGTCGGATCACTTGCCTCTATTTTTTAGTTTGAATCTTAAAGTGAGGGGTACCAATGTCAACTAATCCTTGGCCAGATTTCGAGACCACCGATCGCAAAACAGTCAGGAATATCCTTTTGGACCTAGGCTCTGGAGTATCCCAAAAGACCGGTGACCGTATTCGCTTCCAAATCGACACCTCAATTGACCCGGCTGGCCAATTTCGCCATCTCTGCTATCTTAATCTGGTTCCGATCCAATATGCATATCCATTTATGACGGTTATTCACCCTAAAGCAATGTATCCGGTGACAATTATATCAGACGATTACCCACAGCCTTTGATATTACTGAACGAGGCTGATTTGATCGTTGGTCTGACCTCAACCTTTTCCTCCGCTACTACTAAACTTACAGTTCAGCAACTCTTGGAGGCCATTTCCTAGTTTTTGTGTGTGGGGCCGTTTCTTTGATGCAAGAGGATACTCTAAATTATCTTATAGCAAATTGTTCGCAGAAACATCAGATATAGTTACAGCCGAACCATTCGGCAGGCTCCAGTGATGATCCGAACACGTGGATCCATCATCCACGAGGGTCTGGGGGGGCTCGATGACCCCAAATCACTCACCGGTCGATTCTGGCTCATCCATCACCAGAGTGGTCGGCTTCCCCGCACCTGGTCCGACGGCGAGTGCGTAGGCGGTTGCATACGTGCGGCAGTGTGAGATTGAGATCAGAATATTACTGATCCCACGTTGGATTGCGATCTCTTTGGCACGACCGCCAATGAGCACGATCGGCGCACCGCCCGGTTGGTTACGGACTTCCATGTCGGTCCAGGCGATTCCGCGACTCCAGCCGGTTCCGAGCGCTTTCAAGATGGCTTCTTTAGCCGCCCAACGACCGGCGAAATTCTCGATCGCGTGCTTTCGTGCCTGACAGTAGCGAATCTCACGCGAGGTGTAGACTCTTCGTAAGAACAACTCGCCGTGCTGCTCAATCATCTTGCCAATGCGCGGACATTCCACGATATCGGTGCCGATGCCTTGTATCTGCTCCATGGAGTACGGTCCCGACCAAGAACGCGGCGGCTTCAGAGTGGCGGACTAAGAGCTTTATTCTAACGATTCCAGCTCTCAAGAGTCATCCCCACGAAATGGAGTCGCGAGCCGTTCTTCCATCGGTTATGCTAATAAGATACGCTCTTCTGAACGTCCGCCCGTTATTTCCAAGGACAGCGGTTTCGATGGATCTGCTCGCCGACTTGACGCCACCTCAGCGCGAGGCAGTCCTCCACATCAACGGCCCTCTTCTGGTCCTGGCTGGTGCCGGATCAGGCAAGACCCGGGTGATCACGCGTCGGGTTGCCAATCTGCTCGCCAACGGCATCGGCGGCGCGAATATTCTGGCTCTGACCTTCACGAATAAGGCAGCAGGTGAGATGCGGCAACGTATCCACCAGCTCGTACCCGACTCGGGCGTTTGGTGCGGAACATTCCATGCACTCTGTGCGCGGTTGCTCCGGACTCATGCCGCTCTCGTTGGTCTCGATCGCAACTTCACGATCTACGACCAGTCCGACCGGCTGCGTGCTGTGAAAAATGCGATGGCCAAACTCGGCCTTGACGATGTAAGCGTCACGCCGGAAAAGATCGACGCAGCCATCAGCCGAGCCAAAAACGATCTGGCCACACCTGATCAAGTCGCGGCTCGAGGTGGAGACCACGTTTCTGCGATCGTGTCCCGAGTCTACAGGGCCTACCAACAGGTCCTTAAAGAGAGTTCGGCGGTCGATTTCGATGACCTGCTCGGTCATATCGTTCACATTGTCAAGACTTACCCCAAGGTCCGGGCGGAACTTGACGCTAGGTTTCGGTACGTTCTGGTCGACGAATATCAAGACACGAACATGGCCCAATATGCGATTGTTCGGGCACTCTGCGTGGATAGCCCTAACCTCTGCGTGACCGGAGATCCCGACCAGTCGATCTATGGGTGGCGCGGGGCAAATCTCAACAATATCATGGAGTTTGAACACGACTTCCCAGGCTGTAAAGTCGTCAAACTTGAACAAAATTATCGCAGCACCAAGTCGATTCTTCGATCGGCTGATGCCTTGATCCGACACAATCGCAAGCGTAAGCCCAAGTCGCTCCACACGGGGAATCCCGAAGGTCAGCCTGTCGAACTGACCACATACGGGAATGAGGTCGAGGAAGCCCAAGGAGTTGCTTCAAAGATCGTTGAACTCGTCCGAGAGGGGACTTACGCCCATCACGAGGTCGCGGTTTTCTGCCGGATCACCGCTCTAACGCGTCAGTTCGAATCCGCATTTCGGACGGCCAAAGTCCCATACCAGATTGTTGGCGGCACGTCATTTTATCAACGACAGGAGATTAAGGACGTAATGTCCTACCTCGCGCTGCTGGCCAATCCCAAGGACAATGTGGCGTTCGCCCGGGTTGTCAATGTTCCTCCTCGGGGGATCGGCAAGACCTCGATGGACAAGCTCGCGGATCGAGCAAATACGAAGCAATTGCCCTTGCTGGCCATGGCGCGTGAGGCTGCGGCTGTGCCAGGGCTCAAAGATAAGGCCATCCGCTCACTTCGTGATTTCAGCCTTTTGATGAACGAGCTGATCGACCTCAAAGATCACCCTGCGGAAGTTGTGATCAAGAGGCTTCTCGATCTAAGTGGGTACCACAAACATCTTGAAGAGGAAAAAGGGGCAGGGGGCGAAGATCGACTGGCGAATGTCCTCGAGCTCCTCACCGCTGCGCGAGGTTTTGACCGGGAGCATCCAGGTGCGACCGTGATTGAATTCCTCGAAGACGTAAGCCTGGCTTCGGCCGTCGACCGCTGGGACGGCGGGTCCGGCTCGGTCACTCTCATGACCCTTCACGCCGCAAAGGGGTTGGAGTTCCCAGTCGTCTTCATTGTCGGGATCGAGCAGGGGATTCTCCCTCATAGCCGCGCCAACGAGAGCGATTCGGAGATGGAGGAAGAACGCCGACTCCTGTTCGTCGGGATTACTCGGGCGGAGCGTGAACTCTATCTGAGTCATTGTAAGATTCGTGAGTTCCGGGGTCAGCGTCAGCCGGCGATCCCGTCCAATTTCCTGGCAGAACTGCCACTCGACTCCATGAACGTTCGAAACGCGTCCGTGACGTCGAACTTCGCCTGGTCAAGTGCAAGTTCGTCGGCATCTCGAGGCAATTCTCCAACGCCACGAACCTTTGCATTGACAACAGCGGCTCAGTTGGGAAAACCGGCTTCGACGATCTTGCCACTAAGCGGCGATGCACTCGACGTCTTTCGGCCTGGTGTCTCGGTCATGCACCCGGAGTATGGCATCGGTCGGATCGTGGCAATTGATGGAGCTGGACCCAACCGAAAGGGTCGAGTTGCGTTCACATTGGGAGGCGAACGGACGTTTGTGCTCGCAAAATGTCCACTCCGGCCAGTGAGTAAGGGTTGACATCGAACTCGGGACTCTTAAGACTTTAGTTTAAGCATTTGCAGATTCGGTAGAGCGGAGGCGGATGGGAATGTTGCGGCTTGGTGTGAATATCGATCATGTGGCTACGTTACGCCAAGCGCGGGGGGGGCGCGAACCGGATCCAATCCAGGCTGCGGTACTCGCCGAACTGGGTGGGGCGGACTCGCTGACGATTCATCTTAGGGAAGATCGCCGCCATATTTCCGACCGCGACCTGCGGATTCTCCGCGAGACGGCAGGGGTCCCGCTAAACCTTGAGCTCGCACTCGACACGTCGATTATTGCCTTGGCAATCAAGTACAAACCTGACCAACTGACCTTTGTTCCCGAACGTCGCGAGGAGTTGACCACCGAAGGGGGGCTCGACGTCGTCGGCCAGCTCGATCGTGTCCGCGAAGCGGTCGCGCGGTGCCGGGATGCCGGTCTGAGCCATATCAGTATGTTCATCGACCCCAATCCGGCCCAGGTTGAAGCGTCTGCTGCGGTCGGTGCCGTTGCGATCGAGTTGCATACGGGGAAATTCGCCGAGGCGCGAGGTGCGGATGCCGTGGCTGACGAACTAAAGGCGATTCAGCTCGCGGGGAAAGCCACGATCGCAGCGGGATTACACTTGCACGCAGGTCATGGTCTGAATTATCAGAACGTCGGCGCGATCGCAACGATTGCACACATGGAAGAGCTAAACATTGGCCATAGCATCATTTCCCGCGCAGTCTTGGTTGGACTCGATCGCGCAGTCCGCGAGATGAAAGCGCTGATTCGTGAGTCGATTCGTGAACCCTACTTGTGAGCGTGCGCTACATTCTTCGATCCGGGCATAGTATTTGATTGACAGTCGTACTATAATGATTAAGTCGTGTCTGAGAGAGCGTACTGTGTCTCTCTCGTCACGATCTGGAGGATATGATGGCGACGAAGGGTTCGATGTTCGCTGGTTGCACGGTAGCGCTGGTGACTCCTTTTAAACACGGTGACGTTGACGAGGCTGCTCTTCGGGCTTCGGTTGATTGGCAGGTTGAACAGGGGACACCCACCGTTTCTCCCGTTGGAACCACTGGCGAGTCACCGACGCTCTCTCACCTCGAACACGAGTTGGTGATCGCCACCGTGATCTCCCAGGCCGCCGGTCGCATCAAGGTGATGGCGGGTACAGGCTCAAACTCCACTTCAGAAGCGGTTCGTCTGACGAAGTTTGCGGCGAAGGCCGGTGCGGACGCCGCGCTGATCGTTGCTCCCTACTACAACCGACCGACTCAGGAAGGTTTGTACGCCCACTTCGCTAAGATTGGAGAGTCGGTCGACCTGCCGATCGTTCTCTACAATATTCCTTCGCGAACCGGTCGGAACATCGAGCCCGAGACGGTCGAACGGTTGAGTAAGATCGCGCCGATCGTGGCAATCAAGGAAGCTGCGGGATCTCTGGATCAGGTCAGTGACATCCTTGACCGAACGAATCTTACGGTTCTCTCGGGAGACGATAGTTTGACCTTACCAATGATGGCGGTTGGTGGTGAAGGCGTGGTCTCGGTCGCGGGAAACATTGTGCCGGGCGATGTCATTCGTCTGATCAATGCCTTCAATGCCGGCGACATTGCCTTGGCTCAATCGATTCATCGCAAGCTGTATCCTCTTTGTAAGGATCTGCTTGGACTTGCCTCCAACCCCTCACCCATCAAATCAGCCATGGCCCTTCTTGGTCGCGGAACCGCAGAAGTCCGGCTACCGCTGGTTCCTCTTGATGAAAGAGCGACCGAGATCTTGCGCTGTAGCCTGGTTCGCTATGGGCTTCTCGTCTGACTTCGATCCTTGCCGAAACACGACCCGATCCGAAATTTTGGCTGATATGATCAGGGTGATTCGCCGATTCTTCCGGTTTGTGGCTTTACAAGGTGTGAGATGACTCGAAAACACAACTGTGAGACGAATCAAATCATCTCGGCAAGAAAAATGAACGCGTATTATCGAATTGCGTCACAACGTGACGTGTTCAGAGTACCCTTATGTGTCTGCCCTGTCGAATCCTGATCTCTATGCGTCTCTGAGCGCAGATGATCCGTAATTCGGTCACGAGCGATCAATCAACTCCCCCTCCGTTGCAGCGAGCCCACCGCCTCAAGAGTTGAGACTTTACAGGCTCGCTGAGAGTTCTCTCCCAATCCCTTCTCAGGACGAACACCAAATGGCACGCAAAGCAGCACCCGCGAAGGCAATCGCCGAATCCAACGGTCACACAAACATTGCTCATGGCGTGAGCGAACAGGCTGTTCGCGAACTCGCACAGGTTTTCAAGCTTCTCTCTGACGAGACCCGTCTTCGCATCCTTTTGTTCCTAGCTCAGAACGAAGAACTGCACGTCACCGACCTCTGCACTCGTCTCGGACAGAGCCAGCCCGCCGTCAGCCACCACCTGGCCCTGATGCGAGTTTCCGGCCTGATTGAGTCCCGCCGCGAAGGCAAGCATAACTTCTACAGCGTTCGCAAGGATCACTTCGGCGAACTGCTCGTGACCTTGTTCTCCGCCGGTGGCGAAATCCCCCGTAAGATCAAGTTCCAGGACTTCGTCCTCAACTACGGCGGTTGATTCGTCTGAGTTGGGTTTGACCTTCGAGACCTGAAATCGGCTCGCGAATCAACGTGATTCGCAAGGCGGTTTCCGGTCTCTCGGTTTTTCGAACCGGGATCTTGAGCATTCTCCACCCAGATGATCTTGACCCCTTTTGCCGTTTGAGACAGGATGTGCGCGTAGGGGTGATTCCTGCGAATTTACCCAATGTGAACAGAGAGTCTCCCCGCGAAGATCACGTGGTTTCGCGGGCAGGGCATGGATGCTCGGGCTGAACAGATCAGCCTTCTACGAAAGGGATTTCGGATGTTGAACCGGATCACCCGCATGGGTTGGATGTTCGTCGCCGGTCTACTCGGCGTCGTCGTTGTTCTCGTCGCTCCGCTACTGGCTCAAGCACCGCGAGACGGCAAAGTCACCAAGGCCGCAGCGGGCACAACCGCTGGCACAACGCCGACGACACCTGCAGCAACCTCCACACCGAGCAAGGTGGGCGTTGTCGATGTCGACGCCGTCATCAATGGCTACAACAAATTCAAGGTCCATAATGAAGACATCCGTGCTCAGGCCCTCGTCAAGCAAAACGAGCTGATGAAGCTCGTCAATGACATCAAGCAGAAGGGTGAGATCATCTCCAAGCTCACCCCGAATAGCCCTGATTACAAAAAGCACGCTGACGAGATCACCGAGTGGCAGGCCAAAGCCCAGGCCAAGCAAGAGCAGTACAAAAACGAGTTCATCATGAAGGATGCCGAAGGACTTGCGACGGTTTACCGCGAGGTCCAGGACATGGTCCATCGGGCCGCTGTTCACAAGGGCATCACCATGGTTCTGAACTCGACGACCAACAAGGCGATGAGTGGCGCTGATCCGCAGTCGGTCATGATGGCGATCGGTCGCCCGGTCGTCTATGCGGACCCCACCTCCGATCTGACCAACGAAGTGATCAGGTTCTTGAACACCGCATACAAGCAGGCGGGTGGCCCCGATCCTAAGGGTGATGTACCGGCAGCTCCTGGTGGTGGTGCCCCCGCGCAGCCCACAACAGCCCCCGGCTCACAAGCCGGACCTCGGAACTGATCCTATTTCGGCATGAGGTCTCCACTCCTCCTTCCGACTCGGAGGGAGGAGTCAGTTAGCGCATCGATCAAAAGGCGAGCTGGGCATGCTCACAGCGAAACGATCACAGCGGACACTCGCCAAAAAGGCGGGCCTGAGCGGGGTTAGCTTCCTCTCGGGTCTCGATGTATCGCTCCGGTTCACTCCGGGCGAACCCGATACCGGAGTCGTGTTCGTTCGAACCGATCTCGGCGATGGGGTCGATGTTCCAGCCACTATCAGTCATGTCGTCTCTCGGCAACGTCGGACCGCCATCGAACGAGATGGCGCAACGATCGAGATGGTCGAACATATCATGGCAGCCCTCTCGGGGTTGCGCATTGATAACTGTCGGGTCGAGATCAATGGGCCGGAAACACCCGGCTGCGACGGCTCGAGCCAAGCGTTTGTTGAGGCCCTTCAGTTTGCGGGGACGGTCGAGCAAGCAGCCCATCGTCAGGCGATGGTCATTGAGAAGCCAGTGACCGTTCGCGAAGGCCGAGCGACGCTGACTGCCCACCCGGGCGAGACCAAAGAACTGGTCGTCACCTACACGCTCGACTACGGGCCACAAACCGCAATCGGTCGCCAGAGTCTCTTCATGGAAGTGACTCCCGACTCCTTTGTTACGGAGCTTGGACCAAGCCGGACGTTTCTACTGGAGGCGGAGGCTGAAACGCTTCGCCAGTCAGGAATTGGGGCTCGGACGACCACTTCCGACCTCTTGATCTTTGGGCCCGATGGCCCGATTGGCAACGCTCTAAGGTATCCGGACGAATGCGTCCGCCACAAAATGCTCGACCTGGTCGGTGACTTGGCCTTATTCGGCCACGACCTGGTTGGGCACGTCGTCGCTCATCGATCGGGGCATAGCTTGAACGCCGAACTTGTCCGCAAGCTCGCCGGGTCCCTTGAAAAAACAAAGGTCCAAAAGGCCGAGCACTCCCTCGATATTGGCGCGATCATGAAGATCTTGCCGCACCGTTACCCGTTCCTGCTCGTCGACCGGGTCCTTTCCCTGGAACCCTCCAGGCGGATTGTGGCGATCAAAAACGTGACCGTGAACGAGCCATTCTTTCAAGGTCACTGGCCCGGCAGACCGATTATGCCCGGAGTCATGATTGTTGAGGCCCTCGCCCAGGCCGCTGGCGTAATGCTCAGCGATCGGGTGGACTCAAATGAGAGTGTCGCCGTGATCGCAGCGATCAATCATGTGAAGATCCGCCGTCCAGTCACTCCTGGCGATCAGCTTCGGCTGGAAGTTGAGGCGGTCAAGTTGCGTGATCGGTGCTTCGACGTCCAGGGGATCGCGAAGGTCGATGGCCACCGAGTCGCCGAGGCTGCGATCAAGTTCATGGTCCTACCTGCCGAACGAGTTGCGTAGAGCAGCGGGTGTTCGAGGTTTGAGTCGCTTGCCCGACATCATGGATGAAGTCGGGTCCAGACTCCCCCTCAGGGAAGAGGTTCACCATCATGGCCACACTGATTGCCGACACAGCACACGTAGACCCCCAAGCCGAGATCGCCGATGGAGTCGAGATCGGTCCATACTGCGTGATCGGTCCCGACGTGAAGATCGGTCGTGGGACAAAACTGATCGCTCAGGTCTGCGTGATGGGCCTCACGACCATTGGCGAAGACAATGTGATCAGCCCGTTCGTGGTGATCGGCGGCGACCCACAGGATGTCTCCTACCACGGGGCTCGCACACGAGTTGAGATCGGCGATAGCAACATCATCCGCGAGGGGGTCACGATCAATCGTGGCACCGAAAAGGAAGATTGGGTCACTCGAATCGGTAGTCATAACTTCCTCATGGCCACTTCCCACGTGGCCCATGACTGCAAGCTCGGCGACCGAATCACGATCGCCAACGGCACAATGCTGGGCGGACACGTCCATGTCGAGAGCCATGCGAGCCTCTCCGGCGGAGTCGCGGTCCATCACTATTCGACGATTGGCGGGTTCAGCTTCATCGGTGGCCAGTCGCGAATTGTGCATGACGTCCCTCCCTACATGCTGGTCGACGGCAATCCCTCCAAGGTCCGTTGCATCAATGTAGTCGGTCTCAAGCGAAACGGCATCACTACCGAAGCCGTCGATGGGCTTCACGAAGCTCACCGCCTGATCTATCGGGCGAAGATGAGTCTGGCCCACGCGACTGAAATCATTAGTTCCCACGGGCCGATTCTGCCGGATGTGCAGCGGTTGTTGACATTCATCCAGGCCCAAAATGATGGCAAGCACGGTCGCGCCCGCGAGCGGTTCCGGAGATAATTCTCGATGTCTAAGTTAAGAGTTGGCGTGGTCGGTGTTGGCCACCTGGGGCAGCATCATGCGCGTATCCTATCGACGCTTGCTGATGTGGAACTCGTCGCCGTTGCCGATGCTCGCTCCGAGCAAGCGATCGCGGTCGCCGAGCGGTGTGGCTGCGCATCAGTGTCTGACTGGCGCGATTTGATTGGTACCATTGATGCAGTAACGATCGCCGTGCCCACGTCAGGTCATCGCGAAGTCGCAAGTGCATTCCTGGCAATGGGGTGCGCAACAATGGTCGAGAAGCCCTTGGCTGCGACTCTTGAGGATGCCGAAGCGATCGTTGCCTGCGCTAAGTCCTCTGGAGCTGTGCTACAAGTTGGGCATATCGAGCGGTTCAATCCAGCGTTGGGATCGATGCAAGGCCGAGCGATCAAGCCTCGCTACATCACCGCCGAACGGATGTCAACCTACACCTTCCGGTCGACCGATATCGGGGTCGTGCTCGACCTGATGATCCATGATCTCGACCTCTTGCTCTCGATGGTCCATTCTCCGGTCAAGAAGGTTGAGGCCGTCGGAGTCGCGATCTTTGGCGCACTCGAAGACGTCGCCAACGCTCGGATCGAGTTCGAGAACGGTACCGTGGCCAATCTCACCGCCAGTCGTGCGAGCTTCCAGCCAAGTCGAAAAATGCGGATCTGGGGAGCGGAGGGCTACGCTTCACTCGACTTCGCCACGAAACAAGGGACGTTCATCACGCCTGGCGAGAAGCTCAGACAGGGCGAACTCGATCTGGACGGGCTCGACTTGACTCAGCCAGCGGCTGTGAAGGAACGACTCTTCGGCACGATCCTCGAGGTCGAACAAGTGCACACCGAGGGGCGTGAGCCTCTCGCCCTCGAACTTGAAGACTTTGTCCATGCCGTTCGCACGGGTGAACGACCCAAGGTTACCGGCGAGGATGCCCTCAAAGCCGTTCGCCTCGCCGATCGGATTATCAAGTCGATTGAAGCTCATCAGTGGGACAAGCCCAGCGCCGTCCCCCGTCCCAAGCTTTTCGACCCTCGATATATCGGTTGATCGCTGGGCTCTTCGTTCTGGGTAAGCCAAGTCCTACTCGCACCCAACCGTCTTGATCATGTGCTCACAGGGGTCTTCATCCCTTCCCTCAAGTCGGTCAAGGATTTGGTATCGCAGGGTAGGACCAGAGACGGTGGTTGGGAAGAGGACGGGATCCCAACTGAACCACGCGCGGAACGCATGATATCCGATTGAAGTAGGGACAGGGAAACGGTCGAAAACATCCATCCATTGCGCGAAGAGAGTAAATGTCTCGAGGTCAGGATGGACTCCGTAATCCCACGCCGTGCAAACGCGATGGATGTAATCCGCTTTGTCCAAGTCCGTTTCAAGGGCGGACGGAAATTCATCAAGGTCGGGATACGCGCTGTGATCGATGAAGTCGGGGCTCATATCGTGAGAAACTCCTTCTTGAACCACTCCCGGGTCTCTTTAGCACGATGACGCTCGTCTTCGTCGGCAATGGATGTCAGCGGCCTCCGACTCTCTAAACCTGTGAGTTGCAGCAGGACGTTTTGCTTGGCTCCGTCAAGTGGCTCATTGGGATTCTTTAGGCTCCAGAGGGCTTATACGACTAATATTGTGGCGATACTCTGTTCCAAAGATCAAGCGATGGCAGAATCGGGCGTGATTCCGGCGGATTCTCCGTTTTGGGCTGATCTTGTAGCTCAGTTGCCGATATGGTAGGTTTATCGCTTCGCATTCGGCCAAGCTGGCGTGTGCCTGCACTGAACCAGGGATCTTTCCATGTCCACCGAAGAAGTAGAAGTCAAGCCGACGGCACCCGACCTTCGGCTCAAAGTTTGGAAAAAGTTTCACGGCAAGTTTCTGCCCAAGGGACCGCTCCGAATTCGCTATAAAGCTTTGATGGAGCGTTGGGAATCGAACCCCGAGAGCCATGGCGAAGTGACTCTGGAGGAGCTGAAGGCTCTTCTGGCTGACTGGCGCACGACTCAGGCGAAGGGGCCTAAGCCGAAGGCTGCCAAAGCCTGAACTCGACCACACCACGATTCGAACCAACGCGACCCTGGACCAAACTTGGCCCGGGGTCGTTGCGTCATTTTGTTCCTCGCGCTTGAACGTGGTTGATTTCTCTGCTCGAATAGGTACTTCGCCCACCCGGAGTGTCCGCCCCGCCATTGGAGTCTCTCGGATGATTGTCGGGTTGCCCAAAGAGGTTAAATCGGACGAGTATCGGGTCGCCCTCCTCCCCGTCGGCGTCGAAGAACTGACACTGGCCGGCCATCGGGTCCTGGTGGAAGCGGGGGCTGGTCTCGGCTCCGGGATCGCCGATGCCCAATATTCCCAGGTTGGCGCTACATTGGTGTCGACGGCGGCGGAGGTCTGGGCCCAGGCCAACATGGTCGTCAAAGTGAAAGAACCCCAACCGAGTGAATGGCCCCACCTGCGTCCCGGCCAGGTTCTGTTCACTTATTTCCATTTTGCGGCTGATGAACCACTGACTCAAGCAATTATCAAGAGTGGGATCACCGCGATTGCTTATGAGACTTTGCGAGACGCTAAAGGATCGTTGCCACTGCTCACCCCGATGAGCGAAGTTGCTGGCCGCATGAGCATCCAAGAAGGGGCAAAGTATCTCGAACGGCCCAACGAGGGACGGGGGATTCTGCTCGCGGGTGTTCCCGGAGTCGCTCCGGCAGAGGTCGCGATCCTCGGTGGGGGGATTGTCGGCAGTAACGCTGCGCGGGTCGCGGCCGGCTTGGGGGCGAGCGTCCGAATTTTGGACGTCAATCTCGACCGGCTTCGGTACCTCGACGATATCATGCCTGCGAATGTGACGACTCTTTATTCCGATCGGCACACGATTCTGGAGTCGATTCAGCGAGCGGATCTCGTCATCGGTGCGGTCCTCGTGACCGGTGCTCGGGCCCCTCGCCTCGTGAGACGCGTCGATCTGGCCACGATGAAACAGGGCTCCGTGATCGTCGACGTCGCAATCGATCAAGGTGGCTGCGTCGAAACGAGTCGGCCGACCACGCATCGAGAACCCACATACGTGATCGATGGGGTCGTTCATTACTGCGTCACGAATATGCCTGGCGCAGTCGGTCGGACCAGTACCTACGCGCTTTGTAACGTGACATTGCCTTATGTGATCCAGATCGCCAAGAATGGCTGGAAGAGCGTCGCCACGAGTTCGCAGGGATTCGCCGATGGTGTGAATATCACCGAAGGCGTGGTCACCAACCAAGCTGTTGCAGATACGTTCGGTCTCCCCTGTGTGGATCTGGCCTCCCTTTCACTCTGAAATCGTTCGGTGGTAACCCCACCTGTCACCCTCCCGATCGCCTTACCAAGGACTCCCCTGATGCATGATGAAATTGACGATATCGACAACGACGAAGAAGACGTGGAGTCCATGGAGGACGACGCCATCCAAGAGGCTCTCGAACTCGACACCCAGAGCCAGATCTTCCTGGAAATGCGTCGTCAGAATCTCGACCTTCTCAAGGTCGCAGTCGAGTTCGCAGGCTTCGGTGGCCAGCATCCTCCGCTCAAACCGGTCGACTTCGAAGCAGCGATGAAGACGCTGTGGCGGGTCTACTCCGAGTTCTACACCTGGATCGATCCGGAAGAGTCGGAAGAAGATGACGAAGAGGATGAGGACGAGGAATGAACTCCTCGGCTCCAGTAATGGAGACTCCCACGGTTGGCTGGGTTGGCGATGCGGCGAGCGGTTTCGTTCGCCTGATCGACCAGACCCGGCTTCCGGTGGAGCTTGTCGAAATTGACCTTCACGACGTCGCCTCCCTCTGGGAGGCGATCAAGTCGCTCCGGGTCCGGGGTGCTCCAGCAATCGGGATCGCCGCCGCTTATGGAGCGGTTCTTGGCGCTCAGGAAGCCCCACTGGGCACTCTTGCCGACCTCAAAGAAGTGGTCAAAGCGGCGACCGACCATCTTCGTACGAGCCGACCGACTGCGGTCAATTTGTTCTGGGCACTCGACCGGATGGATGCGATTGCGTCGGTATATGAGGGGCCGGTGGCCCCGTTGCTGGGTCGGCTCCTGGACGAAGCTCGTTCCATTCACGATGAAGATCGGGCGATGTGCCGATCGATCGGCAGCTTTGGTGCCACCTTGGTGCAGCCTGGAAGCGGAATCCTTACCCATTGCAACGCCGGTGGGCTAGCGACGTCCGACTATGGAACCGCGCTTGCCGTGATCTTCTCCGCCCACGAACTCGGTAAGAATGTTCGTGTGTTTGCCGATGAAACCCGCCCACTCCTTCAGGGGGCTCGGCTCACGGCCTGGGAACTCCAAAGACGCGGAGTTCCGGTCACCCTGATCTGCGACAACATGGCCGCGCAGGTCATGAAGGAAGGCAAGATCCAGATGGTGGTGGTCGGTGCCGACCGAATCGCGGCCAATGGGGATGCCGCAAACAAGATTGGTACTTATGGTGTTGCTCTGCTCGCCAGGGCCCATGGAATCCCATTCTATGTGGCGGCCCCTTCGAGTACGTTCGACTTGAGCTTGGTCGATGGCTCGCTGATTCCGATTGAGCAGCGCGACCCTCGTGAGATCACCGAAGGATTCGGCAAGGTGACCGCTCCGACGGGTATTGACGTCTATAACCCAGCCTTTGATGTCACGCCTGCCCAGTTGATCACCGGAATTATCACTGAGCGAGGCATCATTTCGCCAGTAAACGCGGACGTGATCCGGGTTGCGCTCGGTTAGATTCAGCAACTCCAATCCTACTGGCCTTTGAGAACTTTGATCGAGCCGTTGCTCGTTTCCACCCTAAGGTTTCCTGTCGGATCTTTACCGACGGAACCCGTGGATGTTGTCGAGCGCCCTCCCGGCTTACCACCCGAAAATTCGTTCACAACCGAGCCATTGCTGGTTTCAAGATCCCACGCAAATGCAGAATCGCCAGGCAGTATCACTTCGACGTTGGCGTTATCGAATTCAGACCGTTACTCAGACCACAGTCGGCGGATTCTCGGTGATGTACCCGAGTTCAAGCAGCAAGGCTGGGTACGGCCCTGCTGGAGAGGGTGTTCAACATCAGAGCGGGCGATCGGGCTCTAACACGTTGACGAGATCCCCCAACGAGTGAACTGATCCTGATTCCTGTTGTTTTTCAACATTAATTAATTTACATATAGACGATTCGAGTTCTTCTGCTCCTGACCCCAAATTCCAGCTATCCAACGCTCGCAAGTTCCCTCGGAAGGAATCGCTTGGCCTCAATTTTGAGGAGGGCACGCCGTATAGTTCGGAAACTTTTTCAAGGATTTTGTCAAACTTTTGTTTTTCACCGCGAACGCTGAATATTTTGTAAAGCTCCTCGCGATCCAATGACGTCCGCCTCAGAAAAGCAGAGTACCTGAACCAGTACCTACACGCCGACACGACAAATATTGAGCCGACGGTCCCGATTATCAACTTGCCAATTTCCATGTTGCCATCCTGAGAAAAACCAGGGTAGCAGCCCTCGTATTTGAGGTGCGACCCGGTTCCCGACTCTTCCCTTCAGGAAAGACGACCAACGAGCAAAGCCAACCGAGCATAAGTCTAAACATCCTTTGGGGGAATGTTCAACTTATGCACGATCGGCTTTTATTGGAACTGATCGAATTCAAACCGCTACTCAGACCACGGTCGGAGGATTCTCGGTGATGTACCCGAGTTCAAGCAGCTTGGCCACGATCTTGTCGGCGCTCTCGGAGACTGAGAGTTTGCCGGTATTGATCGAGACCTCGGGGTTGATCGGGGCTTCGTAGGGATCATCGACTCCGGTGAATCCTTTGATTTCGCCTGCGCGAGCCTTCGCATAAAGGCCTTTGACATCACGCGACTCGCAGACTTCGATCGGCGTGTCGCAATAGACCTCGACAAAGTTCCCCTTCGACGACTTGCGAGCATTATCTCGGGTCGCGATGTATGGGCTGATCACTGCGCACAAGGTTGTTCCACCGTGCTGCGCGATCATTCCAGCGACATAACCCACGCGATTGATGTTGGCATCGCGATCTTCCTTGCTGAAGCCCAGCCCCTTCGAGAGGTGGGTGCGGATCTCGTCGCCGTCAAGGATTGACACGTTGCGACCATACTCCGCCAGCCGCTCGACAAGTGCATGGGAGACCGTGCTCTTGCCCGAACCCGAGAGTCCGGTGAACCAGATTGTCAGGCCCTGCTTGAACTTGGGCGGGTTGGTCTCTCCCAGGATCGCGGCAACCGCAGGCCGGCTGAACCACTCGGGAAGCGCCAGGCCCTTGGCCAGGTAATCGTCACGAACCTGAGTTCCCGAGATGTCGGCGGTCTTGGTGCCGGGCTTCACGGCGTCGACAGCTTCATATCGGTTTTCATCGGGCAGATAAACCATCTGTTTGAAGTCAACCATGCCGATCCCGAGCTCATCCTTGTGCTTGGCCATGGCCTCTTGGGCTTCATAAGGCCCATAAAACGGCTTGCCCGTGCTATCGTTTCCAGGTCCGGCGTGGTCGCGGCCGACGATGAAGTCGGTACAGCCATAGTTCCGGCGGATGATCGCATGAAGCAAAACCTCGCGAGGACCGGCCATCCGCATGGCCAATGGCAACAGGCTCAGGACGACCGAACCCGGCTCATAGTAGTTTTCGACCAACGCTTTGTAGCAGCGAACCCGGGTGTAGTGATCGACATCGCCCGGCTTTGTCACTCCTACGACCGGGTGGATCAGCAGGCCGCCACCGATCTGTTCGGCGGCTCGCTTGGTCAGCTCTTCGTGGGCCCGGTGCAAGGGGTTACGCGTCTGGAACGCGACGACCTTGGTCCAACCGAGCTTGGCAAAGTGCTCACGAAGCTCTGCAGGCGTCCGACGCAGCGGGGTGAAGTCGTAGTGTGGTGGAACCCGAATCACTTCGAGCTTACCAGCCGCATAATGCGACGCCTGACGGTTCAGATGGGCAACGGCGGGGTGTTTGGCGTCGGTTGTGCCATAGGCGTTCTTGGCTTCGACTTCCTTGTCATACTCGTAGAGTTCTTCGACATGGAGGAAGGCGAGCAGGTTGCCATAGACATCTCGCAAGGCGAGGGTCTTGCCAACAGCGATGGTGTCGCTGGGGGTGACGGGCAAGGTGACGGGCAGGGGCCAGAGCGTGCCATCGGCAAGCCGCTGGTTGGCGACAACCCCTTCGTAATCCTTCTGACCCAGGAACCCGGTCAAGGGTGAGAAACCGCCGACAGCAAGGAGTTCCAGGTCGCAGAGGCCTCGCTCGTCGAGGGTCAGGCTCGCGAAATCCTTGGCTGTGGCACGCATCTGGGTCGCGCGGGCCTCATCAACGATCAGGTTGACGAGCTTGCCGCCGTACGGAGTGTTGAGCGTTGAGGGGGTGGCTGTCGTGGGAATCGGAAGACTCCTTTCAAGAGGAGAAGGGGTGGGTAATGGTGAAGGATCGTTCAAATGATCCATTCACGCGGGGAGGTCCGTTCGGAAATTTGGGCAATCGAGGTGGAATCGAGCACAGCTCGTTCGGCGGCCCGGACAAGCTCCCAGACCGACGCCAGGGCTTGCGCCGCAGCACCATTGGCCTCACGAGGCGGGTCTGGGCCATCGATCGCACTCAGAACTTCGCCGAGGCTGATCGCGGTCGCAGGCCGAGCGAGTCGATAGCCGCCGGCAGCCCCGCGAGTACTCACGACAAGACCCGCTCCTTTGAGTTGGAGCAGGATTTGGACAAGGTATCGCTCGGGTATGTGGTAGGGCTCGGCGATATCTTTGATTCGGATCGGCGAATCGTCGAGTCTTTGACGCGCGAGGGCCATGACGGCAAGGCAAGCGTATTCGGCTTTCGCGCTGATTCGCATACCTGTTGCGTGAGCCTCACGTCATATCAATATCAAAAAGATCAAGCTTGACGATTTCACGCTACATCAAAGCTGACTACTATCCAGCGAGTGTAGGCCGCACTCAGTCTTGGCCTGGCCTGCCCAACGTCCCGCCCGTTCATCTTCACCCTCACCGATTGCCCGAGTACACGGCCAGCAGCCGATCGAAGGGTAACCTTGATCGTGAAGCGGGTTGTAGGGGACGTGGTTTGTGACGATGAACGCCCAAACATCGCGCTTGGTCCAGCTCAGGAGCGGATTCACCTTCACAAGGTCGAACTTGGCATCCCAGCCCACAACACTGGCTTTGGCCCGATGCGTCGATTGATCGGCCCGGATCGCAGAGATCCAGGCGTCGTAACCGACCACGGCCCGCCGGAGAGGCACCACCTTGCGGTCATGACAGCACTGGTTCGAGTCACGGACGTATAAAGCTCCACCGTTTAAGGCTTCATACTCGGGGACCGTGGTCTCTGCGGAGACGAGCTCGACTTCAATCCCATAGCGTTCGGCAATCTGATCGCGAAGCTTGAGGGTCTCAGCGAACTGGTATCCCGTATCGAGGTTGAAGACCCGCACTTTTGGTTCGATTTCCGCCAGCATGTGGAGGATCACGCACCCTTCAGGGCCGAACGCGGTCGCCATCGTCAGCCGAGGATAATAGGCCTCAACCGCCCAACGGAGGATCTCCTGCGGGCTCTTCCCCGCGAGGCGCTCGTTCGCAAGCTCCAGATCGACCCGAGACTCAACTTCAGTGAACATCGACGTTAGGCTCCGGTTACCGTTCATCTCCTGCAATCTTACTCATCGTACAGAACAAAGTCAACATTGACTGAATGAGGGGATTCCGCCTTTTTTATCCCAGTTTGGCGTGATGCACGATATGTCGAGAGGACGTCCAAGAATCGACCCGGCAGTCCGCGTCCACGTGCGGATTCGACTTCGGGCTCAACCCAATCTTGACTCATATCCACGCTGGTGGCACGACCGCGCCAGCCATGCCTGGCCTCAGGGTTCGGATTGACAGTCTCCGTCACCGCCGCTATGTATTCTTGCGACGGCAGGACGCCGCGCGAGTCAGGAACATGAGGTCCCGCATGTCCGAAGCACAGCATCGGTCGCATCGTGTCGATTGCCCGCCTATTTATATGGATGCGGCCCTATTCGAGACGACCAAGCTGACCGGTATCACACGTTATACCGCCAGGCTTGCAATGGCCCTAGGCGCGGCGGGTGCCCCGGTCCGATTCTTCGTTGGGGGCGAGCAGCTCGCTCTTCCTGCCAACTTGAATTGGTCACAGGACCAAGATCCCGGCCAATGGGCAAGGCGAATTTGGCGTTGCTGGCGTGAGCCAATGGAATGTCCAACCGACGATTCGGTTGCGGTTTACACGGCCTCACGACCTGCCCACAAGGCCTTCCCACGCGAGGTTAGTGTCTTACACGACTTCACGCCTCTGTTGTTGCCGTCAACCCACACAGCGATGACCAATCATACATTCAACGTATTTTTCTCACTCTGTTTGCCCCTCTCCGACCTCATCCTGGCCGACTCACACTCGACCAAAGCCGACGCAGCATGGTTGGCGGATGTCGATCCTGCCAAGATTTCCGTCGCTTATCCTGGGCCAAGCCAGTGCGTTCATAATCATTTGCACAGTCGTAAGGTTGAACGACGCCCGAATATTGGGCTCGTGGTCTCGACGCTCGAACCGCGCAAGAATGCCCAGTTTTTGATCGACTGGTTCCGGAACACCGATGTCTTGCCCCCCAAGGCGGAACTCTGGTGGGCAGGCGGTATTGGCTGGCTCTTTACAAAGAAACAACTCAAGGACCTGTCGGTTGCGCGTGATGGCCGACGGATTCGCTTCCTCGGGTACGTCACCGACAAACAACTCTGCAAGCTTTATCAAACCGCTGGTTGGTCCGTTTATCCCTCCCTCTATGAGGGTTTTGGACTCCCGGTCCTCGACGCTCTGAGACACGGTACCCCCGTCCTGACGAGTGAGAATAGCTCGCTCCGTGAGTTCGCTGGTCCTGGTGTCCACTTCTTCGACCCTTGTGAGACGGCGACAGTTGACGTGGCCTATCGCAATTATCAAGAAGCGGGACCTGTGTCGATTCTGAAGGGATCACTCGACCGGCTCTACAGTTGGGAGTCGATCGCCGACACGATCATCAGCTTCGCCCGTGGCACCCCGGTCAAGGCGACGGTTTCAGCGATTCCTCGACCCCACCTGGACTTATCGCGTCGTGCCCAGTCCGTTCAGGTCTGACCCACTCAGGAATCCATTAATGCGTATCGGCCTCGAAGTCTTCGGACTCCAGTCGCGCAGCCGACACCGAGGGATCGGGCGGTATGTGAAGAATCTGGTCGCGCACTTGCTGACTCAGAATCCGCAAGATGAATTTATCTTGTACGCGCAAGAGGATTTGCCGACCGAGTTGATACCAACTGGACCCAACGCGATCGTCAAGTTTCTCACTCCGATCGCCGAACTCGGCGAGAGCACCATGCTCGATGCACTCGCGCGGCAAGCTCGGGCCAATCCCGATAGGCTTGATGTGTTGGGCGTGCTCAACCCCTTGGAGATGTGCCCGTCGCGGAACCTCCCAGCCCGCCCGCTCAAACATCTCCCAATGGTCGCGGTCGTTTACGACGTGATCCCTTTCAAGTTTCGGGACAATTGTCTGCCCGACCTCCAAGCGGCCTCGCGATTCTACGGACGCTTGATGACCCTTCGTCATTACGATGGATTCGCAGCGATTTCGGAGTCGACCCGGCAAGACTTTGCCTTCTTGCTCAACCTTCCTGGTGATCGAATCGCCAATATTCGTTGTGCCAGTGATCCCTCGTTCTTCTTCCCAACCGCAGAGACTGCTGAGGATCAACGCATTCTCAAGTCGATGAATCTCACAAGACCATTTGTGCTCACAATTGGGACTCATCAAGAGCATAAAAACCTGAGTCGCCTGATCGCCGCTTTCGGCAAGCTGCCCGAAGCGGTTCGGCTCCATCATCAGCTCGCCGTGGTCGGCGGAATGTGGGAGATCGATCCCAAGCAGCTCGAGGATCTCTGTCGGGAGCACGGTGTCCTCGACCAGCTTGTGATCACCGACCGAGTCTCAGACACACACCTCCGGCTCCTGTATCGGCGCTGCACCGCCTATGTCTCCCCGTCACTTTATGAAGGGTTCGGCCTCCCGGTCCTCGAAGCCATGCACTGCGGCGCTGCTGTCCTGGCGGGCAACAATTCCTCGCAGATCGAGGTCGTCGGCGAGGCTGGTTTACTCGCCGATGTGACCGATGCCGACGATCTCGCACACCAACTAAATCGGATCTTAGGTGACCCCGTCCTCGCTTCACAACTCCGAACGAATGCGCCACTCCATGCCGCGCAATTCGCGTGGTCCGATACCTCGCAACGCTTCTATCAACTCCTCCGGCAAGTCGTCGATAAGCCACTGACATCCCGGTCGAAGATCGCATTGATCGCCCCGTCCGACGACCCCCCGGAGCTGGAAAGTATCGCAAGAGAGTTGGCTGGCTTCGGCCAGGTGGCGCTCTATCATGAAGCGGGTCGGGTCCCCCACTTCGCCTTGGGTGATTCAACTTTTGGTCGTCACAATATCCGGATCTTGCCCAAGCATGCTGAGATGTTCGAACTATCAATCCTCGACCCGTTCCATGTCTCCGACCAATTCGCACTCCCCGATCATCTTCGGATCGATCGACCCGGTATCGCGATTCGTCGTCCCCACTTCACTCCGGTCCGGGAGCATGTCGGATGATCCGTCACCTGATCAAAAAGCCGTTACGCGCCATCTGGAATACGACAGCCGGCTCGCGAGCCCGTCTCAAGTTCCGGATCAAGCAAACATTGACCTCAAGCATGTCGCAGGCACTCGAACAACACGCCGCTTCACACACCCCGAGTACTGAGACTGCTCTGGCGATTGAGGATATCTTGACTGAGCTGTATCGACTCCAAATCAAGGTCGATCAACTCGAGCAGGTGATTTCGCAACGAGAACAGAGTTCGATCGCCATGGCAGGTTGAGAGGTTGAGTTTCATCCTGGGCCGAGGGTCGCGTCAGAGGTTGTTCCGCTTGCCTTGCGGAGTTGGTCGAACTTTGCAGTTCGCTTCACTTCGAGGCGATCCCCAATCTTCCTCGCGAAGATTGCCGAGGCTCCTGGGGTTTTTTCAACCAGTTCGAGCCCCTTCTCCGTCCCCAGCACAAATGCGGCGGTGGCTAAGCTATCGGCGATGGCTCCGTTATTGGCCACAATCGTGACCCCGGCCCGTTCGACGACTCCTATCCCGGTCTTGGGATCGACAATGTGCCCGTAGCGTTTGCCAGCGATCTCGACGAACTGTTCGGCGTCTCCCGAGGTTGAGATCGAGCAGTTTACCAACGAGAGTCGGAGCGGGTTGGTCGTCTCTTCGGGTCCGAGGGGTGTAACGGCGATGATCCAGCCGTCACTTCTCGGCGGAGGACCACTCACCACGATGTCACCTGCACCGGCGACGAGTGCCCGATCGACCCCGAGTTTCTTCAACGCATCAATGGCCGCCTGCGAGGCCAGGCCTTTGGCGATCCCCCCAAGGTCAAGCTTCATCCCACGATCGGTGAGCTGGGCTGTCTTGTTTGTCGGGTCGAGAACTAGCTTTGAATGATCCACCAAGCTCAGGGCCTTCGCCAATGTGTCAGGGTCGGGGAGTTTGCGGTCGCGCCGGGCTCGTCTCCAGAGTCGGACGACGGGGGCGACGGTTGGATCGAAGGCACCACCCGACGCTTTGGCCATCTTGAGGGATCCATCCAATGCGTCGTACAGGTCGGCCGAGACAGGGACTGGGGGCCCACCGGCCTTCTCGCACAGTCGCATCAGTTCGCTTTCCGGGTTGTAATCGCTTAAGGCCAGGTCAAGTGCAGCGATCCTCACGAATGCCGCTTTGGCGGCGCGACTAGCGGTGCCCTCGTCGCCGGTGTATAAAACAAGATGGAAGGGACTTCCCATGTGGGTTTCGGTATACTCGAAGCGTTTGAGCGTTGGCTCACTCACTGGAAGAACTGACAACAGCATAAGTCCCAAGCCGATCAAACCATGCATTGGCTTTGTCCCGTGATCCTTTCGACGGAGCTTCTCATCGTGCCCGCGACGATTTCTACCTACGTGTTTCTTGCCGTTGTTATTGTGGCTTGCCCAGCGCTTGCCGACGAGCCCGCGACCAAGGAATTCAAGCCTTACACTGAGAGTATTACCGGAACGGACCTCAAGTTTGACCTCGTGCCGATCCCCGGCGGTATCTATACGATGGGGAGTCCCGCCGGCGAAGCCAAGCGAAAATCCGACGAAGGCCCCGAGCATAAGGTGGCAATCGCTCCGTTTTGGATGGGTAAGCACGAGGTGACCTGGGACGAATACGACCAGTTCGCATTCAGCATGGACTTGAAGAGGAAGACTCGCGAGAAGGTCGATCCCGCCACACAAGACGCAAAGGAAAAAGCGTCCGACGCCGTGAGCCGACCAACCCCTCCTTACGCCGACGAGACCTTTGGCCTGGGACGTCGCAACCAGCCTGCTCTCTGTATCACCCATCACTCGGCCATGGAGTACTGCCACTGGCTCTCGGCTAAGACCGGGAAGGCCTATCGCTTGCCGACCGAAGCTGAGTGGGAATACGCCGCTCGAGCCGGGACCAAGACTGTCTACTCCTTTGGAGACGATCCCGCCTCACTCGTTGACTACGCCTGGTTCGTGGATAACGCCGAGAAGCCTCAGCAGGTCGGCAAGAAGAAGCCTAACCCCTGGGGGCTCTTCGACATGCATGGTAATGTGGCTGAGTGGTGCATGGACCATTATGCGGCGGACACTTACAGTAAGCTCGCAGGTGCTGAGCCTGCCAAGGGCCCGGTGGTTCTGCCCGACGCCAAGGAGTATCCCTACGTTGCGCGTGGTGGCTCCTGGGACGATGATGCGGACAAGCTCCGTTCGGCGTTTCGGTTGGCCTCAAATCTTGAGTGGAGCGTCCAGGACCCCCAACGTCCCCAGAGCATCTGGTGGCACACTGACGCGACTTTCGTGGGCTTTCGGATTGTGCGAGCTCTCGACGAGCAAGAAAATCTCGTGGGAATCAAGTCCCCGATCGTCAAGGGCAAGGGTAGCAAGTAGAGTAGTTGAAGATTGAACTTTGAGGTGTCCGCTTCTCCTTTTTTCACTCTCCAGGAGTATGACGACATGACCGGGACCAACGGCGCCGCTTCCAGGCGCGACTTCATCAAGGCCTCGGGCGCGGTCGCCGCGATTTCGAGCCTGGCTGTCCCCTCGGTTCACGCGGCAGGTAGCGATGTCATCAAGGTTGGCCTGATTGGCTGTGGCGGTCGTGGTCGTGGTGCCGCCGAGCAGTCGATCACCTCGTCATCAAACGTCAAGCTCGTGGCCATGGGCGACGTTTTCGCCGACAATCTCAACAGTGCCCGAGACGGTCTGCGAAAGTATAGCGATAAGGTCGAAGTTCCCGACGATCGCTGTTTCGTCGGTTTCGATGCCTATAAGCAAGTTATCGCGTCGGGCGTTGACCTCGTGATTCTGGCCACCCCTCCTGGCTTCCGCCCAACCCACTTGCAGGCTGCCGTTGCCGCCGGCAAGCACGTCTTCACCGAGAAGCCCGTTGCTGTCGACGGACCTGGCATTCGCTTGGTTCTGGCGGTTGCGGAAGAAGCCAAGAAAAAGAATCTGGCGATCGTTGCGGGCACCCAGCGCCGTCACCAGCAGCGTTACCTCGAAGCCATGAAGCAGATCCACGAAGGTGCGATCGGCGACCTGGTGTCGGCTCGTTGCTACTGGAATCAGGGGGCACTTTGGAACAAGCCCCGCCAGGAAAGCTGGACCGACATGGATTGGCAGCTTCGCAACTGGCTGTATTTCACCTGGCTCTCAGGCGACCACATCGTCGAGCAGCACGTTCACAACCTGGACGTGATCAACTGGGCGATGAACGGCCACCCTGTCCGCGCTGTGGGCATGGGCGGGCGTCAGGTCCGGACCTCCACCGACTTCGGCCACATCTTTGACCACTTCGCCATCGACTACGAATATGCCAATGGCGCTCATTGCAGCAGCTACGCTCGCCAGATCGAAGGCTGCGAGAACAACGTCAGCGAGTACGTCCAGGGAACCAAGGGTTCGTTCAACTCGAACGGCTCGCGGATCGACGGGGCGGTGAAGTGGCGGTTCCGTGGCGAAGAGCGGAACCCTTACGAACAAGAGCACATCGACATGGTCGAGAGCATCCGGGCAGGCAAGCCGCTCAACGAGCTCAAGACCGTCGCCGAGAGCACGCTGACCGCGATCATGGGCCGGATGTCAACGTACACCGGGAAAGCAGTGACCTGGGACGAGGCTCTAAACTCCAAAGAAGTTCTGATGCCCGCCAAGCTCGGCTTCGGCCCGCTCGCCATGCCCGCAGTGTCGATTCCAGGCGTTACGCCCCTCGTCTGACCTGAGCGAGTTCGACCCGCGATAAACCCTATCCAACATCCAGGCCTCCTTCCGGAGGCCTGGTTCGTTTCCCCACCTAATCGAGAAATCATCATGCGAACGCTTTCGAATGCACTCGCGTTTCTCCTTCTCGTCGGCGTCTCAATCGGAGCCGCCCCCGCGAAGGTCGTTCTGATTGCTGGGAACCCAAGTCACGGACCTGGCGACCATGAGCATAACGCCGGAGTGATGCTCCTCGCCGAATGCTTGAAGTCCGTTCCCGAGGTCGAGCCGATTGTCGTCAAAGGGGGATGGCCCAAAGATGAGTCGGTGTTCGAAGGGGCGAAAACCGTCCTCTTCTTTATGGACGGAGGTGGCGGACACGCCATGATCCAAGGCGAGCGACTCGCCACAATGCAGAAGCTCATGGATCAAGGTGTGGGTCTTGTCTGTATCCACTACGCCGTCGAGGTCCCCAAGGGAAATCCGGGCGACAAATTCCTCGACTGGCTAGGCGGTTACTACGAGTCGGGCTTCTCGACAAATCCCCACTGGGTCGGCAAGTTCGAGTCGATTCCCACCCACCCGGTCTCCACCGGAGTGAAGCCGTTCAGCACGAAAGATGAGTGGTATTACAACATTCACTTCCGTCCTGAAATGAAGGGGGTCACCCCGATTCTCGTGGCCAAGCCCGACAAAGCAGCCCGAGCCGGTGCGACCTCCTCACCGCGCGGACCCTACCCCCACATCGTTGCCGCCGAAGGCCGAGACGAGATCGTCGCCTGGGCCACCGAACGGACCAATGGCGGTCGCTCTTTTGGAACAACGGGTGGTCATAACCACATCAACTGGTCCAACAACGACTTTCGCAAACTCGTTCTCAACGCGATCCTCTGGACCGCCAAAGTAGAGATCCCCGCCGGAGGAGTCCAAAGCGACGTCAGCGCCGAACAGATCAAGCTTAACCTCGATCCCAAGGGCAAGCGTTAAGCGATACCTCTGGAGTGTCGTCTCAATTTTACAAGTCGATAGGAATGAATTGTTGTTCCCACGCTTGACGTGGGAACACCTCATTATACGCCTCGCCGCCGACTTCAACGCTTGCAGTTCAACTCGAAGAGAAGCGTGCTCCTCATTGCCTCTCGCCGAGGCGTGGGCGAGGCTGGATGTTACTGAACAACCTTTACGCGTTCTACGAAGCCATCGACACGGAGTCTCGACTGACCGCCTCGCGAAGGTCCTCTATTTAATCAGGGCGGGCAACTCAGTCCCTTTGGCATAGAACTTCATCGATACCGAGTTGACGCAGTGTCGCGTATTCTTGGCGGTGAGCCCCTCTCCCACGAACACGTGGCCGAGATGACCACCGCAGTGATTACAGAGGATTTCGGTGCGGGAGCCGTCGCGGTCGGGCACTTTTTTGACAGCGCCTTTAATCTCATCGTCGAAGCTTGGCCACCCGCACTCGCTGACGAATTTATCGTCGGACCGATAGAGCGGCGAGTTGCAGCGCCGGCAGACGTAGGTGCCGGATTCCTTCAGATCCGTGTATTCGCCGACAAACGCTCGTTCTGTCCCTTTTCCGAGGATGACACGCGATTCCGCTTCCGTGAGCGGGTTGAACTTGGACTCAGTGGCAGCCTGATCGTCTGATAGCATCTCGGGTTCTCCGGTGAGGTGTCCTGCAAACGAGCTGTCCGTTGTCGGTTTGGACGCCGGGCTACCGCCACATCCGGCGACTCCTACCCACATAATTACCAACGACGAACGCCATAGGCTTCGAGCGGTTTTGGACATGGAAAACACCTCACAGGGCATCTGCACTAGCCCCAGGTACGAGATGGCGAACTCGGTTGAGCCGGGTAAAGGCCTGAATCGAATTGTATACCTGACCCGTTATCTCGGCCAGACCTAGGCGATGCCGCTCCAGCCCAGCGAGCCACGGAGTCGTTGCGTGAGTGTGCTGAGGCGAATTCCCCACCGTTGGCCGGACAGTTGTGGTTGAGTTCTTGCACTTGGATGTAGAGCTCTCGCTATTTACGCCAAACTCATCAAGACACAGTTTGATTACACCGGTTGAACCAATGCATGCTCATCTGTTAAGCAAATTCATGTTGGTGATTCACCATTCTCTACTCCCACCCGCCTCAAGCGATCTTTTCCAAGGAACCTTCGATTCTCATGCTCTCGCGAGGGAGATCGCCTTCAGGTATGATAAGAGCTAATGATCTGCTTGCCGACGGTGATCTGGGGATTCACGCATTGGGGAAGGTGTGACCACAGACGAAGATCGATTGCTAACATGCGACCTACTGATCTTGGTTGCGACTAAGACGGAAGAGGAACAGCTAGAACTCGTTACAAGAGAACTGGGCCTTCCCTTCCAGCGGAGGAATGCAGGTGGCTTGGTAGGAGAATATTTATCGATTGGCCAAGTCGGAGATTTCCTCGTCAATGCGGTACGTAGCAATATGGGGCCGCTGAGCCACGGCGGCTCTGCTTCTCGAGGTATTCTTTGCCAGCAAACTACTGACGCGACGGCACTCGTTCAGTTGGGTATGGCCTTCGGAGTGGACAGAAACAGACAAAAGATCGGGGATGTCCTGGTGTCCACCGCAGTCCTGCCGTACGACACCCGCGATGTTCGCACCGAAAATGGTAACTACGTGTTCGATTATAAACGAGTTAGACGTCATTCTGCAAAGCCCTCCCTCGTGTCTCTCTTTCGTCAGGAAGACCGACGAGGGAA
Source organism: Isosphaeraceae bacterium (assembly GCA_025356475.1). Classification (GTDB taxonomy): domain Bacteria; phylum Planctomycetota; class Planctomycetia; order Isosphaerales; family Isosphaeraceae; genus JANXSX01. The sequence continues at coordinate 6,816 of JANXSX010000021.1, read as the reverse complement.
GTTCGAACATCAGGTCCACGTCGGCGAGCTTCTTTCGGGTGCAGCGAGAGTCTTTAGTCGATATTACTTGGCCGAGTTGATGACACAAGTTCCGGGAGTCAAGGATGGAATCGTCGGAGGGGAGATGGAGGGGGTCGGCCTGCTCTCGGTTTCGCCCCGTAAAGATCCCCTCTGGATCGTAATCAAAGGGATTTGTGATTTCGCCGATGAGCATCGGGATGATGAAATCATAGAGAATTGGCCAGTCGCGTGCCGGAACTCGGCGATGTTTGTACTTCGTAGCCTGCAAAACGCAAGTCAGGCTCGGCGAGCTTGAACCTGAAAGGTGAGTCAGATGACCGATTTACTAGATTACTTTCTGCAGAAGCCGGACGAGACTTACAACCATTTGCTTTTGCACGCTGTCGACGAGGCAACGAAACACCCTGAGGTGAATAAGGTCGTAGTTGAGGTCTCGCGCCCCAGGGATTTGCTCGGCTTCAAGCCTGCAAAACTCTATTTGCACCAACTCGGCGAGGCCGGTCAGGATGTACATCCGTACCAAAAGGAAGACTGGGATGATGCGCTCAACGAGGCGCTCGTTAAGCGAGGGATTCGGGCCCAGTCGACGGAGAATGAAAAAGTCCGTTGTACCCTTGCCCTGCGTGCCGCGCTCCAGGCTCCCGAGATTCGGTTCGGAGACGGTTACTATAATGCTGTCCTTGTCCATCACATCATGAATGGTCCCTTCGCACTTCACCCGACGGTTGAATCAATCCTCAAGAATGTGTTTAGGAGCGGCATTGATCCCTCCTGCCGGACCTATGCGGAATGCAAAAGTGTGATCGATACCGCCATCCGTGGTCGTGCGATGGAGTTGGTTGAGAACCTTCAATACGAAATTCCCGAGGCCGAGGAAATCTTGACGGCTGCGATCGCCCAGTACTTGGACGAGCGGTTCTCCGTGACCAATCGGCGGAGCATGGGGTTTCTGTGAGAGAGTCATTGGGAACTTAAATAGTCAGGCTAAAGTTGGCCATGCTCGACCAAATTATCGACGAGGCACTCAGGTGAGCACGCCTAGGTGCAAGTGGTCGTACCCGACCACTGCGTTCGTCGCGCGATCGAGGCTACCTGGTTATTGCTCCAAGGCGAGCTTCACCTGACTGTTGTCGGCTTTGAGCGGCAATTCAAAGACCCTCAAAGAGGTTTCACGAGCCCGATGATTGCCACGAGTTCACCTCCTCGTGCCAGCCCCGGAGGCCGCTCGAATATGCGCATGAGAACGACCTGCTCTTGGCGTCATCCACAATCCGGGAGAATACGTGACAATCATGCACGAGTGCGAGGCTGCAAGCACCCACGCAAGCTTTCAGGATTAGTTCCAACCCGTATTGAGGAGTATCTGACAGGGTTCGCGACAAATAAGTCGCGTTTTGGGCTCAAGTCGCGACTATTTGATCGGGCCACGCAGGTCTTGAATCCTCCTGGAGTGGGTGACGGGGTTCTTGGGTGGGTCGCCCTTGGAATTGGTGGAATCGGGAAAATCGTCAAATTCGACACTACTACTGTTGACGGTCAATTTTAATCCCGATATTAACTCCCGTTACGTCTTCTCCCCGTTCTCAGTCGGTTGCCCCGTCATCTTCCCGATTCGCACCTTGATCAACGTGGTTGCCTTGCCGAGGACCGGGTGAAGCTGCGGCTGCCTCCTTTCAGGACCCCAGGGTCCGGTAGAGGTTGCTGCTCCCGCAGAGCACTCAGTTCATGTCTCCCGCTTCGTGGACACGTCAGAGATCGCCGCAGGACGTCGGCGATCGTTCACGAAGTAGGCGAAAGGAGGTCGCGTTGGGAAGGCTCAGAACGCTTGCAATCCACTTGACCCTCGGCGCGTGGGGGGCTGCCTTACATGCAGCCCCACCCGGCGACGCCGCAACCCGGCCAACAGCGCCGGTCCCGCCCATCAAGTATCTGGAAGCCGGTGCACGGCTCCTGAACGAGGGCGACTACGACACCGCCAAGAAGTATCTTGGCGCCGCGAATGAGTACCGCGATCAGCTCAAAGCCAATGAACAGGTTGTGCTCGACGAGTACCTGCGGGCACTCACTTCAGTAACAGCGCCTAAGGACTCGGCCGTCAAGCAGACGAGTGGGACTTCGGTTCCGACGCCCGCGACGGCTGCTCCTACAACGGCCACCCCCGCCCGTGTCGAGGCTCCTGCGGCTCCAGCCGCTCCTCAGTCACAGTCGTCGGGGATGGAGACTCGCGTGGCTTCGGCGGATACCCGCCAGGAAGCGCGTTGGCTCCTCACGGCCGCCCGCGAGCAGATTCGGCTCGGCAATTACGATGATGCCGCCGCCAAGGTTGCCCGCGCCCAGGCCATGAACATCAAGTGGGGTCTGTTCGATGACACCCCCGCGAAGGTGTCCGAGTCGATCGCCAAGGCACGACCAAAAGCGACGTCTGGGAGCAAGGTTTCGACCAGTCACAGCCGAGCCGAAGCCAAGGCGAAGCTGAAAGAGGCCCGCACGCTCATGAGCGCCAGCCGCTTCGAGCAGGCGGAAGGTCTTGCCCTTGAGGTTGAATCCTGGGGCATGAGCTGGGGGATGTTGGAAGAGAATCCCCGGAAAGTCGCCGACGCCGCCCGCGCTCTGCGGAAGCGTGACGCCCTCCGGAGTTCCAATCCTAAAGACCAGCCCAGCCTCGGTGTCTACGAGTCACTCGTGAAAGAGTCTCGGAGTGCCATGGCTGCCGGCCAGTTCGATGTTGCCGAAACGAAGGCCCGTCAAGCTCAGCGGATGAACGTGGTCCCGCCACTCTCGGCAGACCGCGCTGAATCCGTCCTTCACGACCTGGCCATGGCCCGGACCCGTAGCACGACCGCCTCGCCAACCAACGTGGCCAGTGCCACTGCGGAGCGCGAAGCCAACGCCCTACTTGGGAAGGGGAACCGCGAGGCGGCCGCTGCCAAGTTTGCGGCTGCGGATACTCTCCGACAGACCGAGGCTCTGGTTGACCCTGCTCTCACGCGGGTCTCAACCCAGGAAGCCGCCCCTGGCCTGACGGCTCCCGACATCCCCCCACCCGTGGCTGGCGTTCCTGCGGAACTCCCTGCTCCGGTTGAAGTTGCCGCCGCTCCGATCGGCCTGTCGGCCCCTGAGGCCCCGGTTGCTGATACGGCTCCGGCCCTTAGCGACATCCCTGTCGCAACCGGTGTGGGCGATCAATTGATCGACCAGGCTAAGGCTTTGATGGCCGGGGGTAACTTCCCAGCCGCCAAAGAGGCCGCCGCCAAGGCCAAGGCCAGCGGATCTGGCGTAGACGCCCAGGCCGAAGACCTGCTCGCCCAGATCGGCCTCGCCGAACAAGGTGGAGCCCTTGCCCTCTACGAAGCAGCGATCGACGCCATGCGTAAGGGTGACAATGGTCGTGCTCGTGCTCTGCTAACCGAGATCAGCTCGGCGAGCGGAAGCATCGACGACTCGATGACCCAGCGTGTCGTGGACCTACTCGCCAAGCTCCCCAGCGAAGGCGGGACACCTGGCAAGGCAACTGCGACCGACCTTCCCAAGGACAGCGCTTCCGTCATCGCCGCCCAGCGGATGAACGCGGAAGTTGGCACCAAGGTGGCGGAAGCTCGTCGCCTGACCGAGACCGACCCCGACAAGGCCATCAGCATCCTCAAAGAGACCCTCGAAGCCGTGAAGGCTACAGAAGTCGAGGAAGCGATTGCCCGCCCGATGGTCCGTCGCATTGAGGTCGCCATCGAGCTGGCCAAGAAGGACAAGGCCACCTTCGACCTGAAGATGAAGGACAAAACCTACCGCATGGCGATCGAAGCCAAAAAGCTGCGGATCCTCGAAGCCGACAAGGCCAAGAAGGAACAGGTCAAAGTCTTCATGGACAAGGCGATGAAGGCCCAGGCGGACGGTAAGTACGCCGAAGCCGAAGACTTCGCCAAGAAGGCCCAGACGATCGATCCGACCTTGGTCGAGGCCGGTGCCATGGTCTGGAAGTCTCGTGCCCAGCGTCACTACGAACGCGACCTGGAAATCAAGAGCCTGAAGGAAGACGGAACCCTCACCGCGTTCCAGGAAGTTGATGCCGCAGGGATTCAGGACCCCGAGGTTCTGATGAACAACATCAAGTTCCCCAAAGACTTCAAGGATCTCTCGAAGAAGCGTCTCGACGCTTTGGCCCGGAGCAAGCCGGTCCGCAAGAGCCTGAAGACGATGGACATTGAGAGCAAACTGAACCGGCCGATCACGGTCAACTTCCTCGACCAGCCCCTGGGTGAGGCCATTGAGTTCATCGCCAACTATACTGGCGAGAACATCATCCTCGACCCCAAGGGTCTGAACGATGAAGGCGTGACCCGGGGCACTCCGGTGACCCTATCGGCCAAGGACATCAAGCTCAAGAGTGCCCTCAAGTACTTGCTGGCCCCGCTCGGACTGTCGTACAAGATCGACGAGGATGTCCTCGTGATCACCAGCCCGCAGTCGAACCGTGAGTCAACCTATGTCGAGACGTACTACGTCGCTGACCTGGTTGTCCCCATCAACACGAACCAGCCGGCACCGAATACGAACACGATGCTCGGTGCCAACATGCCTTCACCTCCTGTCGATGCGACTGGCGCACCGACCGGTACGTTGTTGGCCCCTAACCCCACCGAACGTCGGATCGACATGACCCCGATCGTTCAGTTGATCACCTCTGCGATCTCCCCCGGCTCGTGGAAGATCAACGACGGTAGCGGTGCCGCTGACAGCGGAACACCGTTTGGGCTGGGTGGTGGTTTCGGTGGGGCCGCAGGCGGTCTCGATGCCGCAGCACCCGTCGGATCGATCACGCCGTTCATTCTGAACATCAGCCTGATCATTCGGCACACCTCTGAGGTTCACGCCGAGGTTGAAGACCTGCTCAAGCAGCTTCGTAAGCTGCATGACCTTCAGGTTTCGATCGAAGTCCGGTTCATCACCGTGAGCGACAGCTTCTTTGAAGAGATCGGGGTCGACTTCGACTTCTCGATCGCCTCGAAGACCGTGGGCCGCAAGAGCACCTTTGCTATCCCGAACCCGAACGCAACCCTGCTCCCGGCCCCTGGTGGCGGTATCGCAGGCGGAACGGCCGGTGGTGGTGGTGGTGTCGCAGGCGGTGGCGGTGGTGGCGGAGTCGGTGGTGGTGGTGGCGGAGTCGGCGGTGGTGGTGGTGGAGTTGGCGGTGGTGGAGTTGGCGGTGGTGGTGGTGGGGTTGCAGGCGGCACCGGTGGTGGTGGTGGTGTCGGAGGTGGCGGTGGTGGTGGCGGTGGCGGTGGAGCGAATGCTCCTTATCTCCTCAACCCCCTTCGTGACAACGTTTACGGCAACAAGGCCCCCCTCGTCGTCGGACGTGCCGGAGTGGGTGATGCGAATAACACCACACTGACCCAGGACCTCCAGATCCCCTTCCTCCAAGGTAGCTCTTCGCTGATTCGACCGTTCAACGCGATCGCTAACGCAGGTGCAACCTTCGGGATCGCGTTCCTGTCCGACCTCGAAGTTTACCTCTTCTTGACAGCAGCCCAAGGCGACACACGGTCGAACATCGTGTCCGCTCCCAAGGTTACGACGCTGAACGGAGCCCTCGGCTTCGTCAACAGCACGGTTCAGCGGCCTTACATCGCCTCGACGCAAGTCGTTGCCGGTGTGGCATCGGCGGGTGTCCAGGTGACCCCAGGTCAGATCGCCGACGGTGTCCAGCTCTCGGTAACCCCGGTTGTCTCCTATGATCGCCGCTATGTGCGTCTCTCCCTGGCACCGAACTTCCAGACCATCGAAGGCTTCCAGACCTTCCCTGGTTCACAGGCGGCGGCAGGTGGAACTGGCTTCGCCGGTGGTACGGGAACTGCATCCAGTACCCTCTCGCTACCAACCGTCTCGCAGTTCAGCATCAACACGACGGTCACCGTCCCCGATGGTGGTACGGTCCTTCTTGGTGGTGTGAAGCGGATGCGAGAACAGCGACTGGAGTACGGTGTTCCGATCCTGTCGAAGAGCCCGATGATCAATCGCCTCTTCCGCAACGTCGGCATCGGTCGTACGACCGAGAGCGTCATGCTGATGGTTACGCCTCGAATCGTGATCTTGGAAGAGATCGAAGATGACCTCGGGATCCCGCCGACCAACCCCTAACTGACAAGGGGTTAAACCGGCAGGTCGAGTTTCATTGGATTGAGTCTCCCAACACGTCCGACCGCCGAGAAGCCCAGCTTCTCGGCGGTTTTTCTATGCGCTTGACGCGTAAACGCGTATCTTTGAGGGATCTCGTTGCTTCGGTCGTCCCACACCCGGGTGTCATGCCATGTGCGCTCTCGCTTTCTTCCTGTTGATCGTAACCCAGGTGCCCGGCGACGAGCCAATCGCGAAGCCCGACACCTTCGTTGCCGACCCCGCCTGGAAATCGCTCGGCCGCGCCTTATGGTTTGATCCCAAAGAACGAACACTCGTCATGAGGGCCAAGATCGCTGTGCGCGACGGGGCTTTAGAGCACTTGCTCTGCCTCAAAGGCACCAAGGAGCACGAGTCGATCCTCTACACCGAGGCCGCCCCCAGGAAGATCCATGCTGGACTCCTTCTGACGGGAGCCGAGGCTGGCCACCCTGTTCGGTTCAAACCCAAGTTCGAAGCCCCCGCAGGGAGCCCGATCCAGATCGAGGCGGAATGGCTTGATGGGATGAAGCGAAAGCGCGCTGATGTCCGGACCTGGGTCAAGGACGAGCGGACCATGAAGACCCTAACCTTCGACTGGGTCTTTGCCGGCAGCGAGATCTACCCCCCCGGACCCAACGAGAA
>JANXSX010000193.1 GCA_025356475.1 Isosphaeraceae bacterium | reverse complement strand
CAGTCGCTGTTCGAGTTCATTGAAGTCTTCTACAATCGCCAACGTCGCCATTCGACGCTCGACTATCGCAGCCCCGCAGAGTTCGAGGAATCCCTCTTTCCATCCCCACCGCGCGCCCACTTTCCGTGGTGAAGGTCAGGTGGCGTGTTCCTCGGCCATCTCGGCCGGTTGGTGGTTTTGCGATTCACCAAAGGTACGCCGCCAAAATCAATCCGCTATCCACAACCTCCGGTTATAGCTCATCCGGCCGCTCGCTTCTCTTCCTGATAGCAGACTAGTCAGGACTCTTTGGAGATTCCCCGCCGTGTCCGAGAAGCGATGTTGTCCCGAGTGTGGCGCAAGCGGACCTCTCGGCTCTCCCCAGGGCCTCTGTCCCAGGTGCCTGATGGGCGCCGCCTTCTCGGCTACCGGGACGTACAAGCCCCCGTCGCCTACGCCGGAAATTAGGCCATCGCCAGCTATCCCCTTGATCGATTTCGCCGAGTTCCAGCGTGCGGCGATTCAAATCAACCTGGTCGACGCACCGACGATCGAACGCTATGCCGGTGAGGCCTCCGGCGATGTTGCCCAACTGGCTCGCTCGCTGGTTCGGGCAGGATATTTGACCGCCTACCAAGCCGGCGCCCTGGCCCAGGGCAAGGCCAAGGGGCTGGTGATCGGTTCCTATCTAGTGCTTAATAAGCGAGGCCAGGGGGGGATGGGCGTCGTCTTCAAGGCCCGCCACCGTGAGTCGGGCAAGCTCGTCGCTCTCAAGATCCTCTTACCCACCTTTGGGCGGGACGGTGAGGCCGTGCAGCGATTTCGCCGCGAGTTCGAACTGGCCGCGAGCCTCAATCATCCTAACGTGGTCGCCGCGCTGGAGGCGGCCGAAGACCGGGATGTGCAGTTCCTGACGATGGAGTACGTCGAAGGGTACGACCTGGAAGACATGGTCCGAGAGGTCGGCCCCTTGCCGATCAAGATGTCGCTGCATTGCGCGATCCAGGCGGCTCGAGGACTGGCCGCTGCACATGCGCAAGGGATCGTGCACCGCGATGTGAAGCCGGGCAACCTGATGCTCGATCCCAGTGGTGAGGTGAGGGTGCTCGACTTGGGGCTGGCGCGGGTAATGGAAGCGTCGAACCCGCTGGGGCGTGTCGCCGGAGCCAATCTGACGCAGAGCGGCACCTACATGGGGACTGTTGATTTCATCGCACCGGAGCAGGCGAACGACTCGAAGAAGGCCGACCATCGCGCCGACATTTACAGTCTGGGTTGCACGCTCTATTTTCTTTTGACCGGCCATCCGCCGTTCCAGGGCGAGACGATCCTCAAGCGGCTGATGGCCCACCAGCAACAGCCCGCCCCCTCGCTCCATTCGGCGAGGGACGACGTCCCGGCGGCGTTGGAAGCAGCCTATCAGACGATGATGGCCAAGAAGGCGGCCGATCGTCCCCGGTCGATGACTGAGGTTATCGAACTCCTCGAAGCCTGCCGGACCACCCCCAACGCGGCCAAGCAGGCCCGTGCCGACCTGAAGACCTTCGCCGAGACATTCATGAAGCGGGCCACGCCGCGGAAGCGCGATCGAAGTCCCAATTCCTCGGTCTTCGCGAAGCGGACGGTGCGAACAGGACTGGAATTCGACCCCGACCTGAACCTGGAAGACCTCGTGATGGGTTATCGCGAGGAGGTCAAACCCCGCGAACTGACCGAGGAGCAACTCCCGCCGAAGCTACCCCGGGTCGTCCGCCCAAAGAGTTGGTCCAGGCGATCGTCGGTCATTCCTGGTCTGGGATTGCTGGCATTGGTCGGACTGTGCGTCGCGGGTTATTCTCTCTTGCCTCGCAAACAACCGACGGCGATCAAGGAGCCGACACTCGCTCCCTCGACCGTCGGACCAACGACCCCCGTCGCCGTCATCCCCGCCGGGTTCCGGCCCCTGTTCAACGGCAAGGACCTGGCCGACTGGGTTTCCCAGGATGGCCAGGTCTCCGATTGGGACGTCCGAGACGGCGAGTTGGTCTTCCGGGGTCAGTCGCCCAACGGATACCTCTTCACCCGAAAACACTACGCGAACTTCGGGCTTCGGCTCGAATTCCAAGCCCCGGCGGTAACCAACAGCGGCGTGGTGCTCGGGAACTTTGATGCGACGGACAACCCACCCGATTTCGTGGAGTTCAATATCAGTGGCCTCGACGACTCGCGCGACAAGATTGGCGATTTCTTCAACTACAAATCAGGCCCCGATCGTCGGCAATTGACGCCTCTGTCGGTCAAAATGAAACCCGTCCAGAGTTGGAATACGATGGAAGTCGTGCGGATCGGGAGCATGGCCAGCGTTTCGGTCAATGGGCAAAAGCTGGAGTATGCCGAAGACCTTCCTTCGGTCGAGGGGCCGAGGCGGATCGGCTTGCAGGGCTTCAAAGGGAAGATCCGATTTCGAAACGTCGAGATCGAGGAACTTCCGGCGGATCTGACTCCGCCTCCTCCATCAACCGTCGCCCGGCCGCCTCGCGTGATCTTCGCCGACGACTTCAGCAAGCCACAACCGTACTGGTCGGCGACGACTCCCGAGGAGCTTGCCAAGGAGCCGAGGAAGATCTGGGGGCATCGCAACGGCATCTATTTCATGCAGGCGAACACGGATTGGAAAGGTTATTACTTCTCCAGATCGCTCCCGAACGGACCCTACTCGGATTTCTCATTCGAGGCCGATTGCCGGATCGTTGGCGAGAAGGCTTCGAGTCGAGGTTCCGTGATCCTGCATTTCAAACCGGAAGAGGGAGGGTTTGAAGTGAAAATTGATGGGAACGGAGTCCTGTTCATCGAACCCTATAAATCGAACCGGGACGATGCGCCCGTCGAGACGCCCTGGATCGGCCCGATCACCCATCCGGCGATCAAGCCGGGCGGGGCGGATTTCAACAAGGTCCGGATCGATGTGACGAAACGCCGAGCCGAGATTTTTGTAAACTCGGTCAAAGTGTGTCCTACTCTGCACTTCGATTGGGACCTGACGCCGGCCTGGATGTTTCTCGGGGTCGATTGCAAGGTGCCGATGGTCCGCGCCGAATTCGATCGAATCGAGGTCAAGGCGCTCGCGCCTCCCGCCGTCCAGGTCGCCGAGTCGGGGAATCAGGGTTCGGAGGCGATCCGGGTCACCAGGCTCGGCGGGACCGTCCTGCCCGATGGGACATGGGTCTTCGAAGGGTCGATCCTGAAAGTCCTGGAGAAATCGGGAGGATGGGCGGGCAGCCAGACCAACATGGATGATTTCACCAACGGTGACTTTAGTAACAATCGACAATTTTTATGGGATCCCAAGATGGCGAGGGAGACGCTGTCTCTCGAGATCCCTCTGGAAGCCGACGGCAATTACGAAGTCATCGGTAGGTTAACCAGAGCGTCCGACTTTGGACGGGCGAAGCTTGAGTTGAATGGCAGCCCCCTGTTGAAGGGAGAACCAATCGAGCTATTCAGCCCGAATATCGTGGTCGGCGACTTTCCGCTTGGTTTCGTCACGGTCACCAAGGGTAACACGACTCTCAAGGTCACGATGGTCGGCAAGAATCGAGCGAGCAAGGGCTATAGATTCGGCCTCGACGAGATCCGATTCGTGCCGATCCGGTAAACTGGACTCCCGACGAAAGGAAGAGGACGAAAGGAAGAGCGAAAGGAAGAGGACAGGCGATGCAATCTTGACAAACGTCCAGCCGTTTGACGACGAACTTGAAAAGCCCTTGGGAGAAACTTCATGACGATCGCACGCGTGGTTGACGGGCCGACGGGATGGCGGGCGTAGTTCTGCGCCGACGTGTCGGCCTCGGTCGCCGACATCCTGACAACGGTGGCCGATCGCTTCTCGCTGGAGATCACATTTCGCGATTGCAAGGAGATCGTCGGAGCGGGCCAGCAGCAGGTGCGGTTCGTCTGAGCCAACATCGGGGCGTTCCACGTCTGCCTGTGGACATTCACCATGACCGAGGCCTGGGCGTGGGGTCGGAAGCAGGAGGAGTTGGCGGACCGGTCAGCCTCGCCATGGGACAGCTCGACTCGTCGCCCGAGCCATGCGGATAAGCGGCGCGAATTGCTGGGCGAGGAGATTCGTGCGGCTCTACGACCTGGGGGCACCGAGTCGGAAATTCAGGCCGCGGCCGATAGGCTGCTCAGCCTGGCTGCATGACATGGATGATCTCGCGGAAAGTACAGTTCAACTCCAAGTGGAATCAGCATGTCCACCTTTTTCAAAAAGAAGAGAAAAAGAAGAGGGAGAAAAAGAAGAGGACAGGCCATGCAATCTTGACAATGAAAAAGAAGAAAAAGAAGAGGACAGGCCATGCAATCTTGACAATCGTCCAGCCGTTTGACCACGATCTTGAATAGCCCTTGGGAGAAACTTCATGACGATCGCACGCGGGCGGTTAGTGGATACGTCGGTAACTCGTTGGTACCACTGCATCACACGGTGCGTCCGAAGGGCGTTACTCCTGAGTGAGGGAGCTGAAAACCGTAAAGATTGGAT
>JANXSX010000116.1 GCA_025356475.1 Isosphaeraceae bacterium | reverse complement strand
CATCATGGCTGCGCAGAAGAGATCAATCCTGGCCCCTCGATCAAGGAGGAACTCGACAATATCGCGGCGGCCCATATGCGACGCCCCGCCCAGGCCGCTCTCCCAATCACCACCCCCCCAGTCGATTGAGGAATTGATCAGAGCAGGCTCCTTATCGAGTAGCTTCTTGACCATTTCCAATTCTGAGTGAGCATAAATCACGAAGTCCTGGACAACGACTCGATTGATCTGTGGTTTCTTCCAGGAGGGCTTGAAATCGGGCGCAGGGTAATCCCGCTCGAATTCGGCCTCCACGGGATGCGGAACGCCTGCGGGTATCGGCTGATCGTCAGCCGAGGCCGAAATCGTTGCAGAACTCAATGCTAGCCCCGTACCAAGTATGGTGAACATCCGGCGCGAGATAGGATCGGGCATCGGTGCTTCCCCTTCAAGTTCGAGAGGGTAACTCGCTGTGGCTCAGAATAATCGCCATTGTCATCCATGGAAAGAATCGAGACAACTGAGTTGTCATCCTTAAGTCGTATCGCTCAATTTCGGTTAAAAACGTGTGACTCACACATGGCGATAGCTAACTCCGAACTGGCGACCCTGATCCGGGACATGCGGCCAAGGCTCAACCCTGGATTGTATGCCTTCTGCCTCGTCCCTGACGATGACCTGTTGAATCACTCCAGAGTGATTGCCAGCTTCCGCGAGGTCGAGGGAATGACGGTCATAGTTCCAGAATCGGTCGCCCGGGAGTTGGGCTGGAAATGCCATTTTCGAGCGGGATGGATCACCCTTGATGTCCGATCCGACCTAAACGCCGTTGGATTCACAGCGGCAATCGCGACGGAATTGGCAAGAGCGGGGATCAGTTGCAACGTGATCGCTGCAATCCACCCACCACGATCGTCTGTTCGTGCCGCACGATCGTGTCGACGAGTCGATTGAGCTCCTCAGGTCGTTGAGTGCTTGCGCGTAGGTACGGCTCGCGTGAATGCAACTTCATATTGAAAGTCGGTTAATAAGTGCTCGATTCGCCGAGCCTGCTCCGATTGAGGAATCATCGACTCATCGAAGAAGCCGTAGAGAGCAGGTCCCCAGGAACTTTGGCCGACCCCGGTCAGTCCTGCCCGTCTCATCTGATCGACGATGGCCTCTAGGGATTTGTGGGCATAGATTCCACCTTGGGCGGGTGAGAAACTCGCACCGACCTCGGCTTGAATTGCCTCAATCGCCTCGCCAAACCCGTGCAAATCGCGTTCGGCAATCGCTGGGATCAGGCCGAGCAGGACACGTCGGCAAAGCCGGTCCGTGACGCTGGGAGGGATGGGAGGGAGCTTGGCGAACGCGCGAATCTCATCGCTGCCGTGAAGTCCGGCAGAGAGGCTGGGAATGACCAGGACGACACGCCACTCGGGAGGAAACTGTTGGCGAATGACCAGAGGGGGGATACCCGCATCCGTCCTCCGACCGCCGTCGACGATCAGGCCCCCTTGTTCAAACCCGTGGAGTCCGATGCCGGACCGAAGGCCCCGCCCGGAGAGATGAGCGAGCCGTTCCAGGGAAACCTCTCCCTGACCACTGAGCCGGGTAAGGGCACGTACAACAGCCAGGCCCAACTGGGTGCCGGTTCCCAGCCCAACATGCTCCGGAGGTGCTTGGATGATCTGAAATTGAGCAGGTGATAATGTCGGATCCCGTTCGATAGCTCGGGCAGCGAAGTTCAAAGCGCGGGTGGCAAGTGGACCAGTCGCGCTCAGTTTCTCAGAGTTTGAGGCGATGAGCCTCAGACCGGGATTTTCGATCATGAGACCAACCCCACCGAACTGGCGCGCGGCTTCGGGCCCCCAACCGAGCAGGCCGAGGTGGAGTCGGCTCGGGGTCTGGATGTCGACGTTCCTCATGACCGATCATCCCCAACTCTATTCAATGCCTGACGATTTCGGGATGCCTCGACGTGCGACATTAGGAGTTGAAAAGCCTGAAGCTCAGCGGGGCCACCGGTCTTTTCGACCAACACACGGAGCTTCGCATAATCACTCAAGACTTCTTCGATCGGCAAGAGATCAAGCCGAGTCGCCAGGATGGCCGCTTCGACGATGGCGTGCTTGGCCCGATTGAGTCCGAAATGGTCGCGGAGCCTTCCCGAGGCCACGCTCTCAGCAACAATGGTAGTCCGCATCTCATGATCATCCAGCGAAATCACCCGAAACTCATGATAGCGGCACGCTCCGAGCCAGATCACACCTGCCACGACCTCGGCAGGACGATAGGGGGCGTCGCTAACGGTGCCGATCGCCGCACGGGCTAGGGTAAGCACATCATCGGTCACATGGAGAACTCCTTCGCCCCGCTCGCGAAGATTAAGGTAGGTTGTTGATGTTCGATAAGGGCGGAGAACAAATCGACGCAAACGTTCATCCTCAACCTTCGGACCCATCGGTGCGAGGTTGGGAATTCCTTGCGGGCTCAGCGTGGTGACGATCCCTTCGAGAATCACGGCGACTCCTCCGCTTGCCGTGCGCTACGGGACCGATGACTGATCTCCGGTTCGGTGAGATAGCCCCAATCGAGTGCTTGATCCTGACGATAGGCTTTACTCAAGGTGAGCGCTGTTTTTGCTTTCATAAGTTCATGACCAAGATAAAATGCGTGCGAAGCATCATCGACACCCATCTGATCGAAAATCAAGAAGGGATCGGTGCCGATCAGATGATGCTTATTGTTCATGGCGTGAATTTGACCATCTTCAGCGAAGATCCGCCAGTTGGGGTCTTTGATCTTGGCTGCGAGATCGGCCAATCGCTCGGGTCCAAACCTGGGAACTTTGGGGTCACGTAAAGTCACAAGCCTGGGCTCAATGTGTTTGGGAAGAGTCTTGTGGGTCACGGCATGGTATGCCAACCTGCGGGCCAGATCGATCTCGCGAACGCTCGATCGTGCCCAGTTGATCACCGCCGTCGTCAAGACCGACCGAATCCCTAACTCCTGGCAGATCCCGATTAACATGGTATTGAGGCCGGCAGAGTCGACGTCGGTGAGTTCGGTCAGGTTGCCAATTCCCATCATGATTTCAGCGTCGGGGTAACGCCTTCTGACCTCATGGTAACGAACAATCGCGTTTGTGAATCCGAATGCGATTGGTTCAAGGATCGGGTCAATTCGGTAACGGATATTATGTTGACTTAACTCGTCTAATGTGGAGTCAAGGCCGCTCAGCGTTCCTGGTATGTCTGGAATCGCCACGACCTGAACCCCCCAGTCGCGGGCAAAATGACAGTTCGTGCCGTTCACACTCAGCACGAGGTCGGCCCCCGCTTTGACAGCCTCTGCCACCTCGATCGGGTCGAAGCTGTCAATCGAGACCTGATGTCCTTGATCAATCAGGGCGCGGACAACCTCGCCAACACCGCTCCAGGGGCCGCCTGGGTCGCAACCCAGGTCGATTCGATCCGCTCCCTCTGCGCGAAAGGCATTTGCCTCTTTGAGAATCTGATCGAGTGAAAGACGTGGCGCGTGGTTGATCTCGGCAAGGATCTCAATATCGTAACGTCCATAACCTGCAAGTCGATCTTGATCCTGTCCCAGATGCTTGGGCAAGTCACGGAGATCTTCGGGGCCAAGTTCCACTGTCGCAGGGGCAGCCTTCGCTAGTATTGCACTCAGGTCACCCCGGCAATGTCCTGGTAAGATCACGCGGTCTATCCCGGGAGGAATTTCAAGGTGGCGGGCGACCCAGCGAGGCGTCATCAACGCAGCTACCGAGATCGGCAGGACCGCGATATCGGCCTGAATCCTCGCACGGGGCGCAAGGTCATTGAGCACCTCGCGGAGGGCAAATTCCGCGAGGCGACCCGTCACGAACAGAACCTGGGGCAAGAGATCACTCACGAACTCTGCTCATTCTGCAACTTAGTCATAGATGTTAGCAAATTGCGCCACCATTAACCCGCATGATCTGTCCTGTGACAAATGCTGAATCGGCGCTAACCAAGAATCGTGCCATATTGGCAATATCCTCGGGCTCCCCCCAACGTGCGAGCGGTGTCTCGCGGATGACGCGATCCTGCCAGGCTTGCGGGGCGTTCTCGCCCCAGGCTGTCCGAATCCAGCCGGGAGCGAGGGCGTTGACGCGAACCGTCGGAGCCAAACTGAGGGCCAGACTGCGAGTGAAGGCCATGATCGCCCCTTTGATCGCAGCGAAAAGTTCGCCCGAATCCCCTTCCATCCCCGTTTCTGCTTGATCCCAACCCATCGTCACAATTGCGCCACTCCCCTGCGATTTCATACGTCGACCGACCTCACGACAGAGCCGCATCGTGGCAACGACATCGACCGCCCAGAGCCGGTCGAGCTTCTGGTCGAAGGTGAGTTTGGCTCCGGGGCCCGTCAAGGTGTCGGCTCCCGCGATGTGCAACCAAGCATCGAGACCACCCCAGAGATCCCATGCCTGAGACACAAGCTGATCACCTGCATCGCGGTCGGCGAGATCCGCCATCAGGACCGCACTTCGACCTCCGAGCAACCGGATCTGGTCTGCGAGTCCCTCTGCTTCATCTGTGCGCGAGCGACCATGCACGATAACATCAGCTCCGGCGACCGCAAGGCTAAGAGCGGTCGCTCGACCGATCCCCGAGGTTGCACCTAGAACGATCGTCCGCAGGTTTTGTAGATTGGTCAGACGCTCGGCCATTGCGTGTGATTCCGTCGGTTCTTGGGCAAATCGAAGCTCGAATGAGAGGATACTTTACCATGACCGACGGTCGCCTGAACTCGCTCGACCAGTTTCGAGGTTATACCGTCGCTGGAATGCTTCTGGTCAATTTTATTGGCGGATTTGATGTCGTGCCAGCCGTCCTCAAACATCATAACACATATTGCAGTTACGCTGATACCATTATGCCACAGTTTTTTTACGCAGTTGGGTTTGCCTTCAGACTCACGTATTTACGGCGCAAGCAGCGAGAGGGGATCAGGGACGCGGTCTCGCACGCCGTCTGGCGTGACCTGGGACTGATTGTGCTGGGCGTATTCTGGTATCACCTCGGCGGCAAGGTTCAGACCTGGGAGCAGCTTCGCCAACTTGGAGTCTGGGGGGTCTTAATCCGAGACTTTGGACGGAGTCCGTTCGAGACTTTGACTTTGATCGGCATGACTTCACTCTGGGTTCTGCCGGTGATCGGGGCCACGGTTCGGTTGCGGGTCGCGTATATGATCGCTTCGGCAGTCTTGTACGTGATGTTATCTTACTTGTTTTACTTTGACTGGGCATGGAATCGGCCCGCGATCGACGGAGGCCCCCTCAGTTTCTTGACATGGGCCATACCCTTGCTCGTCGGTTCGCTCGCGTTCGACGCCATGAGTGCGCCATCGAACAGGATGTTTGTGAGACTCTCCGCCTACGCGTTGGCACTGATGGCTCTGGGGATCGGTCTTTCGCGGATCGGCGGCGAGTTCTCTTGGCCCTTCCTCACACCCTCCAGTTCTGTCAATCTTTGGACAATGAGTCAGCGCACCGGGAGTGTCACCTACTTGACGTTTTGCGCGGGTTTCTCGCTGGCGGTGAACTTGCTCTTTGTGTTGCTTTGCGACATCGGTCCCCTGAAATCTGGGCTCCTCGACTTGCTCGGACGTAATGCGCTGGCAGCGTATCTTGTGCCGTCGATCGTGTCCGAAACCATCAAGCCCTATACACCCAAGGATGCGCCGGCTTGGTATGTCACTGGCGCGTTCCTGCTCTACTTCGCAATCTCCTGCGTCTTCATCCGACACCTCGAAAAGCGTGGCACGCGGCTGTAATTCCGCACCCCTGCTGGCCTCAACTAGACCTTGATGATGATCTTGAACCGGTACAAGATCGCCATGATCACCAGCCAAAAGAACACGTAACTGATGGCCCACGCCAGCGAAGCGTCGATAGAATGAAGGTAAGGCGTAAACAATGTTTCATAGAGAAACGGTTTCGGTGCAATCTTCGATTCTCCCCTAGAAATCAGCTCCATCCCCATCAACCGGGAAACGAGGCCAGACAGAACATAAGCCGCAATCGGGTTCACACCAAAGATGACGAACGGAGTTACCCATTGGCGTTTGCCGTTCAGATCGATCAAACGGTGGGCCACCCCTAGTGCGAGCATCGCATAGCCCGCCGCCACAAGTACGAAAGGACCCGACCAGAGTGCCTTGTTGATCGGGATTTGGGTCCCCCAGGCATAACCCATCGCGAGTGAGATGATACCGACGAAGACCAACCCGCCCACCTCTTGCGAACCCCGCAAGCCTGAGCTGAGCCGACGTCCTGCCCACATGCCGATTAAGGTTGTCACCAGAGCGGGCATCGTACTCAGAATTCCTTCAGGATCATATTCTGGCTTATAGATATGCCCTGCCAGAAGGATCCGATCGAAATGGGCCGCCACATTGCCGGCGCGGCTCAGATCCCCGAGTGGGAAGCCAGGGACTTCCACGAACCGCATGATCGCCGTATAAGCGGCTAATAAGATCGGGATCAGGGCGATTTGAACTTTGGGGCCGGTCGAAATGAAAATGAGTGAGCCGAAAAGGTAACAGATCGCGATCCGTTGCAGAACGCCGGGGATGCGCAAGGTCTCCAGGATGTAGTTCGGAAATCCGTTCAAAGCCAACCCCAGACCGAAAATGACGATCGAACGCCAGATAACCTTGGCGATGATCGCCAAGGTGCTCGAGCCACGCGATAGACGGTTGGTCAGGGCGATCGCGATCGACACGCCCATGATAAACAGAAAGGTAGGGAAGACCAGGTCGGTCGGCGTCATTCCGTCCCAGCTCGCATGCTTCAATGGGGGGTAAATGTCCTTCCATGAGCCCGGATTGTTGACCAGAATCATCCCGGCGATCGTCATCCCACGCAGGGCGTCCAGCGACGTCAAACGCGGAGGACGCGTGGTCGCGATAGATTCAGAGATTTCCGTGGACATACCGTCTCTCTTAGATGTGTTTACTTGACTATGTCAGACTTAAGCGGAGATTCGGCGAGTGCTTTCCAGAGATCGAAAGCCAAGGGATCGACTCGTGCGGCGGAGTTCCCCAAGACCACGACACCAAGCTTGCGTTGGGGGTCGAATCCAATGAAACTGCTGAACCCGGCAGTACCGCCATTATGCCAGATGAGACTTCCACGTGGCGACTGGGTGATCAACCAACCAAGAGCGACCTTGGTACCTGCCATATTCGTGTCGTGCTGAGGCTGATGAGTCGCCGAAATCGCGATGGCGAGTGGTGTTGACTTGGGATCAATATTCGCTTGAAGGAATCTGAGCATATCGTTTGCTGACGATCGCAGAGCCCCTGCCCCGGCGATGGTGTCAAAGTCCCAGTAAGAAACCTTGGCTCCGCCTTCGTTATGTCCGGTCGCGAATCGGTTCTTCTCGGTGGGGCTGAGGGTGATTTTTGTGGAGGATAGGTTGAGTGGCTTGGCGATTCGGTCGAGGATTAGCGCCTCATAGCTTGTTTCAGCCTGTCTTGCCAAGGCAAAACCGAGCAGGCCGGCCGCCAGATTTGAGTATTCGAAAGTCTCACCAGGTTTACGCCTCAGAGTGTGGCTGGTGAGGAATTGGTGCATCGCTATCGCATCAAACTTCGCATACGGATTGTCGGAGACCAGACTTGCGACCACCATCGCCGTCGCAAGTCGAGGGAGCCCTGAGGTATGCGTGGACAGGTCTCCGAGCGTAATTGCGACTCCATCGCGCAGGGGAACCTTCATATCGTCCGGGAGCAATGCCTGAACCGGTGTATCGAGCCTCACCGAGTGGCGATCGACGGCAATCGCCAGAGCGATTGAGGTGAAGACCTTGGTGATCGAACCAATCTCGAATAAGGTATCACCATTGGGTTGATCGTCCAAGCCATCGGTCGGCTTCCCATAAGCGAAGACATGTCGCTCGCCATTTTGGATAAGTCCGACAACCAGCCCCGGTGTTTTGCTCTTTTCCAAGAAGGAACGAACCATCGGGTCAAGGTCGAGAATTTGGTCACCGGCATGCGCAGGCAAGCTGAGGAGAGAAACCAGGCCAATTATCATGTGCAAGAATGTGCGGTCGATGGGCATGGCCTTGAATCTCATGTTGAATTTTTATTCGTCACCCTCCAAAGACTTGCCTCATTCTAACCCGACGAGAATCCGTTCGCGAGGTTCAGGAAAATTGCAAAGTTCAAGCCACCGGGTAGTGGATCTCTCTACAGAAGGAACGGAGAGCGTACGGCCCGACTCTCCCCTGGCAAACAAGCGCACAGGCGGGTCATCCCCAGACTCTCTAACCGCCTGACCAAAATATCTTCTCAAAACAACCCAAAATCCCTAAAGCCCTACATCCCGTATACCGATAGTGATTCCGTGAAGTGCGATGTAGCACATTATTTACGGGATTACGACGATGGCCATGTCACCCAATGCCACTTTCGCGGGAGCAATCCCAGCGACCCAGATCCTCAAGCGGACAATCCGCCAGGTGGACCTTTGTCTCCAGACCGAGCGTGAACGGCTTGTCGAGTCGAAAGACCGCGCAACCACCAAGCGGAACTGGCTCATCTACAGAGCCGGGGTCGTTTGGGATGTCGATCAGCTCGCCCGAGTTGAGACCTTGGCGAGCAAGCTCAACAAGAAGCCTGGCCAGGTCGTCGCTCGGCTCAAGACGACCTACCACGGCTGCCTTTTCCTAATGAAACGTTGGGCGTACCTCATCAGCAAGGTCAGCTCCGATAAGTTCGCCGGAGAATTGTCCCCGACCAATCGGATTCAAGCCCTCTGCTTGCTGGGCATTCCCCCCGATGAGTGGGACGACGAGGAGTCGGTCATCAGCACCGACATGATCTCCCCGGACGACAAGGATCGGCATTTACAAGTACAGAAACATCTCAAAGCGGTCTTCACCCATGAGATCAACCAGCTCATCGAGCTTTCCAAGTTCCTCGAAGTCCAGGACAAAGAGATCCAGGCTAAGGCTATGCTTGGTGAGTTTTTCATTAGCGACGCGACTCTGAACAAGGCCGAACGCGAGATCGCCAGCAGCGAGCGGCTGATCAGGGCCCTCGAAAAAGAGCGGCTTACGGCGATTCACGATGAGGCTGAGGATGGGTTGGATCCTC
>JANXSX010000108.1 GCA_025356475.1 Isosphaeraceae bacterium | reverse complement strand
GTCGAGAGGGAGCCGAGAACGCTCGGGAGAGGTTGGGCGTGCGTTGCGACTTCCAAGAAGTCCCCCCGCCCCCGCCGCAGGAGCATTCCAGGTCGTCAGATCAATCACAACGTCGCTCGGAAGTGCAACTTCACGAGCGCCCGGTGTGATCACAGGACGCCGTGAAATCGAATAGGTGTAGGTCTGCCCTTGGCCAGCCCTGGCCTGAGCCCCCACAAAGCTTTCAAGCTCATATTCTTGGCCCGTGTAGTCGGCGGTCGTGGCGTTCCAGAACATCTCCTGGAAGTCATCCACCCCGTTGACGCCATCGTCATCGATTCCGTTGAAGCCCGGGTCGACCACACCATCCCCATCGTTATCCAAGCCGTCGCAGGCTTCGTCGATGTAGCCGTTGTTGTTGTCGTCTTGGCCGTTCAGGAGGTAGAGAAATTCCGTGAAGGGGGTCGTCGCGTTGGTGACTGGGCTCGAGAGGTTGCTGGGAGGTC
Source organism: Isosphaeraceae bacterium (assembly GCA_025356475.1). GTDB lineage: Bacteria > Planctomycetota > Planctomycetia > Isosphaerales > Isosphaeraceae > JANXSX01. Next base: position 34,711 of record JANXSX010000108.1, on the reverse strand, counting down.
CGAAATTGATGTAACGCTCGGGATTGTCGGCACCGCCAATAAGAAGGGGTCCGGCGACTGTGTAAGTATTCCCCGAGTCGCCGAACCGGATCTTGTCCCCTTGCCGAATGTTCCAATACCACGACGTCGGAGCATAATCTGTATTAACAGTGGAGACACCTGTGAGACGATTCACGACATTCAACTTCGCTTCGATGACAACAAGTCGTGATCCCACCCCGCGCTGACCGAGCTGGACATTCGGGTTGACTGCGGGGAGATTAGGATCGTATAGGAAGAGCGTGGGGCTGACGGGATCAGGAATAGCCTTATATGTCAGAATGCGACCTTCGGAGTAATCAGGAGCGGGTTCAATTGCGATCCACCGGTTTGAGGCCAGTGTGGTAATGCCGCTATTGAACACGGGGTCGGGGAGGAGCCTGATGCCTCGGGGGGCATTGGCTCGAATCGCTGCGTCACGAGCACCGACTAATGCCGCCTGTAAGATCCGTGCACTCTCGCCAATCTGGCGATGATTGTAGGCTGGAATGATTGTGGGAAGGGTCACGACGCTGACCAGTAGGATGATCAGGATGACCACCAGCAACTCAATCAGCGTAAAGCCACGCTGGCTCCTCGGACGTTGCTTGTCACGCATCAGCGCACCCCCGTTCCCGGGCCAGAGAGATTTTGGTTCGAGATATCGTCCATCGACCCGTGATAAATCGTATAGCTGGGAAGCGAACTCAAGGACAAGGCAGGTGTAAAGGGCTGGGCGACGCTCGCGATACCCTGGTAAAGCACTCCCGAACGATTCGCTCCGCCACCATCGCTTACGAGAGACGCTTGAGCCGCTTGGTTCTCAATCAAGATCAATGTCAGGGGCGAAATCGCGGTCGGATCGGTAATCAATCCGATCCCCAGCGTCTTATCAGGTCCGGAGGAGATGACTAGATGTTTACAGAAGTAGGCACGGCGGAGCGACTGCCCCGACCTGTCCCATTTCGTCCCCCCTCCGCCTGCGAAATCGGGGTCGAGGAGGCTGAAAAACTGGCGCTGAAATTCCAGTGCAGAGGTACTGATCGTAGCGGGTGGGCTCGGCAGGCCGGAAGGTGAGGCATAGATTGCCAAGTCGTTGACCGCAGTGCCCCACCAGGCGGGAGCCACCAGAGTTTGGGCTGGGTCGAGAATACACTGCTGCCTGAGGTCTAACGTCGAGTTGTAAGGCAAGTAGCCTCTCTGAAAGAGCGAGGCATTGTTCCCTGAAGGAACCCCAGGCGTCGGCTGGGTTACGCCCAGATCGCTATCGATGTAGTAGGTTGGCCAGCGGAAGAACTGGATCGGCTCGCCCCAGGCATCCACGAACTCGGGGAGTCCATCCCCATCCGTATCTCGAACTTCTCGATCTGTGAATGAGTCCGAAGAGAAGACACTACCGAGCGCCCCCTGCCCCTCTACCAAGACGGCGTAGAGCATTTCTGCGCGGGCAGTCTTCGGGTCGTGGGACGCCAGGTGGGCTCGAATCAGCGTGTCAGTCGGCCCACCGACGGCTTCACCAAAGATCCACTCGGCATAATCATCTGTATAACCGTTGCCGTCATTATCGACGCCGTCGTGACCTTGCGGTTTGGCCCCAAGCCCCTTAGCAATTCCAGCCGCAGCCCCATAGGAAGCTCCTAGAATTCCGCTTCCATCAAGGTCATAGGTTGGGTCGAACGGATACCCACTTTGGCCATCGATCTTGAGGACCGAGGTTGTAATCGTACCGGATGAGTAAGCGCCCCCGCTCGTATCCAGAACTCGTGCCCCCATCGGTAAAGTGTAGGCGTCGAGCGAGCCAGCGCTATTAGAGGGGTAAGCGTTCCCTCCGTAGCTAACGAGATAGGTCGCACCACTCGCAGTAAGAGGGGTGCCGAGTGGGAACCAAGTCTCGGGCATCTCGGCCCGGATCATATCAATCCGTGCAATGATCTGAGCTCGTTCTTGACTGGGGATTACACCGAATGGGTTCAAGCTGTCGTTTTGCTTGACCACCGTGCTATGAATTGCCGCCAACCACTTATGTGCGCGGTTCACGGGTGCGGGTATCAGCATCAACGCGTCCATGCGGTCGGCCACGGCTGTCTCAAGCTTGACGATTAAGGCTTGAGTCTGTCGTTCCTCGGCGCGTCGGATTCCATCGGCGGCGGCGGCCGTGATGAACGCGACGATGATGCCGATGATCGCCACGACCACCAACAATTCGAGCAGTGTAAAACCGCTTCGATCTCGCGTCTGAATTCGCATCACATCACCCCCTTTCTAGACCACAAACGGAAATCCAACCGACAGACAAACCAACACTCTTCTACGGATCGACGATAAATCCCGTGACAGCATGCACGCATTATTCAAGCACACCGGTGGCGAAGTTGGTGATATTGTCGCGTTCACCGAGCCGTGCCCCTGCAGGATCAGCGGCCACCCACTCCGGGAAGGGAGCAGGGCCGACAGGAAGGCGACTCCCTGTGTTGCTGCCGGCGTACTCGCCACCAAGTCCATACAAGCCGTCACGCCCTGCCGAGATGATCTGGAACGACTGTGGTTTCAGGTAGACCGGGGCTGCCGAGGCATTGTAAGCCGCGTTACTGGTGTAGGGGTTCGGGGCAGGTGATTGCACATAGAACGGGGCGACACTGGCATTTGAGAAGTTCACTCGCATCTTATGTGCAAACGTTGCAGGGCCGCCGTACTCGCTCGGGTCAAGGGCTCCAGTGCCTGCATAATTATTGTCGTTGGGGTCGTAGCCGCCGTTGCCGTACGAGCTGAAATAGGCGTAGAAACGAGGGTTTCCGCCGGAGGAGCGGGGATCCACGTAACCCGGCATGCCATCACCGTCGTCATCGATCAGTCGGCTGACCACAAATTCCATCATAGGAGCACTACGATTTGTCCCGGAACTTGCGGTCGTGAACGGGGTCGTCGGGCTCTTACTAAAGCCGGAGACACCGATCGTGGCACCCGTCGCGTCATGGATGGGTATCCCACCGAGGAAGAAAACCAGGCACTCGTTCCCCTGCAAGAGAATCGACTGGGCTGAGGACCCTGCTGAAATCCCGGTTCCCGTGAAGTCGTGAATCTTGACTCCAGTCGAAGCCCCAACCACGAACGGAGCCTTGGGAGCGAACTTGCGGAGGAACCGAAGTGAACGATCGCAGAGTTGACCATATGTGAGGTCATGGGGATCGTAAATGTTGGAATCTTTGTCACCACCACCAAAAAACCCGCCGCTGGCCGCGAGCAGAGTCGTGCTGCTTGATGTGTTGTAGTGACCATCCTCATTGAGAATAATCCGGCTGGGCGGGTACTCCCCGTACTTACTCTTGAAGTCTTCGAGTGCGGTCGCGAGCTGGACGATCTCCGCAGACACGGCGGCGTTCCGGGCGCTTTGAACAGCACCATTGATCGCCGGTAAGAGCAGGGCAATCAAGATACCGATGATCAAGACAACGACAAGAAGCTCGATCAAGGTAAAGCCAGGCCGGTTGCGGCCAGTTGTGCGGTTCATCGGTCGATTCTCCGGGGCGGACCAGTCGTGAGAGTGTCAAAGTGACCAAATTGGACGTGTTCACTCAAAATATCAGTGGTGGTCCGGCCAACCCCTCCTCATTCCAGCCCGTGTGCACGGGCTGGGAGGGGAGTACCACACCGAACTACATCCGAGATTTTAACCCGACAGCTTGCTGATCAACTGAATCAGCGGCAAGAAGAGGGCAATGACGATGAAGCCGATGATCCCGCCGAGGACCACGATCATGATCGGTTCGAGCAAGCTCACCAAGCTCTCGACCAGTGTTTCCACTTCTTCATCGTAGTTGTCAGCGATCTTGTTGAGCATCGTGTCAAGGTCGCCGGTCTCCTCACCAACATCGATCATATTAACAACGATGTCGTCAACGATTCGTGACTCTTTCAACGGTTGAGCGATCGTTTCACCTTCACGAATGCTCTCATAAATTCGTGAGAAAGCTCGCTCGAAAACAGCGTTGCCCGCCGTGTCGCGGACGATGTGAAGCGCTTCCAAGATGGGCACGCCGGACTGGACCAAAGTACCGAGGGTACGCATGGTGCGGGCGACGGTCGATTTTTCGGCGATTTGGCCCATGACCGGAATCATGAGCAAAATTCGGTCGGTCACATATCTGCCGGTCTCAAGACGCCGGATCAACTTCAGAATGATCCAGAAAAAGAATGGTGCCAACAAGCAAATGTAATAATATTTGACAACGAAGTTGGAGGCTTTGATCAAATAGATCGTCATCTTCGGTAGATCCACACCGAAGTCTTTGAAAATCGCCTCGAACTTGGGAATGATGAAGTAGAGAATGAACCCCACAATCGCGGTGGCGACGGTGATCACGACCATCGGGTAGACCATTGCCGACTTGATGCGTCGCTTCAGGGTCTGCGACTTTTCTTTGAAGTCAGCCAACCGCTGGAGAATGGCTTCGAGGGCACCGCCCGCTTCGCCAGCCTTGATCATGTTGCAGTAGAGCCGGTCGAACGCCTTGGGGTGTTTCTGGAACGCTTCGGAGAGAGTCGAGCCGCTCTCGATATCATCGACCACTTCGCTGAGTGCATTCTTGAGAACGCCTGGCTTGCACTGACCTTCAAGAATTCGGAGGCTTCGCAAGATGGGCAGACCTGCGTCTTGCAAGGTCGAGAGCTGACGGGTAAACGTACAGAGTTGTTTGGTCGAGATCTTACCGAATGTGAACGTCTTCTTTTTCTTACGACCCCCCTTCTTGGCGGTCGCCTTTTTCTTGCCGCCCCCCTTGGCGCGCTCGCTGATCTTGGTGACGAAGAACCCCTTCTGGCGGATCAGTTGCTGGGCTTCTTCTTGCGTGTTGGCGTCGATGGTGTCTTTCACCTCACGCCCTGTATGGTCCATCGCTTCATAAGAGAACGTCGGCATGGCTCGTCTCTCCCTTGGCTAGCTGACACCTCGGAGGTGGGGCGCTGGGGTGAATCAAATGTCGTCGAGGATTGTTTCGCGGACGATCTCTTCGATCGAGGTCAGCCCTTGGTGGATTTGAGTAAGGCCGGTCTCACGCAAGGTTCGCATACCGAAACGGCGACAGGCCGACCGGAAATCGTCGAGCGAAGACTCATTCACGACCATTTCACGCAACGTGTCGTTCATGAGCAAAAGCTCATAAATTCCCATTCGGCCTTTGTAACCGGTGTTGTTGCACTTCTCGCAACCCTTGCCGTAGTAAAACTTCTTCTGGAGCATTTGCTCCATTGTCATCCCGATCTCCATGCCGACCTCAACACTCGGCGTGAATTCCGTACGACAGAAGTTGCAAATCTTGCGGACCAGCCGCTGTGCCAGCACCCCTTCGATGGTCGCTGTGATCAAGAACGTCGGCACACCCATGTCGCGCAGCCGAGTGATCGCGGAAGGGGCATCGTTCGTATGCAGAGTTGTGAATACAATGTGGCCGGTCAACGAGGCTTGAATCGAGATTTCCGCAGTTTCCAGGTCGCGGGTCTCTCCCACCAAAATCTTGTCGGGATCCTGGCGCAGGATTGCCCGAAGAGCGGCGGCGAATGTGACCCCGATCTCTGGATTGATCGGCACCTGGACGAGCCCATCAATGTCGTACTCGACAGGCTCCTCGGTCGTGATAATCTTGTCCTCAACCTTGTTCAACTCGTTGAGCGTCGCATACAAGGTCGTCGTCTTACCCGACGAGGTCGGGCCAGTAACGAGGATGATCCCGTTCGGTTTCTCGATCAAGGTGCGCCAGACGGCGAGTGTGTCGGTGGGCATGCCGATCTTGTTCAAGTCGAGCTGGACGACAGTTCGGTCCAAGATCCGGAGGACCACGCTCTCACCGAACAATGTCGGCAACGTGGAGACTCGAATATCGACTTGGCTGCCGCCGAGATTCAACTCGATACGTCCGTCCTGAGGCAGGCGACGCTCGGCAATATCCAGGTTCGACATGACCTTGAGACGGCTGGCGATCGCTGGTGAAAGATGCTTGGGAGGGGGGACGAGTTCGTAGAGGACACCATCCACCCGGTAGCGAATCTTGTATTCTTCTTCGAAAGGTTCAAAGTGGATATCGCTCGCCTTGTCGCGGATCGACAAGAGCAAGATCATATTGACAAGTTTACGAACTGGGGCCGCTTCGGCCATTTCCTCGATCGCTTCCAGGTCGACCGTATTCTCGTTTCGGTTCCGATGCGCGGTGAGAACCTTGTCGTTTTCGATTTCTTTGACAACGTCGGCAATCGACTGCTGCTTCCCGGCATAGAGGCGTTCGATCGCAGCCTTCACTTCGTCCTCGGTCGCGATCACTGCTTCAAGAGGGACTGTCACAAATTGACGGAGGCTATCGAGTGTCCCCAGGTTCTGGGGTTCGGCCATCGCCACCTTGATCGATTTATCCTTCTTATTCATCGAGATCGGCACCACCTTGAAGGCAGTGGCCATGGTTTCGTTGACGATCTCGGTCAGCTCTGAGGGTATCGCCATATCCGCAAGGCGAACAACCTTCATGCCAAGCTGCTCGCCGAGCGCCTTCATCACGCGATCTTCGCTCACCAACCCGAGCCGGGTGGCGACCTTGCCAATCAACTCTCCGGGATTCTTCTTTTGTTCTTCAATGACCTTCCAGAGCTGTTCCTCATCGAGGTAGCCCAAGTCGACCAATACGGTGCCAAGCCGGCGTGCCATAAGAATAGTTCCTTCGCTTCCAGGGACGAGCGCGACCGATTCGAGAAGACTCAGAGGGACCCAATCGGGCCACCCAAGGGTTGAAATGTTGGCCGGGCGTTGAGGTTGACGGAGATCCGTCAACCTCGACGATTCCGGACTTAGTCTTTCTTTTTCTTGGACGGCTCGGCCACTTCTTCCTCCTCATCGGGCTCATCTTCGAAGATACCCTTCTTGGCGAGCTCGATTCGGTCTCGCAGCTCATTCCGCTTTCGCGCTTTGAAGAGAACTTCTTCCTCTTCGACCAGCCCCTGTTTCCAGAGGTTGAAGAGGCTATCGTCGAGCAGAATCATCCCGTGCTTTCGCCCGGTCTGGATCGACGAATCAATTCGGTAGGTCTTGTTTTCACGAATCAAGTTCGAGATCGCAGGTGTCACCACGAGCATTTCGTAGGCAGCCACCAACCCCTTGGGCTTGCGAGGGAGAAGGGCTTGAGCCAGGATCCCAATGATGGCGACCGAGAGTTGCGTCCGAATCTGATCTTGTTGTTCCTGTGGGAACACGTCGATGATTCGGTTGACTGTTCCTTCCGCCGAGTTGGTGTGAAGCGTCCCGAAGACGATGTGTCCCGTTTCCGCCGCCGTGATCGCAGCCTGGATTGTGGCCAAGTCTCGCATCTCACCGACGAGGATGATGTCGGGGTCCATTCGCAGAGCGCGACGAATGGCTTCAGGGAAGTCGGGGACATCGATCCCGATCTCACGCTGATTGACCAACGACTTCTCGTGCTTGTGGAAGTACTCGATGGGATCTTCGATCGTGATGATGTGCCGATCCATGTTGTGATTGATCCAGTTCAGCATGCTCGCCAAACTGGTTGTCTTGCCCGATCCGGTCGGCCCGGTGACCAGAATCAGACCACGGGGGCGGGTGATCAATTCCTCAATAATCTTGGGCAGACCGAGCTGCTCGAAGGTGAGGAATTCGTTGGGGATTCGTCGCAAGACCAGCCCAACAAAACCACGCTGCTTAAAGATCGCAACGCGGAACCGAGCCATGTCCCCGAACGCAAATCCGAAGTCGCAACCTCCGACTTCCTGAAGCTCCTGCTGGCAGCGTTCAGGGGTGATGCTCTTCATTAATGCACTTGTGTCGGCCGACTCGAGCACCTTAGTCGCGAGTGGTCGCATGTGACCATGCAACCGAAGCATCGGCGGACTGCCGACAGTGAGGTGCAAGTCGCTTGCACGCTGGGTGCAAACGGTTGTCAGCAGCTTGTCGATGAGCAGAGTACCCATTCGGTCACATCCTCCGGCGAGGTCTTCGTTGACGACCCCCAACTTCCACTGGAACACTCCCAGGGCGAACACCCTGGGGGTACTTGACTTTGTCTCGCCGACCAGGTGTCCAAGGGAATGGAGAACGGGCGAAATGACTTACGCCAAGAGGAGGCGAAACCCGGCTCACAAGGACATTATCCCGATCAAGCCCAACCGGGTCAAACGGCGGGGCGGGTTTGCATGGGCCCGATCCCTTTGGGCAGGGACGGGTCATTGGACTCTCGTCTGATTTGTGGAGCGGACTAGCGTGAAAAAGACCCCGGCCCGACGCAAATCGGACCGGGGTCAAGGTGTGGTGGGCTTAGGCCTTTGCCGGCTGGGCAGCAGCCGCGGCGGGCGGAGGCGGTGGTGCGTCGGCCACTTGATCCTGTTTGGTGATGCGAACGACCTCGTCGATAGTGGTCAGCCCCTTGAGGGCTTTGATCATCCCGTCTTCGAAGAGTGTTCGCATCCCCTCTTTGCGAGCCACTTTACGGAGATTTTGCGTTGGTTCGCCTTTGAATGTCATCTCACGGATGGCGTTGGTCATCGACATCAGTTCGTAGATGCCCATTCGACCTCGATACCCCTTCTTACCGCAGTTCTGGCAACCCTTACCTCTCATGAAATTGGCCTTCTTGGCCAGTTCAGGTTTGAGGCCGAGGCCGATCAAAACGTGCGCTGGCGGCTCGTAACGAGCCCGACACTTGGGGCAGGTCTTCCGTACGAGCCGTTGCGCCATGATGGCCATGACCGAGCTAGCGACGAGAAACGGCTGAACGCCGATATCGACCAGTCTCGTTACAGCGCTCGGTGCATCGTTCGTATGGAGTGTACTGAAAACCAAGTGTCCGGTGAGCGAGGCCTGGATGGCGGTATTGGCCGTCTCTTCGTCCCGAATTTCACCGACCAGAAGGATGTTCGGATTCTGCCGGAGCATGGCCCGAATGATCCGAGCGAACGTCATACCGATCTTCGCTTTGACCTCACATTGGTTGACACCTGGCAAGTAATACTCGACAGGATCCTCCGCTGTAATGATCTTGGTGTCGGGTCGGTTGAGTTCGTTCAGCGCTGCGTAGAGGGTTGTCGTCTTGCCCGACCCGGTCGGCCCCGTGACGAGCAAGATACCATTCGGTCGCTTGATCAGAACCGAGAAGCGTTTCCAGTCGTCGTCGCTGAACCCCAGGTCGCGAAGCCCGACCTTGATGTTATCTCGGTCCAGGATACGCATGACCACCGATTGGCCGTGGCTGGTGGGCAGGATACTGACACGAAGGTCAATATCCTTCCCGGCTACGTTGATCTTCACACGCCCGTCCTGAGGACGACGTTTCTCGGCGATGTCGATCGAGCCCATGATCTTAATACGACTGACGATCGAACCCAGGAGGCGTCGTGGGGCAGAGTCTCGCTCCATCAACACGCCGTCGATCCGATACCGAATTCGCACCCGGTCCGCGAACGGCTCAATGTGAATGTCCGAGGCCCGGCTGGTCACCGCTTCTTGGATAATCAAGTGGACGAGGCGGATGACCGGGGCGTCCCCCTCTTCGAGCGTATTTGCACCCGAACCCTTGCTGCCTCCTCCTGGCCCGTCATCTGAGAAGTCGATCGCAGTGTCGGAGAACTCCTGAAGCATCGAGTCGACCGACTCGGTCTCGCCGGACGATCCGCCGTAGTATTTGTTGATCGCCTCGACAATGGCCTGCTTGGGAGCAAGCGCAACCTCGATCTCCTTATTCAGGACGAACCGGAGCTTGTCGATGGTCTCGAAATCGAGGGGATCATGCACGATGACGTGCATGACACCACCTTCAAGAGCGAGTGGCATGACCGAGTTTTCGCGTGCCAGGCTCTCGGGGAGTTGAGCGATGACATTTTCGGGGATGGTGACTTCGCGGAGGTCGACGTACTTGTAGTTGTACTGCTCGGCCTTCGCTTTCATGATATCGTCGGCATCGGCATAGCCAAGCTTGGCAAGTGCCTCCTCGGCGGACGATCCGCCCATCCGTTGGGCTTCCTGGAGCTGGTCGGGGCCGATGACCCCGCGCCGGATCAGGATTTCCGTCCAGTCACGGCTCTGTTTGGCCATGGGAGAAGGCTCCGGGTTCGGGGCCGTGTTGAAACACTGCGGGCGCGACCGCGCCCGCCCTTGGTTCGCGGTTCAATCAACGGATTGTGATGGACAAAGACAAAACGAGACGGTGAATACGCAAGCACGACGGGAATCTATCGATACGCCACGGAGCGGTCGGCACCGACTCGGCCTGAGAGATGACCGGATGGATGATAAGTTGAGGCTACCACAGCGGAACCCTCCGAACAAGCAATCACGCGGAATTGCTGAGTCAGTCGTCGGGATCCTGCGGACTCGGAGTCGAAATCGATCCTCGCCTGCTCAAACGCCAACGGAGCACCTTCCGAGAAGACGGTGCCCCGCGACGCTTGTGACGTTATCCGGAACCACCAAATTCCGGGTGATCAGCGATCGCGACTGATCGACTTACCCCCTTCGAGGGCAGCTTGGGCCGCAGCAAGACGGGCGATCGGGACCCGATAAGGCGAGCACGAGACATAGTCGAGCCCCGTGCGATGGCAGAAGTTAACGCTTTCCGGGTCTCCACCGTGTTCGCCGCAGATCCCGACCTTGAGGTGCTCGTTGTGCTTGGCCTTCCGAGCGGCCCGGCCCTTGGCCACGCCCATCTCCACAAGCTGGCCAACTCCGGACGCGTCAAGAGTCTGGAAGGGGTCGACCTTGAGGATCTTGCCGTCGATGTACGCACCCATGAATGACTTGATGTCGTCACGGCTGAAACCGAACGTCATCTGGGTCAGGTCGTTGGTCCCGAACGAGAAGAACTGGGCCTCCTCCGCGATCAGGTCCGCAGTCAGGGCGGCACGCGGTACCTCGATCATGGTACCAACCAGGTACTCGACCTTGACGCCACTCGCGGCAATCAATTTATCAGCGATGGCCACCGCCCGGGTCTTCAAGAAGACCAGCTCTTCAACAGTCCCGACGAGCGGGATCATGATCTCGGGTAGGACGTCGATCCCCTTCTTCTTGACAGCGATGGCCGCGTCGATGATGGCCCGGATCTGCATGTCGCCGATCTCAGGGTAGAGGATCGCCAGCCGGCAGCCGCGCAGGCCGAGCATCGGGTTGGACTCGTGAAGCTCCTCAACCCGGTGCTTGACCTTGTCCAAAGAGATCCCGAGCTGCTTGGCGACCTCTTCCTGACCAGCGATGTTGTCATGCTGGGGAAGAAACTCGTGAAGCGGCGGGTCAAGAAGACGGATGGTGACCGGGTAACCGGCCATCGCCTCAAAGATCCCGATGAAGTCGTCACGTTGGTACGGTTCGAGAGCCTCCAGGGCGGACTTCCGACCTGCCTCGTCGTCGGCGAGGATCATCTTCCGCATGTCGACGATGCGCTGGCCTTCGAAGAACATGTGCTCGGTGCGACAAAGACCAATGCCTTCAGCGCCAAACTCACGGGCTTTGAGTGCATCCTTGGGCGAGTCGGCGTTGGTCCGAACTTTCATGGTCCGGTATTCGTCGGCCCACCCCATCAAGGTCGAGAAGTCGCCGGTCATCGTCGGTGCCACAGTGGCGGCTTTGCCGATCATGACATCGCCGGTCGTGCCGTTGATGGTGATAAAATCACCCGACTTCACCACGATGCCGGCGATTGTGACGATCCCCTTGGCCTCGTCGATCTTGATCGCGTCGCAACCGACGACACAGGGCTTGCCCCAGCCGCGAGCGACAACAGCAGCATGGCTGGCTTTCCCACCTGTTGCCGTCAGAATTCCCTGGGCAAGTGCCATACCGGCCACATCTTCAGGGCTGGTCTCTTTACGAACGAGCAGGATCGGCTCGGTCGGGTGTTCCTTGGCGAACTCAACGGCGGCTTCCGCCGACAGAATCACCTTACCGCTGGCAGCTCCTGGACTGGCTGCGATTCCGACGGCAACCACAGCCGTCTTGCTTTTGGGATCGAGCTGAGGAAGGAGCAGGTGGTTCAGGCTGTCTGGGCTGACTCGCTTGACAGCCGTCGCCCGATCGATCACGCCGGTATTAGCGAACTCAACGGCGATCCGCACGGCAGCGGTCCCGGTTCGCTTTCCGCTGCGGGTTTGGAGCATGTAGAGCACGCCCTCCTGCACCGTGAACTCGATGTCCTGCATTTCCTTATAGTGGGTTTCGAGCTTCTGACGGATACCCATCAATTGCGCGTAAACCTTGGGCATGTCATCTTCGAGGCGGCTGATTGGCTCAGGAGTCCGGATACCCGCGACGACGTCCTCTCCTTGGGCATTGATCAGGTAATCGCCGTAGAAGACGTCTTCGCCGGTGTTCGGGTCGCGAGTGAAGGCCACACCAGTCCCCGAGGTCTCACCCATGTTGCCGAAGACCATCGCCTGGACGTTAACGGCTGTGCCCTTGAGTCCGGTGATCCGCTCGATTCGGCGGTACTCAATGGCCTTCTTACCGTTCCAGCTCCGGAAAACGGCTTCGACGGCCGCATCGAGCTGAACCTTGGGATCTTGGGGGAAGTCGTGCTTGGTGTGGGCCTTGTAGATGGCCTTATACTTGTCGACGAGAACCTTGAGGTCCTCTCCCGAGAGTTCGGTATCGAGCTTGACGCCGCGTAAGTCCTTGAGATGCTGAAGTTCGTGCTCGAACGCCTCGTGTTCGACGCCCATGACGACGGAGCCGAACATGTCGATCAGGCGGCGATAGCCATCGTAGGCAAATCGCAGATTACCAGTTTTCTTGGCGATGCCTTCGACTGCGGCGTCGGTCAGGCCAAGGTTGAGAATCGTATTCATCATGCCGGGCATCGAGAGCGCGGCACCGGAGCGAACCGAGACTAGGAGCGGGTTAGATGGATCACCGAGCTTCGATCCGAATGTCTGCTCCATCTGGGTGATCGCTGCGGCGATCTGAGGTTTGGCGGCCTCGGGCATTTTCTGCCCATCTTCATAATACTGAGCGCAGACTTCGGTCGTGATCGTGAAGCCCGGTGGGACGGGAATGCCGATGACGCTCATTTCGGCGAGGTTAGCCCCCTTACCACCCAGCAAGGTCTTCATGTCGGCCTTGCCCTCGGCCTTGCCGCCACCAAACGAGTACACGTACTTGGGCGCGTCCGTCATCGGTCGTTCCAGCTCCAAAATCAGGTTGGGGCGAGGTCGTCCGGTCGTCCGTTCAGACGGCGCAGAATCTCCACTCGCACCCTTGAATGGGAAGCACACAGATTATCCGCCCACCAACCGGGCGTCAAGGAAGCCAAAACGGGTGGTTTATCAGTTTGACTTTTCGAGACTTACATCTGAGCTTTTGGACACTACTTGCATGACGAATCCTACACGACTTCCGGCTAGCCCTCAGAGCATTTCTGTACGTTCAGAAATTTCTGAATTTAAGGATCTATGGCAATTGCTATTTTCTGACCTAGTGATTTCTCGCAAGATAGATCGAGTGAGTGACTGACTGAAGACGGTTTAAGTCAAACTGTGGGCCTCGAATTGACTTCAGAGATTCGTCCGTGAATACTCACTTGTTGTCAACATAAATCTGAAGCAGCCGCACCAGCAACGATGGCACTGTGAATCGCGATGAGGGGTGGATCAAGCATCTAGCAGGGTGGTGGAACAATGAGTGAGAGAAACCAAAAAGGCAGACCTTGGATCCAGCTTGATTGCAACGACCCTGCCACGATTGGGGTCACGATCACGCCTCCGAACGGTGATCTGCTTGCAATGACCAAGGCGATGGCGATTCGCGCATGCCAGCTTGGCAGTCGGCTTGAGGAACTTGACTCACAGATCCTTGAAGTCTGGGAGGTTCTTAAAGCTTGGGTATCCGACCATCGACACAATATCTCCAAGGCATTTCTAGCCTCGAGAGGTACGGGCTTTTTGTTTTTGGTCGTCCAAAAAGAGTCCGAGTATAACCACGAGCTCGAAGATGCGCTCACCGAGTTGGATATCTTGATTGCTCAGAATCAAGAGTACCAGCTTGTGAATCTCAGTGTCTTGTCAATTCCGAATTCTTCGGATGAAACGATCCGGACTTTCTTACCATCACAGGGATCAATGGCGGACGACGATGCCCACCGAGATGGATCATCTGTCGCTTGCCAATCATAATCACGATCTATTGGCAGAACTTCTCCCACAGATCCACCGTTTTCCAGACTGGGTAGCGACGATCGCATTTTATAAATCGCTACATGTCGTAGAGGCGGTGTTTGCGAGCGAAAATCCTTCTAAGCACGGGACAGATCACTTCGACCGTGAAAACTACCTCAAGAGATCTCATCGATATAGCAATATTTATCAACATTATAGACCTCTCGCCGCTACATCCATGATCGCTCGATATATGGGTAGTGGCTACTCAGCTTTCACGAAATATATATGACACCTGTGAAAGTATTCGAGTTGATGATTGAACACCATTTGCATCAGGTCGAAAAAAGCTCATTAAGCTTCTTGAAGAACCCCGACGGGCTTTTAACGGTTAGCTCATCAAGCTTTGTATTTCCCTCGCCGTCTGCGGACTAACTTCTCAGCGATCATTGAATCAGGAACACGTATCCTCTTTCTGGAGAAGTAATTCTTTCATTTCATTGGAGCCGACCAATGTCGAACCGGATTAAGACGGACTACCGAAGCGTGACGCCTTATCTAGCGATCAAAGGGGCTGACAAGGCACTGGAATTCTACAAGCGGGCGTTTGGTGCGGTGGCTCGGCCGATCTGTCTGACCGATCCTCAAGGTCGGGTCGTTCACGCAGAAATGATGATCGGGGATTCGATTCTGATGATCGGCGAGGAATCTCTGCAATACGCGGCCCCAAGCCCGCTGACCCTCGGAGGAACCTCGGTCAAGCTGGCGATCACGGTCGATGATGTCGATACTTTTGTCGCCAGGGCCGTGGAAGCGGGTAATGCCAGTGGCCGACCAGTTCTATGGCGAACGGTCGGGGCGAGTCGCGGACCCATATGGGCACCAATGGATTGTCGGCACGCCGATCGAGGTTGTTTCGCCCGAAGAAATGCAACTTAGGATGAACGCCATGTTCAACACTTGAAACAATTCTGTCGTGCGACATGACGTTGATGTAGGGATGCGAAATCATCGGGGATTGCCCAACAGCAACCCCGATGCTCCGAGAGCCCCCATGATTCGGGACGTTCGGCGGCTCTTGGAGTCGAGCCAAGCGACCGCTATCAGGGGACAACGACCTTCTCGCCCATAGCGCGAGTTGTCAAGGCGTACCAAATCTTCTGATCAACGTTGGGTTTGAGCTGTTTGACGGAGCCGTCAGCGTACGCGACGTTGATCACCTCGGGGTGGAATGAACCTGTGAAGGCTCGCATCAGTTTGGGGTCTTCACCGGTGTAATGTGGCGAAGTATAGACGTCGAACTCCGAGCCCGACCAACCGCCGACCCCGAATCCATAGCTAGCTTTGCGTTCCGCGAACGCGATCGTATAACTTGTCCCGTCGGTGATGTCAGCAACACTGATGTTTTTGGTGGGACTCTTGGCGTCCGGATCGACCACCGTGAGCATTACCCCGAGATGTGAGCCGGGATAGGCTTTCATGACATCTGCACCGGAAGCCTCACGCACGCCTCCCCAATTTGCCCCGTAGTGAAGCGGGCCGTACTTCACGGTCGTCTCTCTGCCCTTTCCGTGATGGTCACGGACCTCCGAGCCCAGCGTCATTTCGATGTTCTTGTTCGACGGGCAGATATAGGTCATCACCTTAACATTCATCGAGGTAGCGTTCTGCGAAGACCAATCTTCCAAGTCAAAATTGTAGGTGTTGAAGAGTGCCACTTGCTCAATGAAAGGCAAGATCGACACAAAACAACCTCCACCCAGACCTCGCCCTTTTCCAGCGACAGCACTCATGGGAAAAGTGCCAAAGGTACTGTGATAGTTGTGAGTACCCACGAAGAGCTGTTTGAGGTTGTTAGTACACTGGGCTCTTCTCGCATTTTCTCGCGCGGCTAGAATCGCGGGAATCTGCAACGCGATGAGAAGAAAGACGACTGCAACGATCGTGATCAGTTCGATCAGTACGATACCTCGACGTAACTCGGCTTGCATGGATGGCTCCTTTTTCTACGAACCGGCAGATCAAGAGACGACGGACTCTCGGACAAAAGTCCTGGTCGCGATGCCTGCCCCTGTTGGAGTTTGCTCCCGCCCACTCAAGGGGTCAACTGAAAAAGGGAGCGTCTGCCAATTCAGTAAGTGCTAAGATCGGTGAGATCCCGATAGACCCAGGTCGCTTAGAGCAAGGTAAAGCGCCGAAGCGAACCTGTGGGCAGTCGCAATCGAGTTATTGGCGGCACTCCCATTTGCCTCGAATTCCGTCATCAACCGCCTAAATCCGCCTCTGAGAGGATTTCGAGGCCCGTGGCATGGAGTGTCGTTGCCGCCGACTCGTTGTTATCGACGTGCAAGGCGACTGCCGCTAGGCCATGTGGGTGGACGATTAGCGGATACGCATAGTGAATGTTGATCTCAGCCTGGATCAGGGCCATACAGAGATCAACCAAGCCCTGGGGACCGCCGGGCAGCTCGACGACGGTCAGCTCGTTCTCTGCGAATGGGAGTTCGGCCCTAAGCAGGATCTCACGCCCTTGCTCGGGATGGCTCAGGATCACGCGAACAATGCAGCAGTCTGCCGAATCGCTGATGGAGAGCCCTACGATCTTGACTTTCGAGCCCTGGAAGAGCCGGACAAGTTCAAGGAGCTGACCGACTTTGTTTTCGAGAAAGACGGAGAACTGAGTGATTGAAGGCCAGTTCCGGCCATGCATCACCTCGAAGTCCACAACACTTCCTGCACCCTCGCCGAAACTCATCGCGTTCCTCGCGTCCGGTTCGCGGGTAGATTGCACTTCAGGCGATTCGCAGCCCGCGTCAATACTCTTATTCTGATCGTAGTGGCCAAGGATTGTCTGGTCAATGGTCCAGAGCCGATTGAAAGCTAACTCAATCGCAGTAGGTGTACATTTTCACGTTTGATCCGCGCCAATCGGGTCGCGAGGATCTCAGGGGTCGCCAACGCCGCCACAACCCGACCACTCAGTTCTAGAGGTCGCTCGGCAACCAACCACGCCGACATTACCGCCACAACCTCAGCATCGGTCTCTTTGCCTTCCCCGAACGCCTCAGTAAAGCGGGGCAACCATCGCCGGCCCTCGACACTTTCGACGAGGTAGTTGGTCATCTCAGTCGGTACAAGCCCTGGATTAACGGCGTACACATGGACATGCGGTGCGAGTTCCTTGCCGAGCGTCTCCGCCAGGCGGACCAAGGCGGCTTGCGCACACCCATAACCGCTCGCCTGGGCAAGCTCTCCATTAAACCCCGGACCAATGAGGAGCTGGATGGTGCCATGGCCCCCTTCTCGAATCGAGGGGAGGGTCGCCCGGATCGCTTCGTGGGCTCCCCGCAAGGCTGTCTCTATATCGCGCCACCAGAGGTCAGGGTCCACTTGCTCAACCGGCCCAATCCCTCGGAAACAGCCAGCGGAGCAAATCAAATCGTCACATCCTCCAGCCCAGATCTGGAAACGACGCGTGGCATCCTCCAGTTGGCGACGATTGAGGACATCGGCGACCAGGCCTAGTCCCCTGCCCCCTTCTTCCTTAATGATTCGTGCCGTTTCGAGGACCTCTGACTCGGTCCGGGCCAGAACCCCCACCCGATGACCATTTCGGGCCAACTCTAATGCAATTGCCCTCCCGAGTCCCCTTCCCCCACCCGTGACCAGAACTCGACGCGACGTTGAAACTGTTGTCACCAATCCACCCTCCTAACAACTGCCGGTTTCGCTGGTATCATTCTAGTCAAACGCAGGTCGGACAAGAGTCGTGGTAGCCCCTTTCGCAAAGGTTCCTCGAGAGGGTACGCTAGACCAACGCACGCAGAAATCAAGCTGGCCGACGGGGGAAACGCCCATGACGCCTCGACACCTCCTTCTCTGCCTACTCGCAATTTTCGCCGTCAACTCGCAGACCTCAGCTCAAACTCCGAAAGTTCCCACCCCGGCTCCTGCAACCGCACCGGTGATCCAATCGGTGCGGCCCTCAGGAATTACCTTGGGTGAGGAGACGGTCTGGACGGTGACAGGCCAAGGTCTGGCGAAATGCGACTCGGTTCTCTTTAGCGGACAAGGGCTCGAGGTCGTTGAGATCAAGCCCAAGGATGAGACGAGTGTGGCGATTACCGTGCGAGCCAGTCCACTGGCTCAGCCCGGCTTTCAAGATCTCCGCATGGTTGGGGCCGATGGGATCTCGAACTTGCGGACGATCCGGGTCGATACGCTCAAACAAGTCGATGAGCGAGAGCCGAACGATGACCCGGCCAAGGCACTTGAGGTTGAACCGGGTGTTGCTGTAATCGGCGTCCTTCCAGCTCGAGACGTTGACCACGTTCGGCTCAAGGCGAAACGGGGTGACCGGCTCACGATCGAGGTGGAAGCGCAACGACTTGGGACCGCCATCTCTCCCGTGGTGAGTGTGATGGCGGAGAATGGTGCATCGCTGGTCCAGGCTCGCGAGTCACGCGGCACGGAGCGGGATAGTCGCGTGAGCTTTCTTGCGCCTGACGATGCCACTTATATTGTCCAGGTTCGCGACAATATCTACTCAGGCAGTGATTCGGCGACCTATCGACTTCGGATCGAGGCCCTTCCCTATGCGACCACGGTCTTTCCTTTAGGGGGGACCCCGGGCCAAGCTCTGACCTTGAACGCCAGTGGCGGAAGTATGCAGGGCGCTCGATCTAAGACCATCCAGCTCCCCAACGTTGCGGGTATGCTCATTGATGTTGGGGCGTTCGACGGCCCAGGTGGTCCGATCGTCGTCCCTGGCAAGATTGTCGTGAACGATGGCCAGGAAGTGATCGAGATTGAGGGAGGTCCGACTCCTCTTCCGCAAACCGCGACCGCCAATGGGCGGATTTCCCGACCTGGCGAGGTCGATCGCTACACGATCCCAGTCAAGAAAGGGGATCAGCTTCGGCTCAAAATCCGCGCTGCGGATCTCGGATCGTGGCTCGACTCGGTCCTGGCGATCGTCGATGAAAAGGGGACGATCCTTGCCGAGAATGACGAGCCGACCACCAACGCCAACCGTGGTAACGGGACCTTCTTCGGCCTGAATACAGACTCACCGGATAGTGTGCTCGATTACGAGGCGAAGGAGGATGGAGCCCTCCTCGTTGACGTGACCGATCGATATGGCGACGGCGGCCCCGAGTTTGTCTATCGACTCTCGGCGATTGCCGCCAAGCCGGACTTCGACGTAAATCTGCTGATTGGAGCCAACGTCGCAGCGGGCCAAGGAGCCGTCCGACCGGTTGTTGGCCCAGGTGCCTCCGGGGTTTACAACCTGAAGCCGGGCTCGTCAACTCCGATCAACTTCCTGATCAATGGCCAGGGCCGGCCTGGAGCCGTTCGTGTTGAGATCGAAGGGTTGCCCCCCGGAATCACCGCTCAGGGTGTTGAGATTAAACTCGATGGGCCAATTACAACGACCCAACCGCCCAAGGTCGGGGCGGCTCGGCCTGCTCAGGTTCAATCATTAGGTGGAGCGATTGTGCTTAAGGTCGATCCGCAAGCCGAGCCCGGACTCGTAGGTGAGTTCCGAATCGTGGCGACCACGCTCAAGCACGAGGTCCCGTTCCAACGGCACGGCTCGGCGACAATCGCCGTGAATACACAACCGGGCTCGGCAGGTACACGCACGCCCTCACGTACCTTCTCAAGCTTCTTGGTCAAAATCACTGGCACAAAGATCGTCCGGCTGGTGGGACCGGTCTTCCCGTATCGTCTGAACTCAGTGGTGATTCCCGGCGTGCTCACGCCTGGGGGCCAGTTGAATCTCAACCTTGAGTTTGAGCCCAAGCTCGATCCTAGCTCATCGATTGAAGTGACGGCCAGTGCTGAAGAGACCCACCTATCCGTGAAGACCCTTCCTGCATCCCCTGCGAGCACCGGGGAACCACAAGGCCGAAAGCTCCAAGTCCAGGTTTCGGCTGGGGTTGCGGCGATTCCCGGCGTCCGGGATATCAAATTGACGTGCAAAGTCGGCGAGTACGACCCTCAAACATACCTCGTTTCTGTGATCGTCCGGCCATTGTTTACAATTCGAGCGACTCGGAACGATCTGGAACTTGCGCCGGGCCAGACTGTCCGGATCCCGCTGGCGATCGAACGATCCTCCAATTACGACGGTCCGATCGAGTTCAAGACTCCAGAACTACCCGCAGGGATTCAGCTTGCGAACAAGCTTGATGTCGCGAAGGGCACAACGTTCGGATTCTTGGAGTTTACCGTTCCCAAAGAGACCAAGGTTGTCGGCCGGACGGATACCGTGCGGGTCGTCGCGGTTGCGACACTCGCCGAGGGGATTGTGGAGACGAAGATCTCAATTCCACTGAAGATCACTGGTCCAGACACCGACCATAAGGATGAGCCTTGATTGAATAGTTTCCGAGTGCGCGACGTCGACTGGGTTAACGGGTGAATCTAGGCAGGTTGAGCCTAGCTGAACCCGACCCTGACAACGCGTTTGGTTGGAACGATCGATCGCAGAGGCGAGCCTTGGCGGCTCGCCCGGATTTCTCCCTCCGACGGGAGCCGTGGTGGCACCATCGGGGCAATTAGCGCGTCCGCGCGGCCCCGTCCAGAAAGGTCAACGCGATGCTGTGGCGACGCCTGAGTCTGGTCCGGGCCTTTTCGGCCGCGAGCCTGTTGAGCGGTGTGTTCGTGGGTGCGTCCCACGCTGCCGATCTCGGACAAACCGCCGATTCCTCGACTGACACCGTCAAGATTCTCGATGCTCGCAAGTCGGGCGAACTCAAAGTCGACCTGCGGGGTGGTGGTCAGGGCAAAGCCCTAATGAGCCTCACCAACACCTCAACCAGGCTCCTGAACATCGTCATTCCTCCCGGTCTCGTCGGGGCCAACGCCACCGCACAAGGTCGAGGCGGCCAGAGCGTTGGTCTCGGACCCATCGGAACTCCCGCAGGAGGTTTCGGAGGCTTCCAGGCCCCGGCTCCTCAAGCTGGTTTCAGGTCGGTCGGTGTCTCGGCTGCGAGCGGACCCAGCGTCACGGTTCCCGCCGGTCAGACGGTTGACCTAACACTCTCCGCTGTGTGTCTCAACTACGGCCTCAAGACCCCGACTGCCAAAGACAAACTTGAGCTGGTCGATGTCGAGGATTACACCCGCGATCCTCGCGTCCGTAAGGGACTCCGCAGTCTCGCAACCTACGGGACGTCATTTGGCGTTGCCCAAGCTGCGATCTGGAACATCGCCAACGGACTCTCGTTCGACATGATGGCCGAAAAGGTCGGCACCTCATCGAAGGGCGATGGAGTGATGAACCTGCACGAGATCGGGCTCGCCTCACGATTCGTTGAAGCGATCGATGGCTCTGCAACGAGCGACCTCGTCGATCCGGCCACCATTCAAAGTGGGCGTGTCTTTGTTACAGTCGAAGGCCAAAGCGATGCTTCACGCAGACTTCTGAGCGAACTCGAAGGGCTTCACGTCCTCGGTTTGCCCGTTAAGGTTCTCGCATCGACTGACACTCCAACCACCGATGGGCCTGCTCTGCACCTCTCGGTCGTGTTCAATGCAAATGACGGCAAGAGCCAGGGCAAGATTCTCGTCCGCTCAGCTAGCGCTGGCGAATGGACGATGCTGGGTGCCCTGCCCTTCAGTCGCGTTGAATCGCTCGCGAATCTCTCGGGCACTGACCTCGCTGCCACGCTCGATCGGACGGTCGCTTCGGCATTCGTTCGGGTCAAGCCGGCCAAGAAGGCTTCGGGGGCAGTCGCCTATAAGGTCGAGAACCGCCTGCCGTTCACCGTCTTCAAGGTGATCGTCAAGTCGGGCGACTCCACGGGTGCGTCCCGTCACGAGTTGGCCGGTCTCGCTGTCGGGCCGGGTCGTTCCAGCCTCTCAACACCGATCGCCGCTTCGGATGCGGTCGTTGATCGAGTTGAGCTCAATGGACTCTGAGTTTCATTCGCCTTTGCCTTGAATGATCAATGAAATCGGCCCTCGCGATGCTTCGCGAGGGCCGATTTTGTTGACAGCTTACCGATCAAGATCAACCGAAGAACCGTGGGACGTTGATGTTGTAGAACTCTTGTTCCAGGAATTCGAGGAGGAGGGCGAAGTTGAGGATGTTAATGTCGTTTGCGTCCGACTGAACATCCTGGTAGCCCGCAGGAGGACCACCATTGAGACTGACGATCAGGGGGCCAACGGCTGCAACGATCTGGGCGACCGAGAGACCGTTTGCGTAGTGATTGCCGTTCGGAACGATCGGGGAGTTCGCCAGGGTGTTGAGATAGCCCGAGTGATACGCTTCAACCAATGCGATCTGGTTCGCTACGAAGCCGTAGGTCTTGTCCTTGATGAAGTATCCGGCCTGAAGGTAAGCGCCGACACCGGTATTTTCAAACATCTGCGACATCGCAACGAACTGCTGAATGTTTGAAGACACAAGCCCTTGAAATGTCGGCTTGGGCCGAGCATCAGTGCCAAGGACGGTGAGGAGTTCAGCGGCGTGTGAATTCTCGTCGGCCTGAATCTCACGGAAATTCCTGGCATTCCAGCCGGGGTAGAGACTCGGGATAGAGGCCCTTACAGCATCGGTCATCACCAAGGATGGTCCACCGGTAGCGATTGGCTTCTTTTTCTCCCCAGCCTGTGCAAGTCCTGCAACGCCGAGCAAAGCAGGTACAGTCCCCAGGGCTGACCGTTTCAGGAACGATCGACGGCTCGCATCGTTAACCTGAGGATCGGTTTCGGTCGAGCCATGGCCTTCAGAATCGTGCAGCATCTTCATGGTGTAGTCCTCGGCAGGTGAAGAAAAAAATGAGAAACCTCGCATCTTACGTCGACGATCGGGATCTAGTTCGCTCTCAAGGAGTCCGATCTTTCCGAATTCCTCTTCTTCTCCAAATCGCCCAATCGTAGACGTTGTGGAGCCTAGCACATGCCGTGCCACTTCTAACAAAAATCATGGAATCCTTGAACAAGGTGTCAGGAATTTGTGCGGTGTCTGCCTGTTAGTGCTCAACAACAGGGTGGAACAGCGTATCCAACTGCAATCCTCTTCCTGATTGTCGATAATTTAGCGGCTTTTGCCCTCAAGGGGCACGACATTCCAGCGCAGGGAAGACGACCGTGTCCCAAGAGAAACCCGACGATACCTGCACCATCCCTCGGGCTGGTCTGTGGCCGCCCTTATACAGCGACAAAGCCCATAGGGAAAGCACGTTACGTCCGATTGCCCGTTCTCGACCACCAATTATCAATAGAACATAGAGCCAAGCTCATTACGCGATCCCAACAAATCTGGAACTTCAGCACGGGGCTCCTCTCGTCACACTCCCTAGTAGGAATGGGATGGGCCGAGAGGTGGGGCATCGGAACCGAGCTGCGCACTCGTCGGAAAAGCTGGTATCGGTTCCGCACGTCGGAGCTCGCAAGGTCTGAACTACTCTTCAACATCCTCCGTGATGGGTAATGGGCAATTTCTGCATAGGACCATCGTCGTCGTTCCGAGATTCGGTTAAACTAAGGTGGTGAAAGAGCGAACCTTTTCACGGCTAGCTCGTAGTGACGGAGAAGACGATTGCTGGAACGTCGCCGGATCATCTATTCAGGGCACGTTCAAGGCGTGGGATTTCGAGCTCGAAGCCAGATGATTGCGTCGCGGTTCTCAGTTGCCGGCCACGTCCGAAACACACCTCACGGCACCGTCGAACTGCTTGTGGAAGGCTCCCAGAATGAAATCTGCCGATTTCTGGATGCAGTCTCCCCCGAACTCGGCAGGTATATCGGCGGCGTCTCCAGCACCCAAGAAACGATCACGGACTCGCCTCTCAATAGTTTTGTGATTTCGTACTGATCCCCCGTTGTTTTGACATTCTCTCTCGCCTCATCATTATCCCCCGAGCCTCCTCGCCCATGAAATCGCTCACTATCGCCATGGCCACCGCTCGCGAGGCGGTTCGTCAGCCTGCTTTTTTCGTGCTCGCCTTCATCGCGGGTGCCTACTTGTTCTTTTCCGTCTTCATCCCGTACTTCACGTTCGGTGAAGACATCAAGATGTACAAGGACACGGGCCTCTCGACGATCGGCTTCATCTGCTTGCTACTCGCCCTGCTGACTTCGAGCTCGACCGTCGCGGAAGAGATTGAGGGGAAAACGGCGATAACCCTGCTCTCGAAGCCGATCAATCGTCGTCAATTCATCGTTGGTAAGTTCCTGGGGATTGAATTTGGCGTGCTGGCAATGTTTATCTTGCTTGGCTCCATCTTTTGCGGCGGAGTCTGGATGAAGTATGCGTATGACCTCCGCGAAGCTGCTGGCGGAGTCGTCGAACCGGCCAAGCGTCTCGCACAAGTCACGCAGGTTCTTCCAGGATTGGTTCTCAGCTTTTTCGAGGTTACCGTCCTCACGGCGATCAGCGTGGCGATCTCGACGCGTGTGCCGATGCTCGTGAATCTCGTGGTTTGTATCGCGATCTTCTTCTTGGGCCACCTCAGCCCAGTCCTCGTTGAAGTGACCAAGCAAGGTCAGGCGAATGAGTTGGTGAGCTTCATGGCCCAGCTTTTCGCTTGGGCTCTGCCAGGGCTTGAATTCTTCAACGCGGGCCCATCGATCGCCACAGGTGCCCAGATTCCCTGGATTACCTACGTTTTACCGGCATTCGGTTATTGTGTATTGTACAGTGGAGCAGCCCTGATGTTCGCGTTCCTTCTGTTCGAGGATCGCGACTTGGCCTGATCTCGCCCAACGGTGCCACCACGTTGGATCGAGGAGAGGCCTCTCAGGGCGTTAAACCGTCTTGATTGAGGCCTTACGCATGCCGACTACGCCCGCATTTCGCCGCGCCCAAGCCCTGATGGGCGAAGATGCGCGGGCTGTTACGACATCCAAGATCTTGGGCGTTGTCCATTCACTGCTGGTGCTGTCGTTAGCAGCGGTCGGATCGCTCCTCGTTCTCCTCGTGGTCGGTCTCAACGACTGGGACGATATTGGTGCCCCCCCAAGGCAGATTAGCGACCCCACTTTTTACGTTCTAGATGGTGTCTCGGTCTCATTCGATCAGATGATTGGACGCGGTCTCAATAAGCCGGCGTGGGTCCTCTCGGTCTCCCCAAAGGCGGGCTTTTCCGGTCGCATGCTCGGTGGGCTCCTCCAGTGGGGTTGTCGGGTCATTCTCCCCTTGGGAAACAACCTCGGGGCCTTAACGACGCTCCTCGCCACTGGGCTTGTTCTGGCGTTGACACTGGCCTTGGTTGCCAGGGCGCGTCGTGGAGCGATGGCCGATGCATCAACAACCGCAGCCGCTGGGTTGCGAAAGCTGATCCACCGCCAGATGTACCGGCTTGGCCAATCGTCGTTACCGACTGAGGGGGTGGGACCCGTCGTCAACCTCTTCACTCGGGAAGTCAACGACGTTTGCGAAGGGCTCTTCACCGACCTCGATTTTCATCCTCGGATCGTGGTTCTCGTGGTGGGGTGGGTCCTATTCTCGCTCCTGGTGTCGTGGCCGCTTAGCCTTTTCCTGGCCGCACTCGGCGGCCTGACCTGGTACGCCCTTCGCTCACTCCGTGAGTCGTCCGACCTAGCAGCCCAGGCGGCAACTCGTGACGCCGCCCTCCAACTTTCCCTCCTCCAGGAAGACCTCTCCTTGTTGAGGACCGTGCGAGTCTATGGCATGGAAGTGATCGATAAGGAGCGGTTCGACGAGCATAACGACCGCTACAGGGCTGCGGAAGCGAGCCGAATCCGTTCCGAGGCAACTCTTCGACCTTCCAACATCCTTCTGATCGGTGCCGCACTGACGCTTGGCCTGGGGGTGGTCGGCTGGAGCGTGCTCCAAGGTCGAATCTCAAACGCAGCGGTGCTCACTCTTCTAGGTGCCCTTGGTGGCATGATTGAGCCAACTCGTGCGTATGTCCGCTCTCGGCGGATCAGCATTCGGGCAATCCGCTCGGCTGGAGCGATCGAGGAGTTTCTGGCACGATCGCCCGAGCTTCAACAAACTGGAGGGGCCCATTTCTTGCCCCCGCTGCGCGAGAGAATCACGTTCGAGAACGTCACGATCGAGAGCGTTTCGGGCCGTACGCTGCTCGACGGTTTCTCGGCGGAGATCCGTGCAGGGATTCGTACTTCGATCCTTGGCCTCGACGAGGATGCCAGGCTGGCCTTGGCCTGCTTGATCCCGCGCCTCATTGATCCCAAGATCGGTCGGGTCCGAATCGACGGCCTCGATCTTCGCGACGTCACCCTCGAATCGATCCGAGCCCAGGTCGCAACCGTTCTGCAGGCCGACCTCCTCTTCACCGACACGATCAAGGCCAACATCGGCCTGGGTGACGCGAGTTACAGCCTCCCCAAGATCATCGAAGCCGCGAAACTCGCACATGCTCACCAGTTCATCCAGGATTTGCCCCTGGGCTACGATGCCACGATCGGCCCACTTGGCGATACCTACCTGACGACCGACCAGCGTTTTCAGATCGCTCTGGCGCGAGCATTACTCCACGACCCATCGATCCTGATCATCGAAGAGCCGGTCGAATCGCTCAGTGAAGGGGTCAAGAGTCTGCTCGACGACACGATCGCAAGGCTGGCGACCCCTGGCCGGACCTTGATCTTCTTGCCGCATCGGCTTTCGACGATCCGGTCGAGTGATCATGTGATCGTGATCCATAACGGGCGAGTCGATTCGGCGGGACCACCTCACCAGCTCCAGACCGACAGCAAGCTCTACCGCCACTTGCAGTATGTCGAGTTCAACCAGTTTGCGACCGGCGAGATCGAAGCCGGACAGATGAACGGTTAACCCTTCCGACTTCTCTCCAAATCGAGAGGGGGTCGAAAGTCGCATGTGATGGCCTCGAACCCCCTGAATTTCTCAGGTTTCCCCCTTCTTTGTTACGGTCGCGCGATGGGTCAGGTGGCGGCAGACGAGGGCACTTGGAGATCGCGAGTCTCCATGACACCCGACGCGGTCGACAGGTATCGTCCAGAACCGGCCCACCCGCGTGATTCAGTGAGTTTAGATCATCAGCGTGGTTTGATATCTTCGCCCCAATCGGTGTGATCGGGGCCGGGCCATTCATCCACGAACGTCCGACGCGCCCAGTCGTTCCAGCTTGCTTCCAGCTTGGCGGCGACCTTTGGCTCTTGCTTGATCAGGTCATTTAGCTCGGTGCGATCGGCCTCCATGTTGAAGAGTTGCCAGGTCTCTCGGTGGCGAAGGACCAGCTTCCATTTACCATCACGGACCGCCTTGTTCCCCTCGTGCTCCCAGAAGATAGGCTCCTTACGGGCGAGGGGTAGTCCGTCGAAAGCGGGTCGAAGACTCACGCCTTGCATCGGCTCGATGCCCTGTCCGCCTAACTGGCGTGGATACGACACACCGGCGAGATCGACCGCAGTCGCCATGACGTCGATCAAGTGTACGGGCTGTTTTTCCAGAGTACCGCGACGCGCGGACGGAATTCCCGCAGGCCATTGAGCAATGAGTGGGGTGCTGATCCCTCCCTCATTCGTGAAATGCTTGTAGCGGCGGAACGGGGTGTTCGCTAGGGTCGCCCAATCCATGCCGAGAAGTACATAAGAGTTCGGGCCGCCGATCGATCCATCGCCTCGTGTGACGCCAGGCGGTCCCCCTTCCGCATTACCGCCATTGTCGCTCAGGAACAATATCAACGTGTTATCGAGCACTCCCCGGCGCTCGAGTCCATTGACGAGGGTGCCCATGGCCATATCGATCCGTTCGATCATCGCCGCGTAGACCGCCATCATCTCGTCAAACCGCTGCTGTCGGTCGACTGGCCGGGTTTCCCACGAGGGCACGTCCGAGGGGCGGGGTGCCAGGGCCCATTGGGGGTCGATTACGCCCAACGCAATTTGTTTCGCGTATCGTTGATCGCGGAGGGTGTCCCAGCCTTTGAGGTATCGGCCTCGGTATTTAGCAATGGTTTCTGCCGGTGCCCGGAGTGGAAAATGGACGGCTCCCTGAGCAATGTAGAGGAAGAACGGTTTCTTCTCCGCGACGGCCTCGTCCACGAACTTCAGGCCCCAGTCGGTGAAGAGGTCCGTCGAGTACCAGTCCTTTCCGATGATGGGCGAATCCTTTGGAAGTTCGCGTCCGTTGAGGTAGAGGTTCTCCGTGCCCGGCCTGTCCATTTCCTTGGGGAAGTAGACCTCGCCGTATCGTGAGTTGAGCGAGCGCTGAAAGCCTCGGTTCCAGGGAGTGCAACCGTGCTGCTGGCCAAGGTGCCACTTACCGGTCATCGCCGTGAAGTAACCGGCGTCGCGGAGAACCTCGGCGATGGTCACCGACCTAGGTAAGAGCCGACCGTGAATTCCGTTCGAGCCCGGCTCAACTCGGTTGTCGAGCCACCCCATTCCGGCCTGGTGCGGATAAAGTCCGGTCAAGAGCGACGCCCGAGTCGGACTACATCGCGCGGCGTTATAAGCCTGTGTGAAACGGACGCCCCCCGCAGCAAGTTTGTCGAGGTTCGGCGTCGGAATCTCGCTGCCATATGGGCCGATGTCGGAGAAGCCCAGGTCGTCGACGAGAACGACCACGATGTTCGGTCGATCGGCGGCAACGAGCGGACTCGTCGAGACAGTGCATCCGAACAAAAAGAGGAGCAGAACGGGTGTCGGCTTCACCATCGGAGCACCTCGTTGAATGCTTGCGGGATTGCGACTTCGGAACGGCTCAGGGATCAGTCTGATCCATGCACTTAGGAAAAGTCGTCAACCGTAGGCTTGATGATCATCTCAACGACATGAGCCCGCGGATTCAACTCGACTAGGAAGCGCACCGCTGCCGCAACATCCCCGGGCTGAAGGATCTCTTTCCTACGCGCATCTGCGACCTTGACCGGTCGGTTCTCCAGGATCGGCGTGTTCACTTCTCCCGGATGGATCACGGTCGACCGGATGCCGAGTGGGCCCACCTCACGCGCCAGAGTCAGTCCCAGCGCAGCCTGGCCGAACTTCGAGGCGGAGTATCCCGTACCTCCAAGTAGGCTAGGTCGAACTCCCGAGATCGAGCAGATCTGGACGATCAACCCTGATTTCGCTTTCGTCATCGTGGGTAGGATCGCATGGACGACGTTGAATGCGCCGTTCAGGTTGGTGTTGATCATTAGGTCCCAGTCCTCAGGAGTGAGGACATCGAAGGCCCGGTTGCGGACATTGGTCCCCGCGTTGCACACGAGGACATCCAGGCGGCCGAAGTCAGCCAGGACTTCCGCGACTGCCGAATTGACCCCGTCACGGTCGGCGACATCACAGGCGATGGCCACGGTCGTCTCAGCGATTGCGGGGGGCAGCAACTTTCTGGTTGCTTCCAGCTTGGCGGAGTCCCGACCCAGTAAAGCAACCCGAAACCCAAGCTCGGCTAGGGTGATTGCGATCTCTTGGCCAATCCCGCTTCCAGCTCCCGTCACGAGGGCTGTCTGGCCTTCAAACTTTGCGCTCATTGATGCGTCCTCATAGCTGTATCTAGCAAATTGCGATCGGTTGTGAGATTCGGGTTGAAGGTCTCATGGGATGCCAAAACCCTTCGCTCAACCGGGATTCGGGTCGAGCGAAGGGCACGGATTCTTCAGGGACCGAACTCACCGCCTCTCCTCAAGCTACCTTGCTCGGGCTGGGAGTGGTAGTCCCTCGCTTGGCGAACTTGGGAGCCTTCGGGTGGTTGACTGTTGCCAGCTTGGGGTTCGGCTTGGGGAAAGAGCCAGCCGGCTGGGAAGGGCCAGGCTTGAGGTTTGCCCCCACGGTCCAGACTTTCCAGCTCTTGAACGTACTGCCAAGGTTTGTCACCCAAGTGTTCCAAATCGTTGCCGATTGAGTCGACTTCGGCTTAGAGGCAGGGGCGAAAGTTGCCACGACAGTCGACTTCGCCACGACCGCGACGACGGGTGTCTCGGTCTTCACCGTAGCCGGGGACACGGTTGGAAGAGTGAGTCTCGGCGGCGCATTCACAACCGGTACGCTTGGAGTCACTAGGGGTACCGGAGGCAACTTGGGAGCGGTCGGGATCAGCGCCGCCGAACGGGTCAAGTCGAGCCGGCCGAGCGTGATGTTCGTGATGGGATCGGTGAGCGAGGTCCCCCCACTCCGCAACCAGCCTTCGATCTGAGTGACGGTGGGCAAGGCTCCAAATTGCTTCATATAGATCGATTGGAGCAGGACGACCGAGCCAGAAACCAGCGCAGTCGCAAAGCTCGTCCCATCGACCGACTGGAACTCATTGTTCTGGATCGGAGCCACCAAGCCAGTGCCAGGCGCTGCAATGTCTGTTCCATTGGGCCCACCCAGCCGCTGGGCATTGGCGGCGAGCCCATTCGTCCCATCCGTCGAGGTCACGCTAATGGTGTCCGGATCGATCGCCGTGAAGCCTTGCCCCGGCTGGCCAGTGAAATTATTGCCGGTTGCCGATACCACAGGAATATTGATTGCCTTCAACTTCGAAATGAGCTGGGTGATTCGCTGACCGACCCCACCATCACCTGCGAAGATGTTTTGCGTATAATTATTACCGTCGGCAATGGACAGGTTCACAACAGAGATATGATATTTTGTATGATTGTCGAGGACATATTGCAGAGAGTCTGCGATCCGATTGTAATCGCCCTGATTATCGTCCCCGAAGACCCGGAGTGCCACGATATCCGCCCCTGGTGCGACACCGAGATGGGCGGGGTCACTGGACGCAATCAGCCCTGAGACTGCTGTTCCGTGTTCCCAGGTCGTGGCAAACGGGTCCGACTTCCCCATCGCGTAGTCGTAACCCGCGATCACTTTCTTGCCGGCACCGAACCCGCCACCAAGCGCTTCATGGTTATAGTTCACACCGGTATCGATCACGGCAACCGTGAGACCTGTACCGTCGACTCCATAGGCAACCCGTGTCGAGCTCGCGCCGATGAGCAAGTCATAGGCAGCGAGTGGTGCGGTTGAAGTTGTTCCGGCGGGCTGAGGTAGACTCGGGACTGTCGAAAGCAGTTGCCGACTTTCGAGCGATTCGAGTTTGGGGCATCGTACGTTCCGTCCGTTTGATCGGGTCAACTTCATGGGGATAGCTCCCTAGACGGACGCCAAGCCATTGACGATCCGTCCCGCAAATCCATCAAAGACGCCCCCCTTCCATGGCGCAATTCGCAAACGGGCCGAAACCCGAATGTTCTCGCGGCGACGGCGATTTCCTGGGAAACCACACGCCAGTCAGAGCGTAAGCCATAGGTGATCGGGTCTAGCCCGATTGCGGTGGGTGTCTTGCGACACCCGAGGGTTGCATCCTGCACATGGGCCGAACATCAATGCTCAGCCCGTCGAACGCGGTCAATCCTTGACCAACGCCCCGAACCCGACACGAGCGGACTCGCGTCGATCCGATCCGCCAGGGACTTCGCGTTGCATCGAACGCGAGTTGCCCCTACATTGAGCCATCATGGCGGTCTGGGAAGGCGTCGCCCTCCCGCTCAACGACCCTTATATCGAACCAACCCCCGGTGGAGGTCCTCTCCAAATATGGCAATCATCGCCGTGTTGCCTGCCCGATTCGCTTCGACCCGTCTGCCCGGCAAACCTCTCCTGTCCGACACAGGACGACCCATGATCGTCCACGTCGTTGAGGCCGCCCGCAAGGCCACGCGACTCGACCGTGTGATCGTTGCAACCGACGATATCCGGATCTTCGATGCAGTCGTCAAATTCGGTGGTGAGGCGATGATGACTCGTGCCGACCACCTGAGTGGGACCGATCGAGTCGCCGAAGTCGCAGCCGCGATCCCCGACGCCACCATCATCGTCAACCTTCAAGGTGACGAGCCTGAGATCTCGGGAGAAGCCCTCGACCTCGTGGTCTCACTTCTCGAGAACGATCCCAAGGCCATGATGGCCACCCTCGCGACTCCGATACGGTCCGAGGCGATCTATCGTGACCCATCGTGCGTGAAGGCTGTGCTCGGGAGGGGCGGCAGGGCACTCTACTTCTCACGAAGCCCACTCCCCTACCACCGCGACTCCCTGCCGGAGGGAGGGACATACGGATATCTCCACCTTGGCCTTTATGCCTACAGACGCGACTTTCTCCTCAACCTCGCAGAGTTGCCCCAGTCCCCGCTCGAACGTGCCGAGAAGCTTGAACAACTTCGAGTTCTCGAAGCCGGCGAATCGATCGTCGTTGGGATCGTCGATGAACCTTCGATCGGCATCGACACCCCGGACGACTACCGAAGGTTCGTCGAGCGATGGAACAAACGTCACCATTGATCGGAATCACTCCTAAGACGATCGTCGTCCGTTTCGTGACAAGACGCTGACGTTGTGTCACTCAGAGACTTTGGCACATAGACTCATTTGCGACGATCTGCAAATGAGTTTCCACGGGCAGGGATGCTCTAAAATGCGTTCTTGGTTGAAGAGTATCTGGAAAAACGTCAAGGAGTGACGACCAATTCTTTCGGACTTGCTCCACAAAAAATTCTTGGAAAAGACTTGGAATTGAGCGCCTGGTTGATTAGGCTTAGGTGTCCCTAAGACAACCCCACCCGACCGACTCCCCTCGGTCAGCCAGGCATTGTGCTCTGTTCCCCGAACGTCCGTTCCTGAGCTGTCTTTGCTCCGCGTTCTGTGTAAGTTATTGCTGCTGGTGAATCCGCCGTTAGGAGATCTCCTCACACGGAGATGGACAGAACGAGAGTTCTGCCAACGGTCGTGTTGCGCACTCAGCTTCGGGATCCGGTCGATCGGGACGTGGCTTGTCGCTTGTTCATGCCCTTTTCCGTTGGAGGAACTTTGACTTGAAAGCTCTCAAGGCGCTCTCGTTCATGGGACTTGCCGTCACGTTGATGGTTCCACTTGGCTGTGGCGAGTCGCCACCGCCCCCCAAAGCGGACACTGCTGGTCCTACGTCTGCGGTTGTTTCAACCCCGGCACTTGAAAAGGCTGAGGCCAAAGCGAAGTCAAAGATCGACTCGCAGTAAGCGCATTTCACGCCCCTGCTTTCCGCCCACCATGCTCTCCTTGGTGGCGTGCTCGTCCTGTTGGTTTTCTCCTCGCCTCGAACTCCAGGAGTTTCCCATGGATCGCTCGCTCATCCCATCCATCGTTCCCGCAAACAAGCATCGCAATGGCTTCACACTCATCGAGCTTCTGGTCGTCATCGCGATTATCGCGGTCTTGATCGCCTTGCTCCTCCCTGCAGTTCAAGCGGCTCGCGAAGCAGCCCGACGCATTCAATGCGTCAATAACATGAAACAACTGGGTCTCGCCGCCAACAATTACCATGACGTTCAGGGGACTTTCCCCCCGAATGGCCAGTGGCGGGCTTGCATCACCCCAGGGGTCCTTTCCAATGGTTACGGCACGTTCTATTCGATCCTTCCTTACATGGAACAGTCAGCGATTGCCAACACCCTGAATCTCGGGGGTTGTGCACTCGATATCCAGAACAAGTCCGCCATGACCAACGGCCTGAACGCCCTCTGGTGCCCGAGCGACGGTGAGATCAGCGTTCCGGTCCCCAAAGCCGCGAATACGGTGTTCTACAGTTACGGCGGCACCGAGACAATCAACATCTACAAGTCAAGCTATGCCGGCATGACCGGTGCATGGATGACCAGCCCGAACCCGCCGAACCTTCCCCAGTACGGTTACACTAACCCCTACTACGCCGCAGCGGTTAACTCGATGCAGGGCTTGATTCACATCGAGAGCTCGCACAGGATGGCCGAGATCACGGACGGGACCAGCAACACCATCATCTATGGGGAACGCTCGAACTCGATCCTCAAGAACGTTGTTATCCCGGGCACCGGTGGATTGATAGTCGATTCCACAAACTGGGATTGGTGGCACACCGGCCTCCGCACCCAAGTCACCTCGATGTGGCCGATCAACCCCCAGAAGAAGCTCACTCCGGCCAATACACCAGGGCTTCAGGGCTTGGGCGTGTTTGGAGCCCCAACCTACGTTCAGTGGATCTGGTCTTCGTCGAGTAACCACCCCAGTGGTGCCAACTTCACCTTCTGCGATGGGTCGGTCCGGTTCCTCAAAGATACGATCAACTCGTGGGCCTTCGATCCCAAGAGCGGCGATCCGGTCGGCGTAACCTACAGCCCATCAACCTACCAATACAGCATGGTTCCCGGACTCCAAGTCGGAGTTTACCAGGCTCTCACCACCCGAGCCGGCGGAGAAGTCATCAGCGCTGACTCTTACTGAGCTGCCCAAACTCAAATCGAGCTTAACCTCCCACAAGGGCCGGTCCGAACCCGGCCCTTGTTGCGTTTCGAAAACGTTGAACTGATTCAAGTAGGGAACTGGCGATCACTCACGAAAAAACTTCAAACTCTCCCTCCGCACCCCTTAATCCAGAAATCTTCGCAGATTCCCCCAGAATCTCCAAAGTCTCTAGCCCCGCATACCGATGGTAATCCCGTTACGTGCGATGTTGCACCCTCTTTACGGGATTACGACGATGTCACTTTCAACGACTGCCACACTCGCGGGAGCCATCCCCGCCTCAAACATCACCAGGCGCACGATTCGCCAGGTCGATCACTCCATCAAACTGGAACGTGAACGACTTGCA
>JANXSX010000107.1 GCA_025356475.1 Isosphaeraceae bacterium | reverse complement strand
GACCTGGGACGGATTGAGCGCCGGAACGGTGGTGGCACGGAGCACGATCCAGCTTTCGGCTATTGATCATGTCCTCCACTTCGACTTCGGTCAGTATGGCCTCGGCGGAGTGGCGCGGGGATCGAGCTTCAATGTCTACGCGGCTCAGATGGCTGCCGGGGATGGCTATTACGAGATTGCGATGGACCTGAACGGCGACGGGATCTACCAGGATTCCGAGAAGCTGAATTTCTATCGATTGATGGGTGATCTCAACGGTGATCACGTTGTCGATCAGACGGATATGAGTATGCTGTCCGTGCCCAATGGTCGCTTTGTGGATGTGAACGGCGACGGCTCTTTGAATGTGTTCGACAACGCTCTCATGCTCCGGGGTAAGGGCAAGAAACTTCGCGACGGTCTCCGACTGGACGCTTAATATCCACGAAAGTAGATCAGTCTTGCCGCGACAAGTCCCATGAGTTCCGAAGCAGTAGCCCGGCATCAGAGTGATCTGGTGTCGGGTTCTTTTGCGTGGATGTGACTAGTTCTTGGGCTTCTCTGGTGCGTCGGGCTTGGCGGGTACGATCTGAAATCGAAGGATTTGAGTCGCGGTTTGTTCAGCGACCGTATCACGGAGGATGATCTCCAGGTCGTAATCACCTGGTTTGAGATTCTTTAAGATGATCGTGTTACTCAGATAGATCGGGCCGAGCGGCTCAGGCTTCCTCGCTTCATAATCGAGAACCTGATCCTTGGTCCAGACGACAGCCTTCTGCCCGCGCTTCCGAATGCGACCATCCTGAATGAAGTGGGCGCGATATCCGCCTGTCTTGGTCCTCTCGATCTTGTAGTCGACCGGTCGGTAGTAGACCAGGAGCTTATCTTCGCTCGTCAAAGCGGCGTCAGGGAGTTCCACATACGACTCATATCCGGTGATCGACTTGCAGACGACCCCTCCGGTAATCGCGAGAACCGGCTCATCCGCCCCAAGTCCCATAAACAAAAGAGCCAGAAAAATCAACAATACGGGAACCTTCTTCATGATGTTGTCTCCTCAAGCCTGAGATTAACGAAGCGAGAGGAGCCTCGCAATCCTCTCGTGTTGATCCCTCGCCACTGCCGGTTGTTCAAGTCCTGAATGGCGGTTAGATTCGATTCGACGACAAAGGTTCAACTCAGAGAATTACTCAAGGGGTTCAGGATGCGTACGTGTTGGATCTGGGCCTCCGTTTGGGCGATGACAAGCGTTCTTTCCGCACGTGCCGATGTGACCTTATTCGACGGGTCGCTCAATACGACCCCCAATCAGCAAGGTTGGCTCTACCTGACTCAGCCGACCAATGGTTCGAGCGCTGTCCAGACGGCCTCGGGTGGGGTGACGAGGCTGAACACCACCGGGGCACAGGCCGACCATGCAGGCTACTTCAGCTCGTTCCATCCCCTGATGCCGACCTTGAACGCGGCTACAGGATATACGATATGGCTGGACGCAAGAATCGGTTTAGAGAGTCATGCATCCAATGATCGCGCCGGCTTCAGCATGATCGTACTCGGGTCCGATCATCGCGGCGTTGAGCTGGGATTCTGGCAAGACCAAGTTTGGGCTCAGTTGGATAGCCCGGTGTTGTTCACTCATGGTGAGAGTGCTTTGATCAACACAACCAGCGCGATCCGTCGTTATGGCCTCAGCGTGCTGGGCAACACTTATACACTGTTTGTCGGGGGCCAGGGGATTCTGACAGGTTCGCTTCGCGATTATTCCAGCTTCGGTGCCCCTTACACGGCGTCGAACTTCCTGTTCATAGGCGATGATACAAGCTCGGCGGCTGCGGACGTTGAGATTGGTCGGGTGGCAGTGAGCCTCTCGGCCATTCCGGAGCCGGCATCTTACCTGTTGATCGGCTTGGGCCTCACGCTTGGGTGGACTTTGCGAGCATGGCGGTTTAGGTAGAGTGATCGGCCCGTGACGAGCGTGTCGACCGATCACGACCTCCCTGCGGATTTGAGGGAGATAGGCAGGTATCCCCTGACCGATGAACCATACGGCGGATGATGGATCATGCCGCCGAATGGATTCGCCGATCGCAGGGATGGTGTGATGTTGCTGTTTGCAAGGACGTTACAGAATCGGTCAGACGCTGCTTGCACGTCCCTTGCGACGTCGGTTGTAGACCACTGCGCCGGCGGCGACAGCACCCCAGGCCAGCAAAGTCGTCGGCTCAGGAGTGTTCTGGGGCGCAAGCGCGGGAATCCGGATCGGCCCCATGAAGGTTTCGCCAACGACAAGGGCGTCCGTGGCCCCGACGATGGCCGAAACCCACATCGAGTTTTTCGGGTTGAGCCCAGGGATTTTGCTAAAGTTCGAGATGAAAAACTCGAATCCAGGGTGAGCCGCCGAGGGATCGAAGGCCAGTCCCCCTTGGTTTGCGGTCAACTTGGTCCCGTAGCTGTTCGACAGATCGCCACTGCCGTTCGAGGCGGAAACCTGATAGTTCTGGATTCCGTTTGTTCCGGCGGGCTTCACCGAGGGAATCCCAGCGACAATCACTGGGGCGTTGGGGTTTGCATCGTTGGCGAAGCCAAGTGTGATGGTCTTGGCACCGCCGAAGTGGGGCAAGTCGTTGCCGTTCTTCGAGGTGGTGTAGGGGTCGGCGGTCCCGGGGTTGCCGTTGCCGTCGGCGTCACCCGCGATCCCCAGAGTATTCACACCCACATACAGCTTGTCGGTGGCTTGGTCGTAGCTCAGGCGAATGTCCTGAACGCTGAACCCACTGACGAATCCTTTGGCGACCAGGGCGGGATCCATCGCGACGGGCCCCAACGAATTGGGGATCACCTGAACGCCGTTGAGCGGCGTCGGCTGGAAGTCCTGGGCAACATTGCCCGTAAGGGTAATTGGACCCGCGACTGCGGGCATGGCTCCGAGGAGCAACAGCGTGGTGACCGAATAGGCCGATCGAATCATAGAGCGGGGAACCATTACAAGTCTCCTCCCAGGTAACGGTTTACGTCGGAGCGGGTCGCGGGCCATACCTCAAACGAGGTGGGTCGTGCGACACGACCCGGACGGAAATCTCCCCCGGGACGTCTTCACAGATTGGACTGGCCTAGGCCGTCCTCTTCCGTGAGGAACACCGGTGGGCTCAACACACACGTACCGCCGGGACGATCCGGCAACCGAGCGGATCCTCCGCCGGCAGACCGGGACGCCTCCCTCCTCACTGGTGCCGATCCCTTGTCGGGATTGGACCGTTCGGAAGAAAGGACAGTGACGCGATGTCGTTGTTCACGAAGCTTTGCGAGTCATTTCGTTCGTGGCGTCGCCGTCGCGGAGGTCCTAAGACCACCAAACGGGCGAGCGTCGCCCTCGAACACTTGGGTCATCGGCAATTACTTGCCGTTAACTTCACCGGAAACGTCATAACCGATTTCCCCGCTACACAACAGCCAGGTGTTGTCGTTTTACCCGACAACGCCGCTGTGATCCATCCCATCTTCGCCACCAACACGCCGCAACAGCAGCAGGTGGCGAATATTATCAAGGTGTCGGGCTTCGACATCAAAGAGATTCGGCTCTCATACACCCCCGCAGACGATAGTCTCTCGATCGGTCTTGGCCAGCCTAACAACCAGATCTCCACTCCCGCTCGGCCTGTACTCGCCGGCGATGCCGACAATAACGGAGACTCAGGGACCGTCAACCCAGCAGTCTCCGCCTTGATCCCCGGCTTCCAGGACCCAGGGAGCTTGGGCGGAAGCGAAACGATGGGGGCGTTCCTCAAGCTTAACCCCTTGAGCCAGTACGACATCGTTGCCGGCTACAGCAGCAACGCGATCTCGCCCAAGCAGTATACGGTCGCCATGGCTCAGGACGCGTCAACCCCTGGCGTCTTCCCCGGTTCCAACTTTGGAACGAGCCTTCCGACCAACACGGGCAATGTCTTTCTGGTGAACGATCAGTCTCACCCGAACCTTGAATTTTCGATCCGAAACTTCTCGGTCCTGTACAAAGCCCAAACAGGCCAAACTCTCACAGGCACCTCAACCTTCTCCATCGGGGCCTTCGGGAGCAGCCTGACGGACTCGGCGAGTGGGGCGATCTACCCACTCACCATGGTCACGCTCAGCCAGATTACACCACCGGTTACCCCGCCACCGCCCGTTTGTCCGCCTCTATCCCCGCCCATCTTGATCAACCCGCACCAGGCTCGCCACGTCAACACTGCGCATAACGGTGACGTTAAGGTCTACGTCTTCGGGAGTTCGGGATTCCCAGTCCGCAACATTGACCCGAACTCGGTTCGGCTCGGTGGAGCCACCCCGTACGCTGCAACCATCCGCCACGTCAATCGCGACGAGTTTGACGACGAAGTTTTCGTCTTCAAAGGATCAGACATTCATCTGCCCCCCGGAATCACCGTTGCAACTCTGACCGGGAATATTACCGACGCTAACATTCCTACCCAGATCAACAGCTTCTCGTCCGCTCAGACGATCTTCAACCGAGACTTCTCGTCCTATCCGCCGGCGGCAGTCGCTCGGCAGAAGACCAAGCTAGGGCTTACCGACACTACGACACCGACCCAGACTACCCCCACGACCCCAAGTGGTGATATGTCCGGAGCGACGGTGACACCTGCAACCGTGGCAATCCCCTTGCGGACCGGTAGCCCGGCTCCGACAACCTATACACCAACCCCGAGCCCTGCCTCCTCTGGCAGCTTGAAGCCGCTCCTAACCAAAGCGATTCCTCTGCGAACTCAGCAGCTACCCACGATGACCCCGACTGTGATGGTCGCCTCCACCACGCAAACTAAGCAACCTACCAAGGCACGCGGGTCGGCAGCACGAGCTCGGCATATCAGTAACGTCCATTTGAAGTCCTTCTGAGTGAACCTCACACGCTGCGGGCGGGTCTGATTCCTTGAAAAACTCTGACGACCGGAACGATTTACGCATCGTTCCGGTCGTTGGCGCGTTACGATTTCGGTGTCAGACCCCGATCTGCTCAAGGCCACTCACCCATGCTTGTCATCACCAGCCGAATTTCGATCCCGCTCGCGGAATTCAGCTTCGAGTACTCGCGGTCGGGGGGGCCAGGTGGCCAGAACGTTAACAAGGTCAGCTCGAAGGCCGTTCTGCGATGGAAGCCTGCCGAGAGCCCCAGCCTCCCCCCGGCTACCAAAGCGAGACTCCTGGCTCTGATTGGAATGAAGTTGACGACCGAGGGTGAGTGGCTCGTTACCTCTCAACGAACCCGGGACCAAGGGCGAAACGTTGACGATTGCCTGGAAAAGGTCCGCGAAGCCGTCCTCGCGGCCGCAGCTCCTCCCAAGGTCCGCCGGGCGAGCAGGCCCACCTTGGGCTCGCAGGTGCGCAGGGTCGAATCGAAGGTCAAGCACTCCGCGACCAAGAAGTTGCGACGAAGGCCCGCCGACGACTGAGTCGATTTTCCGAACACGAAAGGAGCCGATGATGGCCGACTTCTCCCCTTACCAACAGAAAATCATCAGGCGGTACTACGATAACTTTGACCAGGTCGGTTACCAGCGCCTCAGTGAACTCGTGACCGAAATCTACCTTGCGGAAGGAAAGAAGCGAGATCGGCTCTGGGGCCAGGTGAGCGATATGCTCGCCAAGCTCAAGTTCCCCCAGGCCAGGCTTGATCACCTGCTCGAGAAGAAAGACCCTGCCCACCTTGCTCTTGTCCTTAAAGAGCTAGAGCCCAAGAGTTGAATGCCAGACAGACGTACCTCCCAACACATTTCGTTCTGTGACCACGCGCGGGTTAAGCTCTAGCTGGGACAATCAGGCCAGGTGCGGGCGTTTTGGGAACTTGCGAGCTTCTCCACGCGCATTTCGCTCGATTAGGCCGATAGAAATCGGGCTCAAGTTGAGCGAACAAGCTTGAACGCGAACCCTAACGATTTATCCGCTCACACGGGTTGAAAGATGGCCAAATCAGGTCATCGCAACTATTTCTCGCTTTTTTTGGTATGTGTGTCGCGACTTTCCGTTTTATGCGGTACCAGTAAATAGGTCGGCACGCTCTGATCCCGATTGCCTCCCCTCACCAAGTTGGTCGTTCCGACAAATGACAAACCCTCTAGACAGTCCGTTAGAGGATTTGTCTCCTTGCCGAAATGATTGGGGGCGGATCTTGGGGTCATTCTAAGGCCAGTTGAGCGTTAATAAATCGCTCAATGCCAATTTTGGCTTGTTGACAGACCAGTAAGTGTTTTGTAGTCTTTTGGTAAGTTCCCTCTTCACCATCCGGTGTTGTCACGAGCCTAACCTTTCTTTTCTTCGTCGATCTCACAGAAGACGAGGTCCATTCATGACTCTGGCTCAGAAGGTTCGAGAGTTCCGTTACGCCAAAGGTTGGGGACCGGACGAACTCGCAAGTCGGGCAGACATATCCCGGACCGCCCTATATCAGATTGAGAGTGGTAAGACCGAATTACCTCGCGCCTCGACGCTCCGGCGGATCGCGATTGCCTTGGAAGTCCCGATGGACGATCTGCTTGATCATGAGACTCTGGCAGTCTTTGCGACGAGTGTCTACCCTTCCGTGCCCGTCCCCAGCTCGGTCCCGGCCATGGAATCGAGTCACGTCGCTCGACGGAGTTCCCAGGCACTCCGGACCGGTACGGAGTCGTCTCACAGTAATGGGACTCCCGTTTCGG
Organism: Isosphaeraceae bacterium; assembly: GCA_025356475.1. Taxonomy (GTDB): domain Bacteria; phylum Planctomycetota; class Planctomycetia; order Isosphaerales; family Isosphaeraceae; genus JANXSX01. Next base: position 13,479 of record JANXSX010000107.1, on the reverse strand, counting down.
CACGTTTGCCACAAGATGTTGTCGACTTGCCGGTACGGCTCCACCGGGCCGCCAATTCCAGACAGCACGAACTTGAACTGAAGTTTCTCGAAGTGCTCGAATCCCCACTTGGAGAGAGTCTCGCTCGGATTATCGAAGAGTCACATCGCTTACTTCGTTCGGCGCGTGCGTTCTCTTGACGAAGTTTATGTCGAATTAAGCAATTCGATTTCATGTGGTAAATTTACTCATGCTCGCCGGTTCTCTTGCCGACGAGGTCGTTGTACGACACCTTGAGGTACCCCATGAATTCGCGACGTACGAGGCTCCTGACGTGGGCCGTTGGGATTTCTCTGCTTGCTTTGTCGGGCCATGCGAACGCAGGTGGGTGGGGGAGACGGGTCGTCCGCCAGCCCACGGCCCCTGTGGTTTATCAGTCAACAGCGAGGACAGTTGAGGCTCCACCTCGACAACTCGGTACATTTTATCCAACCCCCACGATGTATGTGCGGGGCAATGGAGTGGCCGGGGGTGGTTACTCACCGCTCGGGATGTTCGGGAATGCCTCGATGACGCTGTATGGGCCGACCTCAGCCTTCCGCGACACGACCGCGCCCGTGCGAACCTATGTCTCGGGCTATAACGGAGCCCCCGAACTCGTGGAAGGGAGCTCCTTCTCCAGTCCAAACGAGCCCTCTCGCTCGCGCGTGATCTATCCAACCCAGGCAACAGACTATTACGGGTTCCGGGATTCGAAGATCCCCCCGTGGTGGCCCAATGGCATCAACTGGATCGATCAGAACTGAGATCTAGGGCGATTGACAACAAAGCGGGTCACACCTTGGGTGGGATGACTTCCCGGAAACTCATTTCATGTTCACTTGTCGTTGAGTCGCTGGCTGAGGCGCTCGAATTTATCTTTGAGTTCCGCGCCTCCGAGTTCGGGGTGGAGTAAGACGCAGGCTTTGATCAGTTTGCGGGCCTCTTGGGTTTTACCCGCCCGGTAGTAACTCAGGGCCATCCCGTATCTCGCCTCAAACCAGATCAGGGAACCGGTTGTGGTGTGTTTGGCTCGCAACCGATGAACATCTGCGGCCAGGTCATGAGCGCCGAGCCGGACATAGGCGTCGGCGAGATCGCGGAGCTGGGCATCATTGAAGGCGTTCATATCCTCGGCTGATAGTGGCCCAAGTGCATTTCTGGCCTCGACATGACTTCCGGAAAGGACGAGTGCTCGCGCGTGTCGTAGCCTGACTTCTGCACGTAGGGGTAGGGCGACTCGATCGATATGCAGATTCAAATAGGAGGTTAACCCTCTAAGAATCAGGCCAATCCGCCTTCGGGTGATCTCCGACTCGTGGTCGGTCGCAAGTTGGTCGAGCAAACGCGCGGGGACGAGCAGGCTAATTGTGTCGATCACCTTCGCCACGAGTTCCCGAGACTCACGCTCGCAATCGACCAGGCGACCGATCTCAGCTAGTGCCACGACCAGCATCCTTCGCGCGGCTTCACGTTGTCCCGCCTGGGTTGAAGACTTCAACCAGCGATCGGCGATCGTGCGAGCAAGGTCGGGCTGGCCGATCCCTGGAGTGAGCAGCAGCCGGGCCATTCGGAGGTCGAGTTCAATGCGTTGTTGGTCGTCGATGGCTTGGGATGAACACGTTGTCAGGGCGAGTTTGGCTTGGTCGTAGGTCTGTTTGATGAGTGATCGGTCGGCACCGGCTCGGGCGAGATCGATGGCTTCTTGGCGATCGTCTGCCTCGGCGAGACGGGCTTCGAGCCAGCGGGGATGTGTCGGCGGGATTGCACCCCAGAGCTCATAAGCCTCTGCAGGATGACTGGCCATTCGCTGTTTGCCGAGGAGCCAACGGGCCTCCGACGCGGTGGGGTCGGTGGGGAACTCTTTGATCTGGTGGGCGAGTGCATCTTGAAACGCGGCCAAACTTGCGCCAGGCTGACGGGTCTCAACAGCCCGTCCCCTTGCCAGGGCGATCAGGAGACCAGCACGGGGTCGGAAGGTCCCGGCCTCGGGGTCACTAACGACCTTGGAGAAAAGGGCATCGGCCTGCGACCATTTTCCTGCTTGGAACGCGATCGCTCCGGCCCGACTTCGCAGTTCGGCGGCCTTGAGTTTCTGGTCGAGTGCGATTGCCCGGTCGGCTCCTTGGTTGGCGAGCTTGACCGCTTTATCCAGCGCGCCGAGACGAAGCTGACCCTCAGCGAGGAGGTCGAAGGACTCGGGCGATTCGTCGGGTGAGGGGTCGCGGATCTCCTTCGCAAGTGCGACCACCGCACGTCGGGCCTCGACCCGGTTGGAGGTCCGCAAGCTCAGTCCCCGAGCGAGCGCGTCCGCTTCCACTTTGACCCGATTACTGGGCTCTTCATGGGTGAGCCGCTCGGCGAGCCGAACCTCAACAGCCTGGGAAGCTTTCAGGACGGGGTCAAGCTTGGAGGTTTCGATCGCTCCGATCGCCTCCCCGAACCGTTTCAAGCCGATGAGGACCTCGATCCGCACGGTCAGCAACGCCGCTGGATCGGGTCTGGTTTGCTCGGCAGTGGCTCGATTGAGTGCCGCATCCGCTTCAGCAAATTGACCCAGACTCAGGAGAATCTGAGCGCGGAGGAGTTCGGCAAAGCCCTTCAATGCGACGGCGGTGACCGGTGCGGCCATCAGCTCGTTTGCCCTGCGGACCTTCTGGAGTGCTGCCTCACTCCCCAGCTTTTCCAGACGCGAGCGATCCATGAGTGCCTGCGAGTAGCGATACCGAATGTTCTGGGTAAGCGCGGGGAGATCCGCACTCGAGATCTCGAAGTTCAATCGCTCAAAGCGTGCGATCGCCTCATCAAGGGCGACAACCGCGTCGGCTTGCAATTTGGGGTTAAACTCAGCCTCTTCGGCGAGGCTCACCCCGCTCGCCCATCGATAGATGGCCGACTGAAGCACGAACGCCTTGACATCGGTATGGAAAGGATTTGCCTTGTTGAAACCGTCGAGCCCTGCGGAAGCCTCGGTCCAGTACTTGCGCCTGACTTCTCCGACACTGGCGGTCGTTGCTGCCCGATCGAGGGCCGAAGCGACTTGCTGAGCGAGCTGCTCACGACGACCCAGTGGCAGCGTTTTATCCTCGACCTGGTTTCGCAAGATCGTCAAGTGGGCAGTGAGCTCTTCGTCGGGACCAGCTCCTACGGCCAACAAAATTCCTAACACGAGTCCAGGCCAAACCATAGAGGAGCCTTCCCGTTCAGGAATACGCGTCGCGATAATCCATGACCTACCCTTTCATCTTATCGGTATTGAGGGGGCAGGGACAGTCGCGCAGATTCGCGTCCTTCACGGCCCCTCTGTCTTCACCCGTCGCTTGTCCCAAAAACGTCGGATATCTCCGCTTGAGCGTTGCAATCGGCCCCTCCATCGTCGCGGTGCGGCCCCTTCTTATGAGGGAGAACGAATGAGATCGAACCTTGCAACCTTCGGAACCCAACCCTCTAGCACCTCGACGCCACGCTGTCGGACGGCTAAATTGCCATAAGTGCGAAGTCCGCCCAGGTCCCCGCCTGCTTGAACTGATCCACATGCCCGACCCACGACGTTTCATCACCCTATGACGGGTCGACCAGGAGGATACGAATGCCCCGCGCAGTTCTACTGCTTGCCGTGATCGGCTTTGCCATTCCGGCGCAGCCCACCTATGCCCAGGCCGAACCCACCACAGTCCAGTTCGCCGATGGCGACCGGATCGTCTTTCTGGGCGGTACCTTCATCGAACGGAGTCAGTCCTACGGCTTCTTGGAAACAATGATCACAGCCGCTCACCCTCAACTGAACCTGACGTTCCGCAACCTTGGTTGGAGTGGCGACACAGTTTGGGGCGACGCGAGAGCAAGTTTCGGTACGGTTGAGGAAGGTTTCACGCACCTCAAGGAGCATGTCGCGGCTGTCAAGCCGACCGTCCTCTTCGTCGCTTATGGGGGTAATGAAGCGTTCGCCGGTTCTGCGGGACTGGAACGTTTCAAGCAGGGTCTGGAACGGTTGCTCGACGTCCTTGAGGCCAACAAACCTCGGACGATCGTTTTACTCTCACCACCACCTCAGGAGAATCTGGGCAAGCCACTGCCTGACCCGGCCAAGCATAACGCCGACCTGAAGTTATATTCGGACGTCATCGAGCAAGTTGCTGAAAAACGCAAACACGTCTTCATCGATCTGTTTGCTTCGATCAGCGATCAGATCGCGCGTGATAACATCGTGGACGACGTTTTCAAGGGCTTCGACGGAGTCAAGCAGCTCCGAGGGACCGATGACGGGATCACCTGGAACAACCTCGGTTACCAGCGGTTGGAGATGGCAATCGGTTCATTTCCTGATCCCAAGGCCCCGATGGCTGAGATAGATATCACGATCGAGGGAGCCAAGGCCAAGGCTTTTGTCAAAGGTGCCAAGGTCGAAGGGCTGAATGCGACCCAGGACGGCCTGACCTTCGTCTACAAGGCGAACAGTCTGATGCCAAGCTCGATCGGTTTCGAGATCGACGAGAAGGGCGCTTCCGACCTTGCCGCCGACTTCCCAGTCATCAAGATCAAAGGGCTCAAGCCTGGCAAATATGCAATCATGATCGATGGCAACTTGATCGACCACGTTGACCACGATTTTCTCGCCACCGAGGGACTTGTTGTGATCGAAGATCAGGAGTGGTCCGCGCAGCTCCGCAAGCTTCGGCAACTGATCCTGGCCAAGAACCAGCTTTACTTCTACCGCTGGCGGCCCCAGAACGAGACCTATCTCTTTGGCTTCCGCAAGCACGAGCAGGGCAACAACGGCCGCGAGATTCCGCAGTTCGACCCCCTGGTCGTTGACAAAGAAGCCCAGATTGCCAAGCTCCGTATCCCAATGGCGCACACATTCGAATTTGTCCGCGAAGATGATGAGGTGAACCGATGAGTCGCAAATTCCCCACGCTCGCGGCGTTCCTACTCTTGAGCCTCCCAGCGCTCGCTCAACGGGCTCCGTTCCCGATCCCTGACCCCGACCCTGAGATCGAGCGGAAGTCCTTTATTGTTGCCGATGGCTTTGAGGTGAATCTGTTCGCCGCAGACCCACTGCTCGCCAAGCCGATCCAGATGAATTTCGATGCCAAGGGTCGGCTTTGGGTCGCCTCGTCCGAAGTCTATCCTCAGATCATGCCCGGCCAGGTTGCCAACGATAAGATTCTGATCCTCGAAGATCTCGATGGCGACGGCAAAGCCGACAGGACAACCATTTTCGCCGACGGACTCTTGATCCCAACGGGAGTCGAGCCCGGCGATGGAGGTGCCTATATCGCCAACAGCACCGAACTCCTCCACCTCAAAGACACCGATGGCGACGGCAAGGCCGACACGAAGCGAATCATGCTCTCCGGGTTCGGCACCGAAGATACCCACCATATTTTGCATACGCTGAGGTGGGGTCCGGACGGTAACCTTTATATGAACCAATCCATTTATATTCATAGTCACATCGAAACTCCCTACGGAGTTAAGCGGCTCAATGGGGGTGGAACCTGGCGGTTCCGGCCTGAGACGATGGAGCTTGATGTCTTCATTCGCGGTCTGGTGAACTCATGGGGTCATGCGTTTGATGCGTATGGCCAGTCGTTCGCGACCGACGGGGCCGGTGGTGAAGGGATCAACTACGCATTGCCGGGTGCCTATTACTTAACAGCTCCCGATGCGGTTCGGATTCTCAAGGGGCTCAATCCGGGAAGTCCTAAGCATTGCGCACTTGAGCTGGCATCAGGTCGGCACCTTCCCGAAGAGTGGGAAGGCAATCTGCTGACCAACGACTTCCGGGGCAACCGGGTCTGCCGGTTTGTGATTAGTGAGGACGGCGCGGGCTTCAGCTCTCGGGAACAGCCCGAGCTGATCAAGACCTCGCACATGGCGTTTCGACCGATCGACATCAAGCTGGGACCCGATGGAGCAATCTACATCGCCGATTGGTATAACCCGATCATCCAGCACGGTGAGGTCGACTTCCGTGACCCGAGGCGCGACCACACTCGCGGTCGAATCTGGCGAGTGACCGCAAAGAACCGGCCACTCGCGATCAAGCCCGACCTCCTGGCGATGTCGACCCCTCAACTTTTGTTTCTGCTCCAATCTCCCGAAGGTTGGACAAGGCATTTCGCCAAGCGAGTGCTTAAAGAGCGAGGCGCGGCTGATGTCGAGCCTGCACTCGTCTGGTGGATGGGACAGCTTGACGCAAAGTCACCCACGTACGAACGCGACAAACTTGAAGCCTTGTGGACCTACCAATCGGTCAACGTTGTCGCCCCAGCTCTCCTGGCAGACCTGCTCGAAGCCAAAGACGGCCGAGTTCGCGCCGCAGCCGTTCGCGTAGCGAGTCAGTGGGCCTCGAAACTTTCGGACCCAGTTGGCTTGCTCACCCCTCGAGTGACCGACGAACACCCTCGGGTTCGGCTTGAAGCGGTACGAGCGTTTTCAAGTATTGATGATAACCACTCGGCAGAAATTGCCTTGCGTGCGCTCGACAAGCCGGTCGATACCTTCCTGGACTACGCCCTCTGGCTGACTGCGCGTCAGACGAAGGACTCCTGGCTCCCAGGTGTGGAAGCGGGCCAGAGTGACCTCGGTGATGTTCGCAAGCTGATCTTCGCTTTGGAATCCGTAGGTTCCCCTGAAGTCGTTAAGCCGCTGATGGCTGCCCTCACCTCGGGCAAGATCCCCAAGGATCGCGAAGAGTCTGTGCTCAGCCTGATGGCGACCTTGGGGGCTCCCAAGGATCTTGCTGCTGTGCTCGAACTCGCGTTGGCCAAAAATTCGACAACTTCGCGACGGGTTGCCCTGCTGACGGCTTTGAACCGGGCTACGACCGCTCGGAAGGTTCAGCCGGAAGGGGATCTCGCACGAATCGTGACCTTGCTCGCCGATCCCGACGACTCGGTTCGAGCTGCAGCCGCTCGCGCCTTGGGAGGTTGGAAAGTTGGTGCAGCGAGGCCCAAGCTTGTCGAACTCGCCACAGCCGATGCAACCTCTCGGCAAGTCCGTCAGGGGGCGATTGAAGGACTTTCTTCGCTTGGCGGTGCCGATTCCATCAAGGTCTTTGAGACGCTTGCAGCCTCTCAGGCACCGGTTGAAGTCCGAGCACTCGCGGTGGCGGGGCTCGCCCCTCTCGACCTGAAAGCCGCAGGTGCTCGAGCGGTCGACGTCCTCTCCAGTGACACCAAGAACGCCGTCAGTGCGGAACTGATGACTGCATTCCTCACGCGCCAGGGGGGTGCCCAAACCTTGACGGCGGCGCTCGCCGGTAAGACACTTCCACGCGACGTCGCTCAGGTGGCGCTTCGGACTGCCCGAGGTTCCGGCAAGCCCGAGCCCGCCCTGATCGATGCGATCTCAACCGCAGGCAAGCTCGCAGCCAGAAGCGGGCCGCCAACGGTCGCCGAGGTCGACACCCTGGTGGCCGCCGTCCGAGCGGAAGGGGACGCCGCCCGGGGTGAGGCTCTCTATCGTCGCAACGAGCTTCAGTGCCTCAAGTGCCACGCAATCGCCGGGGCAGGGGGGATCGTTGGCCCAGGTCTGGAATCGATCGGGGCAAGTGCACAGATTGATTACCTCATCTATTCACTTCTTGAACCCACCAAGGCAGTAAAAGAGGGCTACCACGCCATTACCGTCGCGACCCAGGATGGTCAAATCTTCACGGGCATCAAGATTCGCCAGAGTGAGCGAGAGCTCTTCCTCCGTGATGCCGATGGGAACGAAAAGGCGATCCCGCTGGCCAACATTGAGGAGCAAAAGCCCGCCGGCTCGATCATGCCCGCCGGACTCGTTGATAGCCTGACCAAGCAGGAGCTGGTCGATCTGGTCCGGTTCCTCTCGGAACTTGGCAAGGTCGGTCCTTACTCGGTTGCGAAGACCCGCGTCGTCAGGCGCTGGCAGACCTTGGAACCGACCGCTGAGGCCGCCACGGTACTGATCCGCGACCGGATCGATGCCGCGACCAAGCCCGATCCGATCTTCCGCTGGCTGCCAATCTATAGTGAGGTCTCGGGCGACTTGCCTCTAGATGCACTCCCCAAATTCAACACAGCAGGGAGCGACACCAAGGTTGGTTTCGCCCGTGCCCAACTTGAAGTCACGACAGGTGGACCTGTCCGGCTGATCGTTAATGACCCCAAGACACTCAAGCTTTGGGTCGATCAAACTCCGATCATTCTGACCGAATCAACGATCATTGACGTCACATCAGGTGTTCATAACCTGACATATAGTGTCGATCTGACCGCCCGGCGTGGTCCTTTACGGGTCACACTCGAAGATATCGCGGGCTCGCCGGCCCGGGCTCAAATTGTGCTCGGAAAATAACGGCGAGGGTTCACGACAGAGGGACGTCACTCTGCAGCGAAAGTGAAGCGGATTGATATGATCTACGACATCACTCCTAGCATCACGGAAAGCTTCCCCGTCTGGCCTGGCGACACTCCTCTCACCCGAGAGGTACTGCTCGACATGGCCGACGGGTCAAATATCACCCTCTCTACCCTCCGGGCCACTGTTCATCTCGGAGCTCATGCCGATGGTCCCAACCACTACGGTTTGAATGCCCCTTCCATCGATCAACGCGACCTTACGTATTATCTGGGTCCATGCCAGGTGGTGCGCGTTGTGCTTGGGCCTGGCGATCGCGTCTCGGTTGGCAAACTTCCTGCGGTGATCGCAGCAGAGCGACTGCTGATCGCGACCGGCACCTATGATCCGAAGAAGGCATTTCAAAAAGATTTCGCCGCTCTTGAACCCAGCTTGGTCGAGCATCTTGGTCGGCAGCATGTCCGACTCATAGGGATCGATACTCCAAGTATCGATCCCTATGAGTCGAAGGATCTGCCGGCCCACCGGACGATCCTCAAACACAACATGGCGATCCTTGAAGGCTTGGATCTTTCCGCAGTCCCTGAGGGGCTCTACGAACTGATCGCGTTGCCTTTGAAGCTTGTCGGATTCGACGCCAGCCCTGTCCGGGCGATCCTGCGGACCCTGCCTGTGCACTAGCAGGCAAGGCTCGCCCCATTGCGCAGGAGACCCTCGTCTTGATGAATCCTGATCCGACCCTCGCTTACCGCAACCGGTTTCCAATCCTTGAATCGACAAACTATCTCATCAGTAATTCTCTCGGAGCTGTTCCTCATGCCACGCGTGAGAGTCTGCTCGATTATTATGAGACCTGGGCGACTCGGGGTGTACGGGCCTGGGAAGAGGGTTGGTGGACCCTGGCCGCCGAACTTGGCGATCTCGTCGCTCCGCTGATCGGAGCGGGGTCGAGCGAAATCGTGTTCAGCCCGAGTGTCACAATTGCTCATGCACAGATTTTCAGCGCATTCGACTATCAGGCCGGACGACCCAAGATCGTCACCGATGCGATGCACTTTCCATCGGTATTATACCTGATTGGCGAACAGGCTCGACTCGGGGCCGAGGTCGTGGTCGTACCGAGTGAGGACGACATCACTGTAGACACTCAGCGTTTGGTCGATGCGATCGACGAACGAACAGCTTTTGTCAGTATCTCGCACGTCTTATTCAAAAGCTCGTATATTCATGATCTTGCAGCGATATCGGCGAAAGCCCGTTCGGTTGGGGCCATGTCGATCGTCGACGGCTACCAGTCGGTGGGCGTAATTCCGGTGAATGTGAGTGGGCTCGACGTCTATATCGGTGGCTGTTTGAAGTGGCTCTGCGGCGGGCCTGGCAACGCATTCGTCTGGGTCGATCCCAAGACACGAGCCCAACTCGCCCCCCGAATGACCGGCTGGATGGCCCATCGACGTCCGTTCGCGTTCGAGACCACGCTCGACCGTCGTGATGATGCCTGGCGCTACCTGATCGGAACCCCGAACATCTCTGGGCTCTACGCGGCGCGACCTGGCCTGAAGATCATCAACGAGGTCGGCATTGATCAGATCCGCGCAAAATCTCTGCACCAAACGTCGATGATCTTGACCGAGGCCGATCGGCGAGGGCACCGTTGTACAACCCCTCGCGACCCTGCGAAACGTGGCGGGACAGTGGCTATTGACCTACCTCATGGATACGAAGTCTCGAAGGTCCTCAAAGCCCGCGAGATCCTTTGCGACTACCGAGTCGGAGCCGGTGTTCGACTCTCGCCGCACTTTTATACGCGTGACGATGAGTTGATCAAGGCGATGGATGCGATCGATCAGGTTCTCGAGAACCAGGTATGGCAGAACTTCGCGACACAGCCGCGAACGACCGTGACTTGATCATTACGCGATCTACTTTCCTCGCAGAATCTGTCTAAGGGAGTTGAGCGGCAGGCCCCCCAAGGCTCCCAGGACAACCCCATAACTGATCGCTCCACCCAAGATTCCGATCAAGACATGCCATTGTGCGAAGAACAGGCAGACGGGGACCATCACCAGAGCGGCCAGTCCAGGCTTAGCCAGGTGGTGGTGCCAGGCTGGCTGCCTCCCCTCGCGAGCCAAGCAACCGTACCCTGCAATGACCAGAACGAGCCCGATCACCACCACCGCCACGGTTGCTCCGGCCAGACCGAACTGACTGGCGAGTAAGGCGGCCAATGGCCCAACCGCGATCGCACCACCAAAGAGGAGACGAACCCCGGCCGCTTCACGATTCAAAGCAATCAATGTAATTTGATACAAATATGCGAGCGTAAGTAGCGGTGCTCGCCAGATGCCGATCGCTAACAGAGTTGAGGCTTCCGCGTAATCCTCGGCCAGGAAGAGCCGGACTATCGGGCCTGCCAGGGTCGTTGTGCCAACGGCGAGCGGGACGAGGATCATCGTCAGGATCTTGACCAGCGAGTTCAACGCCTGTCGGCTTGCTTCTGGAGTCTCGCGCCACGATCGGGCGAGGCTAGGGAAAACCACTTGTTGAAAGATCAATCCGAAGGTTAGCACAGCAGTGACCATCCGGTGCGGAGCGCTATAGAGCCCAACGGCGGCGTACTGACTCATTAGTCCAACCGCGAGCAGATCTGCCGAACCGATCACCGCCTGAGAGAACTGGATCAGAGCGACCGGTCGACCACGCCTGAGGAAGACTTTGAGGAATCGAGCACCTAGTACAGGTCGCGGAAACCCATATTTACGCGTATAACAGATCCAAACCAATGCAATACCACACGCTTCGCCGAACGCAAGCCATGCGGGTACCCAGGCAATCCGCGAGGCATCGGTGACCGTGAACCAGACCCCGAGCGCATAGACTGCGGTTCGCAAACAGAGCGAAACGGCCACGAGCCCAACGCGCTCACGTCCTCGATAGACGAAGTCGATCCCGAGCGCCGTGGTCACCAGCATCAGTCCGTAAAGCCCAACAATCAGTTGGTCGCCGGGCGAAGTGAGGGTAAACCGGCTGATCAGTAGGACGCCGGCGAAGAGGCCGAGAGCAAGGAGCCCCTTGACGGCCAGCACATGATTCACAAGAGGCCGAATCAGCCGAGGGTGCCGGGCCAGCTCCCGAGCTGCGATCACCTCGAAGCCGTCTCGCACGAGCAAGACCAGCCAAAAGACGATATTGAATGCAAATTCGATCCGACCGTAACCCGCCCTGCCCAAACTCTTGGCCAGCCATAATGTGACCGCCACCGAGGTTCCTCGGCAGACGATCTCGGCGACCGAGAGTGTCGCAAAATTCGACACCATTCGACGAGGTTGGGGACCACGCGGAGGTGAAGAACCTCGCACTCGGCGCACCGTCGGGCGGCTAGGTTTAAGGGCGGTAGCCATTCGCGGTCGTATATCCATCCCTAAAGATCTGCTTGGAACTGCCCCGACTCCTACGCGAAAACCGACCGAAGTCAGTCTCCAGACATAGGTTCCTTGCATCGCCGAGCAAGCAAGTTCCGCCAGACGGGTCGCATGCTAGTGGCCGCAACCCAACCCGTCAACCTGAGTGTTTTCGACTCACAGGTCCTCCAGGCTTGAGCAGATTCTCCAGAACGCCAGGCTTTCCTAGGGTTCTAGGTTATGGCTCTCAGTCGATCGCATCAATGATTGTTCGGTAGCCGTTCGAGGTCGGTAGGCGTTCCAGGGCGGAGCGAACCGCTCGTTTCTGGAACAGCTTGGTCCCCGAGACTCGGATGTGGACTTCCTTACCTTTGAGCCGAACTTCGACCTGGCGGGCACGGTCCCCGACCGCGTCGAACGCCTGCCGCTCGATCCGACGCTTGACTGCCGCCACCTGGGCTGGGTCAGCGTGCGTCTCAATCTCGATCTCGTCATCGGACTCGGCGGCGACTCCGCGATTCGGGCTTGAGCCGGAGCCCATCATTCGTCCTAGAATTCCAGGGCGTCGGTTCGTTGTCGGTGGGGGAGTTGTTCCGCTCTTCGACTTAGGGCGGGTGAGATCCGGCTCAGAGGTGTCGGACTCGAGGGTCAAGGGCACGGTCGACGCCCTTCCCGAAAGTTGCCGAGGAAGAGGCCGAGGGGTCATCTCGGCGGGAGCGGTTAGCGCGGGGAGGTCACCCAATGGCGGTGGCGTCTCTGCGGATCGGGCAACCGAGGCGCGGGGGCGAACGATCCCAGGCACCGCCAGAATCGGGCCGCGATCGGGACTTGCGGGCGCGAACGGGCTAGGGGCGACCGGAGTCGCATCGTTGGGTTGAGCAAGCGCGGGGCCGTCCGGAGGTTCAACGGTGGGTGATTGCCCGAGAGCATTCGTTCCACCGAGTGTGCCAACGAGCCCCAGGGCCAGACCAACAACCCAGGCCGAACCGATCGTCCGACTCATACCGCACCCCTTCGCAACGTATAGGACGCGTCCCATCAATCAAGATCGGACCGAGGCGTCGAGCCAGATCACTCATTCTCCGAGTCCCTTTTCATTCGCGTCGGTGCGCCGTATTCAGACGTCTGCCCAAGCAACGGCAACTCGACCTGAGAATTACCGTAAGAAAACGACGAGCACCAGCGACAATAAGGAGAAGACGATCGTCCTGGCCGACTTCGTGTTCGACGCTCTAGTCGATCCCGCCCTCTTCCGAACCACGGCTCCGGAAGGATACCAGGCCAAAGCGATTCCCATCATTTGACAGAACAGGTCTGCCCGTCGAGAAAGATCTTGTGGACCTATTGGGCGAGTACGCCAAACGCTCGGGGGGCCGGCGTGTGATCTACGGCGACTTGACCGTGAAGGATGTTGATCCGGGTAAAGTCGCCAAGTGATGCGACCCTGAGAATCGGACGCAATCGGTCGAGCCGACCCGGGACATGCTCCCGCGTCGGCTCGATCGCGTTCCCACGAAGCGATCTGTGGTCGAAACCTCCGGCGGCTTCCTCACACTTTCGGGACGAGCGTGATCTTGAACACGAGCGAGCTGGCCGTGGTAAACGTACCCGGGCCACCCGTTTGGGCAGCGTTCGAGTAGATCCCTCCGTAGGCGTACCCCAAAGTTGTTGGCCCCTTGAGACTGTCGAGCTTGATCACGCCGTTGGCGTACGTTGCCAGCGATTCCGA
>JANXSX010000104.1 GCA_025356475.1 Isosphaeraceae bacterium | reverse complement strand
GCAGCCCTGGAAGCCGCGCGGCGCAACGGTGAACTCGACGAATGGCGTGGCGATCGAGCACTACCGAAGCGACTGCTGCCAAAACCAGTTCGCAAGGTCGCTTGATCGCCAGATCGGCGCACCAACTGCCGAGCGCTAGGCGGGATTGTCGATGACGCCGCGAGATGCTTACGGGCGGGGGTCGCCATCACGTTGAGCAAGCCCGTGGGTCGATCCGAGCTATTCAATGCCCTTGTGAATGCGGTCAACGGTGCTTCGAAGAACGCCTTGGACATACCGAAAGCGGTGAAGGCCCCTGTCTTAATCCTCTTAAACGGTCGTAGTCTGCGAGTCTTCGTCGTCGAGGATAATCTGGTCAATCAAAAAGTGGCGACCCGAATGCTTGAGAATATGGGACACAAGGTCCAACTCGCAGGAGATGGCCAGGCAGCGGTCTCGACCTACCGCCCTGCTCTATTTGACATCATTTTGATGGATGTCTCTATGCCAATCATGGATGGGTTCGAGGCGACTCAAGCGATCCGTGCCCGGGAACGGATCGAAGGGGGTCATATCCCGATCTTCGCACTCACGGCTCACGCAATGAGCGGTGACAAGGAAAGGTGCTTGGCCGGAGGATTCGATGGCTACATCACCAAGCCACTCCGGCGCGATGACCTGGCCCGGGCTCTCGAAGAGAACCCGAGCCTGGACAAGATCGCCCCAGGTCAGATCGAGTCCGAGCCCCTCCGCGAGCACGCGGAAGTTCCAGCGATCGCCTGATCGCATAATCTCCTAAGCTCTCATCGATTGGCTCGTGACGAAACCCGAGACCATCGCTTCTCAGTGGGCTGGCTTGAGCTTTATCTCTGGCGGAAGTTTCGCATCGGCGGGGAGTGTGAACGGGTCTTTTCCTGTCACTGACCAGAAGAGCCGAGCGGGGCCACGGGGATAGACATCACCCGACGCCCAGGTGTGGAAAACCTTACCGTGCAAGGTTCGTACTTTGGCTAACGTCGCCTTCTCGTCGGCCCCCGTCTGGGTCAGGCTGCGGATGAGTCCCGCATCAACTTCATACTCATGATCATGCCAGTAGATTTGTTCGTCGGCGGGCATCGTCTTAAACAGGGCATCGCTCACGAGGTATTCGATACCGATCAGTTTGGCGTTGGGACTGGTGCTATCGTAGAGCATGCATTGGGCGACATCATCGCTGAGCGGCTTGCAAAAATGGTAGGCGACAGCCGATCGTTCCGGCAGATCCTTGAGCAAGTGAACACCTGCGAACGCGAGTGGGCAATGCATCACTTCAGCCAGGGGAGCCTTCACCCCCGCGTCGGTCGGCTTATGGTCTTCCTTCTGACTGGCCAGTGTGGCCTTCTGATTACCAAACAACGCACCACCAATTGCAATTCCGGCGATGACGGCCAACCCGATCGGGCCTAGCTTGACCAAGGCTGCATGACGACGGTTCATGGGCGAAATCCCTCTGGGAAGGGGTTTCCGAGCGAAGCGGATTAGACGCGGAGGACACGATCTCCGGCAGGGATATCCCAACGATCGACAACCTCACCATCGTCAACCACATAGGCCCACCGATGCAAGGCGCATGTGGGGCAGACATGTGTGGGAATCCCCATGACGACCGAGCCGGGGGGATACTCGTTGGCTTGCGGGGTCTCGATCACAAGATGCTCTTCACTATGTCCGACGAACGTCACGTCGGGAATGTCGAGCAAGGTGACACGATGGCCGACCGGAGGGTCACCCGCAACCGACTTATGGCCCAAATCCAGACAGAGTCGCCCTGGACGAGGTTGGCTGATCACCCGGGTCAGAAGTAAGGCGGCGGGAATGAACGGCAGGTCGGCATACTTTTGTGCGTAACCATCGTCATATAAGGTGGTTGTGCCGGGTGAGCACTCGACGCCTGGCTCCTGGACCTGGGCATGGATGGGAAAGGTCGGGGTCCCGCCCAGGACTAGCCTGGGGACAGGCAAGCCTTTGGCTTCGAGTCGCGCCCGTAGCGCCAGCGTTTGTTCGAGACCCGCCAGGACACGGGGACGGCGTGATTCGCGGTCGTGATCGTTGATGTGCCCGTCGTAGGCGGAGAGTCCGTCCGCCTCAAGGTTTGGTAGCTCGCTGACCAACTCATAGAGGGCTTCCGCACCGCCATCGGGAGAGATCCCAGTGCGACCCATGCCAACCTCAAGGTCAACTAAAACTGGCACCGGCCTGCCGACTGCCCCCAAACCTCGGGAGAGCGCTCTGGCGACCTCGGGATGATCGACCATTAGGCGAAACGTGGTCGCGGGATAGATCTGGATCAGCTTGGCGACTCGCGCGACGTTCGGTCCGACGATCGGGAAGGCAATGAGAACATCAATGGCCCCCGCGTCGGCGGCCATGTCGGCCTCGGCAATCGTTGCACACTTATGCTTATGGATCCCCATGCTCTCGGTCAGTTTGACCAGCGCGGGCATCTTGTGTGTCTTGATGTGGGGTCGGAGCCTATCGGTCGAGCCCGCTATCTCGACCATCTTCTTCAGGTTGGCCACGACCAACGACCGATAGATAACAAGTGAAGGGCTGAGCAGGTTTGTGGTGTCGCGAATCATGTAGCGAGGGTCCATCGCGGCTTGGCTCCGTGAATATCTTTGGAAGTTCAGCTCGAAAGCTAAGCGCACTCGCTCGTCAGGTCAAGCATCCCGGTTCGAACTCTGGCCTTGTTCGGCGACGTCGCCGGGGTCAGAATGCCCTAATTCATTGCAGAATCGTCTCGCCGGAGAGCCGACGGAATGCCTCGACCGATCGTTTCCACTTGTCGCATCAAGCGTGGGAAATACTTGTGGGGCGTGTGGGACAGCTACGATCCCAAACGTGAAGACCCACCGCTCGAGAGCGGGATTGCACCAACCCACGAGGAAGCTCGCGAACAAGCCCGGCTGGCTGGCGGGCCCGACGCAGTTGAGGAGTCAAGCTACGCTAACTCTTGGTATGCCTGGAATCGGCATGCGTTTGTTCCCGGATTCTCGATCCTTGAAGTCGGCCCCGGCCAGGTGTTCTGGGTAAGTTTCAACTGGTACGACAAGCGAACCGGTGATTACGGGTCAGTCACCCAAGGCCAAGCACCGACCGTGGAATCCGCCTATTCGCAGGCTCTCGCGGCGGCGGGATCGGGCGCCACCGACCTCGGAGAAGAAGCAATCCGCGCCTACCGCATCAAAGGACCCTCTCGACACCAACGCTCTGCTCGAGTCTTTCGCTCGTCCGCATCTCTCTTTGAAGAGAACGCATTCGTCGAGCTGAGGATCGAAGAGCCCGACTCCGTCGACGAGGTCAAAGAGGCGTATCGCGCGGGTGCCCTCCGCACTCATCCCGATGCCGGCGGCTCGCCCGACGCGTTCGTCAAGCTCGAAGCCGCCTATCGCACCGCGATGAACTTTTGCTCACGCTCAGGTATTCAGTAAACTACTTCGGAAGTAGGCCACAGACAGCGGCGGTCATCGCTTTGACGCCGGTCTGGATGCTCGGTTCAGGGTCGGGAAAATAGATCGGGGAGTGGAGCGAGGGCGGAGTTTCGCCCTTAGCCGCGATCGCAGCGAGCTTCTCGGCGGGAATCGTACCGAGCCGGAACATGAAAGTAGGAACTCCCCCCTGGCCGAACAGGCCAAAGTCTTCCGCACCCATCGTGGGCTCAACGGGCTGCACATTCTCAGCCCCGATCGCCGACTTCAGGAACGGAACCACCTTCGCGACCAGGTTGGGAGTGTTGATGGTCGGTGGCGTGCTATCGGAAAGGGTCACCTTCGGGGCCGGAGCCTTGTGAGCGATCGCCAAGCCTTCAGCTCGTCGTTTGATCCCATCAATCAAAGTCTTGGTGACGCTTTCGTCGAACGACCGCAAGGTGAGTTGTAACCGAACCTCGCTGGGGATGATGTTGTGTTTGGTACCGCCGTGGATGCTGCCGACCGTAATCACCGCCGGCTGGATGGGCGATACTTCACGACTGACGATCGTCTGAAGATCCATCACAAGCGCGGCTGCGAGCACGATCGGGTCCACCGTATTATGCGGCATCGCCCCATGTCCCCCTTTGCCGAGTACATGAATATCGACTGACGTTGAACTGGCCATCGCCGGTCCCGACGTATAGGCAACCTTCCCGGTCGCAAGTTCGTGGGAGACGTGCAGCGCCAGAGCAAAATCCGGCTTGGGGAATCGGGTGTAAAGCCCATCCGCGAGCATTGCTTTGGCCCCACCGATCCGCTCCTCCGCCGGTTGACCAATCAGAACAAGGGTCCCACGCCACTCTCCCTTGTGACCTGCTAACCAACGAGCGGTGCCGACAAGACACGTCATGTGAATATCATGACCACAAGCATGCATCACGCCGACCGTGTTTCCTTCGTCGTCTTTTGTGGTCACTTTGCTTGCGTAGGCTACGCCTGTGGCTTCGGTGACCGGCAAGGCATCAAGGTCGGACCGAACCAGAACCGTTGGTCCTGCGCCGTTCTTGAGGATCGCAACCACGCCATACTGGCCGACCCCTTCGGTCACCTCTGCCCCGGTAAGACGTAGCTCGGTCGCAATCCGCTTGGAGGTCTCGACTTCTTTGAACGACAGCTCGGGATGCGTGTGCAAATGGGTGTAGAGGCCGATCAGGCTGGTCTCTTTCGGACCATCCTGGGCACCCGCAGCAGAAGCGAGAAGACCAATCGAGACAAGAATCGCGAGCAGACGCAGCATATATGGCTCCTTGTAGGAGTGATTCTGGCAATGGCCACGGATCAGTAGTCGAGGCCCATTTCCTTTTGCTGAGCGATGGCCTTGGCATGCTCAGCCTCGGGGATCTTGCCACAGCGCTGGTAGATCACCGAGAGGGCGGTGTAGCTGAACGTATCGTCAGGTTCGAGTTCCACAACGCGCTTAGCATGAAAAATGGCCTTTTCAGTCTCGGCAATGTCGGCGTTCAGCTTGGCGAGCATCCCATGACCGATGGCAAAGTCGGGATCGGCCGCGACCGCTTCTTCGAGCTTGACGATCGCGGCGGGCTTGTCGCCAGCGTCTCGGAGGTCAACAGCCTGGTCATAAAGCTCATGGGCGGTCGGCATCGCAGGAAGGCTCCGGGGAGGTTGTGTTCATCGACGCGACATATTGTAATGGTCCGTCGGCCCCTTCCGCCAGTCGCCCAAGGCTTGACGGTTCGCCGATATTATCGGTCAGAGATCGTCGCCATACTCCTGAGAGCCTATCCACCATGCGGTATCGAAATCTCGGATCGACCGGTGTTCTCGTCAGTGAACTTTGCCTGGGAACCATGACCTTCGGCGACGGCTGGGGGATCGGAGGGATCGACGACAACCAGGCCGACACGATTGTCGGGTCGGTGCTCGACGCTGGGATCAACTTTATCGATACCGCAGACATCTATAGCAACGGCGTCTCCGAGGAGATCTTGGGGCGGTCCCTTCTGATTGGCAACCGACGCGACCGCGTCGTGCTTGCAACCAAGGCATATGCTGCGATGGGGACAGGGAGGAACGACTCCGGGCTGAGCAAGTACCACTTGATCCGAGCCTGTGAGGCCTCGCTCAAACGGCTCGGAACCGATCGGATCGATCTCTATCAGGTCCATGGATACGACCCGATGACGCCAATCGAAGAAGTTGTCGGCGCATTGGATCACCTGGTCCAGTCGGGCAAGGTTCTCTATGTCGGCCTCTGCAACCAGGCTGCCTGGCAGATTGCACTCGCCGTCAAGCACGCAAAATTCTCGGGACTTGCCCCGTTCGTCAGTGCTCAGATGTACTACAGCCTACTCGGCCGAGACCTGGAACATGACATTGTTCCGCTCTGCCGACACGAGGGGCTGGCGATTCTCCCCTGGTCGCCTCTCGCTGGAGGATTCTTGACCGGAAAGTATCGGAGAGAGCAGACCGACCACCCTCAAGGAAGTCGGTTCAGCACCAGTGCTTTTGGACAATTCCCGCCTGTCGATTTGCCAGCAGGTTACGACGTGGTCGAGTCGTTAGTCGCGCAAGCGACTCGGCTTGGAACAACAGCCACCACGCTCGCTCTCAAGTGGTTGATCGACAAGCCAGGGGTGACCTCAGTGATCATGGGTGTTCGGAAACTGGAGCAACTTGTTGCGAACCTCGCGGCGACCGAACTCGCCCTTTCTCCCGAAGATCATAAGTCAATTGATGATCTGACAGCGCCCAAGGTGATGTACCCGAACTGGATGATCCAGTTCCAGGGAACGAGATACGGCCGAATCTGATCACCTTTGACTCAAGTTCTCATCATCGCTGGCCGACAAGTCGCCGTTGACGTGTTTCTCCATGTCGCGTAGAGTCCCGCCGCTGGTCGTTGGAGGAATTGGGACACTACGCTCATGGAGGTCGCGTCATGAAGTCACTCACACTAGGGTCGGTTCTGTTGGGATGTCTGTTCACCAATGCGATCGCGTCCGCGTCCGAACCCGAACAGATCTGCTATCAGGTAAAGTTCCTTGAGTTCCAAGGACTCGCTTGGCGGCAGAATTTCCACGACGATCTCGAACTGGTCAGTCGGAAAGGGAAGACGTCGGTCTGGACGCTCTCAGAGCCGCAGATCAAGGCGTTTACCGAAGCAGCCGGATCGGTCGTGACTAGCCCCACTGTCACCACGTTCGAGGACGCCAACGCGTTCGTTCGAGTCAACTCGACTCACCTCTATGATCTGAAGAATCTCAAGCGGGTTTCGAGCCCAGTTCATAAGCCCCCTGCGACGAAGTCCGACCTGGATCAGATCAAAGAAGGGACCACGGTCGAGGTGACTGGTCGCACGCTGGAACAAGGGATCTTGGCCAAAGTCAAGGTCGACAACGTGCATTTGACAGGCCTTGAGACGGTCACACTCCACGCGAAGTCGGGTTCCCCGGCTAGCTCATACCAGATCCCTCTCTTCCACGAAGCCCATGTGGAAGGCGAGTGGCTCGCCCCCATTGATGGCGCGATCGTGATTGGGCTCGGATGCGAAAAGACCGGCCCGCACGGGACACTTACGGAACGTGTCGTGTTGCTCGCCCCCAAGCGAATCTTGCTGGAAGTCGAGGAGGAATGCGCCGCTCCAATTTTTCCCGCTCCAACAACGCAAAATGATCAGCGAGTCAGCACGCCATCGGCAGACCATGTCGTGATCCATCAACAACGTCCCAAAGCTAGCGACGAACAGCCGACGATGCTCGCGCCCGTCGTTCGTGGTGTGATCATGACCCCGGAGGGTGAGAAATTCGCCATCTGGACCGTCAAGAGCGACGATTCGAACCCCGTCGTGAAGAGAGGGACCGCCACTTCGGAAGCACCAGCCTGTCACTCGACTGGGAAGGTCGATGGTCTGGCGGGCGACCTGATCCGTGAGCTGGGGATGCTCGAGAATGAGCGCATTGGCGTTGATTTTGACTTTGCACTCGCCCCGTCACGATCGACTCCTGGCGACCTGCTCGACAAGGCGATTGGCTTCTTTACGGCGCTCGTCACACCCACGTATGTGCCGGTCCAAAACATCACTCAGAGTCCTCGGGTCGATACATCCCTCAAACAGGCTTCCATGGACCGAGGCAAAGGGTTCGATTTTGACATCGATCTCCCTCCCGGCATGGTCGAGAAAATCTCCGAGGCCTTGGAAAAGATCACTGTCGCACCGAAGTCGCCGATCCTGCCCAGCCGCAATCTGCCGCTGGCGATTGACGCACAAGGCCGGCTGTTCAGTCTCCCTCCCCTGCCGGAGGACGCTCCTTGCCCCGACGCATTCGACGCGGATGGTAAGCCGGTGGCAACACCGCAGGCTGGCCAGATCGTGATTCTCTCGCCGGGAGATCATGTCAACAAGACCCGCTTCAGCACTGACTCTCAGGCTAAACTCGGTCTGAAGATGCACGATCAGACCAAGGACACGACAAAGCCAACGCAAGTCTTCGATGCCCAGGCTAAGCTCGATAGCGGCAAGCTCGCCCGATTGGAGACTCAAACCATCCTTGTCCCACTAGGCAACGGGATCATGATTGAGATCCAGGCGAAGCTGGTTCCTGAGAGCAAGTAAACGACAGATTTTTGGTTAGACTTGCCGATATCATAAACTTAAATATTGTGTATGATATCGGCAAATGATCTCTTTTACCCAGTCTTTGTGATTGCCATTAGAGTATCAGTTTGAACATTAGATTCTTCAGGTGGAGATCGGCACACAATTTACTTGCGTGCGTTTGTGCCAGCAAGGCGACCACGGGGTTGTCTTGTTCAACAGGGTGATGTATAGTTAATTTGGTCGTTTGTGCACTACTCGTCGATTGGTGAGCGATTCATCGGAGGTGGACCATGGCTCGTGCAATTGAAGTTGCTCGCTACCTAGTCCATCTTGCAGCCGATGTTGGCGACGAGCCCGACTATCTTTCACATCTCCGTCTTCAAAAACTTCTCTATTACGCCCAGGCGTGGTCACTCGTAGCGCTCGATCGCCCAATGTTCCCAGACTCGATCGAGGCGTGGGCGCACGGTCCGGTCGTGCCAGCGATCTATCGGCAGTTCAACGAGAAAGGTCGACGTGCCATCACTCAGGACGATTTTGAAACCAGTGGCGACTTTGACCTTACAGGCGAAGATTGCGACCTAATTCAATCGGTTTGGGAGACATTCAAAGACCATTCAGCTCTGAGTCTGCGTAAAATGACCCATGAAGAGCCGCCTTGGATCAACGCCCGAATAGGATATGGCGATGCCGATCGTTGCGAAGCGGAAATCACGCTTGAGGCAATGAAGGCATATTTTCTCACTCTTGCGGATTGAACTAATGGGAAGAAAGCCAAGGGCAAGCAAACCATCGCCAAGCATTTCGTCAAAAGCTCTAACGCATGCGTTAAACACACCGATTAGAATATCATTTGAGCATTACAAACCTGGAAACACGTATTGTCTATGTGAATCCGAAAAGGATGAAATCAAGAATTTCCTGAATTCTCTACGAATGCTCTCTAGCATGACATGGCAGCAAGTTTTTGGTCAAGGTGGGAAACCTGGAAATAAGACTGGCCTGGCTTATACAAAGTACTCAGATAATAGCTTGAACATAGAGAGACCATCTAACATCAGCGGGGACTTAGAAATCGCGGGATTTCGTGCTGGCATAGCTTCGAGATTTTTTGGTGTTACGATCGAAAACGTCTTTCATGTCATTTGGTTCGATCCTCATCATAAAATCTGCACGGGTTAAATACTCGCCCATCTCGATTTCAATCGATCTAGTTCACTAGGTCCTCGATCGGCATCAGCTTCCGTTTCAAACCCAACTTCATCGTGGGTGTCCTATGAAGAGTTTGATGGATTCGTACAAAGTTGTATTGGATGAAATGCAGGGCGATGGCTGCTTCGAAAGCTTACAAGCTTCTTTAAGAATGCGTTGATCATCCGGGTAAATCGGCACATCCGCATGGTTAGATTCTGGCGTCAAGGAAGCCGCCCGGGCTTTTCCGCCTTTCAAACCACCGCGACGCCCAAGAGAGCCCGCCGTAGAGTCATTCTCGGGCTTAATCGTGCCGGTTGGGGTTGATTCGGTGATTGCAACTTCAGACGATGCTTCAGCCGCCACGATATCGACGATGAATTCCTCAGTTGGTTCACATCACGGGGCCGCTTACTTCTTGAATGGGTAGGCATGTCCTTAAGTATCGCCGACCGGAACAGGCAGATCGTCTGTGTCCTTTTTATTTTACAATTCAACCTGAAACAGGACCTCCTACCCAGTGTCGGCCGTTTGGTAAGGGTCACTTGTCCGTTGTCACACACCGGAAGCCTGTGTGAGACATACCTGTATCCATTGAGCATGCCATCCGAGCACTTGGTCGATAGCCTGTGCAGTACACATCGTTGCACAAAAATGAGCCCCCTTTCTGAACTCGCTTAGGGGCATAAGGCTCGTTGGGGTCCAGGCTGGAGCTTGGGCCTGTAGGGTTGACTGCGATTCCTTTCGCGGCCTGTTCCAGAAACGTATCGACTCGAAACCAATCGGCAGTGAACTCCCAGACGTTGCCCGACATGTCGTAAAGGCCATATCCATTGGGTGCGAACGACTTGACCGGGGAAGTGCGTGGGTAGCCGTCCTGACCGAGGTTGATCCGGGGAAACTCTCCTTGCCAGAGATTGGCCCGCGGATTGTTCTCATTGGGCGGGAGATCACCCCAGGAGTAGACGGTGCCGTTGAGACCCCCTCGGGCGGCGAACTCCCACTCGGCTTCGGTGGGCAATCGTTTACCTGCCCACTTCGCATAGGCTGCGGCATCTTCCCACGAGACGTGTACGACGGGGTGATCGTCTCTTCCTTCAAGTGACGAGTCCGGCCCTTCGGGATGCCGCCAATCGACTCCGGTCTGCCAATCCCACCATTGCGTGTGGTCGTCGAGTGAAACCCGACCCACCGGAGGCTTGAACACAAGTGAGCCAGGGGCGAGCTTTTCCGGATCGGGCGGCGGTGTCCCTGGCGGGACCTGCTTCATGAGTGCGTCGAGGTCGACCGGTCGCTCGGCCATGGTCTTATATGAAGTGGCTTCGACGAAGGCCCGGAATTGACGGTTGGTGACTTCAGTTTCGTCGATCCAGAATCCGTCTACCTTCACCTGATGCGGGGGACGTTCCGCCTGTGAGGCCGCAGGATCGGTCGACCCCATCGTAAACTCGCCTCCCCGAACCCAGCGCATTCCTGCCCTCGGACCCATTCCACCCACCGGACTTAAAGGAGGGCGGAACTGGCTTCGAACGTACACGACCAAGCCTACAGTGAGCACGAATCCGAGCAGACCCCATCGCAAATGACGACCGACCACCCATCTACTCCCAAGCTCAGGTACGGGCTGAGGGATCGGGATCCGCTTGCGTTCGCGATATCGAGGCATGGCCAATCTCTCTCAACGAAAAGGTTCATGCCGTTAGACAATAGTTGACGATTGGCACGACTGATTCTCGCCCAAAGCGGCTGTTGAATCCACCCCTTGGCGGATCGACAGACTAGTCTCCTTGAGGGAACTCGAATATTCTGGCGACTAGTGCTTCCAGGGAGTCTGCTCCCTCGTTCCTTCCTGAAACTCTCTCTCCGGACGCTCATCATGACGCGAAACTCTCTCCTCGCGTGGCTTCTACTGCTTTCAATACACTCACTGGCTGCGGCTGCGGATTGGGCACCGGCCAAGGGCCCGCTCAGCACTCGTTGGGCAAAGGACGTGACACCCGAACGGGTTCTCCCCGAGTACCCGAGGCCTCAGCTCGTTAGGACTGAGTGGACTAATCTCAACGGGCTCTGGCAGCTCGCCATTGGTAAGGAAGGGGACGAGGTCCCCATTGGTAAGGATCTGCCCGAGACGATTCTCGTCCCGTTTCCAGTCGAATCAGCCCTGTCGGGCGTCATGAAACGGGCCGACCGCCTCTGGTACCGTCGGACGTTCGAGACACCGGCCAAGCTCGGCTCGAAGCGACTGCTGCTCCACTTTGGCGCTGTGGATTGGGAATCGACGGTATGGGTCAATGGTCGCAAGGCGGGCGCGCATCAAGGGGGTTACGACGGCTTCTCGTTCGACATTACGGACGCACTCAAACCCGGTCGAGATCAAGAGCTGATCGTCCGTGTCTACGACCCAACCAACAAGAGCTTCCAGCCACGAGGCAAGCAAGTCGATCGTCCCGAGGGGATTTATTACACCCCGACAACCGGGATCTGGCAGACGGTCTGGCTCGAACCGGTCCCTCAGGCACGTGTCCAGTCGCTCAAAATCTCGACTCCGAACGACCTGGGCGAAGTTGTGGTGGACACTCAACTCGCAGGCGAGGTTAAGGGGCTCAAGCTCTCCGTAACAGCGACCGATCGAACCGAGGAAGTCGCGTCTGCGACCACCTCGGAGCTGTCCGGACGGACGACGCAACGACTCGCGATCGCGAAAGGGGCGCGAAAGCTCTGGACGCCCGAGACCCCCTTCCTGTATGGACTCCGCGTCGAACTCAAGGACGGCGACCGGGTGGTCGACTCGATCACCAGCTACTTTGGACTCCGAAAAATTGAAATCGCCAAGGATGCTCACGGGATCAATCGCATCCACTTGAACGGCAAACCCATCTTCCAGGTCGGGCCTCTGGACCAAGGCTTCTGGCCAGATGGCCTTTATACCGCGCCGACCGATGAGGCTCTGAAGTACGACATCGAGATCACCAAGAAGCTCGGGTTCAACATGACCCGTAAGCATGTCAAGGTCGAGCCCGATCGGTGGTACTACTGGTGCGATCGGCTCGGACTCCTGGTCTGGCAGGACATGCCGAGCGGCGAGAAGTCGATCAATCCCGGTCAACCTGACATGGTCCGGTCCGCCGAATCGGCCAAGCAGTATGAAGTTGAACTCAAAGCCATGATCGACGGCCTACACAATCACCCAAGCATCGTGACGTGGGTCGTCTTCAACGAAGGATGGGGACAGTTTGATACCGCACGGATCGCCGATTGGACCAAGAAGTACGATCCGTCAAGGCTCATAAATAGCGCCAGCGGCTGGCAAGACCGGGGGGTCGGCGACCTCCACGACTGGCACGTTTACCCAGGTCCTGCTGCGCCCCCGATCGAGGAAAAGCGAGCCGTGGTTCTCGGTGAGTTCGGTGGACTCTCGCTGGGGAGCGAAGGCCACCAATGGGCCGACAAGATCTGGGGCTATGCCAGCACCGCAAGTAAGGAGGAGTTGACCCGCAAATACGAGCGACTCATCCGAGGTGGCTGGAAACTCGGCGAGGAGAAGGGCCTCTGCGCCTTGGTGTATACCCAGATCACCGACGTTGAAACCGAGGCCAACGGCCTGCTGACCTACGATCGGGCTGTCATCAAAGTCGATCTCGAACGAGCCGCCGCAGTCAATCGGGGCGAATTCTCGAAAATGGCCACCTATCGCGAAATCGCGCCGACCGCCCGTGAGCGAGAAGTCGAGTGGTCCTACAGCACCGAAACGCCCGCCGCAAACTGGTTCGAGACCCAGTTTGATGCCACAAGCTGGAAGAAGGGGAAATCGGGGTTCGGCTCGAAGGGGACTCCAGGGGCCATCATCCGGACCGAATGGACAACAAGCGACATTTGGGTCCGTCGCCAGTTCGATTTGGGAGATGTCAAACCAGGGCAACTCACCCTGGCAGCCCACCACGATGAGGACACGGAAATCTACCTCAACGGCGTCCTCGCCGCCAAGCTTCGTGGCCACGTGTCGAGCTACCAGGAGGAGATCCCGATCAGCGCTGAGGCACTGGCAACCTTGAAGAAGGGCCAGAATTCCATCGCAGTCCACTGCCATCAAACTCAAGGCGGACAGTTCATTGATGCAGGTCTGATTGAGATTGTTCCGTCGAAGCCCTGAATCTAGGCGGACACTTGCTTGACGAACGAGGGTCGAATGGCGGAAATTAGGAGTATTCTCCCGCCAAGCCCTCGTTCGACCAGCTCTCCATGTGGAAGGTTTTACGCAATGTCTCGACGCGTTGGGTTCGCGGTTCTGCTCGGCTTGCTTGGAATGGGATCGGCTCCTGCGACCCCAACCGCGCCATTGAAGGTCCTGTTTCTGGGTGACAAGGGGCATCACAAGCCCGCCGATCGGTCGGAACAACTGATCCCCGTCCTGGCAAGTCGTGGAATCTCCGTCAAGTACACCGAGGATCTCGACCAACTCAACCCGGCGAATTTGGCGGGCTACGATGCCCTGATCATCTTCGCCAACTCGACCAAAATCGAACCCGCCCAGGAGAAAGCCCTGGTCGATTATGTCGAAGGCGGGGGTGGCTTCGTGCCGATCCACTCCGCATCCTACTGCTTCTTGAACTCGCCAGCCTACATCGACCTCGTGGGTGCCCAATTCCTCCGGCACGGAACCGGCGAGTTCGATACCAAGGTTGTTGACCCTGATCACGCGATTATGAAAGGGCTCGCTCCTTTTCATACGTGGGATGAGACCTATGTCCATACAAAGCATAATACTAAGGATCGACATGTCCTCCAGACGCGAGCCGAGGGCAAGAGCGAAGAGCCTTGGACATGGACGCGTACCCAAGGCAAGGGACGTATCTTTTACACTGCCTATGGCCACGACGAACGAACGTGGGGTCAGCCGGAGTTCAGCGACCTGATCGAGCGAGGCATCCGCTGGGCAGCAAACCAGGGGCCGGTGGTCGACGGACAACCCCGAGTAACGCCGGGCCTCAAGCCTTTTGAATACGTCGAAAGCGACAAGATCCCTGTCTACATCTCCGGGGCGAAGTGGGGTGCTCAAGGCGACCCTGTCACCAAGATGCAGAAGGCGATCAGCCCCGCGGAGTCCGTCAAACACCTACTCCTTCCCCAAGGATTCGAGGCAAAGCTCTTCGTTTCCGAGCCTGAGATCGCCAAGCCGATCGCGATGAACTGGGACCACCTGGGAAGACTCTGGGTCATCGAGACCTACGACTACCCCAACGAACTCCAGCCCAAAGGTAAAGGGCGAGACCAGATCAAAATCTGCGAAGATACCGATGGTGACGGGAAGGCCGACAAGTTCACGGTCTTCGCCGACCACCTCAGCATCCCCACGAGCCTTCTCTTTTACGATGGCGGCGTGATCGTTCATCAGGCCCCAGAAACCCTCTTCCTCAAAGATACCGACGGCGATGGCAAGGCCGATGTTCGTGAGGTATTGCTCACCGGATGGGGGACCAACGATACCCACGCAGGGCCCAGTAACCTCCGTTATGGGCTCGATAATTGGATCTGGGGCATCGTGGGATATTCAGCATTCAATGGGACGGTTGAAGGGGAAAAGGTTGGCTTCCGCCAGGGCATTTATCGATTCAAGGCCGACGGCTCCAAGCTGGAATTCCTCCGGAGCACTAGCAATAACTCGTGGGGCCTGGGTTTCAGCGAAGAGGGGCTTGTTTTCGGCTCGACCGCGAATGGCTGTGCCAGCGTTTACATGGCAATCCCCAACCGCTTCTATGAGGCAGTCCGCGGAAGCTCGCCGAGTGTGCTCGCACCCATCAACGACACCAACCGCTTCTTCCCGGCCCCGGTGAACGTGCGCCAGGTTGACTGGCACGGCGGATTCACCGCCGCCGCCGGCCATGCCCTCTACACAGCGCGGACCTACCCCCCCGTCTACTGGAATAAGACTGCCTTTGTCTCCGAACCGACCGGCCACTTGCTCGCAACCTTCACACTCCACCCCCATGGGTCGGACTTCGTCTCGCACAACGCCTGGAACCTGGTCGCCTCCGATGACGAGTGGACCTCACCAATCAGCGGAGAGGTTGGGCCTGACGGCAACCTTTGGATGATCGACTGGTATAACTTCATTGTTCAGCACAACCCGACCCCGCAAGGCTTCAAAACCGGCAAAGGGGCTGCGTACGAGACCCCACTCCGTGATAAGACCCACGGTCGGATCTACCGAATCGTCGCTAAGGACGGCAAGCCTTCAGCCATCAAGTCGCTCGATCCCAGCGATACGAAGGGATTGATCGCCGCCCTATCCAGCGACAACCAGTTCTGGAGATTGCACGCCCAACGCCTCTTGGTCGAGCGTGGTAAGAAGGATGTCGCCGCCGACTTGATCAAACTCGTCAGTAACAAAAATGTCGATACTTTGGGCTTAAACGTCGGTGCGATCCACGCACTTTGGACGCTTCGCGGGCTGGGCCTGATCAGTGAGCCCAGCGCCAAAACGGCGACCCTCGCCGCGCTCAAGCACCCCTCGGCAGGTGTTCGCCGCAATGCCGCCGCAGTCCTGGATCGTGACGAGAACTCTGCAAAAGCTCTGGTCGAGTCGGGACTCTTGAACGATGCCGACCCCCAAGTTCGACTGGCGACGCTGCTCGCACTCGCAGAATGCACATCGGCGGAACCGGCGGGGATCGCGATTGCCCAGGCACTTCAAGCGGGCTTGATGGACAACGACCGCTGGCTAACTGACGCTGCAACGTCCGCAGCGGCGGCCCACGACCGGTCGTTCCTGGCTGCTGCCGCCCGCATAAAGTATAGTCCCGCCCCGAAGGCATCATTGATCACAGTTGCGTCCAAGGTCGCTGAACACCATGCCCGTGGGGGGGACTCGCAGGTTGGAACACTGATCGAAGCCCTCGCCGACGCGGATCCGCAGATCGCCGAGCCGATCGTTTCTGGACTCGCCAAAGGCTGGCCCAAAGATCGAGCGGTCACACTGACTGATGGACAAGAGCGTGCCCTCGGCACCCTCCTCACTAAATCAACCCCCGCATCGCGAGGCGCTTTGGTCAACCTCGCCGCACGTTGGGGGACCAAGGGTCTTGAAAAGTACACGACTGAGATCGCAGACGCCGCTCAGGCCTTGGTTCGCGATGAGTCGAAGCCGGAAGCGGCGCGGGTCGCGGCCGCTCGTCAACTGATCGAACTACGCCCCGCCGATGCCGCCGCCCCGCTGGCGCTGCTCGGCATGCTGACCCCCAAGACTCCCCCGGGACTTGCTGCTGGACTTGTCGATGCAATCGGTCGAAGCAGTGCCCCCGAAGCGACCCGAGCGCTGATCGCTGCGGTGCCCAGCCTCACCCCAGCTCTCAAGACGACCGCACTTCGCTCGGTGCTCTCCAAGCCGGAATCGACCTTGGAACTTCTCGCAGGAGTGGAGGCGGGTAAGCTTAGACTCACGGAACTCTCGCTCGACCAGACGACCGCCCTGGCCGCACATCCCGATAAAAGCATTGCGGCACGGGCCAAAGCTTTGATCGCCAAGGGAGGGGGGCTACCCGACCCCGACCGCCAGAAGGTGATCGATAGCTTCGCACCCCTGGTCCTCAAGACGTCCGACGCCGCGTTGGGTAAGGAAGTCTTTGCCAAGCAATGTGCCAAGTGTCATATGCACAGCGGTGTCGGAGGTAAGGTCGGCCCCGACTTGACCGGTATGGCTGCGCATCCTAAAGAAGAACTGCTCATCCATCTCCTCGACCCCAGCCGCAGCGTCGAAGGAAACTTCACCCAGTACACCATCGGCTTGTCTGATGGCCGAGTCCTAAACGGACTGCTCGCCTCCGAAACCAAGACCGCAGTCGAACTGATCGACGCGGAAGGCAAAGCCCATGTCCTGCTTCGCGAGGATATCGACGATCTGGTCGCATCCAAGAAGTCGCTGATGCCCGAAGGCTTCGAAAAAGAAGTCGGCCCCGAGGGTGTTGCCAACCTGCTGGAATTCCTGACGAAGAAGGGAAAGTACCTTTCGCTCGACCTTCGGAAGGCCGCCACGATCGTGAGCACCAAAGGGATGTTTTACGACAAGGAAGGGCAAGTGGAACGGCTCATCTTCCCTGACTGGTCCCCCAAGACGTTTGAGGGCGTTCCGTTCCAACTCGTCGATCCTCAAGGGGATCGCGTCCCTAACGTGATCATGCTCAACAGCCCCAACGGCACCATCGCACCAACCATGCCTAAGTCAGTGAGTGTACCATGCAACACAAGTGCCAAGAGCATTCATATGCTCAGTGGTATTAGCGGCTGGGGAGCGACATCGCCAGGGCCTGGCACAGTTTCGATGATCGTTCGGCTTCACTATGCCGATGGACAGATCGAAGAGCATCCGCTTCGCGATGGTATCCACTTCGCCGACTACGTACGACCGATCGATGTTCCTGGCTCGAAGCTGGCATTCCGACTCCGAGGGCAACAGCTCCGTTACCTCTCGATCGAGCCTAAACGCAAGAGCCCGATCGAACGTATCGAGTTTGTCAAAGGTAACGACGCGACCGCGCCGATCATCATGGCAGTGACTATCGAAGGAGAAGCTTGATCATGTCCGTCGATTGGCAAGGTGTTTTTCCTGCGTCCACCACCCAGTTCCATTCCGACCAATCGATCGACATGAAGGCGACCCTCGCCCACCTCGACGCGATGCTCGACGCCGGGATTGACGGCCTGATCATGCTCGGGACGGTGGGCGAGAATTGTTCGTTGGAAGCGAGTGAAAAGCGCGAGATCTTGAAGGCAACTGTCGCCCATGTCGCGGGCCGGGTTCCCGTCTTGTCGGGAGTCGCCGAATGCACCACAGCCAACGCATGTAAGTTCTCCAATGATGCCGAGGCCCTCGGCATCAATGGCCTTATGGTACTCCCGGGCATGGTCTATAAGTCCAACCCCCGCGAGACGATCGCCCACTTCCGGGCGGTCGCCAACGCGAGTGGACTACCGATCATGTGTTACAACAACCCCGTTTCCTATGGCGTGGATATCACACCAGCCATGTTTTCGGACCTGGCCGATGAACCGACCCTGATAGCGATCAAAGAGTCATCCGAAAATCCCCGGCGGATCACGGACCTCCGCAACGTCGTTGGGGATCGTTACATTCTTTTCTGCGGCGTCGATGATCTGATCCTGGAGAGCCTGGTCCTCGGAGCCGAAGGCTGGGTCTCGGGCCTGGTCAACGCCTTCCCTGCTGAAAACAGACTCCTCTGGGATCTCGCGAAAGCCGGACGCTGGGAAGAAGCACGTGCCGTCTATCGCTGGTACACTCCCCTGCTTCACCTTGACACGATCCCGACCCTCGTCCAATGCATCAAGCTTGCAGAAGCCGAGTGCGGACTCGGTAGTGAGACCGTTCGCGCACCTCGGCTTGTTCTGGCAGGGGCTGAACGTGAGGAAGTGCTGGCCGTGATCCGCGAGGCGATCGCCACTCGACCCGACGCCTCGATTATCGGGGCTGGGGCATGATCACGAAGCGGATCAAAGTGGTCGACTCGCACACGGGTGGCGAGCCAACCCGTGTCGTCATCAGCGGCGGGCCTGACCTCAAGAAGGGGTCACTTTCGGATCGACGCATGCTCTTTCAAACCGATTTTGATGACTTCCGTTCCGCCATTGTCAACGAGCCAAGAGGCTCCGACGCGATGGTGGGGGCACTGCTCTGCGAACCCGTGGATCCCTCGTGCGTGGCCGGAGTCATCTTTTTCAACAACGTCGGTTACTTAGAGATGTGTGGGCACGGCACAATCGGACTGATAGTCACACTTGCTCACATCGGTACTATTGGACTAGGGACACACCGGATCGAGACACCCGTGGGAGTGATCGAGGCCACCCTGGACGGACCAAACTCGGTCACGATCAGGAATGTGCCGAGCTATCGGATCGCCAAAACTGTCGCCGTCGAGGTCGAGGGGATCGGAATCATCTGCGGCGACATCGCCTGGGGAGGAAACTGGTTCTTCCTGGTGAATGATCATGCCGAAGTCCTGCACATCTCCAACATTGATCGATTGATCGATGTCACTTGGAAGATCCGCCAAGCCCTGAAGCGTCAAGGAATCACGGGCGCTGAAGGCCAAGAGATTGATCATATCGAACTCTTTAGCCAATCCCCGACGGCGGATAGTCGCAACTTCGTCCTCTGCCCAGGCAAGGCTTACGATCGCTCCCCTTGCGGAACCGGTACGAGTGCCAAAGTCGCCTGCCTGGTGGCCGATGGTAAGCTCAAGCCTGGTGTTTGGTACCGCCAGGAAAGTGTAATCGGCAGTCTTTTCGAAGCACGTGCAACCTTGGATGGCGATCAGATCATTCCGGAGATCCGAGGCACAGCTTTCGTCACCGCCGAAGCTGAACTCATCATCACCGATGCCGATCCGTTTGCAATGGGCATCCGAGCATGAGCCAACGCGTCGTAATCATCGGCGCGGGGATCGTTGGAGCGGCTCTGGCTCGCTCGCTTAGCCGTGATGGCCACCACGTGACCGTGGTCGAGTCCGGAGTGATCGGTGGAGGCGCGACCGCAGCGGGCATGGGGCACATCCCCGTAATGGACGATTCCGCCGCCCAATTTTCGCTTTGCAACTATTCGCAACAACTCTGGGAGCAGCTTGCACCTGAGCTTCCTATCGAGGCGGAGTACGACCGGTGCGGCACCCTCTGGGTTGCGGCTGATGTGGATGAGATGGCCGAAGTCGAACGCAAGCACCAATACTTCACATCAAGGGGCTTGCCCGCCGAGATCCTCGATCCTGGAGGCTTAACCACCTTCGAGCCGAATCTACGTCCTGGACTGGCAGGCGGCTTGAGGCTCCCGGGAGATAGGGTTGTCTATCCGCCGGTCGCCACGAAATGGATGCTTGCACAGGCCCAAACTCGGGGCACGACCTTGGTATATGGAACCGTCACCGCGATCGGTCTCGATCGCACCGTGAAAGCGACGCTTCCTTCAAAACGCGACGTGATCATCGAGTCGGATACCGTGATTTACGCAGGAGGATGTGGCGGGCGAGCACTCATCCCCGGGCTGGAGATCCGACCGCGTAAAGGTCATCTGATCATCACCGATCGATATTCAGGATTTGTCCATCATCAGATCCTGGAGTTGGGCTACCTGAAAAGTGCTCATGGATCGGATCAAGACTCGGTTGCGTTCAACGTCCAGCCTCGTCCCACTGGCCAACTCCTGCTCGGTTCATCCCGCCAGTTCGGAGTTGACCATTCCGAGATCGACGGTCCCTTACTTAAACGCATGATCGATCGCAGCTTTGAGTATATGCCGGGCCTGGCCAAGATCTCAGCGATTCGCGCCTGGACTGGATTCCGAGCGGCTACTCCGGATTCGCTACCGCTGATCGGCCCCCACCCTTCCATTCCTGGGCTCTTACTCGCAACAGGACATGAGGGGCTCGGCATCACGACCGCGATGGGGACTGCCGAACTGATCGCCGACTCGCTCGCCGGACGGACCTCGGCGATTGCTCCCGAACCCTATTTTCCCTCGCGTGACATGGCCCATCATGGCTGATCGACTGGTCATCAGGATCGATAATCAGCGTGTTGAGGTGGCCGCAGGGACCTCGGTTGCCGCCGCCATCTTGGCATTGGGCCAGAGATCGACACGCCGCTCGGTCAGTGGCCAACCGCGTGGGCCACTCTGCGGAATGGGGATCTGCTACGAGTGCCGGGTCACGATCGACGGCCTGCCGCATCGACTCGCATGCCAAGCTCTCTCGCGTGAAGGCATGGAGATTATTACCAATGGAAATGTATGATGTCCTGATCGTGGGAGCAGGACCCGCCGGCATGGCGGCTGCCGTTCGGGCGTCACAATCGGGCGTCCGGGTCGGGGTTGTCGACGATAACCCCGACCTTGGTGGTCAGATCTGGCGGAATGAGAAACTCAAGCCCAAGTCTGACGAGTCTAAGATCTGGTTCGAACGCATCCGCTCCGCCGAGTTCGACTTCATCGCCGGGACACGAATCGTTGGTCAAGCCAGTGAGAACTCGCTGCTCGGTGAACGCGACGGCGAACCGATTGAACTTGGATATCATCACTTGATCCTCGCAACTGGGGCTCGTGAGCTGTTCCTGCCGTTCCCAGGTTGGACTTTGCCGAATGTGATGGGGGCCGGTGGGCTCCAGGCCCTAGTCAAGTCAGGTCTGCCGATCGAAGGCAAAACCGTGGTCGTCGCCGGCTCAGGTCCGCTCCTGGTCGCGGTCGCCGCCTTCCTCAAGTCGCGTGGTGCCCACGTTGCACTCATCGCCGAACAGGCACCGCTCTGGCGGCTCGGGTCCTTCGGGCTTGCTGTTGCACGTGACGCCGTCAAGCGCCGCCAGGCCCTTGCCCTGCGTGCTGAGACCAAGGGCATTCCGTACCGGACAGGCACCTGGCCTGTTGAGGCATTAGGACATGAGCATTTGGAATCGATCCGACTGACGAATGGACGGTCGACCTGGCAGGTTGTGTGCGATTACCTCGCGTGTGGGTTCGGCCTTGTCCCTAACTCAGAGTTGGCAGGTTTCTTGGGCTCAGGGATCCAAACCTGCGATGACTCCGATCCTCATCCCACCAAGCCTGTCCAGGCTCGAGTCGTCTCAGTCGGCGAATCCATCGGCATCGGCGGGTTAGCGTGCGCCCTTGTCGAGGGGGAGATCGCCGGTCTTTTGGCAAGTGGACAGGTCGACAAAGCGCGTGAACTTATCCCCAAACGGACCAAGGATCGCGAGTTCGCGACCGTTCTTGCCCACTCCTTCGCGCTTCGTGACGAACTCAAAAAGCTTGCTACCCCGGACACGATTGTCTGCCGCTGTGAAGATGTGAAATATTCCGCACTTGTGAATTATTCAAACTTTACATCCGCGAAATTGCAAACACGATGCGGCATGGGACCATGCCAGGCTAAGGTCTGTGGGGCAGCAACGACGTTCTTGTTTGGTTGGACAGATGTCTCGCTGCGACCTCCCCTAGGGCCAGTCTCGCTGGCGACACTCGCGAAAGTCCAACAGCCCCACCCCAAGGTCGGCTAGAGGATTCCGTGCAAGGGTCCCCCTCGAGCCCCCAAGGCATCAATACGCTTTTCAATGTCGGGATCATCGACAAGCGGCGGGGCGTGGTGAGGTTTGATCCGCGCATCGATGACGAGGGGTCCGTCACATCCCCAGTGCTTTTGATCAGTAAACGATCCGATCCCCTCAATGTCTGCGGCTGGATTTGACCTGGTGAAGGTCACCCAGAGAAGGTTCTTGAGCGATCGGGCTGTGAACTCGCCATCATCGGCCAGAATGACAAGCGGGAAAGCCTTGATGGAATCGTCCGGGCCGAAAAAGCGAGCGAACTTGGCTGCATCCCCCCCTTCGAGTCGGTATTTCGGTGAGTTGACAACGAGGACTCCCGGCAGGCCGACTCGTGGCGAATGAAAACCGTCCGGCATGTTGAATTCACTCGGAATCTGGGTAGGCAACTCACGACGCTTTGGCCCGGTGGCGACCATCACAACCTTCGACCCTTGGTTGAACCCGTGCCCCGAATAGTCGAGCGTGTCCATCGTTGTCCGGGTCTGGAAGTGCAAGTCGTTCCGCCAGTCGATTCGCTCCAACAGGTGTCGAAGGAATGCGGCGACGTCATGCACATCCAAGTTGGGACCATCGTCCCGGGCGACGATCATCAGGTACTTGGCGAGCGACATTTGCCCCTGCCCCAAGATCGCATTCGACTGGGTTAGAAGCTCCTGTGGACGCCGACTCTGAGCGTAAGGAACGTAACGCTCGCTTCCAATCGCGAGCAGGAGCGGGTGGACGCCGGCTGCATCGACGGCATTCACCCCATGCACGCCCGGGATGACCGTCGGTATCAGAGGTCCAGTCAGCTCATGGATCAACTCGCCGAATGAGGTATCCTCCTGAGGAGGTCGCCCTACGGAGGTAAAAGGCCAGATCGCACCCGGTCGATGGTAGACCTTCTCAACCTTGAGGACTGGAAAGTCATGAGTTAACGCGTAGTAGCCCAGGTGGTCGCCAAAGGGTCCCTCGGGCTTCCGTACGCCCGGATCAATCGTGCCGACAATGCAGAAATCGGCTTCGGCAGGCATTGGCAACTGCCCGGGCACGCGGACCATCTGGACCCGACGTCCCCCAAGTGCCCCTGCGAAGCTCAGCTCCGGAAGACCCTCGGGCAAGGGCATCACGGCAGCGACCGCCATCACAGGTGGACCGCCGACGAATATGTTCACTTTGAGAGGTTCACCGCGCTTGATCGCAGCATGGTGATGGACGCCAATCCCGCGATGCAACTGATAATGGAGCCCTACCTCTGCGTTAGGTGCGTAGCTGTTCCCCGAGAGCTGGACTCGGTACATGCCCAGGTTCGATTTCGCCAGCCCGGGCCTTTCTGGGTCCTCGGAATAGACCTGGGGGAGCGTAATGAAAGCCCCTCCATCCATAGGCCACGACTTGAGTTGCGGCAGATGGGCGATTGTCGTTTGATGGGCAAGAATCGGCCCACGAGTCACCGATTTGGGGAGAAGGTGGAGCGCGGTCCACGGCACGTTGCGATATCGCCAGGGGTGCTTGAGGCCCTCGGGAGGAGCGACTTTGAGTTCCACCAGGTGGCGGACCGCCTCTAACGTGTCGCGGAAGAGGAATCGCGTCCGGTCGATTGTCCCGTACAGGTTACCGAGCATGGGGAAGCGGCAGCCCTTGACGTTTTTCAGCAGGACCGCCGGGCCCCCTACCTCGTAAAGCCTGCGCTGGAGGGCCGAGGCTTCCAGGTTGGGATCGATCTCAAGGTCGATTTCCACGAGTTGACCATGCTTGGCCAGGTCTCGGACACATTCCGCCAGGTTGCGATAGCCCATCAGACGCATGTACCTCTTGGCATGGAATTCCCGCCTCGTAGTTCATTTTAGGTCATTCGTTGAGAACGACCATGCCTGGTATAATATCCCTGGTCGTGGCCGCCAGACGCTTCATTGCCTAAACTACGTCCAGATTCAGAGACCATTCGCCCTTGTCCCCTGGTTTCCATGTCGTTGCAAATTGCTCCCGAGCCACCATTGGTCGACAAGTCCGGCGAGCGGGTCAAGGCAATGTTCGCCTCGATCGCCAGCCGTTACGACTTGCTCAACCACGTCCTTAGCTTCAACATCGACACGTTGTGGCGTCGATTCACGATCCGCATGGTTCCCCCCGAGCCCGGCGTTCCAATCCTCGATTGTTGCACGGGAACAGCGGACCTTGCGCTTGCCTACCACAAGGCAGCCAAGGGCCAGTGCCCTGTGATTGGTACCGACTTTTGCCACGAGATGCTGGCCATCGGCAATGCCAAGCTTAAGAAAGCGGGAGCGGCCGACAACGTGACCTTGATCGAAGGTGACACGCAGCGCCTTCCGCTTCCGAGTAATATGTTTGGCGTGGTAACCGTCGCGTTCGGCCTTCGGAATGTTGCCAACACCGCTTTGGGGATCGACGAGATGATCCGAGTCACCAAGCCGCTTGGCAAGGTGGCGATCCTGGAGTTTTCGCGTCCCCGAGGCGTGGTCATGGGTCGGGTCTACCTCGGCTTCTTCAAGCATATCCTACCGAGGGTCGGGCAGGCCTTGGCTCCCAACGACCATGACGCATACTCATACCTCCCTCAGAGTGTCATGGAGTTTCCCGACGGCCAGACGATGGTGGATTTGCTGACTTCCCGGGGTCTGACTGAGGTCAAACAGTATCCTCTGACGTTTGGGATCGCGACTCTCTACGTCGGGGTTAAGCCGAACGAGGGGATCTGATGTCGGACGATTCCTCTTCCTTGCCGTTCGTCGTCGGAATTACAGGAGCGAGTGGCGCTCCCTATGCGGTTCGGCTGCTCGAGGTCCTTTGCCGGTCGGGTCGAACCACACATCTGACGATCAGTACGAGCGCCGCGACCGTGATCCGACAGGAGCTAGGGATCTCCATTTCCCTCAGCCACTTCGACTCCAAGGTGTTTGGCGAACTCGGCCCGGGCAAGCTCATCTATCATCATCAGGCCGATTTCGGAGCGGGGATTGCGAGTGGCTCATTTCGAACGGCGGGAATGGTCGTCTGCCCGTGTAGCATGAGTACCTTGGCGTCGATCGCCCATGGGATCACCACGAACTTGGTGACTCGTGCAGCCGATGTTCATTTAAAGGAACGACGCAGGCTCATCCTCGTACCTCGCGAGACCCCGCTGAGCCCAATCCATCTTGAGAACATGTTGGCAGTTACCCGAGCAGGGGCGATCGTGTTACCGGCGATGCCAGGGTGGTACAACAACCCCAAAACACTGGATGATTTGGTCAATTTTGTCGTCGCGAGGATCTGCGACCAACTGGGTGTCGAGAACGACCTGATGAAGCGTTGGGGGAAGGAACAGGTCGAGTCATGAGCACGCAAACCCCATCCAAATGCGCCTTGATCACCGGGGCTTCGGCAGGTATCGGGGCAGAGATCGCTCGTGTCTTGAGTCAGAAAGGTTATCGGCTCGCCCTGACGGCGCGACGGCAGGATCGGCTCGACCAACTTGCCCATGAACTCGGTGGCGAGGTTGCCGTATTCCCGATCGACCTCGGCAATCCGGACCAGACCGATCGGTTGATTGCCGCCGTGATCGAACGATTCGGACGCTTGGATGTGCTGATCAACAACGCCGGATTCGGACTGCCGGAGATGTTCCACAAGTCGGAGCCCGAAGCGCTTCGGAACCAGATTGAGGTCAACTTCACCGCGCCGATCTTGCTGGCCCGCTACGCACTTCCGCACCTGATCACGACCAAAGGGACTATTATCAATATAGGCTCCTCAATCACAGCAATTCCCAATGGCGTCATGGGTGTCTATGGGGCGACAAAGTCGGGTCTTGGCTATTGGAACGATGCGCTTCGTCGCGAGCTCAAGCATAAAGGGGTCAAGGTTTGTTTGGTCGAGCCTGGACCGGTCGCCACAGAATTCTTTAATGCGGTCAGCTCACTTATTCCTGAAGGAGGGCAAGGACTGGAAGCACCAAGGCCACCTGGGTTCAGCTCGGCATCAGTCAACGATGTCGCCAAACGCATTGTGAGACTCATCGATCATCCTAAGCGACGGATCACACCCTTGCGGCGGTTCATGATCCCCTGGCGGGCCCTTGGAGTCTTGTTCCGGGTCTGGCCCTGGCTTGGTGACTTACTGGTTAACGCCTCACTCAAGTATTTTGAGCACACCGCCGAGCAGCAGGTTGCCCCGAGACCGTCAAAATGAAGATTGCTCGCCGTGTCGCCGATCTCCTGGGGATGATCAAGTTCAGCCACACGCTCTTTGCCTTGCCGTTCGCCTTGATGGGGGCCGTGCTTGCCGCACATCGTGACGGAGGCTGGAGCGGTCGTGCCCAGGATTGGTTAGGGATCTTACTCTGCATGGTCTTCGCCCGATCGGCAGGGATGGCTTTCAATCGTCTGGTCGACCGCCAGATGGATGCGAATAATCCACGGACTGCGGGTCGACACCTGCCCGCCGGTCAGCTCTCAGTCGGGTCGGTCGCCCTGTTTACGTTGATCAGTTCCATTGGATTCATCGCGTCAACCACCTTATTTCTCCCCAATCGATTACCCGTGATCCTCTCCGTTCCGGTCCTGATATGGCTGCTCAGCTACTCGTATGCGAAGCGATTCACGAGTCTGGTTCACTTCTGGCTGGGGTTGGCCCTGATGCTCGCCCCGATCTCAGCCTGGATTGCCCTCCGAGGCGGAATGGATTGGCCACCGATCTGGCTAGGGTTTGGGGTCTTCTTCTGGGTCGCTGGCTTCGACATCATTTACGCATGTCAAGACGCCGACTTTGATCGGCATTCTGGCGTTCATAGCATCCCTGGTCGATTCGGGGTCAAGAACGCCTTACGACTCGCTGCCGCCTGCCATGCCGTGATGGTCATTGCCTTGCTTCTACTTGGGCTGAGTTACCCGATGGGGACGATCTACTTTATCGGGATTGCCGTTGTCGCTCTTTTGCTGGTTTATGAGCATCTCCTGGTCCGTCCTGACGATCTGACGCGGGTGAACATTGCCTTCTTCCAGGTGAACATCGCCATCAGCACGGGGCTACTCGCTCTGACAGTGCTCGATCTGATCTGGTGACTTGGACCCTCATTCATGGGATGTCGAAAATCAATCGACCGTTAGGAATCGGTCACCCTGGGTTGATGATTCGTTCAATCGCGACTAAAATCTCAGTAATGACTGCTAGGTCGGTGATTCCTTTTGACGATCGGGAAGGTGGGTGGCTCCATGTCGACCCTAGGTGCGATCCGCGAGAAGGTGGAATCGGGACAACGGCTCAGCTTTGAGGATGGCCTCACGCTTGAGGCCAGCACCGATCTGTTCACGCTCGGCGACATGGCGAACCTGGTTCGAGAGCGTTATAACGGCAATTTTGGCTACTATAACGTCAATACGCACATCAACCCCACCAACGTCTGTGTCTACAAATGCGACTTCTGCGCGTTCCGAGCCGACCTCGGCGAGGACCGAGCCTATGTCATGGACGAAGCCCAGATCCGCGAGCGGGCACTCCAGGCTCATGGTCGTGGGGCAACCGAGCTTCACATTGTCGGCGGCCTGCACCATAAGCTGCCATTCCAATACTACGTCGATGTCGTGAAGTGGGTCAAAGACGCCGCCCCTGAGATCCATGTCAAAGCCTACACAGCCGTCGAGATCGAATGGTTCTGTAAAATCGATCGAAAGTCGATCAAGGAAGTGCTCGAAACCCTTGTTGACGCAGGACTTGGGTCATTGCCTGGCGGCGGAGCCGAGATCTTCCATCCTGAGGTTCGAGAGGCGATCTGCGGTGCCAAGGCCTCGACCGAGACCTGGCTTGAGGTCCACCGAACCGCCCATAAGCTCGGTCTGAATTCCAACGCCACCATGCTCTATGGGCACATCGACAAGCCGAAACACCGGATCGATCATATGATTCGGCTCCGCGAGCTCCAGGACGAGACTGGTGGATTCCAGACCTTCATTCCTCTCGCATTCCACCCCGACAACTCGCGGATGGACGAGATCCCCAAGCCTTCCGGGGTGATGGACCTCAAGACGATGGCGATCAGCCGTCTGATGCTCGACAACTTTCCTCACATCAAAGCCTACTGGGTCATGCTCGGGATCAAAACGGCCCAGGTTGCCCTCTCGTTCGGGGCCGATGACATCGACGGAACCGTCGTCCACGAGAAGATTTACCACGAAGCCGGCGCTGAAACTCCTCAGGAGCAGAGCGTCGCGGAGATCCGCCGCCTGATCGTTGAGGCCGGTCGTGTCCCCGTGGAACGTGACACGCTTTATCACGAGGTGAGTCGAGAGGGTTCGAGCTGGGCGTCGGGCAAGCGGATCGAGGTACCGATTCTGACCATGAGCCGAAGCTAAGTCGGCGGTCGGCCGGCTTTCAATCGAGGCTCGGGAGGGGAAGGTAAAATCTCCCCTTTTTGGGCCTTATTGCTTCCGCTCCAGGACTATTCTCGGTTCACAGGCGAAGGGATTTTCGGTAGCCTGAGATTGAGAAGAAGGCACCTCGCCTCCTCACCCACTGGATATTGAAGGATCGAACCATGTTGAAGACCTGCCTGATCGCGTCCGCATTGCTGATGATTTCCCCCCTGGTTGTGCGGGGTGAGGACAAGATCGACCCGGCGACAATGACCAAGACGGCCAGCGGCTTGCAGTTCAAGGAGACCAAGGAAGGCAAGGGAGCGACCCCCAAGGCCGGTCAGAATTGCGACGTCCACTACACCGGTTGGATCTGGGAGAACGGGCAGAAGGGGGCAAAGTTCGACAGCTCGGTCGACCGAGGAACCCCGTTCTCGTTTCAAGTCGGTAACGGCATGGTGATCAAAGGCTGGGACGAAGGCGTCTTGACCATGAAGGTCGGCAGCAAGCGACTTCTTCTCATTCCGGCCGCGTTGGGTTACGGAGCAAGAGGAGCGGGCGGCGTGATTCCTCCAAACGCGACCCTCCTCTTCGAAGTTGAGCTCCTGGGTGTGAAATGATTGTCCGGACACGGTTCATTGATCAGTAAGTGAAAACGTGAAGTTCTCAGTTCTGACGCCTATTGATCGCTTTGAGAGTGAATTCAGACATCAAGCGGGCTGGCCTTCACCGCGAAGCCAGCCCTTTCTCTTGGACTCACTGGACGATCGGGGCCTGATCGACTCTTGCTACCATAGCGCTGACACGTTTGCTAAGTTGGGTACTCACACGACTTCGAGACTTTAGGCCCGAGCTCGACCGACATGAACCCGATTGTCTTTGCGCTCCGTCGACCGATGACGGTGATGGTCGGTGTCGTCGCGATTGCCCTGACGTGCGGGTTAGCCCTAACACGGATCCCGGTCGATATCTTCCCGAACCTCAATCTGCCCGTCGTCTACGTCGCCCAGCCCTACGGGGGGATGGACCCCGCGCAGATGGAGGGGTTGCTCACCAATTACTACGAATACCACTTTCTTTATATCAACGGGATCCATCACGTCGAATCGAAGAACATCCAAGGTCTCGCCTTGATGAAGCTCTTCTTTCATCCCGGCACGGACATGGCGCAGGCGATGGCCGAGACGATCGGATATGTCCAACGCTCGCGGGCCTTCATGCCTCCCGGAACGGTTAGCCCCTTCGTTACCCGCTTCGACGCGGGGAGTATTCCTGTCGGCTACCTTGTGATGTCGAGCACAACTCGATCGATCGGCGAGATCCAGGACCAAGCACTCTTCAAAGTTCGACCGATGTTCGCCGGCCTGCCGGGCGTCTCGGCCCCGCCCCCCTTTGGCGGAAGTCAGCGGACCGTTGTTGTACGGATTGACCCTGACCGGCTCAAGGCCTATGGTCTTTCGCCGGACGGGGTGATCAACGCGATTGCGGAAGGGAATGCAATCAGCCCCTCGGGAAACGTCCGGATCGGTGACTCGATGCCGATTGTTCCGATCAACTCCCTTGTCGGCCAGGCCAAGGAACTCGAAGAGATTGCGGTCAAGACCACAGCCGATGGAGTCGTCTATCTCGGCGACGTTGCCACCGTCGCTGATGCGTCGGACCTGACAACAGGATATGCATTAGTCAATGGCCGCCGGGCTGTTTATATCCTGGTCACAAAGCGGGCAGACTCTTCGACCCTTACGGTCGTCAACGCACTCAAAGCAGCCCTGCCTAGCATGCAAGCGGTCCTTCCGGGTGACATCCAAGTCTCCTTTGAGTTTGATCAATCGTCGACCGTCACCCGAGCGGTCTCCAGTCTACTGACCGAGGGGCTATTGGGCGCAATTCTGACTGGGTTGATGATCATGCTCTTTCTGCGAGACTGGCGAACGGTCATCGTGGTTGTGCTCAACATCCCCCTGGCACTGGCTGGCTCGGTCGTGGCGCTGTGGTTGACCGGCCAGACCATCAACCTCATGACCTTGGGAGGGCTGGCACTCGCCGTTGGAATCCTCGTGGATGAATCGACCGTGGAGGTCGAAAACATCCATGCCAAGCTGGGACTTGGTCGATCAGTCGCCCGCGCTGTTCGGGAGGGAAACCTCGATACCGCCGTCCCTCGACTGCTGGCGATGCTCTGTGTGATCGCGGTGTTCCTGCCCGCGCTGTTCATGACCGGTCCAGCCCGGTCGCTGTTCGTGCCCCTCTCACTCTCCGTCGGCTTCGCGATGGTTTCTTCGTATATCCTCTCAAGTACATTCGTGCCAGTTGTCTCGTCGTGGTTGCTCCGCGAAGGGAACGGAACTCATCTGCGACCGAGTCGTTCAGGTCCTGGCGAGGCCTATCGGCAGATCGCCCGATCAATCGCTCGCTTTCGCTGGCTTGTAGTTCCTTCCTACTTCGCAGTGACATTCGCTGTGATCCTGATCTTGGGGCCAAGACTCCCGCTCGCAATTTTCCCGAGCGTGGATTCGGGACGGTTCCAACTCCGCCTCAAAGCGCCCGCAGGTACCCGTATTGAAGCGACCGAAACGATCGCGAAGTCAGTCCTTGCAA
The DNA here is from genome assembly GCA_025356475.1 of Isosphaeraceae bacterium. Classification (GTDB taxonomy): domain Bacteria; phylum Planctomycetota; class Planctomycetia; order Isosphaerales; family Isosphaeraceae; genus JANXSX01. The sequence continues at coordinate 32,143 of JANXSX010000104.1, read as the reverse complement.
TCATCAACAATGAGGTTGGCAATGACTCTGTCGATGTATCCGTGGGCTACATTGGCTTGATCCCGGCGACTTACCCGATCAATGCCATCTTTCAATGGACAGCCGGCCCCGAGGAGGCGATGATCCGCGTCGCCCTGAAGCCCGACACAAAACGGGCAATCGGCCCGCTCAAAGCGCGGCTCCGCCAGCTCATTGCCGAGCAGTTCCCAACGGTCCGAACCTCGTTCGAGCCTGCCGACATTGTAAGCGAGGTCATGAGTTTCGGATCACCCACCCCAATCGAAGTCGCTGTCAGCGGGCCAAGCTTGCACGATAGCCGAGCCCATGCCGAAAAGATTCGGCTGGAGCTGGCGAAGCTTAACTCATTGCGCGATGTTCAATACGCGCAAGCACTCGATTACCCAACCGTCAACATCAAGGTCGATCGCCGTCTCGCCGGTCAGGTCGGTGTGACGACAGCGGAAGTGGCCCGATCGGTCGTCGCGGCGACCTCATCCAGCCGGTTCGTGACCCCCCTCTATTGGCCCGACCCCAAGACGGGGATCGGCTACCAGATCCAGGTTGAGATTCCTCAATCGGCGATGAATTCGAGTACCGCCGTCGAGTCGATACCGGTCCAAAATAAAGATGGACGCTCTCTCTTTGTTCGCGACCTTGCCACGGTCACATCAGGCACTATGCCTGGAGAAATTGATCGATATAACATGAAGCGGGCTGTGACCATCACGGCGAATCTCGCTGGGGATGATCTCGGGCGAGCAGCAAGCGACGTGAGTCGAGCCATCGTCCTGGCGGGGACAGCTCCTAAAGGTGTATTGATCGATATTCGAGGCCAAGTCGCACCTTTGAATGAATTGATCCGTGGACTTGGGCTCGGCCTGGTCTTGGCCGTGGTCGTGATTCTCTTGCTCCTGACCGCGAACTTCCAATCGATAAAGCTTGCCTTGGTCGTGACCTCGACCGCCCCGGCGGCAATTGCCGGAGTGATTCTGGCGCTCACGGTTTCGCAGAGTTCGCTGAATCTCCAGTCGTTCAATGGTGCGATCATGTCGGTAGGCGTTGCGGTTGCGAATGCGATCTTGCTCGTCACCTTCGCGGAACGATCCAGACTCGCTGGAGCTTCGGCGGTCAAAGCTGCTGCGGAAGGAGCTGCGGGCCGGGTCCGGCCGATCCTGATGACCGCAATGGCGATGATCTCAGGGATGCTTCCCCTGGCTCTCGGGATGGGGGAATCGGGCGAACAGGCCGCCCCGCTCGGCCTCGCTGTTGTAGGCGGACTGGCCGCTGCGACCCTCGCGACCCTGTTCGCCCTGCCTGCCGTTTTCGCACTGATCCAGGGCCGATCGAGCCGAAGCTCGGCATCACTCGACCCCGACGATCCCGCAAGCCTCCGATTCGATCATTTGACCCCATCTGCGAACGGCGAGACTCAACACACATTGTATACGATCGGATGATCATGCATGCCAAGACTTTATTGTTTACATCTACTTGCGATTTCCGTTCTGATCGGTTGTCGTGACGGATCGGCCCCACAACCGCTGGCCCCTCTGACCGCAACCAAGGTAGAGATCGTCAAGCCGGTAAGGGGTACTGTGCGGAAAACCGTGGAGCAACCTGGCCAAGTCGAGGCGATCGAGTCGTCTCCAATTCATGCTCGAACGGTTGGGCTCGTCAAGTCGGTGTCGGTGGATATGGGCGATCGCGTGGTCGCTGGACAGATCCTCGCGGAGCTGGCTCTGCCCGAGGTCTTTGCGACATTAGAACAGGCGAAAGCCTCACTCGGAGAAGCGGAGTCTGGTCGTGTTCAGGCCGAGGCGGCCGTTGAGGTCGAACGTGCCCGAGGCGTCGGGGCGGAGGCGAAACTGACTTCATCGCAGGCGGGTGTCCGCCGCGCGGAAGCCGACCTCGTGCGACGGAAACGGGAGTTAGAGCGCATTCAAAGTCTAGCACGCGAATCTGCTGTGACAAATGCACTTGTCGATGAATCTCAATCGGTTTTCCGTGCCTCTGAGGCCGCACGTGATGAGGCTCTTGCCCAGGTCCTGGTTGCCCAAGCGGTCGTGGTTGAAGCGCGTGCATCTGCTCAAAAGTCGCTGGCAGATTCTGCCCACGCGTCGGCCCACATTGAATTGGCCAAGGCCGACCTCGAGCAAGCCAAAGCAATGCTGAGCTACTCATCAGTAAAATCGCCATTTGATGGCGTTATCACTCGTCGAAGTGTCGACACCGGTCAGCTTGTGGGGGGGAACGCGTCCAGTCTGCCCCTCTTCACCGTCGCAAAGGCGGGGGTCTTAACTGTCAGCGTCACGATTCCCGAGGTCGCAACTCCCCAGATCAAAGTTGGGGCGACGGCCCTGATCAAGGTTCAGGCCCTGGCCGGAAATCCGATCGAGGCGAAGGTCTCGCGTACCGCCTTTAGCCTGGATCCGTCGTCACGCGGCCTTCGCATCGAGATTGACCTACCTAACGCCGACACACGTCTTCGACCGGGCATGTATACCTTGGTCACCGTCGTCCTGGATGAACACGCGGACGTTTTGTCGATTCCTACGTCAGCCATCATCAAGGATGGTGAAAGGTCGTTCTGCGTCAAGGTTGAAGAACTCAAAGCGCATCGTGTCTCCGTAAAGATCGGCTTAGTCGATGGCCTCGTGGCGGAGGTGTTGGAGGGACTCTCTGACTCCGACACGATCGTCAAGACCACCCCAGGCGTTTTAGTCGATGGGCAGGCTGTCGCCCTGCCCTCTGAACTTTCCGCTCAAGCCCGATGACCCTTACAACCGAACTCCCCAAGATGAGGCGTCATGATTCGATGCGCGGGGGATGGTCATGCGGTTCCGCTCTTACCATCGGCTGGCGGTCGTTCCACTCCTCGGGCTCGCCGGCCTGGGAGCCGACGGCCCGGCGCTGCCCCCGCTTCCGGCTGTAAACCCAGCCTATGCGGCGAGCCTCACCCCCGGTCAGTTGATCGAACCGATCGACCTCGCGAGCGCGTTGAAGCTTGCCGGAGCACGTGACCTTGACGTCGCCATCGCGAGAGAGCGGGTGTGCATCGCAGTCGCCGAACTCGACCAGGCGAAATCACTCTGGCTGCCGAGCCTGTTCCTCGGCCCTCAATGGAATCGACACGATGGCCAGGCCCAAGTCGTCGAAGGCGCGGTCCGAAATATCAGCAAAAGCTCACTCTTTGTGGGAGGTTCGGCGGCGGCAGGTCCGGTCACGGCTGGACCCGTGCTTGCAGGGGGTCCAGCCAACCTTTCGGGCTTAACTTCCGTGCTCAGATTCTCGGACGCTATCTTCGAGCCACTCGCAGCGCGTCAGATTGTGGCTGCACGCAAGGCGGGAGTCGATGCCGCAAACAACGATGCCTTGCTTGGTCTCGCTGACGCTTATTTTGACCTTCAGCAGGCCGCCGGCCGGATCCAGCTCGCTCGCGAGGCGGTGGATTACTCCGAGAGTCTGACCAACATTACCCGGTCTTATGCCAAGGCGGGTGCGGGGTTGGAAGCCGATTATCGCCGGACGCTGGTCGAACGCGACCGTCAGAAGCGTGCGGTCGAGGCCGCCGTCGGACAGCTTGAAGTCGCCTCGGCGGAGCTGGTGCGGAGGACTCGCCTTGATGCGCGGGTTCTACTTGCTCCGGTTGAGCCGGCGGTCGCTACGATTCGCCTTTTGAACGAATCGGTGACCCTGGATGAGTTGATTCCCACCGCCCTGACGAATCGACCCGAACTCGCCCAAGCCCAGTCGGTCGTTCAGGCCACGCTCATCCGGCTGAAACAGGCGAGGCTCCGACCGTTAATCCCTAGCCTGGCTCTCCAAGGGACCGGCGGTGGCTTTGGAGGGGGCAAGAACGATTACTTTGGTGCCTTCAACACCCGAGGTGATCTGGGAGTGAACCTCTTCTGGACCGTCCAGAATATGGGGATGACCGATCGGGCAATCGCCCGCGTCAAGCAAAGTGAGCAGCGCGTGGCCAATCTCGAACTCTTCAAGCTGCAAGATCGGATCGCTGCGGAAGTGGTCGGAGCCCATAAGTCGAGCCTGGCGGCGTCTCGCCAGTTGGAGTTCGCGACCGCCGTCTTGCCCGAGGCCACCGCCTCCGTCGAACTCAATCTCACGCGGATCAAACGGGGCGCGGGGCTTCCGATCGAGGCGCTTCAGCCGATCCAGGCTTTGGCCGCTGCGCGGGCGGAGTATCTCGACGCTGCGATCGCCTTCAATCGTGCGCAGTTCCGCCTATTCCGCGCAATCGGCCAACCGGCACGACTGCCAAACTGACGACAAGTCCGAATTGCCAAAGAGCGAGTGACGCGAAGGCGGTCTCAAGCGGAGATCCTGTCCAAATAGGCTTGGTGCCTTTCTGCTTTTTGCCGAATCCGCCGGTACTGACCGTTGCCGCCAAGTGGGGCGGTGGGCGAAATAGCGTGACTGGTTACTCTCTGTTCTGGCGGAAAACTCGGCAGATTTGGGTTCGTTTCGTCAGCCCGGGATCGCAAGATTGACGAAACGGATTGCTTATTCGGCATTTACTCCCGATTGCGTTCCGAAGTCTTCATATGCCTTTTCACCTTCAGCGTCCTTCGCCGAAAAGGAGGCAAGCTCATGGACGATCGATTGCATCAATGCATCCCAGGTCGCTTCGGCAGGTTCGGCTACCACTTGCCAGCCGAGGCGGTTGGCAGCGGCCGTCGTGAGCGGGCTTAAACTGGCGAGCTTGACCTTGGTGCCAATCAGGGCTTGAGCTTCGGTCGGTAAGAGTTGGTGGAGCCGCTCAGTGATGGCGGAACTGGTCAGCGTGATCCAATCGACTTGACCGGCCAGGATTCGGTCGGTCACTCCGTCGGGGAGGGACTCGGCATCGACGCTCCGATAGACCGTTACGTGGTCGACCTCAGCGATCCCTACAAGTGCGTCAGCTAAAACGGTCCGACCCCGATCCGCGCGGGCGAGAAGAACACGACGACCTCGAACTTCTTCCCTGAGTGCAGCGACGAGCCCCTCAGACCGGAACGTCGTGGCAACGAGATCAGACTTGAGATGATAGTCGCCAAGAGCCAAGGTTGTGGCCGGGCCGATGGTCGCAATCTTGATCCCACCCAAAGCCCGAGCATCGCGACCACTCGCGAAAAGCCGATCCATAAAGGCACGAACACCATTCATGGACGTAAAAACAAGCCAGTTGTAGGTATAGATCTTGGCAATCGTGGAATCCAGTTCCGAATTATCAATAAGTGGTTTAACTTCGATCATGGGTGCAATAATAACTTCCGCCCCCAACGCCTCCAATTCAAGGGCAGAAACACGCGACTCCTGAAGGGGGCGAGTTACAACGATCCGCTGGCCAAATAGGGGTAACGACTCAAACCAGTTGAGGCTGGGACGTCGGGAGACGACCTCACCAACGACCAGCAGCGAAGGGGGTCGTAAGCCGGCCTGGGCGACCCGATCCGCAAGATCCGCCAGGGTGCCGACCACGGTTCTTTGCCTTGGCAACGTTCCCGACTCGACCAGCGCAGCGGGTGTGTGGGACGCTTTCCCCTCACGGATCAAGGTCCGACAGACCGCAGCCAGCCGGGTCACCCCCATATAGACGACCAGTGTGCCGGGAAACTGTGCCAGTGCTGGCCAATCCAGACGTGTGGAATCGGCTTCTGGGTCATCGTGGCCTGTGATAAACGCAACAGCGCTCGCGGCATCCCGATGTGTGATCGGTATCCCTGCGAACGAAGTGACCCCGACTCCTGCCGTCACTCCGGGGACGATCTCGAAAGCGATCCCGTTCCTCGCAAGGTATTCGGCCTCTTCGGCCCCTCGACCGAAAACGTAGGGGTCGCCTCCTTTCAGCCGAACGACGCGGAGCCCTTGACGCGATTTCTCGACCAGCAGCGAATTGATCGCGTCTTGGGGTAATGCGCATTTGCCGACCGACTTACCGGCGAAAATCCGTTCAGCCCCGGCTGGAAGGTAGTCGAGAAGTTGAAGGTTGGCCAGGTGGTCATATAAGACCACCTCAGCCTCTCTTAGACACTGAGCACCGCGAATGGTCAGGAGCCCCGGACTGCCGGGACCTGCTCCCACGAGTGAGACGCGCCCGGGAGGACGCGGTTGGGCGGAGTCGGTCATCGGTTACGTCGTGGCGAGCGACCTCGAGCGTGATCGAGCGATCAGAATAATCCCAAGTTCGTAGAGGCCGACCATCGGCACCGCGAGCATCATCTGGCTGAAAACGTCGGGGCCAGGGGTCAAGATCGCGGCGGCGATCACCATGATCAGGATCGCAAACTTGCGCTTGGAACGGAAATCGTCAACGGTGAGGATGCCGATCCGTTCCAGGAAGAACATGATGAGCGGAGTCTGGAAACAGAGCCCGAAGACCAGTGGCAAGATTGTGGCGAAGCTCATCCACGAGCTAAGCTGCAAGGTCGGCTCGACCCCCATCCAGACGTTGAAGTCGAGTAAGAAGCCCAACGTGACCGGCAGAACGGCGAAGAAACAAAGAAAGACCCCGCCCAAGAAAAGTCCCAGCGACATTGGCAAGAGCTTGGTCACATACGTCTTTTCATGGCGGTACAGTCCTGCGGCGATGAACGCCCAGACTTGATAAAACACCCAGGGGCTGGTGATCACGAGTCCCGCGACCATACAGACCATGAAGAAGATCGTGATCGTCTCCAGGGGCGAGAGCGAGATCAGCGCGGCGGGGGGCTCGACAACCTGCTGGATCAGGCCGATGGACTCGCTCTCCAGGTAGGTGAGTGGCAGGGTGACGACCTGGTTCTCGAGGCTGGCATCGTCGGGCAGCTCGAGTTTCGGGGCTAGGATCCGAAGCTGGCTGACGAAGTCTTTCGCCGGGATCAGAGCGTGGATGACCGGGGTCACTTTTTTGGCAGCCAAAGCGATCTTGGCCTTCTCGCGATATCGCTCGTCGTAAAACTTCTTAAGTGCGATCTTGGCGGGATCTTGCAGACGTTGCATTACCCAAGCCCCAAGATTGAGGGGGGGCACGAACGTCAGAGTCACGCCGACCATGAGCCCCGCCAACGCGAGGATTAGCCGCGTGCGAAGCTCTTCAATGTGGTCGCCAAAACTCATGGCAACCATCGTCTGTTCTTCGCTGAAGAGGTCTTTGTCCGAAGCCATGATGTCACACCACCTTCCGCAAGGCGTCAGCACCGGCGCAGTCTGAACCGGCCGGAAAAAGAGGAGGCGGGGAGACGCGGGTTGCAACGGCCAGTCCCGAGGCCGGAACCCTTTCGAGCGGCACCACCTTAGGCCTCACGGGGACAGCCAGTCGGGCGGGGGCGTTCCACAAAGGAACTATAGCAGAGAACCGCTCCCTTGCGAAAGGGGGACTGATCGAGCCTGTGACCACTGAAGAAAATCACACGACAATGACTCGGGTGGACCAAGTTCGCCCAGAGGGTTACAACAACGGGCACGCAGCGCAGAGGAACGCCCCGCGCCTATGTAGGAGTTCGACCTTGATCCGCAACTTCGATCTCTATCCACTCAAATTTGAGCCCATCCTCAAGTCGTTGATCTGGGGAGGCCGCCGACTTGGCGACCTACTCGGCAAGCCGATTGGCGACGGCTCAACTTATGCTGAGAGCTGGGAAGTTAGCGATCACCGCGAGGATGTGAGCCGGGTCGCAAATGGTCCGTTGCGAGGGGCCTCACTTCGCGACTTGCTTCGCGATCATAACCAAGCGATTTTGGGTTCAGCCTTACCTCATCACGACCAGTTTCCTCTCTTAGTCAAGTTTCTCGATGCTCACCAGGTCCTGTCGGTCCAGGTCCATCCCGACGATGCAGTTGGGCGTCGACTTGTGAACGATAACGGCAAGACCGAAGCCTGGGTGATCATGGATTCCGACCCAGGAAGTCTGATCTATGCTGGCCTAAATCAGGGCGTGACGCGATCGGACTTTGAAGCGGCGATCACCGACGGGCGGGTTGAACCCCTGCTCCATGCGTTCCATCCGGAGCCAGGTGATTGTATCTTCATTCCTGCCGGGACCGTCCATGCGATCGGCGCGGGAATTGTGCTGGCGGAGATCCAGCAGATGTCGGACGCAACCTTCCGGGTTGATGACTGGGGAAGGCTGGGAGCCGATGGCAAGCCTCGCCAACTCCATATCGCGGAGTCGCTCGAAGCCACAAACTACACGGCTGGACCTGTGGATCCTGTTCATGTGATTAAACAGTCGATCGCATGCGGTACGCGGGAGCGGTTGATCACCTCTCCGTATTTTGCTCTCGAACGACTGACGCTGAGCGGTCCGGCCACAATCGGTCTCGCCGATCGATTCAGCCTGGTGCTCGGGCTCAGCGGATCGGCGACGATCGAACATGCCGGCCAGTCGACCCCCCTGCTCTTTGGCGAAACAGCGCTCCTCCCCGCAGCTATCGGCACTTGTCAGATTCAGCCATCGAACACGGAATCGATTACGATACTGACGTGCGTCGTACCTTGACCCCCCGCGACCACTTCTTGACGGAGCTTTTCGGATGTCTGTCGAATCCAGTTCTCAGTCGAATCGAATCCCGATCTGGCCATGGCTCAGCAAAGGGGTCTCGATGGCGTTCGACCCCCGCAAGCTCCTGCTGGGGGCCATCGGGATTGGCTTGATGGGGCTGGGCTGGTTCGCAATCGATTCCATGTTCGCCGGCAACGCGTTCGCGGAGTCGGTCTTCCCCAAGACGGGACTCGGTGGTCCAGGAAGCCCATACAGAGCCACCGAATCGGTCTCAACCGTACCCTCTCGGATAACAATGCCAGTCCGGGTCTTAGGGGCTCCTTGGTTACGCGTCTTCAGCGAGGATGCTTCGTGGACGGAATTCGCTCACGCCGGGCTTGCGGGAGTCTGGGGAGTCATGGTCTGGGGTATCATTGGCGGGGCGATCGCTCGAATCGCCGTGGTCGAGGCGGGCACGACCGATCGCGCAAGTTTCCTCACGGCGCTCAAATTCGCGTTCAAACGCAGTTATGCGTTGATCGGATCGCCGCTAGCCCCTCTCTTGATCGTCGGGTTCCTCGCAGTGCCGGGCATTCTGGTGGGAGCGATCTCGCGACTTGGTGAGTTGGGTGAAACGATCTCAGGAGTGCTCGGGTTCCTGCCGATTCTGGCTGCGGTGCCGCTGACGATCCTGCTCCTGGCATTGGCAATCACCTGGCCATTGATGCACCTGACCGTCGTTGCCGAGGGAGAAGACATCTTCGATGCGATCAGTCGATCGTTCTCCTATATCAGCCAGCGAACGGGGCGATATGCCGTACTTGTCGGGGTCGCGTCACTTCTGGGGATGGTCGGCGAATTGTTACTGCTGCTGGTCGCTTACCTGGTCATGAACCTGGCGGCCTGGACGGTATCGCTCTCAGCCCCTCACGATCGAGTCGCGATCGCACTGGGGGCCAATGGGCCGATCTTGGCGCTCTGGACCAAGATTATCGACATTGTCGTGCTTTCCTGGTCATACAGTTATCTTTGGTCGGCTTCGGCCTTGATCTATTTGATCTTGCGAAGGGAAGTCGATGGGGTCCCCACTCACGACGTTTACTTCCCCAGTCACGAGGCAGACACGTTCGCACCTGTTGTGAGTACTCCCGAGTGAGCGTTGAAGATCAGAAGGACTCGACCTACTCACGACTCCCAAGGGCCACGTACGAACTTCCCGGCGAACATCGTGGCGAGAACGGGCAAGTCGGTCTGCATGACGAGGTCGTAAGGGTTGCCATCGTCATGGCCAGGTAACGCCACGACGGCGAGATCGGCCGACTTGCCGACTTTGAGGCTACCGGTCAGGTTGTCAGCGTGGAGCGCCCATGCGCCGGAAAGTGTGGCCATCGTCAGCAAAAGCTGGCCGGGGAGTGCATCGTCCTGCTTGGCGAGAAACCGTGCTTCGTCGAGGACCCCAAGGGTGGGGGCGGAAGCAAGGCTATCCGTGCCCAGGCAGACAGCAATACCTCGTTCGATCATCTCGCGAAACGGGTGGCGAGCATGGCCAAATCGTGCATGAGTCCTGGGACAGAACGCGATCGCGACCCGCTGCCCGTTTGGGGCTGCGTCGGGCCGAAGTTGCCAGAAGTCGGAGGGAGAAAGATAGGTTCCGTGGGCGATGAGCCAGTGGGCCTTACGTAAGTCGCCCTTGCGAACATAATCGGCAGGATTCGGGCCGATCGGCTCCCAGGCTGGGTCCCACGCTCCTAGGTCTTCCAGAAATCGCCGAAGACCCCCTGTCCCATACTGGAGAAGTTCAAGCTCTTCGGGCATTTCGGCAAGATGGGTCGAGAGTGGCAGACCACTCAGAGCGGCCTTGTGGTAGAGCCACCCAGCCGTGCTGTACGGCGCGTGCGGACTAAGTCCGGGTCGGCAATCCGCGCGAATTTGATCATCGAGCGTGATGGTGCTCAGCCAATCCCAAGCCTCAGCATCGGTCTGGACGCCTCGCATCCGGCTGAGCCCTAGAATTTCGCTAAAAACGACTCCACGCATCGGAGCCCCAGCAATGGCCGGCCAGCTCAGGCCTACCGTCGTCGTGTCTGCGACGAGGGTCGTCCCCGCCCGCAAGATTGCATTCACATTCGCACGGACGTTATCGGCAAGTACATCTCGGCTGCAATCGCGCCGTTGCGCAATCACTCGACTCAGCCAAGTGACCTCGTCCTCCGGCTGAGAGGATGCTCGATCAATCAACCCTAATTCCAGATGTGTGTGCGCATTGACGAAGCCCGGAAGGATCGCCACATCGCCCAGGTCGAGGTCGGTCGCACGCCCGACATTCCCCCCTATCGCCGTGATCCGGCCTGCTTCGATCGTGATCCGACCGTCAGGGATCGCTGCTCCCTCCACCGGGAGAATATAGCGGGCTCGGAGCGTTATCGACCCGATCGTCATCCCTGACCTTCCGTCCCCACAAGTTCGCGGAATGAGTCCTTGGACTCGAACGATGCATCGGATTCAGACCCGGTCTGCCACAATTGATAGAGCATTCCAACCGAGGCGACGGCACCAACCACGAGGATCGGTGCGCGAAATAGTCCGTCAGAACCAGGCCGGAAGAGATACCCTGCGAGAGCCGAAGTGCCAAGACTTCCAAGCAGAACGGCCAAGCCGTTTGTCATCACATGGAAGACGATGCCAGGCAGGATACTTTTACTCCGCACCGCCAAAAGGCCGAGCACGATTCCCAACAGCGTCGCATTGAACAGTTGTTGGAAGAGACTTAAGAGCACGTGAAGAAAGCCGAATAGGAGCGATGACAATAAGATCGCGGACCAACGAGAATAGGCAGTCTCTAGGCCGGAGAGAATGTATCCACGGAAGGCGAACTCCTCACAGATCGCCGGGATGACTGCGAAGAGGACCAAGGCAAGCCAAAGGTTGTCGGCCTTGGCCATCATCCCTCCTAGAATCGTCTTCACCGCCTCGGAGGTTGGAAACAGCCAGTCGACATACGAGCCAAGCTCACGAACCAAGGGGTTGAGGGTGATGGCAAGGCCTATCCCGAGCGCCAGATATCGGCCCGAGGGCCAGGTCAACCGGAGCGTCCGACGGGGACTCGACGTGAGTAGCAGACTCATCAAGACCGGGGGGGCCAGAATGAAGCCCGCCTGACCCGCCGCCATTAACGTCAAGGAGTCAAGACTTGTTCCGAGAGCTTGGGTGATGAACCAGGCGGATGTGAGCATGAGGACGAAGCAAAGCAGAGCCTGCCCGCCGCTCGGCAGTGGGCCCTTGTCTCGAAGGACGTGGCGAATCCAAAGGCCAAGCTCAAATCGTTCGGACTCTCGAAACAGAACATCCTCACGTTTAAACTGGTCAACTGCCCACCGCAAGGCTAGAATGCCATAGACGATCGTAGGGAGAAGCACGGGTATGAAGAAGGTCCAAGCAACGTCGTAGTGCCCTTGAATCAGGCTACGAAGCAAGAGCGAGACACCTGTGATCGGCACGAGGCTATAAAACAGGTTGATCTCAATCCCAGGCATCAACGTCAAGAAAATCAGCGGAAGCGCGACCATGTAGAGAGGGGTCATGTAGTATTGGCCCTCCTTCATGCTCTTGGCCAGCACAGCGAGCGCCAGGCAGATTGCGCTAAAGAAGCAAGAGAGCGGGACCAGGATGACGAGCATCCAGAACGTGGAAACAAAACTTGGCGAGGCCAGCCCCATCGCCATGCGAGCCCCGCCACTGCCCCCCCCTCTCATGCCAAGTTGGCCCGCAAGCTGCCAGCCGGTCAGGCCCATACTGATAATGTTGAGGACCGCCGTCATGATGCTGGCCAACACCACCGTGAAGAACTTACCCATCACGATCTCACCGCGCGAGGCGGGGCTAATGAGCAAGGTCTCCATCGTTCCCCGCTCTTTCTCACCCGCGCAGAGATCGACCGCTGGATAAAACGCACCCGTGAGCGACATCATGACAAGAACGAATGGGAATAGCTTGGCCCAGACACTTCCTCCCACTTGACCAGGGGCGGCCACGTCTTCCGCTTTCGGTAAGATCGGTTCGGTGTAAGACTCCGGCTTATCATCGCGCTTGAGGCGACCGGCAACGATCGTCTCATTCCAGCGAGAGAGAACTTCCCGGACGCGGAGGTACGTATTCTGACTCTTCTCATCCGCACTATCGTAAAAGAGGGGTGGACGGACTCGCTCAGTCTCCAAGTTCGTCTTGAGCGATTCTGGGATCAGGACGACGAGGTCAGCCTGCCGACCGCGAAGGCCGATTTCCCGGGTCTGGGGATCGCCCCAAGAACTCTTTCGATCTCCCAAAGCGACGATTAAACGCGAAGCTTCGAGGGGGGTGTCAAAGAGGGATGGATCAAAACCTGTCCGATCTTTATTGAGTAGCGGAGGAGTGTCCGGAAGGGATTCCGCACCGACCAAAATCACGGTGCGGGGCTTCTGTTCAAATGAGGCTGCAAACTGGACCAACCCCATCCCGAGCAGGGGATACAGCAAAATTGGCAGGACGAAGATCATGAAAAGCGTGCGCCTGTCGCGCAACTGATCACGAACCTCGCGGTTGAAGATCACCCAGACGATCGACCAACGCAAGGGCCACATATGCATCACTCTTTTCAAGAGATTCAGTCGAGTTGATTTGCAGGCGTCTTGTTGAGATCCGCACGTTCGACCAGGTGGAAAAACAATTCCTCAAGATCGGGCTGGCCAAACTCTTCCAGGAGTGCAGCCGGCTCACCCTCGGCCTGGACCCGCCCCTTGAAAATAATCGCGACTCGTGAGCAGAGCTTTTCCACTTCATGCATATGATGTGTTGAGAATAATATCGTTTTACCTAGATCTCGGAGTTCGGCAATCTTCTGGAGCACCACCCGCGCGACCATGATATCAAGGCCAGAAGTGGGTTCGTCGAAGATCAAGACGGGTGGGTCGTGAACGATGGTGCGGGCGATCGACACTTTCTGTTTCATGCCGGTAGACATCTTCCCACCGAGCACGTCTCGGAAGTCGTTCATCTGGAGCCAGTCGAACACGGTCTCCATGCGCGCCTTGAGGTGCTCGGGAGGCATTCTGTAAAGGAGTCCAAAGTACTCAACGAGTTCCCAGGCACTCATCCGGTCGTAGATGCCGGTCGAGGCGGACATATAACCGATATTAGCCCTGACCTTTTCCGGCTGTGTCTCAACGTCGTAACCAGCGACCAACGCGCGACCACTTGTGGGGCGCAGAACGGTGCTCAGAACGCGAAGCGTGGTCGTCTTACCGGCCCCGTTTGGACCCAGCAGTCCATAGACCGAGCCGGGTTGGCAGTCGAAACTGACCTCGTCCACCGCTGGGACCCAGCCGCGGCGGTAGTCGAGAAACGACTTGGAGAGGCGTTCGACGTGGATCACAGAATAGCTCGCGCGATGGAGGGATTCAGTCCGTCGATGCGCACAGTGATCCGTCTTGAAAGAACCGACCGGGCGAGGCAACGCACGGAGCTAGCCTCGCCTGTGTCTATCCTAGCTCACTCCTGAGCGGAAGGATAGGACCCGTGGAATCGGCCCGACAGAACTCGTGGGGACTTCCCGATTCGCGGGGTGCGCAGAGAATGGAGGCCATTGCAAATGGGCCAAGTCGCTCGGAAAAATTCCGAGCGACACAGCCGAGATAGATGTTCCTCAAGCTTCGAGGAGTACCAGTTCGCTCGACGGCTCGGCGTCGATGTATTCGTAGAACACATTGCGTTGACGTGGGATATAGCCGGACTCGCGAATCGATCGTTTGATCTGTTCCAAGGTGAGGTGGTGGACCGTACCCGCCGAGGAAACCACGTTTTCCTCGATCATCAAGCTCCCCATATCGTTGGCACCAAAATAGAGCGCAAGCTGGCCAATCTTGGCTCCCTGAGTGACCCAAGACGATTGAATATTCGGGACATTGTCGAGATAGAGTCGTGAAATGGCTTGCACACGCAGATATTCAAATGCTCCAGCGGGGGGGACGTCCGCCATGTCGGTATGGTCGGGCTGGAACGTCCACGAGATGAACGCGGTCAGGCCGCCGGTCTCATCCTGGAGCTGCCGAATCCGCTCGAAATGGGTGATCCGTTCTTCAAGGGTCTCGATATGGCCATACATCATTGTTGCGGTCGAGATACCGCCAAGTTCATGCCAGACGCGGTGGACATTGAGCCAGTCGTCGGTCATGACCTTACCGCGAGTGATCTCTTTGCGGACGCGGTCGACCAGGATTTCGCCTCCACCACCCGGCAGGCTTCCCAGCCCCGCCTGCTTGAGACGTTCGAGGACCGTCTTGAGCGGCATCTTGTAGAGCTTGGTGAAGAAGTGCAACTCCGGCGGACTGAAGCCGTGGATGTTCACCTGAGGGAAGTGGCTCTTGATGTCATGCAGCAGCTCTTCATACCACTCGAAGGGGAGGTCGGGATGTAGACCCCCTTGCATCAGGATCTGATCACCGCCGAGTTCGACGGTCTCGCGAATCTTCTCAAGCAAGACCTCACGGTCCAGGACATACGCTTCGGAATGTCCGACTTTACGGTAGAATGCGCAGAAATCACAGACAGCAGCGCAAACATTCGTATAATTGATGTTGCGGTCGATGTTGTAGGTTCGGTACGGCTCGGGATGGAGCTGTTTGCTGACGGCGTCGGCCGCACGACCGAGTGAGAGGAGATCCCCTTCTCGCATCAAGCGAACTCCGTCATCGAACGTCAGCCGCTCTCCCTCAACGGCTCGGCGCAAGATCGCGGTGACGGTGGAAGACAAGATCGACTCCTTCCGGGGCCAGACCAAGATCAGCCGCGAGCCGGGCGAACCGACGCAGACCGGCAACTTCCGGCTGACCTAGGTCATAAGATAAGACATTTGTCAAATAATCAAAGCACGTCGCGACGTCCAGACCCAGCTTAGGCCCATAGGATTCCGCAAGGTCGCGGGCATGGGCCAGTCCATCAGCTCGTGACATTGCCAACGCCGCCGGCAAATCGCCAAGGTCTACTCCTGAGCGAGTCACCCAGAGCGCAAACACAAATGGTAATCCGGTCAGGGAATTCCAGGCTTCGGCCAGATCAACAACCTCGTGGAACCCCGAATGATCGACCTTCATCGCACGATCGCCAATCACGAGGACGGCGTCTGCGGTGCTCTCCTGGACAGGGACCCCCAGCGGCAAAAGCTCGATTTGTTGAGGTCGACAGTGATGGACCCGGTCTAGCCAAATTTGCGTAAGTGCCTGACTCGTGCGGGAACCGGCGTCGAGAGCAAGGCGCTGAATCTGACCGAAAGAGACATGACTAAACAACTTCACGCTACGCACCGGTCCCCGAGCGGCAATCGCAAACCCCGGAATGATCTCGTAGCCCGACGCTGCTCCTCGGAGATATTCCACGGAAGGGATCAGCGCAACGTCGAGTTCCTCTGCCGCAAGTCGATCCGCCAATTGGCTTGGTAAGTCCATCGACAATAGGACATCAGGCGCAAACTCGGACAGTCGGTGATAAAGCGGCTTGGCGTTCAGATAACTGACCGCACCTACACGGAGTACCCGTCCCATATCCATCTCGTCCCCACCAGGCGAACCAGGTGTCTTTGGGAGATGTTTCAGAATACATTGAAAGTATAGTCATCCCTGGGCCATGCATCAAGTCGAGGTAGGAATTGCACCGGGTGAAGTGTCATTTTGATCGCGATCCGGTCTTATTGCCTGGAGCGTTTAAGGTTAAGGGAAACGACGCGCCCGAATCACCAATTGTTGATATTCAGAACTCCATCCGTTGGAACGCTTTGATGCCGATCCGCAATGGTAGGATTGTGCCGATGACGCCAATCATGAGACTCCCCACGGTGGCAACGGTGAGCCAGAACTTGAACTGTTGCTCGTTTAAGATCCCCGCCCCATACCCGAAATTGAGGTTGTCTTGGCCCCCATAGTAGAGGTGGCAGGGGACGGCGAGGGAAGTGACTATGGAGATGATGAAGACCAGGCTGACCAGAAGGTTGAGTGTCCCTCCAAAGCCAGTTGCGATCTTTGATGGGTCTTCCTCCTTGAGGTTTGGTAGCCTCGCCCCCAGGCCGACACTGATCCCGGAGAGGCCGAAACAAAGAACGGCGACCATACACATGTGAAGGGCGACCATCCCTAGCTCCATCCGGAGCATGATATCGGACATCAGAATCAAAGCCTCGGTTGCGACCAACGAAATACCGCTGGCAAATGCGAACTTGCCCCAAAGGATCTGTTCCCTGCGGATGGGTAAGAGGCCGAGCACCCAAAAGTTTCGCCCCTCAAGAGAGAGAAGAGGGAAGATAAATCGACTCGTAAATGTGGATAAGATCAGGGCGGTGACCCCGAGGTTGAGAAAGCTGACGAGGTTTCGCCAATAGGGGCTCTGTACGTCGTAACTGAGCCGCCGGATGTTCAGGAAGTAGAAAGCCAATAGCCCAAAGAAGATCAGGAACTGAGACCACTGAGCAGGGTCGCGGCGAAACGTGCGTAAGTCTTTGAGGATCAAGATCCGGATCGGTTTGGCAAGGAAAAAGAAGACCTTGTGGAACGCATCATCAATGGCGTACCAGCCGATTCGACGGCGTGACGATCGGCCTGCTTGAACTCGGCTATAACCGAGCCGATAGAGCTTCCCCGCCGTGAATGCGGCGACCAAATAGGCAATCCCTCCGTGTGCGCTCAGGAGCAGGAACTGATAGGTCGACTCGTACCACTCCCCTTTCGCCGCAGCCACCAGGCCCGCCGACATCCAGCGGCTCGGGAGCAGGGTGTTCTGGCTGAACGAGAGCCGCCCGAGCATCGAATCGAGCCAGTCTTGGGTGAAGAGTTGCCCTGGCGAGGTCCAGACTCGTGCTCCCAGATAAATCGTCACACCAAGCAGTATTAACCCCAAACTCGTCAAAACCGTTTTTTGACGACGAGGCAACAGGGAAGCGACCAGGACCGCAACGATCGCGCCCAGTGAGCCCGGAATGAGCACAAAACCCAGCAAATACAGCAGGAACATGGCATAAAACCAGGCGGACGTCCCTACCGAGATCCCGTACGCCGCCATCAGTGGACTTCCTAAAAGGAGGAAGCCCCAACTCGAGAACGCGATCGCTTCGGCGAACTTGTACGCGAAAATCCGGTCCGCCGAGGCCGGGGTCGTCAAAAGATACGCTGCCTCTTTCGAGTGGAACAACCCCGCATACACAATGATCCCGGTCGAGAAAAAAAGCATCACCAACAATGACAAGAAGAACATGCTAAACAAGTATTCGACCACAATATTTGTCAGAGAGAGATAGATCGCGAGAAACTGAAATCCGCCGAAGAAGAGGAAGAAGAGTCCCGTCCAGAACACTGTACAACAGGCAATAATCATCGAGATCCGCAACCTTGACCCGAGCAAGACCGACCGCATCGTGTTGGCGATCAATCGGCCACGAAGCCACCGGAATGCTCCAATGACTTGGTTCCTTCCGGAAAGGACGGGAGAGAGGGCGACGCTCATTGCACCGTCTCCACGCGCGACGTTGCGTTGCGACCGACCAGGTTGGGACGGTCCCCGCCGGTCAAAGCGAGGAAGAGGTCTTCAAGCGAGGCATCGCTTTGCAGCTTCGTTCGCAGCTCCGCCAAGGTCCCATGCGCAAGCATCCGACCGTGGTTGACAATGCCGATCGTATCGGCCAACTCTTCTGCGATCGAGAGCAGGTGCGTCGACATCAAAACGGCGACACCCGATCGGGCTTGAGCCAGGAAGAGGTCTTTGACAATGCGGGCGCTTCGAGGATCGAGACCAACCAGGGGTTCATCCACAATCAAGATTTTTGGTTCATGGACCAGTGCGGACGCGAACACAACGCGTTGTTTCATTCCGTGCGAGTAAGTCTCGCAAAGCTCATCAATATAATCATTCATCTCAAATGTATCAATATATTCTTTAATTTTGCGCGTCGCATGGGCAGGTTCAAGACCGTACATCTCGACGACGAACCTGAGGAACTCGCGACCGGTGAGCTTCTCATAGAGGTAAGGCTGATCGGGAACATACGCCAACAACTGGCGGGCCTCAGCCGACCCTGAGGGATATCCCCCGACAAGGACGGATCCTGAAGTGGGGGCGAGCAGGCCACAGACCATCTTGATGGTCGTGGTCTTGCCCGCACCATTGGGGCCGAGGAACGCATACAACTCGCCGGCACGGACTTGCAGGTCAAGGTGATCGACCGCCTTCTTCGAGCCGAAGGCCTTGGTCACATCCCGAAGTTCTATCATCGAATCCTCACCTTGCAACCGCTCGGGAATTATTCCGGTACACGTTCGATCACCAGCCTGATCAGGGGAAGAGGCATTTCCTGACGAATCACCAGACCATCGAGCCGAACCCACGTTCGCGCTGAGATTGGAGGGAGAGATTGAACGACCTCCAGAACGGTGACCGGGTTCTGACCCCACTGGATCACGCGCTGGCGGGCGACCTCCACTTGCATCGTCTCGACACGACCGGTCAGTGGGCTCACCACCTGACTTCGCCATCGCTGGCCGATTCGCAAGCCGGGTAGTCGATCGATTGGCCCGACCGCACTCTGGACCATTCCCCGAGGCTCGTATGGAACTGATTTCTTGATCGACAGAAGTGGGATCAACCCCTTGCTCTTGAGCTCGATGGTCTTGTTGGCTTTCGAGACAACTCCATCAAGCGTTACTAACGGGTTTGGGTCCGAGGCCGCCCGCACTTCGGTATGAAACGAGACCAAGTTGCCGCCAGGGTCGATCGAGAATTGGCTAGGAATCGCCAAGCGGACATTATCCGGCGTTGCGAACGGGGTCGACCTGAGGAGGCCCCCCGACTCGAACTGAACGTCGGTATCAAGTTGAAAGCCCCCATTCTCGGTTCGACTCCAGAGCGTCTTGACCTGCCCAACCGGACGAAGTGTGGGTGTCCCACCTCCGCGTGGCTGGTCCTCAACTTGGACAACCCAGCGCACCTCGCGTTGGGGCTTATCGATCTCAGCGAGTGAGATCGATCGTAGGTCGGGAGGGGCCCCGACCATCAACTCAGGGAGGATTTCACGAACAAAGAGGCCACTGACCGCGACCAGCCAGTAAAACACAATGGCAAGACATGTTCCGCGTGTGGGCATGACGTGCGTCTCTCGCCTCGAGTCGGATTCAAGTCAAGAGCCATTACGATTGTAGAGCCCCCCCTCCAGATCGCAAGGGGCACGGCTCAGCGTCCCAATTTCCCGAACTCGGACCCGGTCACTTGAACATGACGCTCTCCTGACCACTGCGCAGACCAAACTTCATTTATGATAATTGCATATAACACAATACGTATCTGTCACTACTCGTTGCGGATCGGTTCCGGGTCATTTGAGACGCCGCGCTAGACCGCCGCCAACGTGTCGGGTTCCGTTCCGTCAGCCTACTGGGTGCATAGGCAAAGTGTTCCGATGAAGAGATAACAGCGAATGCGCTGGATTCGGGGTCTATTCTTGCGATTGACGCCCCAAGCAATCCGCCGTATGGTGCCCCTGATCAAGATCAATCTTCCCACGAGCCCCCCTGATGGGGTGCGTTCGTCATGTCCGACACCTCGCTCATCTTCATCCCATCTGATTCGTCCCCGTCTTCAATCGCAGGCAGGTTGCCCATGCGCAAGACAGGTAAGAAATGCGTGGTCCTCGGGAGCGGAACGGCCATTGTCGCCTTTGTGCCGGCGTTATTCTGGTTCCTGTTGACACTCCAGCCGAACTTCTACCGTCAATTCAAGACGGTATCAATCGCGGTTCGGCAGGCTGAGGCTCAGAAATTTGTCGCGCAGAGCCTTCAACTCCGCAACGATATCCGCAACGAGCCGAACTGGGAGGCCATCTTCACCGATCAGGAAGTGAACTCCTGGCTGGCTGAAGATCTCGTGACCCAGTTCGCCGACCAGATCCCGCCGGGGGTCGATAACCCTCGTGTCTCGTTCGAGAAAGATCGGCTCACCCTGGCTTTCGAACTCGATCAAGGACCGATCCGATCGGTAGTCTGGGTTGTCGCGGCAGTGAAAGTCCCTGAAGAAAATGTCCTGGCACTGACCATCGAAAAAGTCCGAGCAGGGCTCCTGCCCATCCCTGTTCAGAAGCTGGTCGATAAGATCAACACCTACGCCGCCTCTCGCGGGTTTGAAGTCACCTGGGAAAATGATTCGAATGGGCCAAGCACTGCAATCCTCCGATACAGCCCGCAGACGGAGCGGTCGGATATCGTGCTCGAAAAAATCCTGATCCGACCAGGCGAGATCAGGCTCACGGGAAGGTCTGACCGAAGCAAAGGGGATGTCGCAACTCCAAGCCTCCCTCGAAGGGCTCGTCAGTCGGATTTACCGGGCAGAAACACGAGCGACCAGGACGCGGTGGTTCCAGCAACCGCCCGAAGCTCAAGCAGGCCCAGGAGTTGATGGCCCTTGAGAGCGATCAGGACATGCGACTCGGACCATTCAAAGACGCGATAGCTTCCCGAATCCCAGCCGGTCACGAAGCCCCGGCCCCCGGAGATTGGACCTTCGTAATCGAGGTATTTAAGGCGATGGTCCACGAGTCCACGGGCCGGGATTGCCCCGCCCGAGGTGATCGGTACGCCGACCGCCCATGTCCGCAAGGTTTCCCCAGCCTCGAGCATGATGTCCCAGTGGACCCCGTTCCACGTGTGTTCGAGGATGACGAAGCGAGGCATGAGGTTCTCTGCTAACTGAAGAGACTGGCCCTAACCCCGTTTGTGGGGTAGGCTAACAGCTACTACACTGATGCTAAGCAAGTTCGCGGGCGAAAGGAACGTGTCAGGGTGACACCTAAAGAGGTCTTGGCGCTCTGTCGCCAGCGCGAGGTTACGACGGTCGACCTCAGGTTCATGGATTTTCCCGGCGTCTGGCAACACTTTGCCATCCCCGCCGAGGCCCTGACCGAAGAGACCTTTGAAGAAGGCATCGGCTTCGACGGATCAAGCGTCATGGGTTGGCGCGCGATCAATGAGGCGGACTTGCTCGTTGTCCCTCAGTCTGATACCGCATTAATCGACCCGTTCACAGCCCAGCCAACTCTGGCGATGGTCTGCAACATCCAGGACCCGATCACCCAGCAAGACTACACCCGCGATCCTCGCAATATTGCCCGCAAAGCGGTGAGCCACATGAGAAGTACCGGGGTGGCCGACCATTGCCGGCTCGCCCCTGAACTCGAATTCTTCGTCTTCGACGATGTGCGCTTCGACCAGCGTGGCAACGAAGCATTCTATCGGGTCGATAGCGAGGAAGGCTCGTGGAACCGGGGCGACATGACGCGCCAGAACCTCGGTTATAAGCCAGGATCGGGAATGGGCTACTTCCCCTGCCCTCCCACCGACACACTCGCGGACCTCCGTAGCGAGATGGCTCGCCAGATGGCCGAATGTGGTGTGAAAACGTCGGCCCATTACCATGAAGTGGCCACGGGGGGCCAGTGCGAGATCGATCTCGTTGAGGAGAATCTGGTCGACATTGCCGACAACGTGATGCTCGCCAAGTACATCATCCGCAACGTCGCGCGTCGGGCTGGCAAAACGGTCACTTTTATGCCCAAGCCCCTCTTCGGCGACAACGGCTCGGGGATGCACACGCATTTCTCACTTTGGAAGGCCGACATTCCGCTCCTGGCAGGGCATGGCTACGCGGGACTCTCGGACCTGGGCCTCTACGCGATTGGCGGCATCCTTAAGCACGCCGCTGCACTCTGTGCGTTCGCCAACCCCACGACCAACAGCTACAAGAGGCTCGTCGAAGGCTTCGAGGCCCCGACGAAGCTTGCCTATTCGCGGAGAAATCGCTCGGCGGTCGTGCGGATTCCGATCTACAGCCCAAGCCCCCGAAGCCGCACGATCGAATACCGAGGCCCCGACGGCGCTGCTAACCCGTACCTGCTCTTCTCGGCGATGCTCATGGCTGCGCTCGATGGAATCCAGAACAAGACCCGTCCTGGCGACCCGCTCGATAAGGATGTCTACGACCTTCAGCCCGACGAACTCGCCAATGTCCCGGCCCTTCCCCTCTCGCTTGAGGCTTCTCTCGATGCGCTCCAGGATGATCACGAGTTCCTTTTGAGTGGAGATGTCTTCACATCCGACGTGATTAACACCTGGATTTGGTATAAGCGAACTTATGAGGTTGAAGCACTCCGCGTACGGCCACATCCTTATGAATTTGCGCTTTACTATGATGTCTAGGATTGCTTGAGAGACAGGGACTCCTTGGAGGTGAACATGGAGAAAGCGTCCGGCGTCCGGCGTCCGGGTTCTCACTGAGGCGAAGATCGAAAACCTCAAGGATCTTTGGGATGCGGAATGCGGTCGGATCCCGCCGGAAAACGCTCGGGTTCTGCACGTTGGAGATGCTCTGGTCGATACCGGTGCCACGCTCCTTTCCGTTCCCGCGAGTTTGATCAAGGAGTTGGGTCTCTCGCAGACTGGTACCCGGCGAGTCCTCAGCTCTGCAGGGCCGGCGGAAGCAGCCATCTACGAAGCGGTGAGGCTGACGATCAGGGGTCGAAGCTGCACGATGGACGTCCTCGAAGTTCCCGACGGTGTGCCCGTTCTGATCGGTCAGATTCCGCTCGAGCACCTGGACTTCGTCATCGACATGCGAAGCCACACGCTTATCGGCAACCCTGCCCATAATGGTGAACACGTCTACGAATTATATTGAGAATCCCTCTCACTCCTTCGCCTTGTCCGCCACATGTCGTAGCTCCCCAGCGATCCTCGGGTCATACCCGGGCAATTCGGCGAGGAGACGGCGGTAGGATGTCGAACGGACGACGCGGATCAAAGCTTGAAGACGTGGGTCGGACTCCTCTTGCTTGGTGAAGCAGAGGTCATAAGTCTCGAACCGCAGGCCCAGGACCCGCAAGCCTGCCTCTTCCCCAGCGAGTCTCAGGCACAAGCCTGCCTCAGCCCACCCGCACCGGACCGCTTCGGCGACTCCGCGATGATCGAATGCCTGCTTCAGAGGAACGGGTGCGCCAGGACGAAGCTCGTCGAGCCTGAGTCGAGCAGCCGATCCAGACTCGCGACCCACCCAGATTAGGTCCGACTTCACCACTCCCGAGATCGAGCGGGATGTCACGGAGGAGCCTAAGGCCAAACCTTCCTCCCACCGAGTGACGCTCAAGAGACTGATCGGCATTCCGGTCCGATCCGTGGCGGCACTGGCATTTCCGGACTCGTCGCCATCGGTCGCGAAGTGGACTCCCGCCGCATGGACGAGCCCGCGATTCAAGAGTGAGAGTGCCTCACTACTTGAGCGAATCAGGGGAATCAATCGAAAACCTGTGGCTCGCGTATATTCCGCAGCGAGAAGGCCGACGGCGGGGTCGCAAGTCGCCATGACCAGCGTCGTCTCGGGCTGGAGTTCGTTGCCCACTTGGATGTGAACGCCATCAAAGTGGCCGTCATGCCCGATCATTCCTACATTCGTCGGTTCGACCGGATAGAGCCAAGTCCGGCCTGCAACCGCCGCTCTCCAGAATCGAGTTGGCTTGACCCCGACTGGCCATGCCCAGTTTGGGGACGAATCGGATGAGGCTGATCCGCCAAACAGTTCCTCGACCGAACATCCCAAAGCCGCCGCAATTGCCAGCGCAGCCGCAACGGATGGGACAAGACGCTCGACTTCAATCGCACTCACCGCCGCACGGGAGATTCCCGCCCGTCGCGCCAAATCTTCCTGGGACCAGGCGCGATCGACTCGTCTGGCCTTCACTCGATTTCGGGGCTCTACAGGATCTCTCATGATCGTAGCATTCTCGGTCAGGATCATGCTGAATGCAACAAACAACGAATCGGGTTGCGACCACGAGATCTATGATTGAAAGCAACGGGCCACGTTTTGATTTAAAAAGCGTCGGAGGAAGCAACTTCACCCCCGTTACGGGTACCAAGCGCCTGCCAGGTCAAGACGTTGACGGTTTCTTTCGTGAATTGAACGTGTCCGTCGCAAAAGAGGGAGTTCACTCCTCCCGGGTGCTTGCTCCGTGTCGTAATGTTCAAGGAGAGATTTTGCCAGTCTGCGGGGCTCTTGTCGCTATGGGGGAGCCCTCCTCGACAGTCAAACCGCTTGTCGTTCGGTGGCCGTCGATGGTTGTACATGCTATGCCCAGGTGCCCCGTAGAGCCATTTGACCCCTCGGGTCGGCTGGAAGCCGGGCGGCGGATTGCGATTCATGCAGAGAGTTAGATAACTCGAGTCGTCGGTGATCGGAGGCCCGTTCCCAGCCGTGTTGTTACCTGTCAAGACGAAGCCGGCCAGCGGGTCGCGTCCAAAAACGGTGAGCGTGTTGAAGCCAGTCGGAGCTCCATCGGTCGAACGAATCGTCTCGCTCATCGCCACCGTCTGCGAAGTCCCATCTATCATCGACGCGATCGAGACAGCCGAGTTCTCGAAGAAGATCCCATTGGGGGGGATCATCCCCGCAGGAGGATTTTGAACCACAGAGTAGCCTGACCCCACATTCAGAAGGTAATTATGGACAGCGTATCGGCCACCACCCACCGTAACTAAAGTCGGTCCTGGATCGGATGGGCACATCAAGGCATTCAGCACACTCACGGCTGCGGACATATTCGCGCGAGCATTCGTGCTGGTGTAATCAGGGTCGGGATTGAGGCTGAAATTCATCGCATTAAAGAGCGATTGCTGTTCAAGTTGCGGGAGCATCTGCGAGTAGGCCCCCCAACAGTGACCATTCGCAGCGATGTCAGTGTTGATCCGTCCGGGGGGAAAAACGTTCTGAACGGAGTGGTAATTATGAAGGGCCACGCCGATCTGCTTGAGGTTGTTGGTACACTGACTCCGCCGAGCCGCCTCACGCGCCGCTTGAACGGCTGGGAGGAGTAAGGCGATCAAAACAGCAATGATCGCGATCACAACCAGTAACTCAATCAATGTAAACCCAAGCCGAACCCGTGTGGATCGCATGAGAGTCGTTCCCAAGGAATATCAACCAGGCACGCTACGATCGTGGTTAATCCTGCTATGATCGTACCGTATCTCCTGTTGTACCAGAGGTCTTCAAACGCAACAAGTCACACGGCCTGCACGCCGCCTCGATCGAATTCGTGGTCGTTGTAGATCGGAGATCCAGACTCGATGTGTATTGCTTGATCTGGAGGGGCTATCAGACAAAACACAGCTTAAGTCTGGAATCTTCATTGATTATGGATGCGACCTCGGAAACGCAGTCACGAGTCGATAGGATGGTGAAGCGATCGGACTTGATGGTTGGGGCCAGTTTGATCGCTGCCAACCATTCCTGGCGGTCGAAGGGGTCGTCTTGAATGGCTTGCCAGAATGAGGTTTGATCGAGGACTTGGGCGATTCGTTCGGTCCCACTCCTTTGCAGTCGACTCACCAAGTAGGTGGCAACTCCGACCTGGAGTCCATGAAGCCGGGGACGTTTGCTGAGTTGATCAAGTGCATGAGAGATCAAATGTTCCGAGCCACTCGCAGGTCGAGACGAACCGCTGATCTCCATCGCGATTCCATTGAGAAGCAACGAGGTCGCCAGCAGCTTCGCACCCGCCTGATCCTTGGTTGGGCTGGCCAAAAATTGGTTGACGGTCGCGTCGGACAACAAGACCGCCAAATCGTCAACGGGTTCGCCCTTCTGGCGATAAGCGAGTTTCCAATCGAACTCGGCGGTGATCTTGGCGATGAGATCGCCGACCCCGGAGAGCCAGAGTGTTTCTGGAGCGGCCAGGCAGACGGCTGTATCAACAACGACGGCGAACGGCAGGGAGGCCGACAGTGAGACGCGACGTCCTTTGAGTGTCAAGCTCGATTGAGGAGAGCAGAACCCATCATTCGATAGAGACGTCGGCACAGCATAATATGCCTTTTTTGAGAGATGCGCCAGGTACTTGGCGACATCGAGTGCTTTGCCGCCCCCCAGACCGATCACAGCCTGACAATCGCTAGGTAAACCTGCGAGCAAGTTACCGACACTCTCGAAACTTGCGTCACTGGCCTCGACATGATCGACCCGCGTCGCCCCCTGTTCGCGGAGGCTGGTACAAGCCCTCTCAAGAAGGCTGGGAACCATCCCCTCGCTGGCGACAACACACACTCGCTCATGCTTGTGTCGAGATGCGTAGATCCCCAAACGGTCAAGAGCCCCCGGCTTGGTTCGAACAAAACTGGGGATCGATACTTGAGTAGGTCTCACGGTCGATTCGTCTCCCGCACGAGAGTCTCTGCCACTTGAGCCCATCGAGAAAATGGCTGAAAGGGCTCGTTGAGTCGGGTCAATTCCGCCGCCAAGTGGCCGCGTGCGAAACGGAACCGAGGCTCCACAAGCAACGCCGGCGCGACGTCTGGAGGACCGTCACCCGCGAACGCAACGACGCCTCCCTTGCTCAGGGCGGATTCCACAATCGCCTTTTTATCGATCCCCGTTTGGGCGGAATAATAGGGAGAATTGACAGGTAGTGTCATGACAAGCCGACCATCGATCACAGAACCGGGATTCGCGTGGACCTCGACCTCGGCTCCAACTCCCGCACGGGTCAAAATCTGGTCGATGTACCAAAGGCAACCCGCTGAGGCGATCACCAACGACCAACCCGCACGAATCAGCGAATCAACACATTTGCCGAGTTCTGGCTCGGGCTCCATCTTGGCGGCGATTTCGGTCAGGCGAGCTTCTCCCAAGTGCGCCGCACCAAACGTCTTGTTGATCGCTTCGAAGTGGGTGATCGCACCAGCCAGATACTCCGACCAGAAGTCGGGGGTTTCGGGGGGCAACCCCGTTTGGATGATCAGTCGGTAGAAGTCATGTTGCGTGATCGTGCCGTCGAAGTCGCTTACAAGGATCATCGGACCAGGCATCAATAAAAATCCCGTGTAGATGCGGAATGATCTTCGCTGCTACAGTCTAGCAATGTAGGGTCGAAGCGGCGACCTCCTCCCTTCGTGGTCGTTCTTGGTCAACGCGGAGTTCGTTTAGGGATGCTTCCAAGAGTCGTCACACTTGCACAGATGTTGCTCGACCTGGTCCTCTGCGAAGGCGATTATGCGATCGACGCCACGGTGGGACGGGGCTATGATACCGCGTGGCTCGCGGAAAAGGTTGGTCCGACAGGTCGAGTGCTCGGGTTCGACATCCAGGCCGAAGCGATCGCTCATGCTCGCGAAAGGCTCGAAACGGCCGGCTTCTCGGACCGAGTTACGCTCATTCATGCCGGCCATGAAACGTTACAAGACCATGTCGAAGCTGTTCCATTGGTGAAAGCTTTTATGTTCAACCTCGGCTTCCTTCCTAAGGGGGATCCGACGCAGGTGACCCGCCCCCAGACGACTTTCGACGCTTTAACCCAAGCCTTCCCTCGTTTGGCCCAGGGGGGTCTGATCTCGGTGGCGGTCTACCCCGGGCATCCGGGCGGGGCAGCCGAGGCCGAGGCGGTCCTAGCCTGGGCCGATTCTCTCGATACGAACCTGGCGGAAATGGCGACGTATACCCCTCTCAAGACCAGGCAGCCTTCCCCTTGGCTCCTGGTCGTCTCCCGCCGCCGCTGATCGCAATGCTCATTCTCGGAGGGCTATAAGGGTAAGCCCCCTGCCCTCCGAGAATCCCGCATCAGTCGTCGATCGGCTTACCTGGCGACTCGCCTCTTTCGAGGCTACGTTCGAACATCTCTTCCTCAGAACCTTCTTCATCCTCTTCCTCAAGACTGAATTCGCCATTGGCCCCGGTCTCAGGATAGTTGGGATCGGCGTCGAGGCGGAGTCCTTGGTTGAAATCCTTGCCATCGATCGAGAGTACAACCTTATAGCTCCCTGTTGCGACCTGCCCCATCCGAGGTCCGCCACCTCCACCCCTTCGAAAGCCCCCCATCAGTCCGCCCAGAGTCGATCTCGGCGCGGGGGCAGGTGCTCCTGGAACGGCGGGAGGAAGCAGGCCCAGCAGATCCCAACTCGAGCGATGCATGCCAGGTTCTTTGGAGACTGTCAGCTCGCGAACCATTGTGCCGTCGAAGTCGAACACTTTGAGGCTCGCCTTTTCCGCCTTTTCGCCCAAATAATAATAGACCGAAGCGCCTCGCGGTGGATTCTGTCCCTCGAACTTGCGGTTCGTTCCGCCCCGAGAGGGCTCATTCCGCCAGCGGATCACCGGCGAAGGCTTGAACAAAGTGACCTTGTTCTTCAGGACATCCTTGGTCGTCTGCCGGATCGAGCTAATGTCGGTCACCCAGAGACTTCGACCATGGGTTGCGACCACAATTTCGCCAGTCGTCGGGTGCTGAGCGAACTCATGGATCGCGACGGTTGGCAGGTTGTTGTTGATCTTACTCCAGTGTTCGCCGCGATCGATCGAGGCATAGGCATGAAACTCGGTGCCGAGCCAAAGAAGGTTTGCGTTGGCGATATCCTCACGCAAGCAACGGGTTGAGCCTCGGGGCAGTTCGCCTTTGATCGCCTTCCAGGTCTTGCCGAAATCCTCACTGACAAAGATCAACGGATCGTCGAGATCAGACCGATGCCCGTCAAAACAGGCATAAACGCGTCCTTCCTCGTAACGTGATGCTTCGATCGTCGCGACGTAACAGGGCTTGGGAAGTCCGACATTCGCCTGGATATCCACCCAATTCTTGCCGCCGTCCTTGGTCATCCAGAATGCGCCGTCATCGGTGCCAACGTAAATCACGTCGGGATTCTTGGGCGATTCGGACAAGGCGGTCGCCGAGCCCTCCTTCGTCTTGGGGATCTCGGGCGAAATGGCTCTCAAGTCGTTGCCTCGGTCGAGTGACTTGAACACCACATTGCCTGCGGTGAGAAAGATCCGCGAGTTGTGACTTGAAAGCAAAAACGGGGTGTTCCAGTTGAATCGATAGGTCTTACCGGGAGTGGTGATTGGTCGAATCCCGGCAGCTTCTAAGGTCTTCAGGTTTCGTCGGCCCATAGCCCCGTTCTGCGAGGTGTAATAGACCTGGTCAGCGTCGTTGGGATCCACCTGACACTTGAAGCCGTCACCTCCACCGATATTGAGCCAGTCTTCATTGACCGAGCCACCGTTGCGGAGAACGCTTGGACCACCCCAACTTCCGTTGTCTTGCAAACCGCCATAGACCCGATAATTCTTCCGAGTGTCGATCGCGACATGGTAGAACTGGCCGATCGCAACATGATTGTAGTGGTCGAATTTGGCCCCTCGATCATAGCTCTGATAGATTCCACCATCACCGCAGAGAACCAGGTGTCGACCATCGCGTGGGTCGATCCAGAGCGCGTGATGATCCGAGTGGGCATCGCGACCGACATCGGTTCGGAACGTCTTGCCGCCGTCGGTGGAGCGATGAACCGCGATCCCAAGCACGAAGAGGAACTGATCATCGCTGGGGTCCACACGAATCTGACTAAAGTACATGGGACGTGGGTTCAGGCTGTTGATCCGAGTCCAGCTCTCACCGCCATCGACCGACTTGTAGATCCCTCCATATTCAAACCCTTCTGGGCCTTGCCGATTTTGGACGTTCTCGATCTGACCCCCCAGGAGCCCTCCGAATGGCTTCTTGGGATCGAGCCCAAGACCCATAACCCCATCTCGGGTCAGGTCCCCCGGCCGAGACAGGAACGTGATCTCGATCTCAAGCTCCTTCCCCTCGCGCTGGACCTTCGCCTTGGCCTTCTCGCCAGGTTTCTTGGTCGGCACGAAGCTCACGAGTTCGGCGTACGTTTTGATCGGTTTGTCACCGATAGCAGTGATCACGTCACCCACTTTGAGACCGGCCTTTGATGCAGGGCTGTCGTCGGCGACTCCATCCAGCTTGGCCCCGCCGTCGCCCGTTACCGAATCACCAGTAACGCCCAGAAAGACCGGGCCAGGCGAAGCCTGTTGCGGAGGTCGCGGCTGGGCGGCCTCGCCTTCGCCGGACTCGCTCGCTTGGCGACTCTCGCGAGCGGCTTCCTTCTTCTCAGCGCTCGCTTTGGTCTCGGTCGGCTTGGCCGGGTCACCAGGTTTCGCTGCGGGGGTCGGTCCCTTGCCGATGTTTGCGGACTCGATTACGGCAAAAACAACGTTCGGATCCTTCTTCCAGAAGTCGAGTCCCACACGACCGAGTTGGTTGGTGGGAAGGCCTTTCGTCAGTTTCTTCCAGGTCTTGCCCCCATCGGTCGTCTTGTGCAAGCCCGAGCCAGGCCCAATCTTCTTCACCGGGTCGTTGAAGTCGTAAAGGTCACGCTGACGCTCATACATTGCCACGATCAAGGTTTCAGGGTCATCCGGCTTCATCTTCATCTCGATGACGCCCGTCTTCTCATCGACGAAGAGGATCTTATTCCAACTCTTACCGCCATCGATGGTCTTGAAAAGTCCACGCTCGGCATTGGGGCCATAGAGCCGCCCGAGTGCCCCAACATAGACGATGTTGGGGTCCTTGGGATGGATCAAAATCTTGCCGATCTGGAACGAATCCTTGAGCCCGACATTCGTCCAGGTCTTGCCACCATCAACGGACTTGTAGATGCCGTCGCCATAAGAAACCGAGTTTCGCGGATTACCCTCACCAGTGCCGATATAAACAATATCCTTGTTCGATGGAGCGACACACACGTCTCCGATCGAGACGGTGACTTCCTTATCGAACAAGTGATCAAATGTCACCCCGTTATTGATCGTCTTGAGGAGTCCGCCGCTGGCGGTTGCGACATACCACAGGCTCGGATCGGCCTCAGACACGGAGAGGGCTGTGATTCTGCCCCCCATCGCCGCCGGCCCAAGGGGACGCCACTGCAGCGACTTGGTGTAGGTCTCAGCAAGGATCCCTTCGGGGATGGAAGGGGCGGCTGGATCGCTCAGTTTCTTGAGCTTGGCGTTCAGCTCCTCAAGCTGCTTCTTAATCTCGGCAATTTCCTTGTCCCGGGCCGGATCGCTCGCCGGGCTAGGTTTGGGGTCCTGTGCAAACAGAAACGAAGTCAGCAAGAGCCAAGAAACCAGAGCAAACCGAGCACGCAAGAAACTCATGGGAATGGGCACCCCTGCAAAAGAAGTTGAGCGGGCGGGCGGTCGCCAACCTAACCGCCCGACAATCAACCTAGTCTGCAAATATTGCCCATCTTACGCAAGAAGCAAACACCGCGAATCTGGAAACCTGATCAGCATCACAATGACTGACCCAACCAGGCGTAAATTGTTAATAGGTCCGGGCAATGTATTCGTCAAGATGGCCATTCCAAGTCATTTTCTCGGGAAATCTAGGATGGCGGCGTCAGCAATCGCGAAGATCGCCCGCACCTCTTGAGAAGTTGCGTCGAGATGTCGTAACCTATTGTCCTCATTGGCCTTGTAGCCCTGAAACGGCGGCCACAAAACAGCCCACGGGCATCGCCCTGGGGAAAGACGGCATACGGAAAACCTGCCAACCTGCCCGCCTTTCCCCCTAATCCAGAAATCTTCGCAGATTCCCCCAGAATCTCCAAAGTCTTAATTCCCGCAAGTCGATGGTAATCCCGTTACATGCGATATTGCACCCTCTTTACGGGATTACGACGATGTCACTTTCAACGACTGCCACACTCGCGGGAGCCATCCCCGCCTCAAACATCACCAGGCGCACGATTCGCCAGGTCGATCACTCCATCAAACTGGAACGTGAACGACTTGCA
>JANXSX010000225.1 GCA_025356475.1 Isosphaeraceae bacterium | reverse complement strand
TTTGAGAAGACCCTAGGGGCGAACAGCCCAGACGTCGCGCGCTGCTGTTCCAAGATGGCGCACGCCTGTTGTAATCAAGGAAAGCACGACGAGGCCGAATCTTGCTGCAAGCAAGCCTTGGCCATCTACGAGAAGACACCGACTGCAGATCCTGGCGGCTTCGCGAAGGCATTGGACGAGTACGCGGCTCTGCTCCGCAAAACGAACCGAGTCGCTGAAGCTGAGAAGACCGAATCCCGTGCTCGCACACTTCGTGAGCAGAAAGCGAAGCCCTGAGCTTTATTGGGTTTGAGAGCACGATTGCGATTTGGAACAACCTTGCGGGTTCGAAGCTCGTGGGGTTGTTCTACGTCGGTCGTGTCGCTGGTGAATCGTGTCTTCAGACGGCTGAACATTAAGCATTTCGGGAGTGAGCAAGGGTTGACGCCAATATCTTATACCAGATCGTTTCCTCCTAACTTCTGAATCTGCAGTGAATGTTTATAGGTGCAGACTCCCCATTTACAAGCAAATTCCAATTGTCTAGATGGTTAGCATGTGAGATACAGAAAGGCTGAACAATGAACCGGGAATTAAGTTGCGGACAATATGATAAGCACTTCTGAAATCGATGCAAAACAGTAAGTTTAAATAAATGTCGCATTCTGAGTTTAGGATGAAACTGATTGCGAATTTGATATAGAGTCCGACAAAGCCTGCCCGTGAGCCTCGGGCAAGAATTGAACAGTCAAGTCTACAAGCCTGAGCCTCTGATTACTTGTGACCACCCATAGATTTGACCATGTCCTTGCAGGCCGCGGAGCACTTTCGGAGGGCGTCGCAACAATCCTTGAGCTTCGGGTCGTTCATCTTGTCGCATTCCGCAACACAGGCATCGCAACACTCTGCACAAGAGTGGCAGGTGTAGACCATCAGTGGACTCATCCGCGACACGAGCTTGCCTGCCGTGGAGCAGATATCTGCGCAGTCCACGCAGAGGTGCATCGCCTTGGTGTGGCCGGACTTACCTGCGGCGGTCTGAGTGAAGCAATGGTGAAACGCCTCGCTGCACTCCCTCTCGCAGTCAAAGCATGCGTCGGCGCACTTTCCGTGAGAGTCATTTTTGTCGTCGGGGGCGGCGGCGAAGGTGTGTCCGGCACTTACGGTGGCCAGAGCAGCCGCTGTCATGCCCAAGGTTCCTAGCAGTTCGCGTCGTTGCATCGGTCGTCTCCCATTGAAGGTTTCCGGAACGGAATCCAATTGAGCGATGTTCAGTGAAGAAAATTCCACCGTTAAGCTCAAGGCGTTGCTCCCGGTTGGCTCCGCTATCGTGCTAAACACCGAACGATGAGCAAACCCGCCAACATTAAGTTGCAACGGTATCGGATTCGCTCACTGATTGGTTTGAATTAGCAAACTCAAAACAAATTGAATTGACCGACCCCTTTAGGAAACTTCATGACGCCAACCGGAGCCGGTTCGGTCTCGCAATGGATTGGTGACCTTCGCAACGGCGACTCCGAGGAGGCTGCACGCCACCTTTGCGACCGTTACTTTCAACAACTCGCGCATCTAGCCCGAATCAAACACCGAGGCTTGTTCTGCGGGATCTCCGATGAAGAGGATGCAGCCCTGTTCGCTTTGGACAGTGTGTTTCGAGGCATCTCTCTCGGGGCGTTTGAGCATCTTAAGAATCGTGATGATTTCTGGCGACTCCTCGTGCTCATTACCGCCCGAACTGCCTCAAATCAAGCGCGAAGGGAAAGGCAGGAGAAACGAGGTAGCGGACGAGTGATTAGTGAATGTTGTTTAAACGAAGCTTTTAAAGATGGAGAATCGGGCCTCGACCAAATCATTGGCGACGAGCCTACTCCTGAGTTTGCCGCCATGGTCGCTGAGGAGTACCGCCGTCGGTTGGAATCCCTATCGAGTGAGATCTATCGTCGCATCGCGATGCTCCGGCTTGAGGGGTACTTAAACGAGGAGATCGCGATAAAACTGAATATAAGCCTTAGATCGGTGGAACGAAAGGTCGAGACAATACGTAAACATTGGA
Organism: Isosphaeraceae bacterium; assembly: GCA_025356475.1. Classification (GTDB taxonomy): domain Bacteria; phylum Planctomycetota; class Planctomycetia; order Isosphaerales; family Isosphaeraceae; genus JANXSX01. Next base: position 1,743 of record JANXSX010000225.1, on the reverse strand, counting down.
TTCAAGAAATAAGCGTGAACTAATGAATGGACATATCCTAGGTCTAGCCACACTCTCCGCAACCCTGTTGGAGAGTGTGGACGGTATCGCAGATCGACATGAGACCGCTTGGCGTCTTGGCCAACGACCCCGTGTCGAAGACTATTTGGGTGGTCAGCCTGAGCCCGGTCGCTCTGTCTTGATTCACGAGCTACTCATCGCGGAGATTGTCTGGCGATTGCGGCTCGGTGAAAAACCGATAAGGACCGAATATCAGCGTCGTTTTAAAGATCATGCCTGTCTCATCAATGCTGCTTTTGAAGTCGCATTGCGGACCAGTCTCGAGTCGGGCGAATTCAAAATTCGCCTCTCCGACGAGAGCTGTGAGCATCAGGCAGTACAACCACCTGATGATACCTGCAGATCGCCGCTTATCGGAGATCGTTTTCGCGTTCTTCGGACTCACGCCGAGGGTGGGCTTGGTATCGTCTCAATCGCATTCGATGAGGAGCTCTCTCGCAACGTCGCCCTTAAAGAAATCCAGCCCCAATTCGCATATCGGCCCGAAGCTCGCGATCGATTCGTTCTTGAGGCCGAAATTACAAGTAAGCTTGAACACCCAGGCGTCGTCCCGATCCATAGCCTGGGAAGACACGCCGACGGTCGTCCCTACTATGCGATGCGGCTTATTGAAGGGATGAACCTGAAGCAAGAGATCGCCGCATTTTACGCTCAGAGTCGTCATGATAGCGAGATGCTGTCACTAGCATTTCATGAGCTTCTTGATCGATTTCGATACGTCTGCGAAGTCTTGGAGTACGCTCACAATCGAGGTTACCTCCACTGTGATGTGAAACCCCAGAACATCGTTCTCGGTCGGTTCGGCGAGACATTCCTAGTCGATTGGGGGCTAGCGAAAAGACTGGCTCAACCCGAGGCACAGTTGGCCACTTCATCGCCTCACAGTCCCTTGGAGGGGGAAGGGGCTATGCAGAGCTGCTCAATGATCGGCACGCCGGCCTACTCGAGCCCCGAACAAGCCAATGGTGACATGGATATGCTCGGCCCGCCAAGTGATGTGTATGGTCTAGGGGCTACGCTTTACCACCTACTGACAGGTTGTGCGCCTTTTGAAGGAGACGTCTCAAAGATCGCTGCTGAAATCCGAAAGGGCATTTTTCCGACACCTCGTTCAATTCGGCGCAAGATTCCAAGAGCCTTAGAGGCGGTCTGTCTCAAGGCGATGTCCCTACGACCAGAGGATCGCTATCCGTCAGCACGTGCGTTGGTCGAGGAGATCGAGCGATGGCAGGCCAACGAGCCGACTTCTGCCTGGCGTGAGCCTTGGCCGTTGCGGACATGGAGGTTTATGAAACGACACCGGAAATGGTTTGGGGCCGCGTTCGTCATAGCATCGATTTGCACGGTCTTGACGTGCGGCGCAGGCACCGTGTGGTATGTCTGCTATTGCTGAGTGGAGAAACACTACCCCAAACTCTGCTAACGATGATTCGGTAAGCGGGGCAGGGGGGGGCAATCCAGCGAACTCGTGAAAGGTGGATGTCGCGAGGGTAGCACTATCTTGAAAATTGATGAATGCAACGTCCCAGTTGGACTGAAACGGCCACCTGGGTACTCGGCAGTAGGTTCATTTGCCCGGACAATCATCTGGAGCCAAGAAACCACGATTTAGGCGCAGCGACACACGAGCGAACCAGGCCTAGAGATGAGATCCCTGGGCTTGTCTCGCTCGTGTTGTGCTGA
>JANXSX010000121.1 GCA_025356475.1 Isosphaeraceae bacterium | reverse complement strand
GTTTTGACTCGCCGGGTGCAGGTAGTCATTGAAGTGAGTCGTCTGCGGCTAGGCTAAGGGTTGTTCGGTATCGAACTAAGGAGACAGCGGAGAGTCAGTCGAGAGAGATCGATCTTCAAAGTCCACACCGGCTCTACGAATTCTCAGATTCTCGTGCATGCAAGAACCGGGTGTCAAGGAAAATCTTTGGTCGCGTCCTCGCTAATCTCTTTTCAGGGGCTGAGAGAGCCACCTTGGTGTGGTCTTGAAACGGATGTCGCAGGCGTGGGTCTCAAATTTGGTCAGGGTCCTCTCTGCCACTCGGTGATCGATCTGCGAGTTCTGGGTAAGCGCCTCGTGCATTCAACGTTTCGGAGCGGATTCGTGACATCCACGGCTTGAGAACGAACGACGAGTCAGAGATAACATGATCGAACCACCCAATGCAAACGTATTTATTGGGTTTTTGTCGTGCAGACTGTGTGACCGGTTCCGACCACCTTTGAAAATGTTCGGTGTCTAACAAATTTGCCGAAGTTTGTGAGCAACCCCACCAATTTCCCTGTCTCGGATGGATTTGGTGCGAGTGACGTCGAAAGTTCTGTGCGTATTGAAGACACACCATTGTTCCGACCTAGGCTGACTCTACGGGACGCTTGCCTCTCGTACAAGATCCAGAATCACATTTTTTCCACTCCGTTGTCTCTGGAAGACATGCCCACGGGGATGGACGCACTCACTCTGCCCGTTTATTTGGATTCGTGTCTTCAGGAAAGCCTCGGTCGAGTTCCCTGAATACCCTGTTATGTAACGTGTTATCGCCTAGATTCACCGAGTACTTCCTTTAGCTCGGTTCCCTCTGTTGAGAGTTGGAACCAGTGGTACCTACATTATCGACGAACTCCCTATCTCCAGGAGCCACGTTGCATTTTCGCAACAACACCTCAGATTGGGGTTAGCCGACCGATTCCAGGTGAGACCTTGTGCATGTGCAGTGACCAGTGATCCGCGAGGGTGCGATTGGGACCTTTAGCTCTCATGAGGGAGAGGGGAGGATTGGGCAAGATGACGAGCCATGATTCTTCGCCAGGAAAGCGATGCCTTAGGCTGATTTGTGGCTGTCCATTGAGGACGACAGGGGAACACTGACGAAACAACTTCCCGATTTCTCGCCCATTCACGAATGACTCTACCTTACGAATCACGCACCAAAACTCGTTTCCACGGTCCTCCGTGGGAACGAGTCTCGTGAGCAGATCGGCCCAATAAGAGGGGGGTTGTTTCGTCAGTCCGTGTTCCGGAGTCATCACGCACTCGCTTGCGAGCACCCACCTTCGTGGATTTCAGGGGACAAACCGTGCAATCCTCCCCGTTTGAGGGACCGGGGTCTTGCATGGCCTAGGGGGCGTGTGCCATATTTCACGATCTCCCGCGCTTTGAGCATCTGGGACGACGTGCGCGTCCGGCTTTGCCGAGGATTTGTGATGAGCTGGCAGGTTGGATTGTACGTAGCCGCCGTTTTCTTGCCCCTCGTCGCGTTTACGGTGCAGATCCTGGGGATCAAGTTCCTCGGTCGTCTGAACGCCTATATCGCCACGGGAGCAATTGCAGGGTCGTTCCTACTGAGTTTGGTGGGCTTTCTCGCCTATTTCGGTTCGGCGGAAGGGGTCTTTGACCACCACGCCAGGGGTGGTGGCGAAGCCCACGCATCGGCTGAGGGCGAGCACGGTGGTGAGCACGCTTCGCCCACGAAGCCGCACAAGGCGGAACCGCTCCTGTGGACCGCGAGTGTTGACTGGGTCACCCTTGGTCAAGGGCTGAAGGATGTCCGACATCCGGAAGGTCTGGCGATCCCGGTTGGTGTGGCGATCGACAGCTTGGCCGCGATCATGTTCCTCATGGTCACGTTCATTGCGACCCTGATCCATATCTATTCGATGGGCTACATGCACGATGACCCGCGTTACCCGCGGTTCTTTGCCTACTTATCGCTATTTTGCTTCTCGATGCTTGGCCTGGTCGCCTCGTCCAGCGTTTTCATGATCTTCATGTTCTGGGAACTGGTCGGGGTCTGTTCGTACTTCCTGATCGGCTTCTGGTACGAGGACAAGAAGAATTGCGACGCAGCGAACAAAGCGTTCATCACGAACCGGATCGGGGACGTGGGGATGTTGATGGGCCTTGGCCTGTTGTGGTCGGCCTTCGGTACGTTCGACATTCACGAGCTGAACTCGACCTTGCGTGACAGGGCAGGCAAGCTGAATGTGGTCACGGCTTCGAAGGATGCCCAGGCCTACGACGTTGTTCGTTTGCTTGATCCCGAAACGGACACGCCGCTGGTTGATGACTCAGGGCGTCCCAGTCAGATCCCCTATTGGGTCCTCACGATCGCCGGGCTGGGGATCTTCGCGGGCTGTGCGGGCAAGAGTGCCCAATTCCCGCTCCATGTCTGGCTGCCGGATGCCATGGCGGGGCCAACTCCGGTCTCTGCGCTGATCCACGCGGCCACGATGGTTGCGGCGGGGGTCTACTTGGTCGGTCGGTTCTTCCCGCTCTTCACAGAGCCTGCGCTCCTTTACATTGCCTATACCGGTGGAATCACGCTGTTCGTGGCCGCGACGATTGCGGTCGTTCAGAGCGATTACAAGAAGGTTCTGGCGTACTCGACAGTGAGCCAGTTGGGCTTCATGATGCTGGGCCTCGGGGTAGGAGGCTGGGCAGCGGGGCTCTTCCACCTGATCACCCATGCGTTCTTCAAGGCGCTCTTGTTCCTTGGGGCGGGCAGCGTCTATCACAGCGTCCACACCTATGAGATGCCAGTTCTCGGGGGCCTCTTCCCCAAGATGAAGTGGACCGCTTTGACGATGCTAGCGGCGACGATGGCGATCTCGGGGGTGCCTCTCTTCAGCGGGTTCTACTCGAAAGACGCGATTCTAGCGTCGTCGATCCACTTCGTGTTCCACGAAGGGAATTATCAGCACATCTTGCTCTTTGTTCTACCCGCAGTCGGTGCGGCGATCACGGCCTTCTATATGTTCCGGATGTGGTTCCTGGTCTTTGCGGGTGAGTCGCGCAGCCAACAGGCTGGCCATGGCCATGACACTCACTCGCACGGCCATGACGATCATGGCCATGACCATGGTGACCCGGTGGCCCATGCCCATGAGAGTGGGCCGATGATGCTCTGGCCGCTATTCGCGCTGGCTGTGCCGGCGATTGCGATTGGCTGGCCGATGTTCATCCTACCGTTCTTTGGCGAGCCGATCCTGGAAATGATGCTGGCTTACGGGGCACCGATCCCGCTGGCCGACCTGGGTAGTGCCCATAACTGGGCGATGCTGGCTTCGCTGATCATCGCAACTTCCGGCATTGGTCTGGCCGTGCTGTATTACTTGCCTGGCTACAAGCGTTTCGAGGCGGCCAAGGTCGCCCACCGCTTCGCGGGCATCAACAGCTTTTTGCAACACAAGTGGTACTTCGACGAGCTGTACTGGGCCGTTCTCGTCCGCCCGACCTTGGCTTTGGCCCGGGGGGTGAGCCGGTTCGACAAGTCGATTGTCGACGGAGTGGTCAATACCGTGGCCGGTCTGACCGTCGTGCTATCGAAGTTCGAAGGCTTCTTCGATCGGTTTGCCGTTGATGGGCTGGTCAACCTGACGGCCAAGATCATCTACGTGCTGGGCGACTGGGGTCGAGGCATTCAGACGGGTAAGGTTCGGAACTACTTGATGGTGCTGGCCTGCACCGTACTCCTGCTCTTTAGCGTTGTCTTCGCCTGGGTCGGCCGGGGCACCTGAGCCGTCCGGTCCCGGTCCGAGCCGATGATCTCTAGAACTTATATTTGCACACGAACCATTCCACGCGATTTCGAGCGATAACCCCATGAGCGACGACCTGCTGTTGAGCCTGCTCTGGTCCGTGCCGATGGCCGGCAGTTTGCTGGTGCTTTTGATCCCCAAACAATTCCCTGGGGTGATCAAGTGGTTTTCGCTAGTGGTGACGATCCTGCTGTTTGGCCTGACCTTGGTGGCCTTCACCAAGTTTCTGAGTGAGAGCCCCTCGGGCGACGTGCCTGCGGCAAGTTCGCTTCGCGACCGTGCTGCTGCGAATACGCTCACGGGACCGGTGGGTGATGCGGTCACTGTAGGCGAGACGGGGAAAGCCGTGGGCGACCTGGTGGTCCGGCACCCGTGGATCCCCTACTTCAACATCCAGTACTACCTGGGTCTTGATGGGATCAGCCTAAGCCTGGTGTTGCTCTCGGGCCTGGTCTGTATGTTGTCGTGCCTGGCTTCGTTCTCGATCGAGAAGAATGTCAAGGGGTATTTCTCCCTCTACTTGTTACTCACATCGAGCATGATGGGCGTCTTCCTGGCGCTTGATATGTTCCTGTTTTACGTCTTCTTCGAAGTGATGCTGCTGCCGATGTACTTCCTGATCGCCATCTGGGGTGGCGAGAACCGGGAATATGCAGCGATCAAGTTCCTGCTTTACACCTTATTCGGCTCGGTCTTCATCCTTGTTGCCATCCTGATCCTGTTCTTCTGGCCTGGCGATTCGGTTGGTAGCTTCGGTGGAGCGGCGACCTGGACGGCCCACTCGTTCGACTCGATCGCGGTGGCCCAAGCTGTGAGTGAGACTGGCTACTATGGTCGGTTCATTCAGCAGGTGGTGTTCCTACTCTTCCTGACAGGGTTCCTGGTCAAATTGCCGAGCTTCCCGTTCCACACTTGGTTGCCCGACGCCCACGTTCAAGCACCGACTCCGATCAGCATGATCCTGGCTGGCGTGTTGCTAAAGATCGGTGGCTACGGCCTTGTTCGGTTCGCCTGGCCGATGGCTCCAGCGGGGGCTTATGACTTCTCCTACTATGTGGCGGCTCTCGGCGTCTTCAGCATCCTTTATGGGGCGCTTGCCGCGATGGCTCAGACCGACTTCAAAAAGCTGGTCGCCTATAGCTCGGTCAGCCACATGGGTTATGTCACTTTGGGTATGGCGGTGATGGTGATCGCCGGCGAGTCGGACCCACGCTACTATGCCTATGGCGTCAATGGCGCGATGTTCATGATGATCGCCCACGGGATCACCTCGACCGGCATGTTCTTCCTCGTCGGTGTGATTTACGACCGAGCCCATACTCGCGACCTGAACAAGCTGGGCGGGCTGTGGAATGTGATGCCGATCTATGGAGCGGTCAGCTTCCTGATCTTCTTCGGCTCAATGGGTCTTCCCGGTCTCTGTGGGTTCGTGGCCGAGGTCTTCGTGATCCTCGCCGCCTTCAACTACAATCCGACACTTGCTGTACTCGCTGCCGCAGCGGTCATTCTTACCGCCGGTTACGTCCTCTGGACCTTGCAGCGCGTCTTCCTGGGCCGATCCGAAGAGCACAAGGGTCTGCCTGACCTCACCACCCGAGAGATCATCATCTCGATCCCGTTGGTTGTTCTGACGATCCTCTTGGGGGTCTATCCCAGCGTACTGCTCGACTGGATGAACCCATCGATCATTGAAGGAGTGGTCCGACCGGTGACGACCGCGAGGGCCCTGACGGCTGCCGGTAAGGCCGCCCTGACTCCGATCAAGACCACGGCCATCGCGCCCCAGACTGCTCGCTAAGGCTTGAGGCGAGAAGTCATGAACTGTTGAGCAGGCAACGTGGACGAGATCAGGGGTGAATCACCCAAGGCTTATCCCACTTGCCTGCCCAATTCTTGCACCGGATGAGACTTCAGGGTCCGTACGTAAGTCGCCGATGCTCTGTGCTACCGGACTGAACTTGGGGAGACATCTCCGATGAGCTCGAAACGTGTGGCTTTGGTGACGGGTTCCGCGACGGGGATCGGTCGTTGTACCGCCTGGAAGCTGGCCGAGCGAGGGTACTCGATCACCGTCAACTTCTCGAAGTCCAAGGCCGAGGCCGACGAGACCGCTGAAGGGGTTCGCTCGCGAGGGGCCGAGGCGATTGTGATCCAGGCCGACGTCTCCGATGATGCGTCGGTTCGAGCGATGGTCGAGCGGACTGTCGATAGTTTCGGTGGACTCGACGTTCTCGTCAACAATGCTGCCACAACCCATTTCGTGGCGCACACCGACCTGGAAGGACTGACGAACCAGGTCTGGGACGACATCTTGAATGTCAATTTGAAGGGGACGTTCTTCGCCTGTCGCGCAGCGATGCCCCACTTGAAGCTTCGGCATGGCAATATCGTCAACATCGCCAGCGTGGCTGGTATCGCCGGCTCGGGCAGTTCAATCGCCTACGCCGCGAGCAAAGGGGGGGTCATTACCCTGACCAAGAGCCTTGCCAAAGCCTTCGCCCCCGAGGTGCGGGTGAACGCGGTCGCCCCCGGCCCCGTCCAAACACGCTGGTTGGCCGACCACCAGGATATGGTCGAACAGGCCATGAAACTCACCCCTCTCAAACGGCCCGCGACCCCCGAAGATGTGGCCGATATCGCCGTGTTCCTGGCCGATGTGGCGACTCTGGTCACAGGCCAAGTGATGGTGATCGACGGCGGTCGGACGATCTGAAGTCGAGAACCGAGCTTTCACCGCGTGTCCGGGAAGCGCCCCCGGATTGATGTCCTGTTCAACTTGATCTTGCGGTCTTGGGCATCATGCCGTACCGTCCGGCAGCCCGGTCCGATCGACGTTTAGCCGCGTCCTGCGCGCCTCCCAAGGATGGGAGAGACGTCATCCCTCGGTCGGGTCAGCGAAAGATCGATCGGGTCAACCGTCACGAAGGAGTCGGACGGATGCGAACAGGTACATGGATGTTTGGGCTGGCGCTCTGTGTTTTGACCTCCCTCGCACGTGGAGGTGATGAGACAAAGCCTCCCGCAATCGGCAAGGTTCGGCTCAACCTGCAGATCACAGGGCTTGGGCCCGAGGGCTGCCTCGTTGAGATCAAGCCCGCCCATAAAGGGTGCGAATTCCAGGTTATCAGCCGACGCCTCACGTCCAACGATCGTGGTCAGTTAGATCTTGAACCCATCGACGTGAAGACCAGTAGCGCGGATCGCGATTGCCAGTTCGCCATCACGATCACCGAGCCCAAACAGCCTCCCAAGACCTTCCGACGCGGGGTGCGGATCCTTAACCCCGGCACCGAGGGGATCTTGACGGTCCAGAACCTGCCCTGTTTCCTCAGCTACCAGAGCCCACCCGCTCAGATCGCTGAGGGAGAGAAGGCAGGTCGCCCTAAGAAGTGATGCTTCTCAGATTAAAGCCGAATCCCCCCCACGACCATCCATAACAGGGCAACTCCAAGAATCATAAAGCCGACCAGGCCTGTTGAAGCTGTTCGTGAGATCACGGCGTCGGAGATCGCCCCCAAGGCGACCAAGAATAAGACCATCAGGGTGACTCGCTGAGTGTTGATCCCATGGGATGACGGAGCAAGGGGCGCTCGCGACCCATCGTCCCGGGGGGAGTGGGGGGGCGATGGCACGTCGAACAGCGGACCGATGTAGAGTGTGTCGGGATCGACAACCGCGTGGTTCGTCATCGACTCTGCGGCGAGCTGTTCATGAGTTGGTGGCAAACTCGCGCGACCACAACCGGGACAAAGCAGCCAGGTCCCGGTAGGGCCCTTGCTCGTCTCGAGATCGATCCCGCAGCGCGGGCAGCGATAGGTCACCAGGTAGAGGATTTCGCCGACCATGAGTGCGCCCGCCCGCATGCACCGAACTCTGCTCATCACGTTTATCCGATCCTAGCCGGACGTGGCTCACAACGCACGTGAAAACCGGACTCTTCCCACGATCGGGCAAGGGGCGTACCATCGGGTTGGCCATCGATCATGGGCCGCTCGACCTCGACCTACCCCAGACGCAAGCGACTCGCACGATGACGACACCTTTGCTGCAAATGCGGTCGATCACGAAGGCCTTCGGGGGAGTCCACGCGCTTCAAAGCGTCGATTTCGACGCCCATTGCGGCGAGGTTCATGCCCTCTGTGGCGAGAATGGGGCAGGCAAGAGCACCCTGATGAAGATCCTCGCCGGGGCGATCACCGCCGATGCTGGGACGATCTCGCTCGACGGGCGTCAGGTCGCTTACGCGGGGCCTCGTGAGGCGGAAGACCAGGGAATCCGGATCATTCACCAGGAACTGAACCTCGTTCCTGAGCTTTCGGCTGCCGGCAATATGTTCCTTGGTCGCGAATTGACGCGGTTTGGGTTTCTCGACGACAAAGGTATGGAACGCGAAGCCCGCCGCTTGTTCGAGCGGCTCGGTGCGGCGATCGACCCTCAATCGCGGGTGGCCGACCTACGCATCGGCGACCAGCAGATGGTTGAGATCGCCAAGGCCCTGGGGGGCGAGGCCACGATCCTCATTATGGACGAGCCGACCTCGGCCCTCTCCGACGCCGAGGTGACGCGGCTCTATCGGGTGATCGCCGACCTGAAGAAGGCAGGAACCTCGATCATTTACATCTCGCACAAGATGAATGAAGTGTTCACTCTTTCCGATCGAGTCACCGTCCTCCGCGACGGTAAATTCGTGGCCACCGCAACTCGCGACGAAACGAGTCCTGCTCAAGTGGTGCGCTGGATGGTCGGCAGAGAGATCGCCCCTGCGGTCCAATCGACGATCAATCGAGGCGATGTCGTCCTCAAGGTTGAGAACCTCAGTGTGCCGAGCGTTCCCGGTTCGGGACGTCCCCACCTCTCTGGGATCAACATTCAGTTGCATGCGGGAGAGGTGCTCGGTGTCGCTGGCCTCCTAGGCGCGGGTCGAACCGAGTTGCTTGAAGCCTTGTTTGGCGCATCGGTGTTACCACCGGCAGGAACGATTAAGCTCCACGATCGCGCTGTCCATCTCCGAAACCCTCAGCAGGCGATCGCCCAAGGCGTAGCGCTCGTGACCGAGGACCGCAAGACGCTCGGCCTGTTCAATCATATGACCGTCGCCGAGAATATTACGATGCGTCATCTCGACCAGTTGACGATCGCAGGTATCGTCAAATCGAGGGCCGAAGCTGAAGCGGTCTCGGGGGCGATCCGTTCGCTCAGCATCAAGACCGACCGCGGGTCCGCACCTGTGACGAGCCTCTCGGGGGGCAACCAGCAAAAGTGCATCCTTGCCCGCTGGTTGTTGACCAACCCCAAACTCTTATTGCTGGATGAGCCAACTCGTGGAATCGACATCGGTGCCAAAGCCGAGATTTACGCACTGATCCGCCGCCTCGCCGCCGAAGGGATGGCCGTACTCATGACATCGAGCGAACTTCCCGAACTTCTCGCCGTCTGCGACCGGATCATCGTCCTGTGTGAAGGCCGTCTTACCGCAGAACTTCACCGGTCCGAAGCGACCGAAGAGGCGATCATGGATGCCGCGACGAAGTTCCTGGATCGTGCGGCCACAGCATAACCGAGGTTGATCAGTGACTGGCTGGGAGTCGCATTGCCCGTGGATATGGGCGGTGTCGTCTCGCAGTTCTGCCTGTTATGATAGGGATTCTTCAGGAATCGAGTCCGGGGCCTAGATCAAGAGCGGCGTAATGATTCATTCAGTTGAGATCGAGGGACTTCGAGGCATCAGAAAAGGGTGTGTCGCCGACCTGACTGCACTCACGATTTTGGTCGGACCGAATGGATGTGGCAAGAGTACGATCCTTGACGCTCTACTCCTGGGAGCGACCCCGATCTTTGGTAAGGCACTCGAGAAGGTTGCGTGGCGGCGACGAAACGTGGCGCGCGGAGCGAGGTGGCTCTTCTGGAAAGGCGAGGAACTCTCGCAAGCGTCCATCCTTGTGATCGGTGAGGAAGGCGAAGGCCGAAGTTGCACAATCCTCAACAAACATCAGAATTCATCGACAAATCTTGTGATTGACGTCGAGTTGCGTAAATATGAGGAACCACGCGTTTCTCTTACGCACCGCTTTTCTATGATTTTCGAATATGCCGCTCGCAAAGATTCTCGCTCTATCCAATACGATCTCCTACCCATATTCATAAAAGGCGTAGCCGATATCAGTCTCGTTGAGTTGGGTTCTTCCTCGACACAAATACCCTTGCATTCGCTTTATGCCAAAGCTGTCGAACAGGGTCGAAGAACGCTCGCGAAAGAGATCCTCAAGAGCGTTGTTCCAGGGCTCTTAGACATTGAGATTCTGACCGATGCCAACAAGCCCGTACTTTACCTCGTCTTCGAAGAATACGGAATTCCGACAGGTCTGGCTGGCGATGGCATCCAAACACTCTTGCGAACATGTTTGGAACTCGCTTCACGTCCCGGCGGCGTGGTCTTAATGGAAGAACCGGAACTTCATCAGCATCCGGCGGCGATTTTCCAGAGTGCCAAGGCGATTTTCGCGGCTGTTCGACGGCGAATTCAAGTGATCCTGACAACTCACAGCCTTGAGCTAATCGATGCATTGGTGGCCGAAGCCAACACCGACGAGGAATTGGCCATGCTCTCTGTCGTCCGACTCAAGCTCGAAGAAGACGGACAACTCAAGACCAGTCGAATCGAGGGCAAGGATGTCGCCTTCGCAAGATCAGTCATTGGAGATGATCTCCGATGAGTCGGACCGAAATCTACTGCGAGGGTTGCTTCGACCAGAAGTTCTGGTCGGGAATGCTGAAACGGCAAGGGTGCAAGCCACCACAAAACCGGGCCATGAAATCTGCTCCGTCTGAAGTCCGTGATCCTGACGGGCAAGTTGTCAAGAAAGGTCACTTTCTCTTCATCTCGCCATCAGGTGGGATCATTCGAATCATTGGTTGCGATGGCAAGCCAAATGTGGTCCCCGCCGTGAACCAACGTCTTCGCACATTCGAGACCGAAACACATCCAGCAAATCGGGTGATTGTCAACCTGGACTCTGATCAGCATGCCGATGGACAGAAAAGGGTTGAATCGATTATTACCTCACAATCGCTTCAATCGCAGTTGAGACCCCTGGATCCGACCGCAACTCTTGATTCTGACGGTACGATATCGGCCAAAGAGGGACGGTTAAGCATTCATTTGGTGGACTGGTCTACGGATGACGAAGCGACCGACTGGCTGCCGAATCAGCAGACGATTGAACGACTCATTTGCTCGGCTCTATTCAGTGTTTATCCAAATCGTGGACCACAAGTGAGCGCCTGGCTGAAATCACGTGAGAATCCACCAGTTGTCAGTGCAAAAGAGTATGCATGGTCGTATATGGCTGGATGGCATAGCGAGAAGGGCTGCAGCACGTTTTATGAGTGCCTTTGGGACGACGAAATGGTTGCGCTCGCGCTTCAGTCTCGACTAGCCAAGTCGAACATTTGGCCGATCGTCGAGAGCTTGACGCGTTGATCACTGGACCGGCAGGCTCGGATCGCTCAGAGACCAAACGTTCCAAGAGTTCTTCGTCGAGTGGTTTATCGAGCATCGTATCGTTCGTGACTGGACTCGATTTGAACGACTGTGGAAGAGTCGGCTTATGAAGCATCCGAACTCTTCCCGACGTTCGATCCAGTCTATCTCCCCAGGTGTACCGCCTCGACCAACTCGCCGCCGACCCATGGGCCACTCTCTGCCTCAAGGACGACGAACGCCTCGGCCTGGGCAAAACCTGGTAAGTCGGCGGAATCGCAGCCTTCGAGGGGCTGGGCTAGGCAGCGGGCCTCGGGGGTATGGATGAGTCGAACGGGGATAGCGCGGGCCATTGAGCCGGTTCGGGGATGGCTTCCATTCCATACGGCAAGGCGAGGAGTAAGTCGATCGCCTCCCTGGAGCCGGGTAATCAACGGAGCCACCACCAAGAGGACCGCAGCAAGGGCCGCCAAGGGCTCGGTTGTGAGGTGGACGACGTGAGTCGAGACCCTCCCTAAACTGTCTCGAACCACTCCATAATTCATCGCTCCGCCTGGCTCTAGAGCGACACCCTCAAAAATAGGGATCACACCAACTCGCTCCAAGGTCCGCGAGACAAGGCCGCCGATCGGGCCGAGAATCAAGGCCACCTGTGCAGATAAGGCCCTATGGACAATCCCCTCCAAGCCTTCACGACCGACCGCGCCGAGATCCAAGGGCATGGCTCCCCATTGGAGTAGGGGGGCGGTCACGGCCAGGTTCGCCGCATTCCGCTCTCGGTTCAGGACGGGGGCATCGCCGGGTCCGACAAGATCGTCACCGACTGCAGCCACTGCGACTCGAACTCGGCGATGACAGACCGGGTGAGTACAGCCTTGCGACGCCAGAAGACCAACCATCGCCGAGGTAAGCCGAGTCCCAACGCTTAATATGGGGGTCCCCGCCGTGAGCCAGTTCCCGCGACGGACGATGTGACGTCCGGGCGCAAGTTCGAGGTTGGGGGGCAAGCTAAAGTGTTTGGACCTTGAGGGAGGCTCGGCGACGACCGTGTCGGCTCCGACGGGAAGGGGATCGCCCGCCTTCACTCGTGCAGCTCGACCGGGACCGACCTCAATGCCGTCGCCCGAGCGATAGCCTTTGGAGCTAATCAGCCGAAGCGCGATCCCGGACTGGGCATCGGCGACCCGAAAGGCCAGGCCGTCCACGGTCGCGCGATCGAACGGGGGCAAGTCCACGTCGGCCACCACCGGCTCGGCGAGCACGAGGCCGAGAGCCTCGGTTAACGCCACCGAGATCGGCTCTCCCGGCAGGGCGAGCGTGGTGATCAACTGACGCGCGGCGTTCAGCGACAACATAAGGCGAGGCTCCATCCTCTACACGACACAACACGAGACGACAGGCTAAACAGTCTGACCCTCGCCATCCATGGCTTGGGTGTCTTCGGGGAGGCATTGTATCGAGGACACGTAATGGGCCAAGCCCGATCGGCGGATTCGCGATTTCCTGCTCTTGCGGCAGAATCATTGTGGTCAACACCCTGCTCTAGCCGATTTTATGGTCGTGAGGGAAAACCAAGGACCGCGTGAAGGTGGACGAATCTCTTCCACGTCGTGTAGTCCTGTTCGGTCTCCCCCGGGAATCACATCGACAGGACCGTCGACGGCGGGATCAAACTCGCCGAGTGTCCGACCAAGGAGGGTAGAATCCCATGTTGTCCCTTCGCAAGGGAACGCCCCGAGCCTATCGCATCGCGGCTTGGGCCGGGCTGCTCGTCGGCGGGGCCTTGCCGTCGATCGGCTGCCAGGTAGAATACGCCGGCATGACGTTGCCCTCGGGCAAGTACATGCGTGACGATGTTCAGTACTTCTCGCCTGGCACGAACTTCCCCTGGGCGAACACCCAGGCAGCGACCCAGCGGGCCCGGATGGCCGCCCAGGGTATGCTACCGAAGGAAGAAGCGGTTGGTGACGGTCGTAGCTCGTACGAGAATCTTGGCGGGGCCGCCCCGGCCCCGACCTCCGTGCGAAGTGATGCCGACGCAGGTCTACTTCCGCCAGGAGCCTCGGCCACGCCGCCGGCCCCGCCCGCACCGATGCCTCCCGCTGGGGATGCCCCGACTGTTCCGGGACCTCAGTAATCTGAGATAATCGGCAAACCAACGCTTCGACCCCGATCGAACTCAACTCGATCGCGGGTCGATTTCCGATTTCGAAGCCGAGGCCGCTAAGCATGACCGAGGAACTCTCACCCCTGGACGGATACGCCGCGTGGGCTCCGCTCTACGATGGAGACGGCAACCCACTCATCGCTCTTGAAGGCCCCGCAATGTTACGTCGATATGGTGACTTGCGAGGGAAGATGGTTCTCGACCTCGGTTGCGGAACTGGGAGGCATTCTGTCGCCCTGATCGAGGCAGGGGCCTCAGTGGTTGGTCTCGACCTGACCCCAGAGATGCTCGAAATCGCCCGAACCAAGTTCTCAGCGGATCAAAACATCCGCTGGCTCATCCATAGCTTGCCAGACCCCCTGCCATTCAAGGATGAACACTTTGACCTGGTCGTCATGGGCCTCGTGGTCGAGCACATCACCGACTTGACAGGAGCAATGGACGAAATCACGCGAGTTCTCAAACCAGGAGGGCGCGTCCTGGTCTCGAACCTCCACCCCGAACGGACCGCCGAAGGTCAACGCGCCCGGTTCATCGACCCGGTAACCGGCGAGCGTCAGCCCATCCGAGGACATCATCGCAGCCTCGAAGAATTTCGGGCTATTGGCGGGCCTCATCTGAAGTTGATCGACGAAGAGACCCTGCTGGTGACAAAAGAACTTGCCGCAACCTTGCCGAGGGCTGAACGTTATGTCGGATTGCCCTTGGGCTGGATTGGGGTCTGGGTCAAGGACTGATCGTCATGGCCAAGGTACAACGGTTCCGCAACCTCTACGCGTAGCTCGACCGTCCAGTCACTTCTGGTTCGGTGCGGGCTTCACGGGAATCTGGACCTCCCAGCGGCGCTGGCTGACGGGGGTCATTGGGCCGTGATAACCCAAGCGGCGGGGCGGGCCAGCCTCAACCCATTCACTCTTGTGCTCTTCCAGCCAAACCTTGAGAGACTTGGCTCCATCGCGGAGTCGGGTGTCGTTCATCGGACCTTCTAACCCGAAGCAGACATACTGCTGGGCAGCAAAGTCTTTGACCTCGACCGGCCCAGACTGGCCAATCTGCCCCATGGTCGGTTTGCGATAGAGGAATTCCATCGTCATGTCACCAGCGGCCCCTGGGGTCTCGATCATCTCTGGTGTATAGGTGTTAACCACCGGACTCGTCATCTCGATGCTATTCTTACTGATGTGGTTGAAAAGAGGCCAGAACATGACGTTATCGGCGACCTGAGGTGATTTTTTGGCCTTGGCGACGGCGCTTCGGTAAGCTGGGTAACTTTTAACTTCGATTTTTTCGGGCAAGGTCGCGTCTGGCCATCCTTCGGCGAACGGGCTATCGCTATCGGCGGGACGGACCTTTTTAGCCTTGGTGTCGGGTTCGTCGGCTAGGCCGTTCATCGAAGCACACAAGCCAAGACCAAGCAGGGCAAAAATTGTGAAACGCATTGAGGAAAATCCTCCCAATGGGGGTGAACTCGGATTGCAATTCTACTGAGATAGGCTGGCTGACCGATTCGTCAAGACTCGCTCAGCAATTGACGCCACGGAGGATCCGCCCTAGAGTAAAGTGAGGACAAGGACTTACGTCACAATCTGGTAGGGGGTTTCGTCGCGTGTTCACACCGCTCATCGGTCAGGTCGTGCTGATTGTATATGGACTCTTGCTCGCTGTTGGGGGCTATATCGGATACGCGAAGGCAGGGAGCAAAGCCTCGCTGCGGGCCGGTCTGATCAGTGGTCTTACTGCCCTCATTTGTGCAGGTCTCTCAAGCCCGCGTCCCGACCTCGGATTTGGGATTGGTGCATTTCTGGCTTTGATGATGCTCATTGTGTTTGGGATTCGGTTCTCCAAGACACGCAAGTTTATGCCCTCAGGGATGTTAGGATTTTTGAGCTTTATCGTGCTCCTGATTATGGGACTGGTGATCCGAGGCTAATCAAGAATCGGAACGACCCCGGCGAAACTCATGCCCGGCTTGGTGGTTGAATAGTGCATGGACGTCACGGCGGCAGGTCGCTCGGGATGTCAGGCCTTCATCTCCGCCATAAAGGACCCCTCTCCATGATTAAGCGTCATACGGCATGGCTCGCCGGTAGCCTGGTCGCCACGCTGGTCGTTGTGATTGCCGCCGCGCCAGTTGATGAGAAGGCCGATGCCAAGGCGAAGGTAGCCGCGCCGCTCTCCCCTGAACAAAAGGCCAAGTTCAAAACGCTCACCCCTCAGGAGAAGCAGAAGTTCTTCGCGGACCTCCCTCCTGAGCAACGCGAGATGATCATCGCCAAGAAAAAAGCGATGAATAAGAATGCCGCCAACAGTGTGGAGACCGAGCAAGCCGCACTCGCGAGCCTCCCCGCCAAGCCGGAACGCACGGTGACGCCGCCGACGATCGACTCGGTTGCGATCGACGCTTCGCTCGATAAGACACTCGCTACCGCAAAGGTCACGCTTGCGAACGGCACGAGTGATGTGGAATTTGTGAGACGGATCTATCTGGATACCACCGGCAAACTCCCGACCCCTGACCAGACGGTCAAATTCTGTTCCAGCACCGACAAGAAGAAGCGGGCTCGGCTGATTGACGAACTGATCAAGGGCGAAGCGTTCGCCCAGAACTGGGCCCGGTACTGGCGCGACGTGATCGCCTATCGGGCTCCGAACACGAACCCCAACCAGGTTGGCTACGACTTCTTCGAAACCTGGCTTACCGACCAGTTTCAGAAGAATACCCCATGGGACCAGGTTGCAGCCAATCTGATCACGGCGACCGGTCCCTTTGACGAAAATGGCGCAGCAGCCTTCGCCCTGGCCGAAACCTCGGCTCCAGTCGAGCTTGCCGGCGAGGTCTCACGCGTCTTTATGGGCGTCCAGATCCAATGTGCCCAGTGCCATGATCACCCAAACGACCCCTGGAAACGCGAACAATTCCACGAGTTGGCGGCCTTCTTTCAGGGAACTGCTACTCGACCGGCTGGGCCACAAGTCCAAGGGCAGCGGCGGGTCTTCCAGGTCGTCAATCAGGCAGGCATGCCTCGCTACACAATGCCTGACCTCAAGGATCCCTCCAAAGAGATCCCGATCCAACCGAAGTTCTTCCTCACGTCGTCCGAGCAGCCTCTGCCCAGCAAGCTGACCGTCCAAGCCCGGCGTGAAATGGCGGCCCGCTACGTCACTGCCCAAGATAACCCTTGGTTCGCCAAAGCCTTCGTCAACCGAGTTTGGGGGAGCTTGATGGGCGAGGGGTTCGTGAACCCAATCGACGATCTCGGACCAACCCGCGAGGTTCACCACCCCGAACTCTTCGACGAACTTGCCTCCCAGTGGCAATCGGGCGGGTACGATATCCGCTGGCTTTACAAAACTTTATTGAACACCAAGGCCTATCAACGCCAGATCCGCTCGACCAACTCGGCTGCGGGACGAACCGCATTCGCCGCGAATTGCTCGAGCCGGCTGAGCTCCGATCAGATCCTCGACGCCCTGATCCAAGTCCTGAAGCTCCCGGATGGACAGGCGAATGCCAATCGGGCAATGCCCGCAAACGCCAAGAAGGCCGCCGACGTTGGGGTGGCCGATGCCACGGGCAAGAAAGCTGCCGAGGCACTCGGTGTCGCAACCAAAGCTGTTACCAAGGGACGACCTAACGGTCGGGCACTGTTCAATACCGTCTTCGGGGTCGATCCCTCGGTTTCCAGTGACGAGGTCTTGGGTACGATCCCCCAGGCTCTCTTCTTGATGAATAGCCCGATCGTAAATCAGGGCATTAGCAAGAAAGACAGCATCGTCGCCGAGATCCTTAACGGCACACCTGACAACCATCTTGCCCTCGACCAGATCTATGTTCGTGTGCTCGCCCGCAAAGCAACCCCCAAGGAAGTCACCATCTGCGGCCACTATCTCGACACAGTGGGGAACCGACGCGAGGCGTTCGACGACATCCTCTGGAGCTTGATCAACTCGACCGAGTTTCTCAGCCGTCGCTGAGCCTCGTTGGCACTGGCCAGAAATCAGAAATGGCCAGTGCCAACCTAAGCTGAATCAACTTCACACAGCTTAAAATGATCCCGCGACACGGGTCTCTTTCAAGGATCTCTTCCTATGTTCGATAAGACGATGGTGAAGGTCGCGATGAGCGGCCAGGGCGTGATCGGGCGACGGGGTTTCCTCCGGGGGATCACCTTGGGGGCTGCCGGTCTGGCCTCAGTGAGCTTCACCGACTTGATGGCGCTCCAGGCTGCAGACCTCCGCAAGCGGAATATGGCCTGCATCATGCTCTGGATGGCGGGCGGACCCAGCCAATTGGACACGTTCGACCCTAAGCCCGAGCACTCCAATGGTGGCGACACCAAGGTCATCGACACCACAGTCCCCGGGATCTCGATCGCCCAAGGGTGGGAGAAGACCTCCAAAGTCATGAACGAGATCGCCCTGATCCGCTCAATGACTAGTAAGGAAGGGAACCATCAGAGAGCCACGTACCAGCTCCATACCGGTTACGCCCCAAGTGGCACAGTGAAGCATCCCTCGTTCGGCTGTGTCTCGGCTCTGGAGCTGGCGGATCCCAAATTTGACCTCCCACACATGGTGAGTATCGGCGGTGGGACCATCGGGGCAGGCATGCTCGGTGCGGCCTACGAACCGTTCGTGGTTCAGGCGGCGGACAAACCCCCAACCAACGTCACCCTGCCGGTCGATGCCCGTCGCTTCACGCGACGACTCGGACTGATGCACTCTCTCGAAGAGACCGCGTTCAAGCAGACAGGGGGCGCGGATCGGGTCAAGGATCATGAAGCGTTGTACCGTCAAACATCGAACATGATCTTGTCTCCTCACATGAAAACGTTTGATATCTCGGGAGAAGATCCCCAGCTCAAAGCCGCCTATGGCGAGAATTCGTTCGGCCAAGGCTGTCTACTGGCCCGTCGGCTGGTTGAGTCGGGCGTGACGTTCGTGGAAGTTCGCTCGAACGGCTGGGATATGCATGATGATATTCATGACCGGATGTCCAAGAATGCGTCATCGGTCGATCCGGCTTTCGCCACCTTGATTACGGATCTCAAACAGCGTGGGATGCTTGAAAAGACCCTGGTCGTCTGGATGGGCGAGTTTGGGCGCACACCGAAGATTAGTCCAAGAGGAGGCCGGGATCACTTCCCACGCGTCTTCAACGTCGCCCTCGCCGGCGGTGGCATTAAGGGGGGGCAAGTGATTGGCGCTTCCACTGCGGACGGGACCGATGTGAAGGATCACCCCGTCCAGATCGTTGACCTGATGGCAAGCTTCTGTCACTCTCTGAAGATCGATCCCAAGAAGGAAAACATGAGTCCACTGGGTCGGCCGATTAAGATCGTCGACGGCGGCAAGGTCGTCCAGCCTCTGTTCGCCTGATCAAGTGAGCTTTTTAAGCATTGCCCGAGTCACGGGATGGGGCTGACTCCGAGTGAATCGGGGCCAGCCCCAAATTGTTGGTCGAAAGGGTGCTGGTCACGACCGCCAGATTTCGAGACTCAGTGTCTTGACGTTACCGACAAAAGTCCCGACTGGCAATCTAGGGCGGACAGGAAGAATCGTGGCGATTAACTACAACTTATTGCCCCAAATGGCTTTACGGGGCTAAGAGTGTCGATTTTCCCATTAATCTTGTCCTATAAGTGTGGACAGGCGTTCATTGTTGTCGGTGACGCCATCTTTACCCAAATTCGCGCACCAACTGCGGAGCGCGAGGGAATTTTCCTGGGGTGTTCCATGCCCCGCCTCGGTAGACCCACGTCCGTTCCGGTGTCGCCGGGACACACGGGTCCTCCCCACCTGGTGGAGTTATCGTGAAGCCATCCCGACACCACTCCGCGACGTTGCCATGCATGTCGCAGAAACCCCAGTCATTGGACCGATATCGACCTCTCGGTGTCGTCTCCCCTGGCGATGGGTGTGGTTCAGGCTGCGCGGAATCGAAGTTGGCGTCGTCGATGGTGAGGACATCGCCATATGCGTAAGTGGTCTTGGTCCCAGCGCGGCAGGCATACTCCCACTGCGCTTCCGTCGGCAAGCAATAGTGGGAACCCATCGGCAACCGCCCTGCGGCTCGTTCGGATTCGGTGAGCCTCCGGCAGAATTCCTCCGCCTCCTCATGGCTGACGAAACAGAATCGGATGCTCTGGTCCTTCGGCGATCGGCTTCCGGACTGCTCCAGGGGGTTCTGTCATGACCTCGATTGGAGCCTTGGCCCGCTGTTGCACCAAGGTTTGGCCCATGACTTGCTCCCACTCAGCATGCGACACCTCGAAGCGACCGAGCCAGAAACCACGTGAAATCGTCGTGTCCACAGGCCCTTCCGAGCTTGGGTCGCGACCGAGTTCGCCGGGTGGGCTCCCCATGCTAAAGGTTCCTGGAGGGCACCAGCGGAACTTCATCGCCAAGCTGTTGTCCTTACGTTCCTGGTCCACACGGTCGCCAGTTCGAGCGCGGGGAGGTAGTTGCGACCGAGCGCCGGCTTCTCAGTTCGACCCGGCGAAATTGCGAGCGTCGAAGGTTGTAGCAATCGGACGCCAACCCAGATCGAACCCGCCAAGATCGTCGCCAGTAGGAAGAAGAGGATGCTCAGGATTCGCTTCATCGTGAGAATCCCTCTTCTGCGAATGAAGACTGAACACCATTCTGATGAATGCATGTGATCCTCCACCAATCCGGACAATCCCCCAAGAGCCGAGTGCTAAGGAGTCCCCGCCGAAGATTTGATGGGATGCACGCCGGTGCATCGACAACACGCGTCGAGTGGTGTAAACTTGCCTCCAATGGCCTGATCAAGCCGCCTGAATTGAGATCTCTGGATCTCGCTAGTTACCCGAAAGGAAGCGGGATGTTCTTCATCGCCTGTTCTTGAGTCAATAACAGGCCTAAGTGATGACAAGTGGGGAGGTGGTTCTATGCCGATGGGTCCTTCTGAGATCGTCGCTAGCCTGAAAGAACTCTGTGAAGAGCAGGGGCCCAAGATCTCAACGCCTGAGATCGTCAACTGGATCGAACGCAATCACGGCTATGAATCCGACTTTGAGCTCATCGCCTTCGCCAAGAAAATGAAGGCACGGCAATACGCTCGAATGCTGATGTTCGACGACGAAGAGACCAATCGCCGCATTAAACGGCTTTGGAGCTACCGCGACACGCGTTCCGGCGAGCGGTCTTATCACGACATCCTCCAACTCCCCGATGATCAGAGGCGTCGCCTGATCAAGCAATACGCCACATTTCTGGAAAAGCAGCGTAATCTGCGCCGGGCGATGTCCGACTTCTTTGCGGGTCAGCAGTTCTTCGAGTTTTACTCAGACGACGTCGTCGAAACCGACGGCGAGGAATTTGTTCTGTCGGCAGAGGGTTGAGACGGACGCAGACCCAGAAAAACATCGCTGGGATCGGTCCGCTGGAGGGAGTCACCCCCTGTCACTCGTTCCGGCTCAAGCTCAAAGCCATTGCGAGGAAGCGCCGAGGGATTCACAATGGATGTCCGCTTACGGACCGCACCTTCGGAAGGATGTCACCGATGCCGATCCCCCGCCGCCTGACGATGCCTTGGCTCCCTCTCCTGGTCATCTTGCCATTACTGGCAGCCGACGCGCCGCTCGCTCCGATTTCCGAACGGGCCAAGAAGTTGACCGAGTCTGCGATCGTATTTGACGGACACAATGACCTGCCGTGGCGGCTCCGTAAGGATGGTGACGTCAAATTTGAGACACTCGACCTCGCGAAACGGCTGGCGACCGGGCATACCGATATCCCGAGGGCACGACAAGGGGGCTTGAAGGCCCAGTTCTGGTCGGTCTATATCCCAACCGATCAGGCCGACCCGGCTCGGAGTGTGGTCGAACAAATTGACATCGTCAAGCGCATGGTTGAGAAGTATCCCAACGACTTCGAACTCGCCCTCACCGCCGACGATGTGGAGCGGATCGCCAAATCAGGCAAGATCGCCAGTTTGCTCGGAATGGAAGGCGGCGTGGCCATAGAAAACAGCCTGGCGCAACTCCGCGCCTTTGCGGCCCTCGGCGTCCGTTATATGACCTTGACCCATAATACGTCGCTCGACTGGGCCGACTCCGCGACAGGGAGTGCCAAGAATGGCGGTTTGAGCCCGTTTGGTGAGCGAGTCGTCAAGGAGATGAACAGGGTCGGTATGTTTATCGACATCTCGCACGTTTCTCCCGAAACGATGGACGATGTCCTCCGGATTAGTAAGGCTCCCATCATCGCGAGTCATTCAGGAGCTTATGCAGTCGCGAGTCACCCTCGGAACGTCCCGGACGACATTCTCAGACGCCTTCCTAAAAATGGGGGCGTGGTCATGGTAGTCTTTTACCCCTCGTTCATCGTCCCTAATCGCGCCAAGGCGTTTGCCGAGGCACGTGTAGATCTCAAGAAAACGTTCCCCGTAGAGGCCGAGTTTGATAAGGCCTTCGATCAATGGATCAAGGACCACCCGATGCCTCGTGGGTCCGTCAAGGATATTGCGGATCATATCGATCATATCGTCAAGGTGGCCGGAATCGATCATGTCGGTATCGGTTCCGACTATGATGGGATTTCGGAGACTCCGTTGGGTATGGAGGATGTTTCTTGCTACCCAAGGCTCACCGATGAGTTGCTGACGCGCGGGTACAAGGACGACGATATTCGCAAAATCCTGGGAGGTAACGTGATCCGTGCGCTCCGCCAAGCAGGTAAAGTCGCCAACGAGTTGCGTAAGACCACCTCTCCCGAAGTCGACCAACTTAAGTCTGGGAAAGATTGAGCAACTTTAATCGCCAAGATAGACTACATTTGAGTGCATAGACGGAACATGGATCGCGATCATCGTTGTTCACGAGGCCTCTCCAGGGATTTACCATGTCGACGGACGCTCTCTACCATGTCAACGACGATGGGCCCGCAACA
Organism: Isosphaeraceae bacterium; assembly: GCA_025356475.1. Classification (GTDB taxonomy): domain Bacteria; phylum Planctomycetota; class Planctomycetia; order Isosphaerales; family Isosphaeraceae; genus JANXSX01. The sequence goes on along the minus strand of JANXSX010000121.1, from coordinate 13,509 downwards.
ATCGTTCACTTCGACTACCCCAGGGTCGCCGATGAGGCCCGGTCGCAACTCTACGGACTCGTCGAGGGACAGGGCAAAACCCACCTGGTCCTCGATTTCTCATCGGTCGTTGTGATCTCAAGCATGGCGCTGGGGATTCTCGTCACTCTCCAACGTAAGGTTGTTGCCGCTGGTGGCAAACTCGCCCTCTTTGGGCTCGACCCGAACTTAAGATATCTCTTCCAGATTACCCAGCTCGACCGCGTTCTCACCCTCTGCGAGACCAAGGATGAGGCCGTAGCGGCAATCTCTGGATAGGGGTGCAATCAGGCGCAGTGTGACACTTTATAGCTCATCTCAAAGTGTCTTTAAATATTCGATCAAATCAGACCGCTCTTGCTCTGAAAGCTTATCACCGAAGGTATGTCCACCATTACCCAAGCCGACTCGGGACGTATTGAAAATGTGTCGAGCCTCATAAATTATGAGTGCCTTGATATCAAGTGCGGTATCGACAGGTTCGAATTTCCAGCCAACGTTGGTCTGGTCATAGTTCTCGAACTCCGCCGAGCGAGGCAGTCGATAGACGTTGGGCCTTGTCGATGACTTGAGCAAGGTTGCCAGGCTCGGCACGGACCCATTATGGAGATACGGAGCCGTAGCCCAAATTCCTCGCAGAGGAGGAGCTTGGTAGCCGATGCCTACTTCCGAAACAGGACTGAGTTCGCCCAGCCAGGTGGCGTTGTAGTGCTTAACCAGACGGTCGGTCGTACCGTCGAATCGAACTCGGTCGGTGCCGATGGTTTTCAGCTCAACGATCCGCGAAGGGTAGCTTTCAACCGCTCCGTCGGATCCATAAGTGCCGTGGCACTTGGCGCAATTCTGGGTGAAAACCGCCTTACCGAGCTCGGCCCTGGTCGAATCGATCGGGAATGGGTACCGAGGAGGGGTCAAACTCTTCAAGTAGGCTTGAATATCGGCGAACGTGGATTCCAGGTCTTTGAACTCTTGAAGTGAGAGTTCGGCGAGCATGAACTGCATGTTCGACCGGACCGACGAGGCATCGGTCCGGCCATCGTGATACATGGTGGCCTTGGGACCAAGGTTCCACCAGGCAGGTGTATTGAGCTCGGGGAAGTTCGCTCCCAAAGGGATCGGGAACGTACGCATCGACATGTCGGGATTACGGACACTGAGAAGCACAGCAGCGATTTGACCGGCGTTGACCGTGCCCCGAGCTGTGTTCAACGTAAAGAGAGCCGGTGGCATCTTACGCCCTTCGGCAATGGTCAAATCGTTCAAGAGCGATGTCAGATCGAGCTGACTGTTGCCAATCCCAACATAGCTTGTTCCCCCAATCGACCCCCCGTGACAAACCAGGCAATCGATCTGGAGCCCAACCTTCGTGCCGTTAGGGCCATTTCCCTTGCGGAGCCCCATCGGGTAGCCGTCGTTAGGAAATGGGGCTGGGTGAAGACCATAACGCTTATTAAAGGCCTTCGAGTAGCCCTCGGGATCGTTCTCCGGGTCTGGCGCTTCAAATCCCCAAAGTTTGCCGACCTTTTTGTAAGTCTCTTCCTTCCAGGCTGGCTTTAAGTATCCTGTTGACGTGAGGGCAATCCGACCGCGTTCGATTGCGACTTGGTCGGGGGCGTCGGCACCCAAGATGGAAAGTGCGAACAAACCCATCACGCTATGGGTGAACCGGTAACCGAACCGCATAACTCAAGGTCTCCGAAGCCGACTCCACGCGCAAACGGACTGGGCAGAAGCAGCATCGCGCGCGGCTCTCTCTCTCTTATTGTGAACAACCACAACACAAGCGGCCAGAGGTGTGTCGCCTGCGTAAATCCATTCTGGGAATCGAGACACCCAACCAATCGGCTACAGTCTCTTCATCTTTCCCAGATTAATGCCCCCATCCCCCAGCCCGTTCTCCCTCCCGAAACCCGCGTTGTGCTCCTGTGCGCAGTTGCGATGGTCGTGTTGCTCCCCGTATCTTTGTTAGAGGCCCCGTGAATCAGACCGGGCGCTGGCACATCACGAGGACTCCAATGGACAGAAGATCGTTTCTGGGAGCTGGTCTTGGACTGGCCGGGCTGGCGGCTTTGGGACACTCTGCCGCTCTTGATGAGGGATTCCGTCCACTCTTCAATGGCAAGGACCTGACGGGCTGGGTCCCCGTGAACGTCGCGCCCGAGACATTCAGTGTGCGTGATGACATGATCATCTCGACCGGCAAACCCACGGGGGTCATGCGAACGGATCGGCAGTACGAGAACTTCATCCTCGAACTCGAGTGGAGACACCTAATCGCTGGCGGGAACGCCGGCTTATTCGTTCATAGTGACCCGTTGCCATACCCTGGGGTTCCCTTCACGCGAGGAATCGAGGTCCAGATCCTCGACGGCCAGGAGACGAAGGATTACACCAGCCACGGCGATATTTTCGGAATCTGGGGAGCCACGATGAAGCCCGACCGACCGCACCCCGGCGGCTGGATGAGGTGCCTGCCCAGCGAGAAACGTTCGAAGGCCGCTCCCGAATGGAACCATTACAAGGTCATCAGCAACAACGGAGTCCTCAAACTCGAAGTCAACGGTAAGGAAGTTTCCGGAGCATTCGAATGTAGCCCGCGCAAAGGGTATCTCTGCCTGGAAGCGGAAGGCTCGGAGTGCCACTTCCGGAACCTTCGGATCAAGGAACTCCCTTCAACCAATCCCACTGAGGCGCAGACTGCGGCGCTCGCGAACGGACTTGTCTCAATTTACTCCGGGCTCGACCTGCGCGGTTGGAAGGTTGAATCCGGCCATGTCGGCCATTGGAAGGCGAGCGATTCGATTCTGTCCTACGATGGAAAGAGTGAGGCCAACGACAAGAATCTCTGGACGGAGAAGAACTACCGCGACTTCCGAATGATCGTCGACTGGCGTCTTCCTGGCCCTCCCGTGCCCAAGCCTCGAGCCGTCGTTCTGCCCAACGGCGACGAAGCGGTCGGTGCCGACGGCAAACCGAAAACTGTGATCATTCCTTACGCAGGTGACAGTGGCATCTTGATTCGGGGTTCGGGCAAGGCTCAGATCAACATCACCTGCAACACCGTCGGATCAGGAGAACTGTACGGCTATCGAACCGACAAGACGTTGCCCGACTCGATCCGCGCGGGAGGAATCCCCAAGGTCAATGCCGACAAGCTCCCGGGGGAGTGGAACCGCTTCGAGATCACCCTCAAAGGAGAGCGCCTAACCGTTGTCCTGAATGGCCAAAAGGTGATCAACGAGGCCCAGCTTCCAGGCCTCCCCGCCCACGGGCCAATCGGTCTCCAGCACCACGGCGATCCACTCCAATTCGCAAACCTGTTTGTCGAAGCGTTGAACTGAAAGCCGCGCTTCATGCTTGGGCATTCGAATGTCGTGAGGGGGCAGTTCAAATGCCCCCTCGGCGATGTCGATGTTGATCATCTCGTACGAGTGAACGATTAGCCCTCGTTCTTGTCGAATTCATTAAGCTCCAAAACGAGACGAGTTCAGCTTTACAAGGCGTGTATCGCGATTGCGAAGCTTGGGCTATACTCTAAAGAGAGTGTCTAAAGAAGGAAAATCCGCGTTGACCCGATCCAATGAGTGTGTCCCTGCGCAGCCCGTCTCTTCACGCGCGTCTTTATGTGGGGTAGATTGGGAACTCTGAGACAATTCAATTGCAGAATAATTCCATGCGAATATCATCATGAACGAGGCACGTGTCGAGCGTCTCAACGCGTTCACCACTTGGGTACAGACTCACATCAAAGGCGACGAAAAGGGCGAGGCTCAGGTCTATCTTGATCGGCTCTTCCAGGCTTTCGGCCACGGCGGCGTCAAAGAGGCAGGCGCGATTCTGGAGGAGCGGATCAAGAAAGAGGACGGAAAGGGCACTGCATTCGCTGATCTTGTCTGGAAACCTGTTGTCCTCATCGAGATGAAAAAACGGGGAGAGAACCTCGCCAAGCATTATCGTCAAGCGTTCAGCTACTGGACCCGACTCGTTCCCAATCGCCCCAACTACGTTATTCTTTGCAACTTCGACGAGTTTTGGATTTACGACTTCGATACTCAGATGGATAGCCCGGTCGACAAGGTCCCACTGGTTGATCTCCATAAACGATGGGGTCCACTCGCCTTTCTGTTCGTGAAGCCGGAGACGCCCAGGTTTGGAAACGACCAACTCGCAGTGACCCGCCTGGCTGCAGACCATCTGGCGGAATGCTTCAACAAGATGACCGTCCGTGGAGTCGATCGCGCGCTCGCCCAGCGCTTCATCTTGCAAATGCTTGTTGCTCTGTTCGCCGAAGATATCGACCTTCTCGATCGCTATCTCGTCGCCCGTTTGCTGGACGATTGCAAAACGAAGCAGGATTCCTACGACCTGCTGGGCGGGCTGTTCGACGCCATGAATACGCCTGGCAAGACTCCGGGGGGGCGTTACGCTGGTGTGGATTACTTCAACGGCGGCCTGTTTCGTGAGGCTGCCCGCGTGGAGCTGCGAGTCGACGAGGTCGCGCATCTCAAGGCGGCGGCCGATGCGGATTGGTCGAAGGTTCGTCCCGAGATTTTCGGCTCGCTTTTCGAGCACTCCCTGGGCAAGGAAGAACGCCACGCCTTTGGTGCCCACTTCACATCAGCCACCGACATCATGAAGATCGTCGGCCCCACGATCGTCGAACCCTGGTCTGAGCGCATCGAGGCGGCAGGCTCGGTAGATGCGCTCTTGCAACTCAAGGGGCGTCTCGAACACCTCACCGTCCTGGACCCCGCATGCGGCTCAGGCAACTTCCTCTACATCGCCTATCGAGAAATGAAGCGCCTGGAGGCCCGGATCCTCGAACGTTTGGCGGAGCGTTCCGATCGGTTCAAGTCGGATCAGCGTTTGTTCGGCTTCGTCACCGCTCGCCAGTTCTTCGGCCTGGACATCAACCCATTCGCGATTGAGCTTGCCAAGGTCACGATGATGATCGCGCGCAAATTCGCGATCGACGAGGTCGGGGCAACGGAAAATGCGCTACCGCTCGACAATCTGGATGAGAATTTTCTGGTCGGCGATGCCCTGATCGACTCCCAAGGCAAGCCGACCGCATGGCCTTATGCCGACGTGATCATTGGTAACCCACCTTTCCTCGGTGCCAAGCGACTGAAGCCCGAGCACGGTGCCGATTACGTCAACGCGGTTCGCAAGGCCTATCCCGATGTACCCGGCATGGCGGACTATTGCGTGTACTGGTTCCGCAAATCGCATGACCAATTATCCGCATGCACACTCGATGATCCGTTTGCCGGCAGAGCCGGTTTGGTCGGCACCCAGAACATTCGCAACAATCAATCTCGCGTTGGTGGGTTAGATCATGTTGTGAAGGACGGGACGATTATCGAGGCTGTGGAGAATCAGCCTTGGAGCGGGGAGGCTGTTGTTCATGTCTCGATTGCAAACTGGGTGAAGTCGCAGGATATTCGCGTCTTGCCGAACGCGCGAAGGCTGTGGTTCAAGAATGAAGAATCGAGCGTACGGAGAACTCTGGTTCCGTCGAAAGATCAGGGGTTCCTATTTCGCGATGTCGAACACATTAATGCAGCCCTATCTGATAAAACAGATACGACCGAGACGCTCAGGCTATCGACAAATACGAGTCCCCAACGGGTCTTCAATGGACAGTACCCTCGTCATTCGGGGTTTCGGCTATCACCGAGCGAAGCGCTCGCCATGTTGTCGGTCGATCCAAGGAATAGAGAGGTGGTACATCCATACCTTATCGGTCAAATTATGATTACCCTTGGAAATCCCGTGGAATGGGTCATCGACTTCCAGAAACGATCGATTCTTGAGGCTCAAGCGTTTACAAGACCGTTCAAGAGAGTTCAAGAGACCGTCTTGCCACATATTCGTGTGCTTGCCGGTGTCGAGAGAGAGAGAACTGGAAAATCGAGAGGACAAGATCAGAATTGGTTGCAGACTTGGTGGCTTCATTTCCGAGCCCGGCAAGAGATGCACGATGCTATCGGAACCAAATCGCGATTCGTCGCCTGCTGTGAGGTCACGAAGCGCCCCATTTTCTGTTTCGTGCATCGCAGTGTTCGGCCAGACAAGACGATGGAGATTTTTGCCTTCGATGATGATTACAGCTTCGGCATTCTTCAATCCGCATCTCATTGGAGTTGGTTTGTAACCAAGTGTTCAAAGTTTAAAGCGGATTTTCGCTATACTCCCGAATCTGTGTTCGACACCTTCCCCTGGCCTCAAGCCCCCACAATCTCCCGAATCGACGCCGTCGCAGCCGCCGGTCGCGAGGTGCGCAGGGTACGAACCGACGCATTGGGCAAGATCAAAGGCGGGTTGCGGGCCGTGTACAAAACGCTGGAACTTCCGGGCAAGAACCCGCTCAAAGACGCACATGTGATCCTCGATCTTGCAGTGATGGCAGCTTATGGGTTCTCAGCGAAGCAGGACCTCCTTGGCCAACTTCTCGCTCTCAACTTGGACGTCGCCCGGCGCGAGTCGGAAGGCCTCACCGCAACTGCCCCTGGCATCCCTCCCGGTTATCCAGACCTCTCCCGCCTCGTCACCGATGACTGCATTCGGGCTTAGTCGTCTTATGGAGAGAAGAGGGACAAGCCACCAGGCAAGATGCACTGGAGCCTGTCCTCACGCTGATCGAGGGCCGTTGCTCCTCAATCAATCCGTCAATCTAGCGGCTTGATCGTGATGTTGCGGAACTGAACCAGGCTAGGGGGACCGGTGTACTTGCCGTCCTTGAAGCCGCCATGGTGCTGAAGGGCGAGAGGCCCTCGGGTTGGAATGCCGGGTAGCTCGGCGTTCTCAATAACGGTGACGCCATTCAGAACGACGGTCAGGCGGTCGCCTTTGAGTGTGATCTCGAACTTGTTCCATTCGCCGACTGGCTTATCGGCCTGGGTCTTGGGAGTGACTCCCTTGCGGACCGAGGCGGGCATGCTCTTGTCCATCCGATAACCGTAGACCTCGCCCGAGCCGATTGGCCAGCACCACATGTTGACTTGGCTTTTGCCCTTAAGGTCGCGCAAGAAGACCCCGGAGTCGCTATCCGGGAGCGACAGCTTCAGCTCTTTGCCATCCACACCTTTCGCGTGCGTGCCATCTGGCAACACGTAAGGGATGTTCGCGTTCGTGTAGGGAGTCTCTTTGAGCCTCCATTCCATGCTGAGAACGAAGTCGCCGAACTGATCTTTGGTGACGAGATCTTTCGCTCCGGGAGCCTCACTACGTGCGTCGTAATCGATCACACCGTCGACGATCTTCCAGTGACCGTTGTCCCCCTCGGGGATGATCCACTTCGAGAGGTTCGACCCATCGAACAGGGGGATCGGATCGCTGGGGGCAGCTCCCACAAAGGCCAGCGACATCAGCGAGAGGACCAGAGGAAGGCGGCGGCAAGTCATCAGCGATTCTCCTAGAGGAAAAGACAGAATCCTGATCTTACACCCCCGTCACCGACTTTCCACGGCCCTCCCCAGAGTTCTGATGGTTTCTTCTGAGAATCAGGAACCTACAGGACCAGCCTTGGCCCCCGAGGACTCTCAGGCTCGTGGCGCTCCCACTCCTTGCGGACGCAGGAGAGACCAAACGCGCAGAGTTCAAACTGGTCACTGAGCCTGCGGAACACGGGGGCGTCGCGATCATCGAGTGTGCTCGCGACGTAATAGGACCGCTTTCCCTGCTGTTGGTAGTCGACAAGGCAATCGATCGAGGTCGGCCCACGAAGCTGATTGAGGGCTTCCGGGTAAACTCCTGTCCAGAACAGGGTGTAGTCGCCGACGTGGCGATGACACTCTCGCTTTCGTCCTGGGTCGTGGGCGGATTCGGCCTCAGCGAGCATCTTGGCGACCTCGACCAGCCGCTGGCCTTGGCCATCGCGGAGGTTCCAGACGCCGCTCGATGGGACGAATCTCGCCAGGAGGTCGGCGACATAGCCGACAAGGTTCGGGTCGCAGATGCCGAGTTCGGCCATGAAGGTCGACTCGGCAAGTCCGCGAAACAGCCGGTGCAGGGGATGGGACTGGGGGATCACGTCGGTCATGGCGGGGTGCTCCTCACCCGGTCGGAATCAAGTCACATGAAGGGCAAGACTTGACCCGACAGAAGGCTTACCGATGCATGGCAAACCGGGACAAAAGGTCCTGACAGCAAATTCTACGCCGGGTCTTCGCTTTCTTCAACGAGAGTTCCCCTTGAATCAAAACACTCGACATGGCCAGAATAAAAAGTGAGAAAACTGCGAAGTGTCCAAGAATATCATTGCAACGCCGTGCCCGTTTTGCGGGCAACCCTGAGAGAGACCCTGATCGACGATTGATTGGGGGCGGCTCCACGGCAGGAGGATGTCTGTTGCGTATTACGTTCCACGGTGCGGCTCGACAGGTGACCGGTAGCGCTCACCTGCTCGAAATCGGTCGGTATCGCATCCTTCTGGACTGCGGGCTCTTCGACTCGGACCGTTCCGCCCCAGATAGCCCCAACCGCTCGTTCACCTTCGAGCCCCGCGACCTCGACGCGGTGATCGTCTCCCACGCCCACAATGACCACATTGGTCGTCTCCCTTGCCTCACCAAGGCAGGATACAACGGCCCGATCTATGTCACCAAGGCCACCGGCGACATCACTAGTATTATGCTCCGTGACAGCGCACGCATCCAACGCGAGGATTCGCGCCACCCTAACCCCAAGAACCCCGGGGCAGGGCTCACCGAACCACTCTTCGAAATCGCCGATGTCGAGTGGGTGGTCGACCACTTCAATCGCCTCCCGTACGATGTCGCTACCGAGATCCTGCCCGGAATCACTCTGACTTATAAAGACGCGGGCCATATTCTCGGTTCGGCGATTGTCCAGCTCGATTATGAAGAGAACGGCAAGAAACGCCGCTTCGTCTTCACCGGCGATTTAGGCCGCCGCGACATGGGGTTACTCCCCAATCCTACACCCATCCAAAACATCGATATTCTCGTGTCCGAGAGCACCTACGGGCACAAGACCCTCGACCCTTACGATAAGCTCATCAAGCAACTGCATGCAATCGTCGCCCGAGCCACTCGGCTCGGCGGCAAGATCATTGTGCCAGCGTTCAGTTTGGGACGAACCCAGCGGATGGTTTATTGCTTCCAAGAGCTGTTCACCGTCCATAAGGTCCGTCCGATCCCCGTCTTTGTCGATAGCCCGCTCGCCTTGCGGTTGACCGACGTTCACCGTGATTATCCCGACGCCTACACTCCCGAAGCGCGCAGAGTGATGGACCCCGATCCGATGTACTTCGGGTCAAAGTATGTCGAATACTGCGGAAGCTGGGACGAGTCGCGTCGGCTCAACTACATGACCGGCCCGATGATCGTGATCGCCAGCTCCGGCATGTGCGAAGCCGGTCGGATCAAACATCACCTGCGGCACGCGGTCGAAGATCCTGACAACGCGATCGTGATCGTCAGCTACCAAGCTGAGAAAACCCTGGGCAGGCAGATCGCCAACGGGGCCGAACGCATCCAGATGATGGACACATGGTTCGACCTCAATGCCGCTGTATATGTGCTTGACGGTTTCTCCGGGCACGCCGACCGTAACGACCTGACGTGGTGGTACGCCCAGAGCGGTGGCAACATCGAGAAGGCGTTCCTCGTCCACGGCGAGCCCGAGGCTCTCGAAGCACTGACGCCCGTCTTGCAGCCCCACGTCCTCAGTGAAGTGATCGTGCCTGAGAAACTGGCGAGTTACGAGGTCTGACAACTGAGTTCCAAGGCAGGGGGCCTGACAGCGTTCGGATCAAGAACGTTGATTCAGCCCTCCCGCCAATTCTTCGACAAACGTGCCGATCTCATTCACAAGCTCCGACCGTGATTTCGTGTCGGACGATTCGAGACGCCTGACGATCGCGCTGCCGACAATCAGACCATCGGCAACGGGTGAGAGCAGCTTCACATGCTCAGGCGTACTGACACCGAAGCCGATGCAGATCGGTAGTTCGGTCCGTTCACGGAGCCAGGCGACATTGGCCGCAAGCTCAGGCGGGAAGGCTTTGCGCTCGCCGGTGATCCCCGCCACCGAAACATAGTAGAGGAAGCCCGTCGTCGTGCGAGCGATCTGCAAGGCACGCTCAGGAGGAGTGGTCGGGGTCACAAGCTGGATCAATTTCAGATTCGCGACCGTCGCGAGCTTCACAAGCCCAGCCGCTTCCTCGACGGGGAGGTCGGGAACGATCAAGCCATCGACACCAGCCTCGGCGGCGTCGACCAGGTAACGCTCGACCCCGTGCCGATGGACGATCGAGTACGAAACCATGGTCACGAGCGGAGTCAAGGCCACAGCCCCAGAGGCCTCGGCCCGCAAGGTTTTGAGCATCGCGAAAATCTGACTGAGCTTGATCCCCTTGCGGAGCGCCCGAGCGTAGCTCGCAGCGATCACTGGCCCGTCTGCGATCGGGTCGGAGTAGGGGATCCCCACTTCGATCAGGCTCGCTCCACGATGAACAAGCTCAGGGATGAGCGCAGCGGTGGTCGCAAGGTCGGGGTCGCCCGCCGTGACGAACGGCATCAGAGCCTTACGGCCTTCGGATTTCAGATGGGCGAAAAGCGTGTCGATGCGATTCATGAGACGGGATGACCTTCAACGAACAAACACCCTGGGACTTGGCCTTCCAAACCGAGAACAGAGCGTTCTCGAACGATTTCGCGAGGCTCAACCCGACCAATCTGAGCGGATGATCATTGGACCAGAGCCGCCGTTCCTGCGCGACTCGTGACGAATTCGACAAGGGAGATGTGTCCTGGGGATCGTCACCCCATCGGTTCCCCGCGGAGCCGAGCGATCTCGTAGGCATCTTTATCGCCCCGACCCGACAGGCAGATCACCACAACCTTGCCATTACCGAGCCGAGCGGCTTCGATCATCGCCTGGGCAACCGCGTGGCTTGACTCAAGCGCGGGCAAAATTCCCTCGCGACGAGCCAAGGTGTTATAAGCTTCGAGCGCCTGGGCGTCGGTCACACTCTCGTAGCGGACCCGCCCCGTGTCCTTCCAGTAGCTATGCTCAGGACCAACACCGGGGTAGTCGAGACCGGCCGAGATCGAATGGACGTCGTTGGTCTGGCCGTCTTCGTCCTGCAACACATAGCTGAAGCTGCCATGCAGAACGCCAGGACGCCCCTGGGTCAGGCTTGAGGCGTGCTCACCCGAGAGCGGGCTCCGACCGCCAGCCTCTGCGCCGATCATTTCGACCTCGGCATCCGCCACAAACGGATAGAACATCCCCGCTGCGTTCGAGCCACCACCGACACAGGCCACCACGGCGTCGGGCAATCGGTTCAACTGTGCCAGACATTGGGCCTTGGTCTCACGGCCAATCACCGACTGGAAGTCACGCACGATCATCGGGAAGGGATGCGGTCCGACCACACTACCAATCGTGTAGTGGGTCTGGACCGACGAGCCCATCCAGTCGCGCATTGCTTCGTTGGTCGCATCACGCAAGGTCCGCGACCCCGCAGTGACCGAGACGACATTGGCCCCCATGGTCCGCATGTTGAAGACATTCAGCTTCTGGCGACGGATATCTTCCTCGCCCATATAGACGGTGCATTCCAGCCCAAACAGGGCACAGGCCGTCGCGGTCGCGACCCCGTGTTGCCCTGCACCTGTCTCAGCGATGATTCGCGTTTTCTTCATCCGAGTCGCGAGCATCACTTGGCCGAGCGCATTATTGATCTTATGAGCACCGGTATGGTTGAGATCTTCACGCTTGAGGTAGATCGCTGCGCCACCTGCGAGTTCGGTGAGCCGCTTCGCGAGGAAGAGGGGCGAGGGCCGTCCGACATAATCTTTGAGGTATGCGTTCAGGGTCGCCTGGAACTCAGGATCGGCCTTTGCCTCCTGATAGGCCATGGTCATCTGATGGAGTGCGTCCATCAACGTCTCGGGCACGAACCGACCACCGAACGGCCCGAACCGACCCAAGGCATCAGGAACCGAGACGCTCGCGGCTTCGGGCAAAGATGCGGACCGGCCCGAGAGCGTGCTGGAAGCAGACATTGGCGACAATCCCTCACCATGAAAACGCACGACGGCGGCGGAGCACTCTATTGTCCCGACCCTGAGGCAAGTCGGTCAAGAGACCTCGACCAACGCGAAACAAGATCGCACCCCCTGGCGATTGAATCGGGTTCTCGCACGGGCTACCATGGCGTTTCAACTTTAGTTGAACCTCCCCACTCCCCTTGCCGAGTCCCGCAATGAGACTGACCCTGCTTGCCGCCGCATTTTCGGCTGTCCTGAATTCCCTACCGTGCGCGGCTGCCGAGACTCCTCCGCTCAAATTAACGCCCCTCTTCAACGGCAAGGATCTGGCCGGCTGGCACGGGATGCCGCACTTCGACCCTCGAACACTCGCAGCGATGTCGGCCGAAGAACGAACCAAGCAGATCGACACCTGGACTGCCGACGCCAAGAAACATTGGAGCGTCCAAAACGGAGACCTGGTCAACGACGGCGATGGTGCCTACCTCGCCACCGATGCCGAGTATGGGGACTACGAACTTCTGATCGACTACAAAACCGTGGCCAAAGCCGACAGCGGGATCTATCTGAAGGCGAACCCCCAGATCCAGATCTGGGACTACACCAAGGAGGGGGGCAAGTGGAACATCGGTGCCGACAAGGGCTCAGGAGGCCTCTGGAACAATAGCCCGGGCGCTCCGGGCAAAGACCCGACTTCGCTCGCCGATAAGCCGTTCGGTGAGTGGAACGCCTTCCGGATCATTCAAATCGGGGCACGAACCACCGTTTACCTGAACAATAAGCTCGTGGTTGATCACGCGATCATGGAGAACTTCTGGGATCGCACCAAGCCCCTCTTCGCCAAGGGGCCGATCCAGCTTCAGACCCATGGGGGCGAGATCCGCTGGAAGAACATCTCCGTCCGAGAGATCCCCGCAGATGAAGCAAACGCTTTCCTCGCTAAAAAAGGAACCCCGGGGCTGACCCCGATCTTCGATGGCAAGACACTCGAAGGCTGGGCAGGACCGGTCGAGAATTACGAGGTTGTCGACGGGGCGATCCGCTGCAAAGCCGGCAAGGGGGGCTCGGTCTACTTCAACAAGGAGTACGCCAATTTCGTCGCCCGAGTTGAGTTCAAGCTCCCACCCGGCGGCAACAACGGCCTGGCGATCCGCTATCCTGGGAGCGGTGATCCCGCTTATGTCGGCATGTGCGAGCTTCAAGTGCTTGACGATACGTCTGAGAAATACGCCAAGCTCGATCCCCGCCAGTATCACGGAAGTGCGTACGGAATCGTCCCCACCAACCGAGGCTTCCTAAGACCCGTCGGCACCTGGAACATTCAGGAGGTCACGGTCAACGGCTCAAAGATCAAGGTCGAGTTGAATGGCAATGTGATCCTCGATACCGACCTCAGCAAAGTCAGCACCTACATGGCCGATAGCCCCCATCCCGGCAAAGATCGTCCTGCAGGCTTCTTCGGATTCGC
>JANXSX010000119.1 GCA_025356475.1 Isosphaeraceae bacterium | reverse complement strand
TGACAAGTTGCGCAAATTTTGTTCACTTGAGTAGGCGATGCGAGTCGGGGGCGGGCGATCGCCAGATCTGCGAAGTTGGCGGAGACCGCCGCCAGGTGGTTTCCTCCCGGCCCATGACAGCGCTCGCAGCCGATCCCATGGTCGGCAGCCTCGATCACCAGGGGGTCCCTCGCCGCGCGAGGACTCGTTCGGTGGCAATCCAGGCATTTATGCAGAGCTTCCTCGGAGAAACGAGTGCCAATGACGCTTTCAGCGTCGGCCGGGTCTGGGGGTGTGACGAAGGGCGTCAGGCCCCACGATGTACTCTTATTGAACGAAGAGACGCGGAACATGCGGGCCTCGCCCGCCTTATCCCGACCCATCATCGTCAGCCCGTGGTTCCCCGAACCGATGCCGTATTCGACGGTGGCCTTGTGGATCTTATCGCCGCCGCGTGACTCAAGTTGGATCGTTCCTCGCTCATGTTTGAGAAGATGTGACAGGTTCGCCTGGACGGAGTCGGGGATCGGTTGGCCAGGTAACGGAAGGTCGACGAGATCCTTGGGCAAGTAGAGTGTCTCGGAGTGTCGACTCTTCTGTTGATTCGCATAGATGGATTTGTGGCACTCTTCACAGGCCTTGGCACCGACATAGGGGGAAGGCTCAGGGCGTGTAGGATCGTCGGTGCCATAATTTCCCGCGACGGAAAGAAACTCCGACGCCTTCGCAGCGTTCCCCTCCTGCAAATAGGCTCTGCTCAGCAGCCAAGCCAGCTCGGCATCTTTGGTCACGAGGGTCTCGAGGTTGGTTTTGGCCTTCGTGGGCTGACCGAGCTCAAGCAGGCTTCGCGCGAGAAGCCTGCGGGCCGCGTCGGGGCTGAGAATCGCCCCACTCAGGAGCGGGTCGAGTTGCAGAGCATGGTTGAGGGCTTCCGAAACGCCGGTCGGGTCGGTCGACTCCCGCTTGAGGACGCCCAACACCACGCTCCCACGCGACTCCCAGCCGGGTGTCTTCGACAGTTGGGATGCAGCGAGAAGTGCTTCCGGCATCCGCCCGATCCGGGCATAGAGGCGGGTCAGTTCGTTGAGCGTTTCACCGTGCCTGGGGTCGAGCCCTCGTGCCCGTTCCAAGACGGCAAGGGCAGGATCAAGCTGTTTCAGGCGGACAAACCCCGAGCCTAAGATGAAAAAGTCTTCGGCTTGAAGCTTCGCATCACCGACCCGGCCGAAGAGTTCCTGGGCAAGTTCGTCGCGGCTCATCCGTCCATTGGCCCTCGCGAGCAGCCGGAGTGACTCAACGTCGTTGGGATGCTCTTTCAAATTCCCCATCGCGAGGGTCCGTGTTGCAGACCAGTCGCGACGTTCGTAGGCCTCGCGGATCGGCAGGAGCGGGTCGGCTGAGAGCTTGGGCCAGACCCAGATACCAATCAGCGTGACCGCCACAACCGACAGGCCAGCGACACATGCGATCCACAGATTCCTTGCCATGACTTCTCCCGCCGCGGCGCACTCCGCGCGGGAGGAAGCTTCCACCCCTGTCTCGCGCCTCTTCTAGGTCCACCTCCCTAACCTTGGCGACAAAACGGCTTTGGGTGTCCGTCGCAGCATGGGTTTGGGAGCAAAACCTTCAAAATAACCTCGTGTGGCTGCCCCTCTTCGACAGCTCTCAACTGAAACATTCCAGGTGGCGGACCCTGGTAACGCTCCGACCGCTGGGCCATCCTGTGGACAGGTTTCCTCTCCACGGAGTGCTCGATCATGTCCCGACTTGTCTTTGGCTCCCTCGTCGTGTTCAGCCTCTCAGCGTTTGGAGGGGACTTCCCCCGATTTGAGCCGCAGGAGATCGATGGGAATGTCGGCAAGGTCTGTTACGCGGTCACGACTGCCGACATCAACGGCGACGGCAAGCCCGACGTCATCGCAGTGACCGAAGACGCGGTGATCGCTTACATGAACCCTTCCTGGACCAAGGTCGACCTGATCCGTGGTAAGACGAAGGCCGACAACGTCTGCATCCAAGCTCACGATATCGACGGCGATGGCCGGATCGACTTTGCCTTGGGTGCCCACTGGCAGCCGTCGAACACGAACGATGGCGGAAGCCTCCAGTGGCTGACTCGTTCAGGCGGAAGCCGCGAAAATGAGTGGCGAGTGCTACCGATCACCTCAGAGCCCACCCTGCACCGGATCCGCTGGGGTGATCTGAAAGGGGACGGGACGAAGCAGCTTGTGGTCGCTCCTTTGCAAGGCCGTGGCACCAAAGGCCCCGACTGGGGACAAGGGCAAGGGGTGCGGATCCTCGTTCATACCATCCCAAAGAACCCTCAGATGGACCCCTGGCCGGTCGAGGTTGCTGACGATACATTGCACACTGTTCACAATCTTCAGGTTGTCGATGTCGATGGCGACTCGCGTAATGATGTCCTGCTCGCTGCCTGGGAAGGGATCTTCGTCCTGAAGCGTGACCCCGCCGGACGCTGGAGCCGTACGAAGCTTGGGACCGGCAACCAAGACTCGATGCCGAACAAAGGGGCGAGTGAGATCAAGCTCGGCCGGCTCGGCGACGGGAGGTCGTACATCGCAACGATCGAACCCTGGCACGGGTTTCAGGTCGTAGTCTACACCCAGCCCAAAATTCCAGGCGCACTCTGGGAACGAACGGTGCTCGACGAGCGGGTGTCGTGGGGTCACGGGGTCTGGTGCGCGAATTTAGACGACGATCCGGACGACGAATTGGTGATCGGCCAGCGCGATCCATCGAGCGAGGCGGGGAGAACTCCTCGGGGGCCGGGAGTGTTGGTCTTCGATCCCAAGCCGGGTCCAGGGCCGCTCAAATTCCAGCGGCGGACGATCGAGGACGGGGGTGTGGCCGTGGAGGATTTGATCGCGACCGATCTCGACGGCGATGGCCGGGCCGAGATTATTGCGGGCGGCCGGGCAACGCATAATGTCCGAATTTACTGGAATCGACCGGTAAAATGAGCGAATCTGACGCAATCAGGCCCGATTGTGAAGCAGGTTCGCGATTAGGTTGCTTGACAGAGGGGGTCCTCTTCTTCTAGATTTAGCAATCTGTTTTCCAAGACAGAGTTTAAGGCGTCTACGCGCCACCCTGCATTCCAAGCCAGCGACGATCGCGGCGACCGGCTAGAACTCACGCCATCGCCTCCGTCGCGCGTCACCCCAGGTGTATTGCTCTAATGGACACCCCGATTCAGGTCGACCTCGGCCGGATCGCGCAGGATCTTCAAATCCGGCGCGTGCAGGTTGAGAGCGTCGTCCAGTTGCTCGATGAGGGCAACACGGTGCCGTTCATCACCCGGTATCGCAAAGAGCGAACCGGCGGCTTGAACGAGGTGCTCATTCGCGAGATCCAGCTTCGCGTTGGCAGGCTCCGTGAGCTAGCTGAACGCAAAGAAGCCATCCTCAAGTCCATCGAAGGACAGGGACGGCTCACGGAAGATCTCGCACTGGCGATCCGCGCCGCCGACAACTCGAAGCGGCTCGAAGATCTTTACCTGCCGTTCAAGCCCAAGAAAAAGACCAAGGCTTCCGACGCCCGCGACCGCGGTCTCGAACCCCTGGCGCTCCGGATTTGGAATCGCGACGAGACTCTGACCGATCTCAACGCGGCGGCGACCGAATTTCTCAACGCTGAGAAAGAAGTCGACACCGTTGAGAAGGTGTTGGAAGGCGTCGGCCATATCCTGGCAGAAGCCATCAGCGAAATGGCGACCGTTCGCGAAGGTGTGCGACGGACTGTCTGGAAGACCGGCAAGATCGCGACCACGAAGGGCGACGTGACCGAGGCCCAGGGCCTCGAATATCGCGACTACTTCAGTTACAGCGAGCCTATCGGCCAGATTCCGCCCCATCGCGTCCTAGCGATCAATCGTGGCGACAAGGAAGGCCCGCTCAAGGTCAAGTTTGAGGTCTCCCGCCCCGAACTTGAGACGTCGGTCTTCAGCCCACTGCCGCTGGAAGGGCATCCCCATGCCGACTTCTTCCGCGCAGCCGCCCTGGACGCTCTCGATCGTCTGCTGTTGCCAAGCCTCGAACGCGAAGTGCGTCGCGAATTGACCGAAATGGCCGAACGCCATGCCGTCGAAGTCTTCGCCCGCAACCTCCGCAGCTTGCTGCTCCAGCCGCCGATTACCAAGCAGGTGGTCCTTGCGATCGACCCCGGTTTCCGCACCGGTTGCAAGGTCGCAGTGCTCGGGCCTAACGGCGAACTACTCGAGCATGGCGTGATCCACCCGCACCAGCCCCAGAATCGACGTTATGAAGCCAAGCAGTTCCTCAAGGATCTGGTCGGCAAGCATAAAGTCGACGTCGTTGCCATCGGCAACGGCACCGCCTGCCGCGAGACTGAGGAGTTGATCGCCGAAGTCATCAGCGAAGGGACCGAGTTTCACGCCAAGGCGACTGGAACCGCACTCCCCGAGGCTGAAGGAGCTGAATCCGCTCCTGCCGCCGAATCGGTTGTCACCGAAGCGACCCCTGCCGAAATCCCAGCCGCCGAACCGGTGGCTGAAGCCGTCACGACCGAGGCTGATGCTCCTGCCCCGGTGGCCGGTGGCTCGGATGAAGCCGAAGCCCCGGAGGAAGCGGCCTCTGAGCCGACACCGGCTCCGACCGAAGCAGTCGTTCCCGTGGCTGAAGCTGTCACGGACCATCCTTCTGCCGAGGCAGCCCCCGAGGTCGTCGTGGCCGAAGCGGCTACGACGACTGAGGCAGCCCCTGCGACCGAAGCGGCACCAGTCGTCGAAGGTGCTCCTGCTGCGGACGGACCTCGCCCGCCATCGTCGGGGCGTCCTGAGAAACAGCGCAACAAAGGCGAACAGGGTCCCCGGCCCCCTCGGCCCAAGCCGACTCCCCCACCGCCCCCTTCAGCCCACCCGGCTGATGAGCAGGTCTCGCAGCTTTCTTATGTGATCGTCAACGAAGCTGGTGCCAGCGTCTATTCGACCAGCGCCGTCGGCCGCGAAGAGTTCCCCGAATTCGATGCCACCCTTCGCGGTACGGTTTCGATCGGTCGAAGGCTTCAAGACCCGCTCTCCGAACTTGTCAAGATCGAGCCCCAATCGATCGGCGTCGGTCTCTATCAGCACGACGTCAACGCTAAGCAGCTTCGCGAGTCGCTCGACGCGGTCATCGCCAGTTG
>JANXSX010000168.1 GCA_025356475.1 Isosphaeraceae bacterium | reverse complement strand
AGACGTGGATGCAAGGCCATGTTTGGTCGCATTCTGCCGCGCTTTGAGCTTCCCCTCATCGGACGTGGGCCCGGTGCTGAGGGTTGCATTTCGCCGATTGGCCTCGACTTGTTTCATCGTCGTCATCGTAAGGTTCCTTCCGAGTGGGGTCGCCTCACGATCCATCCTGAAGTAGTGGATCTGCTCAGCAACCGACTCTCAGAGATACCACACTCGGGCGACACGTGTTGCGTAGTCGGGACATTTTCCCCGATATGCAAAGTCGAGAATTCCGGCTGTTAGGAATTTGTGGATTGTACGGGGAGTCAGATCCCTCGTCTGGGATGAGTTGTGGGGCCATCCTTTGCATTCAGGGCGTAATCGTTCAAAGCCCGAGGTTGCGACGTGGACCGTGGCACGACGGTCCGATTAGCCTTCGAATCTCAAGATCTCTGAGCCATCAACGAGCAATTGCCTGTTTTGATCCCAATTGATCATTGATCTTCCTCAACGCATAGGTATTTGAATCTTTACAATTCAAGCACTCTCTCGCTGGAAGTGGATCTCGTGGAGCTTACGATAGAGTGGGGAACTCTTCCGGAGTTCGCTATCCGTGCCGACCGCCTCAATCCGACCGGCATTGATCAAGACGATACGATCGGCGAACTGCAACGAGCCCAGGCTATGAGTAATCAGGAAGGTTGTCCTTCCGCGTGAAAACTCTTCGATGGCTTTGCGAATCAGCGCCTCATCCTGGATATCGACAGCGCTCGTCGCTTCATCAAGGATCAGGATCGATGGGTCACGAAGCATGGCACGGGCCAAGGCGAGGCGTTGTTTCTGGCCCCCAGAGAGTCCCGCTCCACGCGCACCAAGCATCGTATTGTAGCCGTCTGGAAGCTGACTGATAAACTGGTGAGCATAAGAACGCTTGGCTGCTGCAACAATCTGGTCACGACTTGATGAATCGTTCCCGTAAGCAATGTTATTAGCGATCGTATCTTCAAAGAGGATCGTCTCTTGGATCACCACGCCGATCTGCCTACGGAGGCTTCTGGGCTGGATGTCCTTGATATCGTGACCATCGATCCGAATTGCGCCTGAGGCAACCTCGAAGAATCGGGGGAGGAGCGACATCAGAGTGCTCTTTCCACAGCCATTGGGGCCGACGAGCGCGATCGTTTCACCATGCTTGATGGTCAGAGAAAGGTCGCGGATGACCGGGTCCCGATCGTTATAGCTAAAGCAGACCTGGTCGAACTCGATCGAGCGTTGATGGCGAGGCAAGCGGATCGCGTTGGGGGCGACCGTCACTTCGGGCTCGCGATCCATCAGAGCGCAAATCCGATCCGAAGCCGCCGCCGCACGTTGAAGCTTCGAATGAACGTTCGAGAGCTTCCGAACCGGGTCGGAGATCCCGCCAAGTGTTGCGTAAAGTGAGAGCAAATCCTCGATCGAGGGAACGCTGCTCGCCAGTTGGAGGCGGAACAAGCCGAGGTCGAGGAACATCGTCCGTCTCAACACGAGATATGCACCCGCGAGCAGGGCAATCGAGACCGTGGCCAGCGAGAGCAGCTCCAGGACGGGGTCGGAGAGGGCGTCGATCGTCGCGACTTTGAGGCTCTTCTTGTAAAGGCTCTTGGTTTCCAGAAAGAATCGCCGCCGCTCGCGACGTTCCGTCGTATATGCTTTCACCACGGCAACACCTTGTAAGGTCTCTTGCAAGATCTTGTAGATATTTGCAGTACTTTCGAGCGACTTCCGCATCGCCCGCTTCATCCGTTTGCCGGCTCGGTTGGCGGTATAGGCGGAGACCGGGACGAGAACCATGGTCAGACAGGTCAGCCGCCAGTTGAGCCAGAACGCGATCCCGAGGCAGGAAACAGCGCGAAGTGGCTCGCGAATCACTCGGCCCAGCAAGGTATTAAAGCCCTGGCTCACCGATTCCATATCACTGGTAAAACGTGCAATCAGCTCCGCCGAATTCTGTTGGCCGAACTGATTGAGGTCGAGCGCCATTGTCCTGCGGAAGAAGTGGTTGCGAATATTGAAGAGGCTTAACTGGTTGATGTCGGCCACTAACACTTCTTGAAAGAACATGAACATGCACTTAAGAGCAACACCTGCAAAGACAACACCCATCAGCAAAAGTAGGGTCCGAAATCCGTCATGAGGGAGATATCTGCCGATGATCGGCTGAGCCCACCCATAGCGTGTCAGCCACCAAGTGGTCTTGGCCAGGTCGCGATTGAGATCGCCCCTGCGCTCAGTAATGGCTTCGTCGCGGCGGCCAGCTCGTGGCTTGCCCGAACCCTTGAGTTCCAGGACGCGGGCCTCGGCGACCCGGAGGTCCCGTCGGCAAGCTTCGATGGCTTGCGGGTCCCTGGGTTGGGGGCCGGGGTTGGCCTCAATGAAGTCTAAGTTGCCAAAGACGCTTTCAAGCTTACGGAACTTTTTCAGCGCCTCTTCTTCGTCGAGTCGGGCGAGACGAAAGTGCTCGGCGAGTTCCTCAGGCTTGTCAGCGAGCAGTTGCTCGATCACCCTCAACTCTTCGAGTCGAGCGTTCAAGCACGCAACATCTGTCTCATTGACATTGATCTGTTCCGCGATCCAGGTCTGGCAGTTCTGGCTATAGAACAAGACCTTTAAGAGCGGATAGACCAGGCTAATGTTCGCCCCCCAGAGGAGTGCGACCAAAATGGCGCAGCCTAGAGAGAGCCCGAACCGGACCCGGTAAGGCCAGGTAAATCGAACCAAACGGGCGAAATTTTTCATTGGGGCGAGCGCCAGGACGAGTGACCCTGTTCAGCATCCATGCCATACTCCAGGACGTCGGTCGCGAGGAGCCAACGCCCAAGAGATTCGGGCTAGCGGGGTTATAGCATGCTTGGCCAGGTTGGGCAATCCGAACTTCACCGCAACATGAAATACGAGCGAATTCGTGCAAGCGGCCACCGACAGCAGAGTGGTTCCACCGATGGCTTCTCGGCCGATTGCCAAAAAGTTCTCTAGCCCAAAGTTCGCCAAACGGTTAATAAACTGGCATCACGCTGGGTTTGCGACAGGAGGTCGCCGTTGAAGATTTGCATGGTTACGACGTTTTTCGGGGCGCACAGCTTCGGCGGTGATGCCGCCTACGTGGATCGATTGACACGTGCGCTCTGTCGACGCGGGCACGAAGTCCATGTCTTCCACTGTGTGGACGCGTTCAATGCGGTGCGTGGAGCTCACCCTCTACGCTCCTACGAGCCCCCGCCGGGTCTGCATGTCCACGCCCTCGAGAGCCGGGCCGGATTGCTCTCACCGATCGCCACCCAACTCACAGGTAAGCCGTTTTTCAAGGCTGAAGCGTTACGTGACGCTCTCGAAGCGGTCGATACGGATGTCGTCCACTTTCACAATATCTCCCTCATCGGTGGACCGGGCGTCCTCCATATGGGTAAATCATCCGTCCGGCTCATGACGGCTCATGAGCATTGGCTGATATGCCCAATGCATTTGCTCTGGAAATATGATAGCAAGGCATGCGACGCGGAGGCCTGTATCCGTTGCAGCCTCGCAGGGAAGCGCCCTCCTCAGGCCTGGCGATACACCGGAGCGATCGATCGCGGTTTACAAGAGATCGATGCTTTGGTCTTCCCCAGTCGGCATGCTCTCGAAGAGCACCGCAAGCGCGGGATTGGCGCCCCTATGGTTCATCTCCCTTACTTTCTGCCCGACGACTGGTCGCAAGGGATCGAGGATGAGGACCCAAACCCAAGCCCAAGCGGACGCCCGTATCTTGCTGCAGCAGGGCGACTTGTGAAGATGAAAGGGTTTCAACAACTCATTCCATTGATGAAGTACTTGCCTGAAGTTGACTTGCGGATCGCGGGAACAGGGCCATACGAGGAACATCTGAAACTCTTGGCCAAGGATATCCCCAACGTCTATTTTGATGGGCTATTGAGCGGTACTCAACTGGCCAGGCTGTTCCATGGAGCTCGCGCTGTGGTCGTGCCGTCGCTCTTTCCGGAAACGTTCGGATATGTCGTTCTGGAAGCGTTTGCGGTTCGAACTCCGGTTGTGGTCAACCTGGCTGGCGGAGCTCTTCGTGAGACGGGCGTGGTCAGCGGCGGTGGTCTGGGTTATGACACGGACGGTGAACTGTTGCTGGCAATGCGGCGCATGGTCCATGACGAGGATCTTCGCGAGGAATTGGCCGACGCCGGCTTTGCAATGCGGACCAGCGAGTGGTCGGAGACCGCCCACATGGACCGATATTTCGAGTTGATCCAAGGCATTCGCGCAGGACGCTCGGCGACAACGCCGCATCAACAACGGCGTCAAGGGGCCGACTCAAATAAAATGAACACTTACGAATCCGAGCGAGCCTGACTCGGATGTAAGTTCTCATGACGACCCTCAGAAAACTCTCTCGACTCGTTGGCCAATTTGTTCCTTACGGAATTCTGGTCGGGATCGTTCTGCTTGGGTTCTCCCGGTTAGTGGCCGAGCCGAGCGGCCTCATGGTCGACCTTGACCGACCGAGTGTCGATACGCATATTCGCGGTGCTGCGAATGCGCCTGGCAACGACCTCACCCGCCAGTACCTTCCGCGTTTGTTGGTCCATGGTCGTGAGTTTGAGAAATGGGGGCACCTCCCCGCTTGGGATGACACTGGCTTCGGCGGTCGACCGTCGGTTGGTAATCCGCAAGCGGGATTATTCTATCCCCCGGTCTGGCCGATCTGGTGGTTGGCCCGCCCCGCAGGCCTCGGTTGGCTGACGGTTCTTCATCTCGCCTGGGCAGGGCTGGGCGTCTATAGTTTGGCACGAGCGTCTGGACTCGGCAAGTTTGCCTCCTTGACGGCGTCCGGATGCGTCCAGATTTGTCCTTACGTCATTTCTCAAGCGTCCGAGGGGCACTATCCGCACCTCTGGACGTTTTCATGGTATCCCTGGGCATTCTGGGCGATACATGCGTTGCGTCGAAGGGATTGGAGCCGAGGGCTCTTGCTGACACCCATTTTGGCGATGGCCTACTTCACCGGTCATTCGCAGGAATGGTTCTACCTGGTCCTGACTCTGATGATTTATGGAGTTTGGGAATTCATCTGGATTCAACGCGGGCGATGGCGGACTGCTGGACCGGCGGGCCTTGGGGCTTCCATCGTTCTTTCGATCGGCATGGTTGCCCTCGACGTTGTGCCGGCGGCCTTCTGTGCTCCATGGACCCTTCGAGGGGCTCAATATTCCATCGCCGAGGCGAGCGGATATCATCTTGAACCGCTGAACCTCCTTCATTGGATCAGTCCGAAGGCGCTGGGAGGCCATGCGGATTATATCGGTCTCCACAACCTCTGGGAGACCCAATTTGGCTTCGGCTGGCCGGTCCTTCTTCTCTCGGTCGTGGCCCTCTTATGGTCGCGGCAGCGATCGGCGGTCATGGGTTGGGGAGTGTTATTTGTGGCCTCCGGTTGGTTCGCATTCGGCTCGAAGCTGGGACTCTCGGCAGTGGCTTACTACCTCATTCCCGGCATCGACCGCTTCCGGGTGCCTGCCAGGTCGCTGTTTCTGGCCAACCTCGCCGCTGGCATGCTGGCCGGCTATGGAGTCGAAGCGTGGGTTGTGGGTTCTGCGACCGAGCGCGGTTTGAAGAGACTGGTAAGCATCCATTTGCTCGCAACAGTATTCATAATAATTGCAATAATGAGTGTAAGGTTGGTAGATCCGTGGATTTTTAATCAATCGAAGCCACTCCTCGCGCTGGACAAGCTCGCCCACGAACCGGTGGTTTGGCTTGTCCTTGCAGGGACGGTCCTCTTGAGCGTGTTGAGTGTCGTCCGACCCGAGGGTCGCCGACTCTGGGCGCTCGGGTTGGTTCTGCTCGCTCTGACTGAACGGATTGACTACGCGAGATCAGTGATCGTCGTCGCTCCTCTCGATCGCATCTTCAGCCCAGATCCCATTGCCCAAGCCTTTGCCGGCCAGTCGCCTCAAACCTTCCGAATCCGAGCGGATGATTCCGTGTATCCGGATCTCGATGCGTTCAAGCATGGGATTATGAAGACAAATTGTTACGATTCGTTTCAGATTCAGCACGCGGCCGACCTCTATGAAACGCTTTACCCCATGTTTGAAAATCGTCCCTATCTCGATAAAGTCGGGGAAATGGCCGAGGTGGTCGCTACCTACCGGGGCGAAGTTCGCCAATGCGTTCTCGACCGGATGGCGGTCCGTTTTCTGGTCGCTGGGCCGGATCAAATCGCGGCGGGGTGGCCTCTGCTCGCTGAGGGAACTTGGAAGAATCGAGACTTTGCGGTCTTCGAAAATAGAACGGCATTACCTCGCGCTTATGTTGTTCCGACCTCGGTATCGTGCCGCGATGAGGCTCAAACTGTCTTGAGTACGTTCCGCTTCGTCAACCCTCGTGAGGCAGTTTTGATGGAGTCGGATCCTCTTGGCCCGATGACCCTAGAGCGGCAACGGTTCACGCCCGCTGAGTGGGATTCCACCGATCCCGACCACGTGCAGATTCACGTCACGACGGAAGCCCCTGGCCTGCTTGTGATCGCTGACACCTTCATGCCGGGCTGGTCTGCGACCGTCGATGGGCATTCGGTCCCGATTTTTCGGGGAAACCATGCCCAGCGCGTTGTGGCTATCGACCTGGCGGGTCGGCACGAAATCCGGCTCGACTATCGCCCTCCGGGCTTTCGGCTTGGCCTGGCGGTTACGACCTCATCAGTGCTCATATGGATTATGCTTGTTGTTGCGAACCTGCGGCGGCCAGGACGATCACTTGGCATCGCGGGTCATTTGGGCTAGGTTAATTCTACAGGTAATCCATGGGACACGGGGATCGGCAATGCTGCAAGAAAGCTCAATGGAACTCGAACCGCTCAGACTTCTCTCTCGATTTTCCCAGGTTCGCGATCGCACAATAGCGCTCTGTGCTCCGCTTTCGCCTGAGGATCTTCTTGTCCAGTCGATGCCCGACGCCAGCCCAGCCAAGTGGCACATGGCGCACACAAGCTGGTTCTTCGAGACTTTTGTGCTTATCCCATCGCTCGAGGATTATCGCCCATTTCATGTCGACTTCTCGTTTCTGTTCAACTCGTATTACAACGCGATCGGCGAGCGGGTCGCCAGGCATCGACGAGGGTTGATGACGCGTCCCTCAAGCGCGGAGATTATACGATATCGTGAGCATGTCGATGGATCAATGAAGCAATTGTTCGAGCAGATGATCTCACCCTCACTTGGAGGTCTGGTTGAACTTGGGCTTCAACATGAGCAACAACATCAAGAGTTAATCCTTACTGATATTCTTCATGCGTTGGCTCAGAACCCGCTCAAACCTGTTTATCAGCCTCGCGAGCCGGTCGAGTTGTCTGAGGCGAGTCCGCTGGGTTGGGTCGAATTTGAGGCGGGTGTGCGATCGATTGGTCATAGCGGGGGGGGATTCGCGTTCGACAATGAAGGTCCCAGGCACCGCGTTTTCTTGGAACCGTTCGCGGTCGCCGATCGCTTGACCACGAACGGGGAGTTCGTTCAGTTCATGGAAGATGGTGGTTATCAGCGTTCCGAACTGTGGTTATCCGATGGTTGGGCGACGCGGATCTCCCAGGGATGGGAAGCCCCACTCTATTGGGAGCGGTCGCCGGATGGCTGGAAGTCTATGGGGCTCTCGGGTTTTTCGTCGATCGATTTGTTGGCACCGGTCACTCACGTGAGCTATTATGAAGCAGACGCATTCGCTCGTTGGAGTGGTGCGCGGCTAGCCACCGAAGCGGAGTGGGAAGTTGCTTGCGAAGACCAATCGGTGGTGGGAAATTTTGTCGAGTCGGGACGCCTGGAGCCAGTCGTAGCGGTCCCTTCGCGAGGTCTTCGGCAAATGTTTGGTGATGCCTGGGAGTGGACTGGGAGCGCGTATCTCGCCTATCCGGGTTATCGGCCCGCTCTGGGAGCACTCGGGGAGTACAACGGCAAGTTCATGTGCAACCAATTTGTCCTCCGTGGCGGATCGTGTGCTTCGCCGCGAACCCACTTGAGAGCGACTTACCGAAATTTCTTTCCACCTGACGCTCGTTGGCAGTTCAGCGGGATCCGGCTGGCGCGGAGTTGTATGCCAAGCGAATGACCGTAGTCCAATCGGACCTGGTGACAGAGTGACCAACCCGAGATGAATCATTGATTATGCTTTCAATAACCGACCAGACATATCGTTTTCGGGATCATGAATTGACCATTTCGCGAGGGAGACCCCTGCCACTTGGGGCGAACCTTTCGGCCCGGGGGGTCAATTTCGTGCTACTTTGCAAGCACGCGACCGCGATTTGGTTGGTGATTTCCGAGCCATGTAATGCTGAGATCATGTGTGAGATTCCGCTCGATCCCGCGAACCATCGAACTGGGGACCATTGGCATATTCGGATTCAAGGTCTGCCCGAAGAGTTTTGCTACGGCTATCGTGCGGACGGTCCCAAGGGTGTTGGTCATCGCTACGACCCCCGGAACATCCTGCTCGACCCGGCAGCCCGGGCTCTCTCGTGCGGTCGTCCCTGGGGAATCACGGGGAACCTACCCAGGCGAAGCCTGCTCAACCAGGCGATGAGCGATGATGATGTGCATATATCGCCACGAATTGCTCGCGAGGACACGATTCTCTACGAGTTACATGTCCGAGGATTTACGATCGATCCCTCATCGGGTGTCCGTTCACCGGGGACTTACCACGGACTGACGGAGAAGATTGCACATCTTCAGGACTTGGGAATTACTGCTGTAGAGTTGTTACCGATCGACGAGTTCGATGAGAACGATTGCCCGTTCGTCAATCCGCTGACAGGTGAGAAACTCAAGAACCTCTGGGGTTACAACACAATCTCTTATGGCGCTCCCAAGGCGGCATACGCCACGAATCCGGAACGCTCGGAGCCCTGGAATGAATTTCGGAGCATGGTTCGGAGCTTTCACGAGTCGGGGATTGAAGTCATTTTGGACGTCGTCTTTAACCACACAGCGGAAGGGGACGAACGTGGGCCGACGTATAACTTTCGTGGGCTCGACAACTCGCTCTATTATGCACTCGACGATCAGGGTCGTTACCTCAATTTTACGGGGTGTGGCAACACAGTCAATAGTAATCAACCCATGGTTCGCGGGCTTTTACTCGCATGCTTGCGCAACCTGGTTGTCGAGGCCGACGTTGATGGTTTCCGATTCGACTTGGCCAGTGTGCTTGGCCGGGACTCGAAGGGAAATGTGTTGGTCGAGCCCCCGGTCATTGAGCTGATCTCTGAGGATGGTTTGCTTGCCGACACGAAGTTGATCGCCGAGCCGTGGGATGCGGCGGGGCTCTACCAGGTGGGCAGTTTTCCGGGCGGGCCTCGCTGGAGTGTCTGGAATGGACGTTATCGTGACGATATCCGCCGATTCTGGCGTGGTGATCCCGGCATGATTTCAGCCCTCACGACCCGGCTTTGCGGTTCTGATGACCTCTATCACGGCCGTGGCCCGCTGCACTCAATTAACTTCATCACCTGCCACGATGGATTCACGCTCAACGACCTCGTCTCATACAATTATAAACATAATAATGCCAACGGCGAATCGAATCGCGATGGCAGCGATGATAACGCAAGCTGGAACTGTGGATTTGAAGGGCCGACCAATGATCCAGCAGTCGTGGCCGTTCGAAACCGCCAGGCACGAAATTTGATCGCGACCCTGATGATTTCCCAAGGAGTACCAATGCTCCTGGGTGGTGATGAGTTCCTCCGGACGCAGCAAGGAAATAACAACGCCTGGTGCCAGGACAACGCGATTAGTTGGGTCGATTGGAAGCTCGCCGATCAGAATCCTGACTTCGAGCGGTTTGTCAAGGAACTGATCTCCTTGCGCAAGCGACACCCGATCCTTCGCCGCAAGACTTTCATGAACAGCAAAATGCCAGGGCTTCCTGACGTGATCTGGCACGGCATTGAGCCTTGCGAACCCGACTGGTCGGAGGAGAGTCGGGTGATCGCCGGCGCTCTGGACGGTCGGGGTTGCGACCGTCCAGGAATCGTCGATCGCGACATTTATGTCGCGTTTAATGCCCACTGGGAGCCGAAAAATTTCAGGATCCCAGCCTCGCCCACTGCGAGGCGTTGGCGTCGAGCGGTCGATACGTCTCTGCCATCTCCGCTCGATGCGGTGGAACTTGATCAAGGCCCGCACATTGATGTCGGACAAGTCTATGATGTCGAAGCACGTTCGATGATCATTTTTGTGTCAGAAGAATGATCATGTCCGTGCTTTTCCAAACATTTCACTATGGACCCGGTCCGTGGGAACACCCTGACCGGCGAGCCAGGAACTGATCCCATCACGCAGATTTCCTGGGCCACAAAGGAAGTAGCGAGCCTTCGAAGGCTCCGGAATGTGTCTGGCGAGCAGTTCGGGAGTCACTCGGCCGACCTCGCCAGTCCACTCGTCATCAGGTCGGCTGAGTGTGTGAACAAGCCGAAGCCCACCGATCCGCACGCGAAACGCATCGAGTTCTTTTGCGAAAATCACGTCTTGACGTGTTCGACTTCCATACAAAAGCGTCACTGGAATATCGAGTTGCATGTCGTGAATTGTGCGAAGGATCGCCATGGCGGGTGTCACACCACTACCCGCGACAGCCAGGACCAAAGGCTCGCGGTGGCTCACAGGATCGAAGAGGAACTGACCGCGGGGGCCAGCAACAGTCACCGTATCACCTAGCTTAAGATCGTGAACGGCGTTGGAAACAATCCCATTCGGATTACGCTTAATTGTGAGATCAACCACGCTTGGCCGGGTCGGTGGTGAGCTAACGGTGAAGCTTCTCCAGATCAGTCCGCCCGGGGTCTCGATCCCCACTTTCAAGTGTTGACCAGCTTGATGAATAGGCAGGATTCCTTCGGTGTTATCAAGCCGAATTGTCCTCGTGTCGTGGGTCTCTTCAATAACTTCGAGCACCTTGAGCGTGAATTGGAGCTCGACCGGCTTGGGCTCGACTCGCTCCGAAGCGCCTCGCTTGACAAGGAGTCGGCCCTCCTCGACTTTGACGGGATAGGACTTGAGGGTACAGCCGTTCCCATCGGTCGATTTCCCACTTGCACAACTGAACGCCCAACCGTGCCATGGGCATGTGACGATCCCGTTCACCACATCGCCCTGACTCATCGGCCCCCCCTCGTGAGGGCAAAGACCGTCGAGGCAGCGGATCTCATCATCAACCTGGAAGATAGCCAATTCGTGATCATCCCAGCGAGTGGACATACGCCCGTCGCGCTGGAGATCGGCGAGCGAACCGAGGTCACGGTAGCCATCGGGGCGGGTTTCTGTGGCGATTTCTTGTGTAGTCGCCACCTCGTCCTGATCAATGCGGGCGAAGTGCTTGCGAATTGCTGAGCACTTGGGGCAGAAGATCGGGGGATCTTCACCGAAGTGTTCATGTGAGCAAGAGTCACAGATCCACGCGTCAGGTCGGAACTCGCTCTCAGCGACTGAATCGACGGAATGTCCGGCGGCGATCCGTGTCCGCCAGTACTGGCTGAACGTCTGGTCGGAGTTACCCTCGGACTGATACTCGTCGATCAGGTGGCCGATCACTTCCGGCAGTTGATCGACATCAACCCCCTTCCTGTAGGGAAGACCAAGCTCGACAAGCCCGTGGGCTCCGCCGCCGACAAAAATGTCGAATCCATCTTTAGTTCCGCCTTTACGCCGGACCCGAACGCCTTTAAGGCCGATGTCGCCTGTATATGTCTGGGCGCAACTACTTGGGCAGCCGCTCATGTTGATCTTAATTCCGCCAAGGGTGGTTCCTCGGTCGCGAAGTCGATCCATCAAGGTAAACGCATGCCCTTTGGTCTCACTCACGGCAATGTTACAGAACTGGCGACCTGTACATGCCATGATGTTTCGAGAGACTGTGTCGGCTTCATGCTCCAAGCCGAGCCGGTTGAGGGCGCGGGCGGCCGCATTCTTCCGAGCGGCTGGGATGCCAGGCAGGACAGCTCCTTGGTCGTAAGCAGCGCGCAGGGTGCCGTCGCCATAAGTGTCGGCAAGATTTGCTAGCCCGTCGAGCTGTTCATGCGTCAGACGACCAAGTGGAATATTGACACCGAGTGCCCAGAGACCAGCTTGCTTTTGGCGGAACCAGCCCACGAAATCTTCGTTCTCGTGAACCTCAGGGATAGTTGCGTGACACTCGTCAAGCGCATATCCCATTCGGGTTTGGACTTTGGCAAGAAACTCGTCGAGGCCGATCCGTTCGATTAAGTAACGTAGTCGGGCCTTGTCTCGCTTTTCGCGTGAGCCGTGCTCGTGGAAGACGTGCAGCGAATGGCGTAAGACATCACAAGCCTGATCCTCACGGACCCAGAGGGGGGGCTTCCAGGCGAGGCGAGGATTTTGACCTTGGGTGCCGGCAAGCAACCAGTGGAATGCGACCGAACCGCAAGGGCGGCGGGCGGCGACGAAGCTCGTGTCCTGAGTCCAACAGTGGGGGGCAGGGACCGGGCGACCGTCCACGGCCACATTGAACTTGCGCGGGAGGTTGGAAAGCTCTCGATCACCCATGAAGACATCGGTCAAGTTTTTGCAGAGCTGACGTACGTCGATGAGTTCATTCGGATCAATCCCCGCCCAGGGGTGTGTCATCACGTTGCGGACATTATCATGCCCGGTCTGTTTCGCTGTGAGTCCAGACGCTTCGAGAGAGGCCAAGACCCCGGGGAGATCACTGATCTCAAACCCCTGGATCTGAACATTTCCACGTGTGGTCACATCAATGATGCTGTAACCAACCCGTGCAATCTCGGCGAGGGTTCGAGCCTGGGCGCTGGTCAGGTCGCATCCGGGGATTCGGACCCGGATCATATACCGACCGTCCTCAACCCGTTTTCGGTAAAAGATACCGTGCCACTTCATCCGCTCGAGGTCCGCCTCAGAGATGTCGGCCATGACTGTGCCAGTCGCCGCGTAACGCTCGACATCGGTCCAGACGTCAAACCCGTGCTTCTCGCGTTTCCAGGCTTCGACCTTATTCATGGCGTAACCTCTGGGATCGGTAGGGAGAGTTCCTTCATGTTCTAGGAACCTTCTAAGGCAATACGGATGCCCTTTCTCACTGCTTCCTGAGTTGCGGGAGACCAAGGCATCAAATCTTGCGAGTTCTCAAGGAGTTTTCGAGAGAGTTATTTTCAAGACGTCGCAGATCACGTGTGACATCTAGGCAGCATAGCCTGAAAAGCAAGCAGTACAGATAATGCAGCTTGGGTTGACATGCGCGGTTTGCGTGCGGGTTTGCCATGAATACGGGCAGCCTTGAAAGGCGATGGCTTGAGGACCAGATCCGTAATTTCACTTAGGGTGCGGACAATTCGCTCAACTCGGCAAATACCATGTCGCGTTTGTAGGCCGTGGCACATAAGTCGCTTCACGGATCCATCTGTCACGCCTTATTTCGTCCATCTCGGATTCGGAAGTCCTCTTGCCATGGCTTTGAGCAGCATGCATCCCTTTGGGCAGGCCCGTCGCCTTGAAGCGATCTGCCCGTACTGCGGAGTTGGTTGCCGGCTGGCGATGGAAGCAGCCTCGGGTAAAGTGCTTCGCGTCAAAGGAGTCGCCGATGCACCCGCCAACCTGGGTGGGATCTGTGCCAAGGGTGCGACCCTTCCGCAGGTCTTGCAGTCGTCCGATCGACTCTCTCAGCCGTTGATTCGTCTCACTCGAAATGGCCAGTGGCGATCGGAATCCTGGCCTACGGTCCTGGGCGCAACCGCTGCCCGGCTCAAGCAAATCATCGCCGAACATGGTCCCGATTCTGTGGCTTTTTACGGCTCGGGACAGCTCGATAGTGAAGCGGTTTACCTTGCGGGCAAGCTTTTCAAGGGCTCGATCGGCACGAACAACACCGACTCGAATAGTCGTCTCTGCATGGCTGCAACGGTCATGGGCTATCGCTCCAGTCTGGGGGCTGACGGGCCGCCAACGTGTTACGAAGACATCGACCATACCGATTGCCTGGTCATCTGGGGGAGCAATACTGCGGAAGCCCATCCGGTGACCTTTGACCGTGTCAAAGCACGCATGAAGGCGGATGGATTACGTGAACTCATCGTGGTTGACCCGAGGAGGACGGCGACTGCGGAACACGCGACGTTGCACGTTCCGGTCGCGCCGGGAGGCGACATCGCCTTGATGAACGCCGTCGGCCACTTGTTGCTCGCAGCAGGTCGAGCGGACGACACATTTATCCCAAAATCGACCACGGGTTTTGAAGCGTATCGCGACTTTCTGCTCGCGGGAAACCCTGAGGCCTGGTGCGCGACTGCGGGCGTTCCGTTCGCGATGGCGCGAGATCTCGCCAGCCGAATCGGTCGATCAAAGGCTTGGTTAAGCCTCTATTGTATGGGGTTGAATCAAAGCACTGTCGGGATGTGGAAGAATAATAGTCTCATTAATTTACACTTATTGACAGGTCAGATTGGTAAACCCGGCGCGGGTCCGTTCAGCCTGACGGGTCAACCGAATGCGATGGGGGGTCGCGAGGGAGGCCTGCTTGCCAATGGGTTGCCAGGCTACCGTTTTGTCGATGATCCCAAACATCGGGCTGAGGTTGAGGCCCATTGGAAGCGGTCGCCTGGGACGATCTCGGAGATTCCGGGGCTAACGGCGGTTGAGATGTTCCGTGCGTTGGAGACGGGCCGGCTTAAGGCAATCTGGATTGCTGCGACGAATCCCGTTGTCAGCCTTCCGGACCTACATCAGGTCCGCCGGGCACTCGCTAAGGCGGAGCTGATTATTGTCCAGGATGCCTATCATCCGACGGAAACCACGCAGATGGCCGACGTGCTCTTTCCGGCCGCACAGTGGTCGGAAAAAGGGGGAACATCCACAAGCAGCGAGCGGTTGGTCTCATGGAGCGAACCGGTCGTTGATCCGCCCGGCTCCGCTCTCCCGGACTGGCAGATCCTCGCGAGGTTCGGGCGTGCGATGGGCTTTGCGGGCTTTGATTTCCAGGATGCAGCCCAAGTTTGGGATGAGTTTATCCCACTCACGAAAGGCCGGCCTTGCGACATGGCCGGAATGACCTCCGAGCGTCTGCGGCAAGAACGGCATCTGCGGTGGCCGTGCCCGACCCCCACGCATCCTGGCACCGACCGCCTCTATCTGGACGGGGTGTTCCCCACTCCCGACGGCAAGGCCAGGTTCTTGCCGAGACCCCACCAGCCTCCGCGAGAAACACCCGACCACGAGTTCCCACTCGTCCTGACCACAGGTCGACTCTACTCACATTGGCACACGTTAACACGTACTGGGAAGTCACCGAAGCTCATGCATCGTGAGCCTCACGCATTCGTGGAAGTTCATCCGAATGATGCTGACACGTATCGACTCAAGAGTGGTGACCTTGCCGAGGTCTCCAGTCGTAGGGGCGTGCTTCGCCTCCCGGTTCGGCTCAATCCCGGCTTGCTGTTGGGGACTGTCTTCATCCCATTCCACTGGGGCGACCTCAACGGAGTGGCGACGGCCGCCAATTATTTGACGATCTCGGCGATAGGCCGGGTGGCCAAACAGCCAGAGTTCAAATACTGCGCGGTCAAGATTGCCCTAGCTCCGGCGCTCGCGCCCGAACCGGCCGGGGGTTCTGAGCCGGCGGTCTGGGTCCTCGACAGCGTGGACGATCCTCAGTACGAGTACTCCGAATCGATCTAAACTCGTTCACTTGCCTGATTGATTGATCTTCACTTTCTTCCCCTGAGGAGCGAGTATGAATCTTCGCGAATTTCGACGGGCGGGCCACTGGCCAACGTTGCTCTCGGCCTTCCTCTACTTCGATGTTAGCTTCATGATCTGGATGCTGATCGGATCGATGGGGGGAATCCTCGCCAAGGATTTCCAGCTCAGCGACGGCGGCAAGGGTCTGATGGTCGCAATTCCGACGTTGGGGGGTGCGTGTTTACGTCTGGTTCTCGGGGTGATGACGGATCGGCTCGGCGCACGAAGAACGGCACTGGTGGGAATGGCTCTCACGGCATTGCCCTTATTTTTAGGATGGCGCTGGGTCGAATCTTATCAACAGATGTTGCTCGTTGGGTTGATGTTAGGAGTGGCCGGGGCGAGCTTTGCGGCCGCGCTGCCGCTGGCTTCGCGGTGGTATCCTCCCGAGTGCCAGGGGCTGGCAATGGGGATCGCCGGTGCAGGCAATAGTGGAACAGCCCTAGCAACCTTCTTTGCTCCAAAGTTGGCTGCGGCTTATGGTTGGCATGCGGTGTTCGGATTCGCCTTGCTGCCGCTCGGTGTCGTCTGGATTGTCTTCTTTTTCCTGGCCAAGGATAGCCCGACTCAGCCGGCTCCTCGACCCCTCAAGGATTACGGTACGGTCCTCTCGTATCGAGATACTTGGTTGTTCTGTGCGTACTATGCAGTGACTTTTGGAGGATTCGTTGGACTGGCCGGATACCTCAATATCTTCTTCAGCGATCAATATAAGGTGACTCCGATTCGAGCTGGGGAGTTCGCGACGCTCTGCGTTATTGCCGGCTCTTGCCTCCGTCCGGTCGGTGGGTATCTATCCGACCGTTTCGGTGGCATTCGCATGTTGGTGATTCTCTTGAGCGTGGTTGGTTTGACGATGTTTGGACTCTCGACGCTCCCGGTGGCCCAGTTCCTTGGTGTGCTCTTGATGTTCATCGCCTTGGGATCGTTGGGCATGGCCAACGGAGCCGTCTTCCAGCTCGTGCCGCAGCGGTTTTCCAAAGAAGTCGGTGTGGTGACGGGCCTGGTTGGGGCTGCGGGTGGCTTCGGCGGTTTCCTGTTGCCGTTCGTCCTGGGTCAGCTCAAGGGCTTTACCGGCAACTTCTCGACGGGCTTCCTGGTCTTTGGCTCAGTTGCGATTGTTAGTAGTTTGACTCTCTTTCAGGTTGGGCGAGGTTGGGAGCAGACGTTCGTGGGGCGTGGTGGTAAAGTCGGAGCGAGCAACGACGCTGGATCGTTACCGATGCCGAGTCCTGAAATGGCCGAGTTCCCTGTCACATGAGCCAAATCGCCAAGAATTTCGCGGGACTGAAAGTGGTCTCCTTTGAGAGCCGGCTCTCCGGCTCGATGAGTGATATGATCAGTCGTCAGGCGGGGGTCTGCATTGTGGCCCCTGCCCTCCGCGAGATCCCCCTCGCCGAAAACGGCGAGGTCCTCGCGTTTCTGAAAGCGCTGGCGTTGGGGGCTTATGAGCTGACCCTGTTCGAGACGGGCGTCGGTGTTCGCTACCTGACTGAGAGTGCCCGAGCCCTCGGCGATGTGGAGTGGCCCGGCTCTCTGGCCAAAACGATCGTCATCGCCCGAGGCCCCAAGCCTGCCTCCGCTCTCCGTGAACTCGGTGTACGGATCGCTTACCAGGTTCCTGAGCCAAACACCTGGCGAGAATCGCTCGCCTTGCTAGATACACACTTTGTGATGGCCGGCCGCTCGATCGCCGTTCAGGAGTATGGCAAGCCGAGCGAGGATCTGATCGCGGGGCTCAGTGAGCGAGGGGCGAAGCTCACGCGCGTCCCGGTCTACCGATGGGCATTGCCCGAAAATACAGGGCCGTTGCGTTCGGCAATCCATCTGATCGCGAATGGCCATGTGGGGGCTGTCTTATTTACCTCGGGACAACAGGTTGTCCATTTGCTTGAGGTGGCTGAGGCTGAGGGCGTGGTTGACTCCTTACGAGACGCCTTGCGAACCCGTATCGTGGTGGGATCGATCGGCCCAACGACCAGCGAGATACTGCGAAGTCACGGCCTTCCAGTCGATATCGAGCCTGAGCATCCTAAGATGGGGCATTTGGTGACCGCCTTGGCGACGGGCTGGTCGAGTGTTGTGAAACCACATTGACCTACCGTTGCAACCGTTACCATGTGCAGGCCTGTTGCGAATTGACGGCCAGCGTGAGTGAACGGTGATGCGTGGACAGCCGATCCAACTTGGAAGATGGAGCGGGAGTTCGCCTTGTCGGCTTTGTGGGCTTGGGTTAGATTCCCATCCTAGGCCGTCCCGACTTAAGAATCAGGGTCCAGGATGACCTGGTCTTGGGTCGGCTTTCCGCTCCTTTCAAGGACGAAAGGACCTCGCGCGTGAACGCCACGGTTGAACAACTTGCTGCGCTAGTGCGTGGCCGTTTGGTGGGTGATGGAACGGCCGTGATCTCGTCGGCTCGCCCAGTCAACGAGGCAGGTCCTGGGGATATCACGTTCATTGAGAGTGAGCGGTACGCCAAGCTGCTGCGCACCTCACCTGCGAGCGCGGTGATCGTCGGTCCGCACTTTCGGACCCCTTCCTCACCCGAACACAAATTACCAACGATTGAGGTCGACGACCCGATGTCGGCTTTCCTCGCGGTCCGAACCCATCTGAGTGCGAAGTCCCAGGCACGCTGGACCGGTGTTCATCCGATGGCATGGGTGGCCCCGACGGCGAAGATCGGCGTGAACGTCGCGATCTACCCCTTCGCGTATGTCGGCGATGGGGCGGAGGTTGGCGATGGGGCGACCCTGATGCCAGGCGCGATCGTGGGCGATCGCTGCAAGCTCGGTACAGACGTGTTATTGCACCCTCACGTTGTGCTCTATGCGGACGTCATTCTGGGAGATCGGGTTGAGGTCCACGCCGGCACTGTGCTCGGTGGCGACGGCTTCAAATACCGGCAGATCGACGGCCGACATGAGAAGGTGCCGCACACGGGACGGGTCGAGGTCGGTTCCGATGTCGAGATCGGGGCGAACTGTGCGATCGACCGGGGCACGTTCGAGGCCACCAAGATCGGCGAAGGGACCAAGATCGATAACCTCGTGATGATCGGTCATAATAATGACATTGGCAAGCATAACCTGCTCTGTGGCCAGGTCGGGATCGCCGGCAGTTGCAAGACAGGCGATTATGTGATCATGGCAGGACAGGCTGGGATTAAGGATCATACCGAGATTGGTGATCGGTCGGTTGTTGGAGCCCAAGCGGGTGTTCATAAGAATATGCCCGCAGGTCAGCAGGTGTTAGGTTCACCTGCCCTACCGATTCGCGATCAGCGGAGGCTGTTCCTGACCATGGAACGACTCCCCGAGATGCAGAAGCAGCTCAAAGCGCTCGTGAGCCAGATCGGGTCGCTGACGGCGGGGTTGCTTGCGAATCCGACCACCGAATCGAGCCACGACGCGTCCAACCTATAATTAAGGTGTGATCCGGTGGCATTGCGCATTTCGAGCCTCCGAACCCCACAACGAGCCCAGCGGGCGGAGCCAATCGGCCTTTTGGCGGGGAGTGGTCGGTTTCCGATCCTCTTCGCGGAGGCCGCGAATCGACAGGGTTTGCGAGTCGCCTGTGTGGGCCTCAAGTATGAGGCCCCTGAGGTACTTGCGAGCCTCTGCGATAGCTTCGAGATCGTCGGCGTTTCAAGGTTGGGGGGGATGATCCGCTCGTTCAAGAAGCGGGGGGTCCGTCAGGTGGTGATGGCGGGGAAGGTCACCAAGAGCGTGATGTACACACCCGGCAGAATTGTCCAGCTCTGGCCCGATCTGCGGATGATTCGGTTTTGGAAGGGTCGATTGAAGGCAGACAAACGGGACGATTCGATCCTTTTAGGTGTGATCGCCGAGTTCGAACGCGATGGGATGACGTTCGCCTCTGCGCTCGACTATTGCCCGGAGTTGCTCGTGAACGCCGGCATCCTCACCCGCCGCAAGCCGACCTCTGGCGAGTGGAAAGACATCGAATTCGGCTGGAAACTCGCCAAGGAGATGGGCAGGCTGGACGTTGGCCAATCGGTCGCCGTCAAGGAGCAAGCGGCCCTCGCCGTCGAAGCGATCGAGGGGACCGACCGCTGTATCGAACGAGCCGGAACGCTTTGCCGATCGGGCGGGTGGACCATGGTCAAGGTCGCCAAGCCACAGCAAGATATGCGGTTCGACGTCCCTACGATCGGAACCGCCACGATCGATCAGCTTGCGAAGGCGGGCGCGAAGGTCCTGGCCATCGAGGCGGGTAAGACCATCGTGATCGACCAGCCCGAGGTTGTGGCTCTCGCCGATCGAC
The DNA here is from genome assembly GCA_025356475.1 of Isosphaeraceae bacterium. Taxonomy (GTDB): domain Bacteria; phylum Planctomycetota; class Planctomycetia; order Isosphaerales; family Isosphaeraceae; genus JANXSX01. Next base: position 64,458 of record JANXSX010000168.1, on the reverse strand, counting down.
ATGGATTATCGATCGTCGCCATCGAGCCCGAGGATCTCATCGGCACCTACGAATGAATCGTCCTTGAGCGGGAGCATCACGGCCGACGCGACCGACCGCGCCGGGGGACGACCTGCTTCGATCGCCTTGAGAATGACCTCGGTGGCGATCGCCACGCCGAGGCTTTGTGAGTCGAGGATGAGGTCGTAATTGTGTGGGTCGGCGGGGTCGACTCGATACATGGTTCTGGCGAAGCCATCTCGCCGACGGTCGAGGTCGCGTGCCGCCCGTCGAGCGGTCCGAACCGAGATACCCATCCGCTCGGCCATCCGTGCCGATCGCGATTTTAGAGGAGCGACGACCCGCACTGAAAGGGTCGACTCCCTGGGCAGGATGAAGCCGGCCCCTCGACCGACGATCACACAGTGACCGGTCTTACCCAGCGCCTCAACGAGTTTGGCGAGGTGGTCGAGGTAGGCCTCCTGAGGAGCGTAATACTCTTCGCGGAGGGGCAAGATCCACTCCTGGACCATGCTCGGAGCGAGTTCGTCGAAGACTTTGACCTCGTCGACCGAGATTTCCATCCGACCAGCGATCGCTTCGAGAAGCTCGTCATCATAGACCTTCCAACCGAGTCTGGCACCCACGATCCTCGCGATCGCCTTCGAGCCTGAACCCGCTTCCCGGCTGATACACAGACACTGGAATCGTGCGACCGGAACGGTGGGCTTGGTCGGTTCACGACGCTTGGCGACCTTGCCGAATAGCCAGCCAACGACCGATCCCGCCCAGCCGAGCGGCGCAACCGCTGGCGAGGATTCTGCGCCACTTTCCGGCTCGGTTGGCAACAGGGTTTCGGGCATCGCCACGGTCAACGGTTGGCATCCTTCGTTCAGAGGCCGAGTCGAGATTCACTCTATGGTAGAGGGTCGGTTGTCGAAAAGGAAGCCAAGCGATCTTCCAGTCGATCACCGTTGCAAAACCTACAAGAGCGACATGACGGAATCGAGTTCCCGAAATCCGAAAGATTTCCTCAAGTTTGCTCATGTCCGAGAGTTCGGTCGAACCACCGCTCGTATATCCGAGGTTTGGCGCGCATCTTGCTTTACCAAGTGCGTCGTGAGTGGAGAGATCAACGGATTGTGAGAAGGATCGACTTCCGATGCGAAATCGCCAGTCAACGCTACTCTGGATGCGCGACCTGATCGAGCACCTCTCGACCTGCCAGGAGCAGCTTCAATGGGCCGCTGATGGACCCGCCGAGGCCTTCTTGACAGAGGCAATGATGGCCGACCTCTCCGAGTGCCACCAACTCTGTGAACAGATCCGCCACAAGCCCGGTAAGACTCAAGCGATGCTCGTTCGTTGAGGAGCAAGGCTTGATCGCAGACGCGGGGGTCGATAGGCTCTGGGTCCACCGACCCAGGGAGCCAAGTGACCGATGCCAACGCCATTCAGTGAGTTTCAAGTCGATCGTTTGCAGGTCTTTGTCTACGAAGACCGCGAGACCATGGGCAAGGCCGCCGCGAGAGACGTTGCCCAAACGATCGCCAAGCGTCAGAAGTCGGCCCGGGTTGCGAACATCATCTTCGCCGCCGCGCCCAGCCAGAACGAGTTCCTCGCGAACCTAGTAATGGACAGGTCCGTCGACTGGACAAAGGTCATCGGCTTACATATGGATGAGTATTTTGGACTCGCCCCCGATCATCCCGCCAGCTTCCGCCGCTACTTGCACGAGCATCTTTTCGATCGCGTCGGTTTGGCAGGTGAACACCTGAAACTCATTCCGGGCGAAGAGACATCACGACCGCTTCGCACTTGCCTTGGTTATGAAGATCTCCTCAACCTGCATCCGCCCGACCTCGTCTGTGGTGGAATTGGCGAGAACGGCCACCTCGCCTTCAATGACCCCCCCGTGGCCGACTTCCTCGACCCACTTCACATCAAGATTGTCCGACTTGATCACGCCTGCCGGCTCCAGCAAGTGTACGATGGGTGTTTCGAGTCGATTGACGATGTCCCCACCCATGCCTATACCCTAACGATCACCGCGCTCCTCTCTGCGCCTGTTCTCTCGATCGTAGTTCCCGGCACCCGCAAGGCCCAAGCCGTCCACGACACCCTTCGCGGACCGATCGACGAGTCCTGCCCCGCCAGTGTCCTCCGCAAGCACGTGGGGGCCAAGCTCTATCTCGACCGCGAATCGGCGAGGCTACTGGTTTAGCAGTATTGGTTTCGACACGTCTTGTCCGACTGTGAAATGGCAAGACGTGTACGTCTTAACGTCGAGGAGTCTGATGCAGGAGTTCATCCTGCGGGAGAGCTAGCCATTAGTGGGTCGTTGAGCGAGGATTTCATCCTGCGGAATGCTGACGGAATAATCGAGACTCCTCGCTGATCCCCACCAGTGTACGAATGGATATTTTCGACGATCTCCCGAGGAATTCAGGCCCGGATGAGAGTGATACGGGATCGAACTCCTGGAGTTCGCCGGAACCCGGTCGAGAACTTCAAAAACCGCAATCAACTAGCTCTACCATTGGGACTTACGTCGAAATCGTGGTGGGGATCAGCGAGAAGTCTCGAATAATCGCCCTCTTTTGAGCCGATCTGCTCACGAGACTCGTTCCCACGGAGGACCGTGGGAGTGTGCGCCTGTAAGTGCATCGAATCCGCAGGGTGTAAGTCCTTGCCGAAGTGTTCTGGCACTTCGTAACTGAAGGTAACTGCGTCGCCGCGAGGCGAGGTGGAGAGCAACCGGAGGTGAACGTGAACGATCAGTCCGTAACGCAAGTGAACTCGATTCGGCCGATTGTCGTGGCGAGCCTCCGTTCCACAGGCGAAGCCCAAGACGCATGGCCCCTCAGAAAGGGCGTCCACAGCAATGTGGTCCGGTAAGCCCGACGCAAGAAACCCCAGAACGACGTCGGGACGACAGTAGGTGCTTGGAGACGGAATGATCGGAAGGTTCGATGACATGACGCAGGGAGACCTGGACTCCACCAAAGCCGGTGTTCACGTTCGAACGAACCGAAGCGCCGGGGGTCCAGGAGTCAGAGCACTCATAGTAGCGAAGAAACCGGCTAACTCTGGTGGAGCGAAGGGGTGTAGGAAGGTGGAGACGCAATGACCAAGACGCCGGAAAACTCACCAGAGGCAGTGCCCGTAGGGGCTACACGTTCTGGAGAAATCCTGGGCCGATGGCCCTGGGTCGAACCGACGGTTTGGACAGAGCGGATGTTGACCGCCCTCGAACAGGGGGTCAAAGGAGGCAAATGGTTCAGCCTGATCGATAAAGTCCATCCCCAACGCACCTTGGAAGCGGCGTTCTTCCAAGTCGCCGCCAATCAAGGTGCCGCCGGAGTGGATCATGTGACGATCACGATGTTCGGGGACCGCCAGGACGAGGAACTGAAGCGACTCAGCGAGGATCTGCGTATCGGGAGTTACCGTCCCCAGCAGATTCGCCGACATCACATCCCCAAACCGGGGAGCACCGAGACTCGGCCGCTGGGAATACCAACCGTTCGCGATCGGGTCGTTCAAACTGCGCTGCGCATGGTTCTGGAGCCGATCTACGAGCGCGACTTCGCGGAGCACAGCTACGGCTTTCGTCCCGGCAGGGGCTGCAAAGACGCGTTGCGACGAGTGGACGAGTTGCTCAAGGCGGGCTACACCCATATTGTTGACGCGGATCTGAAAAGCTACTTCGACACGATCCCGCATGACCGCCTGATGGACCTCATGGCCCAGAAGGTACGGATGGGCGTGTGCTGAGCCTCATCGAGTTGTTCCTCAAGCAAGGCGTCTTGGACGGCTTGCGGGAGTGGACTCCCCAAGAGGGGTCGCCGCAAGGCGGTTGCATCAGCCCACTGCTCAGTAACGTCTATCTGAACCCACTCGACCATCTGATGGCCGCACGAGGATTCGCGATGGTGCGCTACGCCGATGACTTCGTGATCATGTGTCGCAGTTCCCAGGAAGCCGCGCAAGCCCTGGCCGTGGTGCAAGAATGGACGGCCCAAGCCGGCCTGAACCTGCATCCGGACAAGACGACAATCGCGGATGCGACCGAGGCGAGCTTCGAGTTTCTGGGTTACCGGTTCGAGCGGGGGACACGCTACCCGCGAGCCAAGAGCCTGACGAAATTCAAAGACGCGCTTCGCACGGAAACGAAGCGGAACTCCGGGAAGAGCTTGAGGACGATCATTGCGAGAGTCGAACCCTAGCTGCGAGGCTGGTTTGCGTACTTCAAGCACAGCCATCGCTATACCTTTGACCGCTTGGACGGCTGGCTACGGAAGAGGCTTCGCAGCATCCTCCGCAGGCGTCAGGGCAAGAAAGGATGTGGCCGTGGAAGCGATCATCAACGCTGGCCGAATGCGTTCTTTGCAGAGCATGGGTTGTACAGCTTAGAAGCGGCCCATGCGTTGGCGTGTCAATCCTCTTTGAGGTAAAACCACTGACGGGAAAGCCGTGTGCGGGAGATCCGCCTGCACGGTTTGGAGGGAGGGGGAGCCGCGAGGCTCTTCTCCCTACCCCTATGAGTTTTGGTGCGTGATTCGTAAGGCAGAGTCATTCGTGAATGGGCGAGAAATCGGGAAGTTGTTTCGTCAGCGTTCCACGGCCTTATGGTCATCACACATCCTTGGGCAAGTGGCCACTTGCGTGACCATATGTCCAGTAATCCTGAGACCAACGGTGTCCAACAACGAAGCGAAGCGCACGCTGCGAACGGCTAGATGTGGACTGATTCCCCCATCCCTTGGGCTGCGGCTTCCATCACGGCCTCGGAGAAGGTCGGGTGGGGGTGCATGGCGTGGATAATGTCTTCCTCAGTCGCTTCGAGCCGTTTGGCCATGACGAGTTCGGCGATCAGTTCGGTCGCCTGAGACCCGATCAGGTGGGCCCCTAGCAGCTCGCCGTACTGGGCATCGAAGACGAGCTTGACGAAGCCTTCGGTCTCATCGGCGGCCTGGGCTCGACCACTGGCGACGAACGGAAACTTGCCGATTCGGACCGTGTGCCCCTTCTCTTTGGCCTGTTTCTCGGTCAGGCCGACACTGGCGACGCCTGGATCGGTATAAGTGCATCCCGGGATGATCGAATAATCGACCTTTCGATCGGAGTGGCCACAGATCCGTTCGATGCAGCAAAGGGCCTCATGATGAGCGACGTGGGCCAGCCATGGTGGGCCATTGACATCACCGACAGCGTAAATTCCCTTCACCGAGGTCTCGTACTTATCATTAACCTTGATATGATTCTTCTCGATGGTCACTTTGACGCTGTCGGCGAATAGGTTCTCGACATTGCCAACAACGCCGATCGAGACCAGCATCATGTCGGCTTCGACCACCTTGGGGCCTGCGGGCGTGTCGAGTGTCGCTTTGATCCCGTTCGAAGTCTTCTCGACCTTCGACGTCTTCGAGCCCGTCAGAATCTCCAGGCCACGCTTCGTCAGGCTGTTCTTGAGAGCTGCGCTGATATCTTCATCCTCACCGGGGAGGATGCGATCCAGAAGTTCGATCACGGTGACCTTGGTGCCGATCGCGTTGTAGAAGTAGCCGAATTCCAGGCCGATCGGTCCACCGCCGATGATCAGCATCGACTTCGGCTGGGTGGTTAACGACATCGCCTCTTTATAAGTGATGATCGTCTTGCCGTCGAACTCAGCACCCGGCAGAGCTCGGGCTCGGACGCCAGTGGCGATGACGATATTCTCGGCGGTGACCTTCTCGTCGCCAATCTGGACGGTGTTGGGGGCGACGACCTTCGCGACCCCGAACTTGCTGGCGACCTTATACTTCTTGAACAGGCCTTCGATGCCCTTATTCAAGTTGCCGGCCACGGTCCGGCTCCGATTGATCATCTGACTGAAGTCCCACTTCGAGGTGCCCGACCAGCCGAAGGCTTTGCCATGGTTGTTGATCATTTCAACCAGGTGCGCGTTGGTCAGGAGGGCTTTGGTCGGAATACAGCCCCAGTTCAGGCAGATGCCGCCGAGCTTGTCGCGCTCGATGCAGAGGACCCGCTTACCGAGTTGAGCCGCCCGGATCGCTCCTGCGTACCCTGCCGGACCACCACCGATCACCACAATGTCGTAGTCGTAAGCCATATCTCTCTCGTCACGTGTCGCAAAAGCTGCGGCTAAACAGGGTCAACTCACAATCGGACCCCCATCATAACACGAACCCGGGGGGGCCTGCCGCGCCAGTCTCAGGCCAGGACTCGGTCGGCTATCGGGGACGAAGGATCGTCGCATTTGGCCCGAACCGGATACTCAGGCCAGAGTGTTTCGCGTGTTGATCGCCGTAAAGACCTCGCACGATCGCCCAGTTCGCAACGATTGCCAGGCTCGAGACCAGCACGCCAACGAGCGCGACTTTTTGAAGGTAAGAACGCGTGATGGTCGTTACGGTGAGGATACTCCGGGAGCGAGAGGGAACGCCCAGGAGCAGGCCCAAGGTGCAGAGCGTTGCATTGATCTGGATGACCCCCTCGGTGATCAGCCGTTGTTCGGAGAAGCCCACGAGGGCGCGGTCGAAGTTGCCAGCGACCATCCACCAGAGCAATGTCAGGTAGAGAAGTTGACCACGACCGACTGGCGACGCCGGTATACACAGCAGGGGATTCCGCGCATGACGGGCCAGAAGGATCAAAAGTGCTGTTGAGATCGCCAGATAGCCTAAGTTGAACCAGGTCGAGGGAGAGAGGTCGTAGAGGGTCGCGGCCATGGCCTTTTGTTTGACCCACTCGGGCGGATTCTTGCTCAGGTTGAGATAAGTGATGCCAATGAGCACGAAGAAAACAGCGAAGTTCTCACGCCAGTGACGATCTCGCGGAGGATCGGTCAAAAGGGGAGTTCGCCGAGCGACCAGGGCCATCGCGACCGCCAAACCGAGTCCATGGATTAGCCCTGTCGTCTGCTCGAGGACACTGTGCCAGTTGGTTTCGAGGTCTGAGGTCATTCCGACCAGCTTGATCATCGAAGCACTCGAGAAGCTGATGCCCCCGATCAACCCCGTCACGAGCCCACCGAGTCCCACCGCAACAAAATCCCATCGCCAACAATAGACAAAGATCCCGCAGACCATCCCCAGACAGCCTGCCCAATTATCACCACGAGGCGGAGTCATTCGAAGTCCGAGAATCAAAACCAAAACGACGAACCCTACCCACCAGCCGATCGCCATATGCAAGAGCAGGGAGAGCCCTTCGTCCGCTCTTCGGCGGATTACGAGCATCACCAAGCCAACAAGCACGCCAAGTCCGGCTGCGATCCAATCGGTGTCATACCAGTTGAGATCGACGTTGTCAGATCGGAGCCAAGGTCCAAGCACGAGTCCCTGAAGCCACCAAGCTCCGAACACGAATAGCATTGGTGGATACAGGGTATCCAGACGTGTGCGATTGAGCGTTGCCGCAAGAGCGGTGCCCACACCGCCGGGTGCGGCCCACAGGAAACCAATGACGAAAAGGCAGGCAAACCCATAGAGCACCGACGGTGAATGCCCCGAGTGGGTGTAAGCGATGACCTGCATGTAGGAAATGCTGCCACCGAACGACCAACCAAGGGCTCCAAACAAGGCGATTTGCGAGGCTCGCTTGGCCCAGTCGTCGCGTCCACTCAGGCAAGCGACCGAGAGCGCGGCCAAGGCACCCGGGAGCATCGCGCCGTACTCATGGCCAAAATTCCCCCGGATTCCCCAGCCCACAGAGAGCGAAAGGGCTGTGAGTGCGTAATAGATCCAGGTCATGGCAAGATCGGCAAGATGAGGTGGGATGCCATATCCTTGGACCGATAGACACGCTGGGTCGCCTTGACGAAGTCGGAATCCGTAGCTTTGTAAATATCAACAAAGGTCTGCGGATTACGGTCGAACAGGGGGAACCAGCTCGACTGAACTTGGACCATGATCCGATGTCCAGACCGGAACGTGTGATAGCTATCGTGAATCGTGAAGGCGACTTCGGTGGGTTCGTCGGGAGTGAACGGCTCGGCTTTGCTCAGATCTTTGCGGAACTTCCCACGCATAATGTCCCCGCGCACGAGTTGCTGATAGCCCCCCATCTTCAGCCCTTTGGGGTTCGGAGAATGGTCGGGATAGTCGTCGGGGTAAACGTCGATCACTTTAATAACCCAGTCGGAGTCGGTCCCCGAAGTGCTGACCTTGAGGTTCGCACGGATCGGACCCGCAATCGTAACGTCGGTTTCCAGCGGTTCGGTCTCGTAGACGAGGACGTCCGGGCGACGAGCGGCGAACCGTTGGTCACCGACCATATATTCTTTGGTCATTCCGATGGATATGTCCGCTTGATAAGGGACTGGCTTGTGAGGGTCGCTGAGGTATTCATCGCGACTGGTTGTGGAAGCATCCGTGGGCGCTTCAAGTCCGAGCTTCCCACTTGCGTGCAGATAATAGGGCGTTTTCTTGATGTCCTTGGGGGGCCAGGTCTCGTGCTTTACCCAACGATTGGTGCCGGTCTCGAAGACATAGGCTTCGGGAAGGTCGGGTGTCCCCTGCCCTTTGAGGTGGAACTCGAAGAACGGGAGTTCGATCTTCTCTCGATAGAACTCGGAGGTTTTTGAGTCAAAGCTCACATCGCCGAGCGCCCGGCCATCACCGTGCGACCAGCCACCATGAAACCACGGTCCCATCACGATCGAGTTCTTGGCGTTTGGGCTACTTGCTTCGACTTTCTTGTAGCACTCAAGTGCCCCGAAGAGGTTCTCGGCGTCGAACCAACCCCCGACCGTCATGACGGCAGGTGCAATTTTGTTCAAGTGAGCACGAATGTTCCGCGCCTTCCAGTATTCGTCATAACTCCCGTGTTGGAGCAGTTCACTCCAATAGGCGATATCCCCTTTGAGGTACTTCGAGTCGGCATTTGCGATTGGCCCGAGTTCTAAGAAAAACTTGTAACCGTCGGGGGTTCCGTGCTCAAATGGGGCGGGTGCCTTTGTGGTTGGGATGGGCCGGGGCCGACCGAAATTCGCCAGGAAATTGAACGCATGCGGAAGCTGAAACGCTCCGTTATGGTGCCAGTCGTCGCCAACGAACCAATCTGTCACGGGAGCCTGCGGTGAACATGCTTTGAGAGCAGGATGGGCGTCGATCATCCCGGCGGCTGTGTAAAAGCCCGGATAAGAGATTCCCCACATCCCGACACGCCCATTGTTCCCCTTCACGTTCTTGACCAACCAGTCGATCGTGTCGTAGGTATCTGTGCTCTCGTCGATTTCCTTGGGACCGGATTTGGAAGGGTTGTGTGGCCTCATATGAACAAACTCCCCTTCCGACATCCAGCGCCCGCGTACATCTTGGTACGCGAAGATGTAGCCCGACTTGCCGAAGTGCGCTGAGGGGCCAAGGTCGTGCCTGGACTTATCGACCCCGTAAGGAGCCACAGTGTATGGGGTGCGACTCATCATAATAGGATGCGTCTTGGATGTATCTTTCGGAACGTACACCGATGTGAATAATTTTACGCCGTCACGCATGGGAATGCGATATTCGTGCTTGGTGTAGTTGGCCTTGATCTCCTCAATGCCTTGTCCTGGTGCGGACGAAGTCAGGAGAAGAAGAGCCGGAAGGATGAAGATCGGTCGAACGCGCATTCCGAAGGCTCCCTGATGTGGGTGTGACGACATGTTAACGGACTGCGGGCAGACCCGCGATGAGTTGGGCGGAAGTGATACTGGGACACCAGTATTTTTCGATATGATCGATCACGAGGTTCGTGCCCGCTTCGTGGGCGACAAACGGCTTGTCTTTGGGGTCGTACATGGCGTCGGTCAGGTCGCGTGCCAGGATACAATTCATACCCCAGGCGGTCATCTGCTTGATTGCGAACGACCGATTGAGAATGCACATGTTCGTGTGAACGCCCATCACGATCACCGTCTTGATTCCCTGTCCCTTCAGAAATGAGTAGATCTCAACCCCGTTATCGCTGATCCCATCGAACTCGCCGATGGTGATCCGGGGGCTCTGCCGGGTCCAGGCCAGATACACTTTATCGTCGGTGTCACATCCCCCATCAGAGTCATCGATCGGCAGGCCGGGGATATCCGTGGGTGGAACGACCTTGGGTGGCTCGATCCTGGTAGAGGTCATGACTCGGTAGCGCGCGGGGGTATCTGCGTAGAAATCCATGCACTCGCTGGGGGCGTGAACGATCTGGACGCCCGCCTTGCGTGCTTTGTTGAGCACATCATTCATTTTCACTGCAATCGCATCACAGCGTTGGGTCGCTCCTCGACACCAGTGTCGGTCCCACATATCGCAGACGACGATTGCGACTTCGCTCGCTGGGACTTCGCGTCGACTTGCGGTCGATCCCGAGCGTAAGTCAAGCGTGATCATGCCGTCCTGCTTCGGTCGAGCTGCGAGTGGTCCGGGGCTGGGGGGTTCTGGGCTTTGCAGCCCTACCGACCAGAAAATCGCGTTTGTGACCAGTCGCAGAAAGGTGCTGTTTTCAAAGTCGGATTGAGCACCCAGTGACGTGTAAAAGATCCTTTGACCTTTGATTTCGCGGACCCATGCCACGGGTTCGGTCCCTTCGGGCGAAGTACCAATCAGCAGTGGGATCACGTCAGAGGCAAGCGGCGAGGTCTTGTAGAGACTGCCAAGTGACGCCAATTGACGGACCCCCTTCAGCACGGGGTGAGCTTCTGCCCCGGCAGTAAGCTTGGCTCGGGTGGAGTATTCGTTCTTGAGGTGTCCCTGGTAATTATCGCCGAGGATCTCCTTGTCGAACTCCAAGTAATTCTGGAATCCGTGACTGGCCGTCCTGATCGCCACGATCGGCTTGCCCGACTTGACATAGGCCTTGATTTTTGCAATCGACGCATCATCAAGGGTCAGTCGCCGCGTGAAGAAGAGGGTAAGGTCGCAGTTCCCCAGGGCTTCGAGCCCATCGAGTTTGGACGTCCCCTCTGCCTTAAGCAGAGTGCAGCTTACGGCATAATGGGACTCAAGATGAGTCTTCAGCCTGGCCAGTGACGTGTCGGAGTCGTACTCCTGAGAACCCGAGAGCAACACGACCTTCAATTTCGGCGGTTCTGCGTTGGCCAGCCATCCCGTGCTGATGAACATAAGGGAGAGTACAAGTTGTCGCATGATCAAGACTCCGGACGAGGTGAGTATCATTATCGACGCGCAACCGCAGCGGGTTCGGGCAGAGGTCGATCTATTTCTTCAAGGCGATCACCGAACCCGGGGCCATGAAGGGTGGTCAAGTCGATCCTACCGGCGTGGCGAGTATACAGGCCGGGGTGGATCGCTCGATCCAGGTTGGAGGCTTCCGGATAGAACTGCATGCTGTTCGTTTCGACCCCCATGATCGTCCCCGCGTGGGCAGCGAGCAATACGTGCGGGATCTGAGCCAACATCGGATTCGTCAGGTCCTGGACCATCAGCGTCATCCCGTGCGCCTTCGCCCAGCAAAGCGAGAGTAGAGCCCCTGTCTGAGTCTTACAGGTTTTGAGCGCGACGCCGGTCCATCCTAAGGATCGACCAAGCTTGATCAATTCCCAGTCATGAGCACTCTCATCCATGAATAATGGCTTGCGTGCAGAAACGGAGTGAACGTCGATGGGATGAGCCTCCAGGTCGTAGGGGAAAGGCTGCTCGACGTAGAGGATCATTCCATAGATTCGGGGTTGTTCGTTCAGCAAGTGGTCGAGGATCGCATTCACATACGCAACGTCCGAGACTGTGCAGTTGAAGTCGGCGGAGAGCCAGTCCACCCCCTCCTCGATTGCCAGTTGGCCGACTGCGAGCAACCGATCGTAATCCCACCTGAAATCGTCGCCGCGCAACTTCACCTTGAGGCATTTCAAACCATCCCGACGCACCCAATCGCGGAGCAAGACTGGATACTCGTCATCGGGCTCAGCCCCCGTTAGCTCTTCGGATGAGATTGGATCTTTGCCGCCGACCAAGTGCCAGGCAGGGAGAGACTTGGGCGCGGGATTGGCCAGGAATTCGTCAGGATACCTACCTACAAACGAGACGTCCGCATCCTGGGCGGGTTCAAGGTAGTAACTCAAATCATGGCTTAAAAACCGGGATGTGTACATCTCATATGTTGGCGTTTGATGAAGCTTACCGAATGCATCATGAAGCGCGAGGTCGAAGGCCGAAGAGCAGACCAGCGCGGCCAGCCAGGGCATCGTCTCCTGGCCCTGACGTGTTCGGTGAGTCTCCGTCAGTACGATCGGTAGTTGCTTGGAAGTAAATGCGTGACCCACTTCGATCGGGTGACCGAACTCAGCGAAGGTTGTCCAGGCATCAACCAACCGAACGGTGAAATCTTTGAGGACTTCGTGGCGAGCGGCGTAGGAGAGTGAGCTTGGCCAGACCCACTGAACGCTCAAGGGGGTTTCTCCCCAACCGACTGCCGTGTTTCCCATCCGATCGGCGACGGTCAATCGAACTCGTGCGCAGGTGACCTCAGTGGTGATCTCAGGCCCGAACTTGAGGGGCATCCTTGTCCGAATCGGCAGAAAATAGAGTTCGGCAGCAATGGGTCGGATGTCGGTCGGCTTGGGCATCGCGGAGTGCGCCTGAGAGCGAAGGAATTTGGTCCTTCTGAAGGTAGCCAAACGGGCACCGGATGGGTAGACGCTCGTGGTGAATGGATAAGAATTGTTCAACAAGCCTGGTTGTGAGGGGTTGGAGCCTATGATAATCTGATAGGATAGGGTTTCGCCCTCGATTCTCAAGGAGTGCGTGGCGATGACTCGATTCTGGTTTCTGCTTGGTTTTCTCGGCGTGTTGGCGACGCCAGCCACTGCCGACGATCTGCAAGGCTTGGAATTTTTTGAGAGCCAAGTTCGACCAATTCTGGTGAACCGGTGCCAGAGCTGCCACGGCGAAGCCAAGCAAAAGGGTGGACTACGCCTTGATGCGTTGAGCACCATGCTCAAGGGGGGGGACACTGGTCCAGCCGTTGTACCTGGCAAGCCTGAGGATAGTTTGATCATTGAGGCGATCGGCTACAACGACGATTTGCGGATGCCGCCCAAGTCGAAATTACCCGAGGCCGAAGTCGCCACTCTCAAACGATGGGTCGAGCGAGGAGCCCCCTGGCCGGTTGAGACTGCCGCAAGGTCGGATAAGAAGGCATTCGACTTCGCTGCTCGAGCCAAGTTCTGGAGCTTTCAGCCGATCGGAGATCCTCCGGTCCCGAAGACCAAGGAGAGCCAGTGGCCTTTGGGGGCGATTGATTCGTTTCTGCTGGAGAAGCTCGAATCCGCTGGTTTGAATCCCAACCCTGATGCCGATCGCCGGACCATGATCCGTCGGGTGACCTTCGACTTAATCGGCCTTCCGCCGACGCCTGAAGAAGCCGATGCATTTGTCAGCGATCTATCTCCGGACGCATATGCAAAGCTGGTGAATCGTCTGCTCTCAAGCCCCCGCTACGGCGAGCGCTGGGGACGACATTGGCTCGACCTGGTCCGTTATGCCGAGACCGCCGGCCATGAGTTCGATTACGAGACGCCCGACGCCTGGCGGTACCGAGACTACGTCATCAAAGCATTCAATGACGACTTGCCGTACGACCAGTTTATTCTCGAGCAACTCGCGGGCGACCTGCTGGCAAAGCCACGACGTAATGCGGATGGTACGAATGCTTCGGTTGTTGGTACAGGGTTTTTCTTTCTTGGTGAAGGGACCCATTCTCCAGTCGATCTTCGCGACGATCAAGCGATACGGATTGATAATCAAGTGGAAGTTATGGGTAAAAGTCTTCTGGGTTTGACAATCAATTGCGCCCGTTGCCATGACCATAAGTTCGACCCGATTCGCCAGGCGGACTATTATGCCTTGAGTGGATTCATGAAGAGTTCTCGCTTCGACCATGCGGTGATCGACTCGCCTGACCGGTACTCTGGCAAGGTTGCAGACTTAAAGGACCGCCAGGCGGATCTCCTCAAGAGCTTTACACGACCTGTGACGCTGGCCGATCGACTCACCACGATGACCAAGGCCGATCCGGCGATGCTTCAGCCAGGGCATCCTCTGTTTGCCTGGGCGAGCGTGTGTGGAGCAAATCCTGAGAATTTCGATAAGGTCCGGGCTGACGCTCAGACGAAGGCGAAGTCGAGCGGGCCCGACACCTCGGTCTTGTTCGAGGATTTTAATCAAGCAACCTATGTCGATTGGAACGCGTCCGGAACTGCATTTGGGCAAGGCCCGAGTGGCTTGGCCGCGTTGCACGTTGGAGAAAAGGGACTCAGTCCAGTCGGTTCTGGGGTCGCCCACAGTGGTCTCGTCTCTGATAAGCTGACTGGAATCTTGAGGTCGAAGTCGTTCCCGATCCAACATCGATACGTCCATTATCGGGCTTGGGGTAAATCGGGACGGATTCATATGGTTGTGAATGGTTTTGAGAAGATCCGCGACCCGATTTATGGTCAGTTGGCCGTGAAAGTGGATTCGCCCACTCCGGGCTGGATCACTCAAGATGTACAGATGTGGGTTGGCCAGTCCGCCTATTTGGAACTGTCCGACGGGGGGACCGTTCTCTATGATGTTGGACCTGTGGGATATCATCAAGGTCACGGCTACCTTGCCGTCGATGAGATCCGCTTCTCTGACTCGGCTCACGCCCCGACCCGTCCCGACCGGATTGCGGCCGGTTTACTCGATACCGAGAATTCAGCAGAGTTAATTTCCAAGTATGAGCGCGTCGCCGAGGGGGCCTTATACGCTTGGAGAACCGGCGATTGTCTCCCTCCCGAACGCGCAGAATGGCTTGCGTGGCTGATCGACCAAGGTTGGATTGTGGGCGACGCTGAGCTGATGCCACGAATCAAGGCCTATCGCGACGTGGAGGGGACAATCCCCTCCCCATCGTTTGCCTTAACGATGACCGAAGGGTCGCCGGAAGACGCCCCGCTTTCGATTCGAGGTAACCCCCACACCCTAGGTGAGGTTGTGCCGCGACGTCCTCTCGAAGTTTTTGGGGGGATGTTGGCGACCCATGGCAACTCCGGGAGTGGTCGCCTGCAACTGGCCCAGTCGATCGCAAGTTCAACCAATCCTTTAACGGCCCGTGTGATTGTCAACCGACTCTGGAAACACCACTTTGGCGTGGGTCTTGTCCCCAGTACCGACGACTTTGGCGCAATGGGTCAGACCCCGAGCCACCCCCAGTTACTCGACCACCTGGCCCAGCAACTGATTCGATCCGGATGGTCGATCAAAGCAATGCATCGATTGATACTGGCCTCGCATGCGTATCAGATGTCGAGTTCTCTTGATCCTAAGTCCGAGCAGGTTGACCCGACCAATGTACTGCTGCACCGGATGCGAGTCCATCGTCTTGAGGCTGAAGCGATTCGCGACACGATTCTGGAAGTCAGTGGCCGGATCGACCGTACCATGTATGGTCCGAGTGTGCCGACGCATCTAACACCGTTCATGGAAGGTCGAGGCCGCCCTTCGACCTCGGGACCGCTCGATGGGAACGGCCGCCGATCGATCTACTTGGCGATCCGTCGCAACTTCCCCAGCCCGTTCCTCCTAGCCTTCGATGCCCCCCAACCCAACACGACGATCGGTCGGCGGAACGTGTCGAATGTCCCAGCACAGGCGTTGTGTCTCCTGAACGACCCCTTCGTGCTGGCGCAATCAGGACGGCTCGCCGACCGGGTGATGGCTGGCCGAGATAAACCCGACGACCGCATCAAGATGCTATACCAGTTGGCGTTGAGTCGCGATCCTCTTCGGGCGGAACTTGAGGAAGCAACCCGATTTCTAGGCACAGCAGGAGGATCGAAGGAGGATTGGCGAGACCTCTGTCATGTCCTGATGAATTCGAAAGCGTTTATCTTCGTCGAGTGATTGGCGAAACCAAGTTTAGTACGCCATCGAACTCGGGAATTCATGTGTCCAGCTCACAGAGATGATGAGGAATCACCAATGCACTGCGGTCAATACATCGATCAGCCCCTGACACGCCGTGATATGCTTCTTCGTTCCGCGAACGGCTTTGGAGCTTTGGCGCTCGCGGGACTGATGGGGACGAAGTCGTTCGGCGAAGCCCTACATGGCAAGACGAATCATCCTGAGACCGCCAAGAGCGTGATCTTCCTGTTCATGGACGGTGGGCCGTCGCAGGTGGATACGTTCGACCCCAAGCCTCGACTCGATCGCGAGCATGGTGAACCGATCAAGGTCAAAACACATCCCACTCAGTTTAATAACGTTGGGTCCGTGCTCAAGTCGCCTTGGAAGTTCAGGAACTACGGCCAGAGCGGTATCCCCGTCAGCGACCTCTTCCCCAATGTCGCGACATGCGTCGATGATCTGGCGATTGTCCGGTCGATGGTCTCGAATTCTTCGGAACATACGGCTGCCAACTACTTCATGCATACAGGTTCCAGCCTTCAAGGCAGGCCTAGCCACGGCGCTTGGACGACTTATGGCCTGGGAAGTGATTGCGATAACCTGCCGGGCTTTGTGGTGCTCAATAGCGGTTTGATTCCCCCTGGAGGGATCGACTGTTTTGGAAGCGGTTTCCTGCCTGCGACGTATCAAGGCTCGGTTTTCAAGCCGAGCGCTCAGGCAGTGGCCAACCTCGATCCTCCTCAAGAAGCCGCCGAAACCACGGACCGCAAGCGAGCTCTCCTTCGGAAGCTCGATCAGGGAGTGATTGGACGGATCGGCAAACACGACGCGGTCGAAGCTGCGATCGCCAACTATGAACTCGCTTATGCAATGCAAACGGCGGTCCCGGACTTGATGGATCTGGGCGGAGAGAGCCAGGCCACCAAGTCTTTGTATGGACTCGATGCAAGTTACCCACCGACCCAGATCTTTGCGCACCAATGCCTGGTCGCTCGACGATTGGTTGAGCGAGGGGTCCGGTTTATTGAGGTGCTCTGCCCGAGTGTCGGTGCAGACCGATGGGACCAGCATTCCGGCCTCCTCAAGGGCCATGCCGACAATGCCAGAGCCGTCGATCAGCCGATTGCAGCGCTCCTCAAAGATCTGAAAGCGCGTGGATTACTCAAGGAGACCTTAGTGATCTGGGGAGGGGAATTTGGGCGAACTCCGATGGCCCAAGGCACCGATGGGCGCGACCATAACCCCTACGGCTTCACGATGTGGCTCGCCGGCGGCGGCATCAAGGGGGGCACAATCCATGGAGCGACCGACGACTACGGCTACCATGCGGTTGAGAATAAAGTCGAAATCCACGATCTCCACGCCACAATGTTGCATACACTCGGGGTTGACCACAAGAAGCAAACGTACCGATTCGGTGGTCGCGACATGCGGCTCACCGACGTCTTCGGGGAAGTGGTTCACGAGATTCTAGCCTGACCCGCAGGGCTAAATCACACCCTTGGTCGAGGCGACTCCGATACGTCGCGGATCGATCTCAGTCGCGTCTCGCATCGATCGGGCCAAGCCCTTGAAGATGGCTTCACTGATGTGGTGGCTGTTGCGCCCGTAGTGAAGCAGGACGTGCAAATTCATCCGGGCTTGGGTGGCCACGGCTTGCCAGAAGTCGGCGACAAGCTCGCTATCAAATGTGCCAATCTTCGCGGTTGGCATCGGGGCGTTCCAGACCCAGAACGCTCGCCCGCCCAGATCAACAGCGGTCGTCACAAGCGACTCGTCCATCGGCAAAACGCAATGCCCATAACGACTGATCCCTGCCTTGTCTCCCAGAGCTCTGTCGAGTGCTTGGCCGAGACAAATGCCAATATCTTCGGTTGTGTGGTGATCATCGATATGTGTGTCACCTTTGCAGGTGACGGTCAGATCGAAGAGACCGTGCCGGGCGAAGAGTTCGAGCATATGATCAAGGAAGCCAACGCCGGTCGCCACTTGCGAAACGCCTGTGCCGTCGACATTCAGCGTCAGGCGGATGTCGGTCTCGCGTGTCGTTCGGACGATTTCCGCAGTGCGCTGGGACACGGGGCGAACTCGATTGACAAAGGGGAGATAGGCTTGATCATGATCCCAGCTTTGTGGAGCCGAATCGAAACGTGATTCGGGATCACTCACATCTCGGGCAGCGAACCGTTCTTGGCGAGCCGCACCACGGTGGTCGCGCCGACGCCGAGGAGCGTCATCGGCATGCCGATCATCATTAAAATGCTGTAGTAATAGCCGGATTTCAGCTCTTTTGAGTTCTCCTGCTCGGCAACCGCTTCCTTGCAATTAGGGCAAGCCTTGACTTCGGCCACGCCAATCAGCACGAAAGCAACAACAACGAGCGGGAACCAACGACGCAGTGTATCTCGCATGGAAATAGGCCCTCGAAGCCTTAACCCAGGACGGGCGAAACGTCGAGACGGTAGAGCATCCAGTAGATCACGACCCCGGTGACCGAGACGTAGAACCAGATCGGAAACGTGACCCTGGCAATCCGAACATGAGCTGAGAAGTCCTGCCGATAGGCCCGATAGACGGTCAGGGCGACTAGCGGCACAACTCCCAATGTGGCAAGTGCTGTGTGGGACAGCAAAATGGTGAAGTAGACCACGCGGATCGGGCCGTAGCCTCGAAACGGCATGCTCCCTACCATGTAATGATAGACCAAGTAGCAGGCCAGGAACAGAGCCGAGACCACAATAGCACTGATCATGCCGAGAGCGTGTGCTTGCCTACGACCTGTGAGGATACAGATCCACGCAAATATTAGAATCACGGCACATGTTGCATTCAGGCCGGCGTTGATTTCCGGGAGTTGCCGAGGCCAAGTCCCCTCACTTTCGAGCAGGTGGGCATCTCGCAAGAGCCGGTCCACCGCCAAGCTGTCGCTGGAGACATAGGTCCCCGCCACGCGATTTCCCCGGGCGACCAAGACAAGCCTGTTGCTATGGGCCACCTGCTCTGCTCCGGCAGCACGTTCCTCGTCGCTTGATCTGGCTACGCTGATGTGGAACTGGTCGAGGATCATCCGGTAAATTCGATCCTTCTGGCCGGTCAAGAACCACCAGCGTTCGGGATCAGCAGCATATTTTTTGGCGTACTCGCTGAGAACCTCGGGCGTGTCGAATTCCGGGTCTACCGAAATACTCACGAGCCGAACATGAGTCCCAGCGAGTTTGGCCTGGAGCCCCTTCATCGTGCTACTGATCACGGGACAGGACGAAGGGCAACGCGTGAAGATGAATGCAGCGATCCAAACGTCGTCCGCCAGCGTCTCGGGCTTGATGGCTCGCCCAGAGCGTTCGATCAGATCGTAGTCCGAGAGTGTGTAAGCCGCCGCACCGAGCGACTCGCCCGCAGGGGGTGAAGCCTGCTTGGCGAATATCACGACGGAGATCACCGCTGAGAGCGTGATCGTCGCCAGAACAATGCTGATGCCGAGCCGATATGAACGAACCAAGGGGACAACTCGTAAAGGGGCGGGTAAGGGAAGAAGTCGTCGAGAGGTCAACTGACGACCTCTCAACAACTTGATATTTTGATCAACCTACAAGATCAAGGGAGAATTCCAGGCGACTTTGGCTTCTGGTTGGTTCGACTGTCGAAGCTGCGACCGGCTCCTCCTCGGAGCCTTCGGGAGCATCGGTTCCCGGATGGAGCGTGACGTCCGGGTAGAGTGCGAGAATCAGGATAATCGCCAGGCAGCATGCGGGGACGAGCATGCCGTAGACCCAGCGGCCCTCGAACTTCAGGTGCATGAAGTAGAGGCCAACCATCCCCGCCTTCACAAGAGCGAGGACCATCAGGCCGAGAATCAGGACACCGAAGGAGTCTTTGAAGATGCTCGCGTAGAAATATTCAACCGCCGTCAGAACCGCGAGCGCTATGAACACTTTGATATAGGTGCCGACGTGCGACTCATGTTCCTCAGCACTTTCGTGTGGGGCGGAATCGGCTGTGACCGCGTGACTATCGGACATCGTGACGGTTCCTTGAGTTTCGGGCGACGATCGTGATCCGCTCACTTAGACGAGGTAAACGACCGTGAAAAGAATGATCCAGACAAGGTCAACGAAGTGCCAATAGAGGCCGATCAGTTCGACGGCCGCATGATTCGTCTGCGTGTAGGCACCACGGAGCGATTGAACGAATAGGCAGAAAAGCATGACCACGCCACCGAAGACGTGTGCTCCATGGAAGCCGGTCATTGTGAAGAAACATGATGCGAACAAGCTGACGTCGGGTGTAAAGTGCCCGGTTCGCGAGATCCCGATTGGCTGATGGTGGCCGAACATCAGTGAGTAGTACTCGTACACCTGGATACCCAGAAAAATCGAGCCGATTACAACGGTTGCACCTAACCAAAGCGTGAGCTTCTTCTTATCACCGCGCTGGATCGCGGCCAGGCCGAGGACCATCGAAACTGAGGAGCAGATGAGGATGAACGTGTTCCCTGCGGTCAGGTCGATCGAGAGCGGGTTCACTTTTTTGTCGTAAGGAACCGGCCAGTTAAAGAACTTGACACCGTTCGTAGTGGCCATCTCGGAGACAGGGGTACCGGGGGCGTAAGTCTCGCTGTAGTAGAACGGCGAGCTCCCTGCGCGAAGCACGATGTACGAGCCGATCAGCCCGGTGAAGAACATGATTTCGGTAGCCAGAAAGAGCCACATTGCAACCTTGCCAGGCGTGATTGGCGCCGTGACTGGTTTGGCTCGGGTCGCAGTCGTCGTTGCGACCGGGTAAGGAATCGATGCCATCTCAGCTCCACCTTGAAGGGGTCACGCGGTCGCAGTCGTGTGGTCCAGTGTGACCGGTCAGACCGGCAATGGGTTGATCAGAAGCAGACCGAGGATCGCAGGTAAGTATATGATCGAGGCACGCAATAACTTGCGAGCGTTGGCATCGTTCACGTCAGTCCAGAATCGAAGTGCGCTCGCCAGGTAGAAGAATCCAAGCAAGAGAGCCCCTGCGAAGTAGACTCCCCCCGCGAGACCGATCACGCTTGGAAGCAGTCCGGCTGGGATCAATGCCAGGGCATAAGTTGCAGCCTGTCGGCCCGTGAGCGATCCGCCAGGATCTGCGCCTGGGAGCATCCGGTGGCCTCCTCTGGCATAGTCTTCGCGATGGATCCAGGCGATGGCCAAGAAGTGGGGAAACTGCCAGAGAAAGAGGATCAGGAATAAGGAGAACGCCTCAATGCCCACATGGCCCGTGGCCGCAGACCAGCCGATGACCGGGGGAAGCGCGCCTGGAATCGCACCAATCGCCGTGTTTAAGGTCGTGATCGGCTTTAGTGGTGTATATACGAACACATAAAGCAAGAAGGTTAATGCCGCGACCGAGGCGGCCAAGGCATTGGCACCGAGAACAAGGATCGTCGCACCACCGATTGCGAGTGTCGACCCGAAGACGACGGCTTCCGTAGGGCTGACTCGACCGGTCGGCAAAGGCCTGGAACCCGTCCGACGCATCCGAGCATCACGATCTCGTTCAAGGTACTGATTCCAAACGCTCGCACCAGCCGCGACCAGCCCGGTGCCAATCAAGGTCCAAACGAAAGTGACAGGATGCGACGACTTGCGAGCACCTAACAGGAACCCTGTCGCGACCGTAATCAACACCATGAACGCAATACGAGGCTTAGTCAGAGCGATAAACGCAGCCAGCCTGGCACGAGCATGGTCCAGCATCGGCGGGGCCGAAACCTTGGGAATCCCAGGAACGAGTGGGGTCACCATCACTTTCATGCGATGGCCTCCAACTCGGCGTGGGTGAGCGACGAGGCCATTTCGGAAACTTCCAGCGGTCGGAGGAATCGATGAGCGAGAACGGCGAGTGCGACTGAGGAGCCCAAGAGCAGCGCGGCATTGGCCTGGTGCCCAGTTCGGATCAGTGCGGAGAGATCCTTTTGCTGCCGAGGAATCTCCAGGACCCACCAGGCCATCAATCCAAGTGCAACTTGACCAGTGAGGGTCAGAATCAAAGCAAGTGTGGAAGTCATGAGCAACTTCAGCTCGTCGCGTCGGTGGAGAATCTTGCAAATCACCCTGGTCGCGTGACCAACGACTGCCAGAGCCGCGACTCCGTGGACGACCAGCGCGAGCCTAGAGGGGAAATGCCGGACCCAGGCACCAGCGAGTTCCTGTGCATAGATGAGGCCGACCAAGCCGAGGGTCGCAGCCCTGAGCCGAGAATCGTCTTCTAGGGTTAGACGTCGATCGCGATAGGTGTGACTCGTGAGGACTGCGATCGTGACCATCAGTCCGAAGAAGGCTTGTCCGCTGCAACCATGAACCGCTGCCAAAATCGTCGAGTTCCAATTGACCCGCAAGCCACCTAACAACCCTTGTACGATGACCGCGAGGAGCGCAAACCAGGCGATCCCAACCATCCGGCGATTCGACGATTCGCAGACGCTAAACCAGATCACCAGGATGATCGTCGCCAGCCCGACGGCAGCACCATAGAGCCGGTGAGTATGTTCAATGAACACACCCCAGGGTGAGTTAAAGAAGTCATAGACAAACATATTAATGCCGAACGTGGTCGGCCAGTCGGGCACGGCCATCCCGACCTTGTAGCTCGTCACTAAGCCACCAACGAACAGCAGAGGCCAAGTGAACAACGCGGCAACGACCGCGACCCAGTGCGGGCCGGGCCGGTATGTTTCCACGTTGAAGACAGGACTCTTGGTCATGGGATTGGTTGGAGTCGCAATCGATGGGAAGGGGAATCAGCCTCGGTTGAAAATCCACCGAGGCTGATCGGATGAAGTCAACGAATGCTCACGCCATGACAGGATCAAGCGGTTCCGATTCAAGCGGTCGAGGCTCAGTTTGAGGAAGAAAATCCTTGTCAGCGTTCGGGAGGCTGAACTCATAGGCTGCGTGATAGACATGCGGCAGGGTCGCGAAATTGTAGTGCGGAGGGGGTGACTCGATCGTCCACTCCAGCGAGTTCGCGTTCCAGGGGTTGTTCGGGGCCTTCGGGCCAGCGACGAGGCTGTAAAGGAAGTTAAACGCGAAGATTAACTGGGTGGCACCGAGCAGAAGAGCGTTGATCGTCATGAACTGGTTCATGGCGAGCGTGCCGGTCGTTCGCAAGTACTCGTAGACCGTGGGGTCGGCGATCCGGCGAGGATGACCGTGCATCCCGATGATGTGCATCAGGAAGAACGTGCCGTTGAAGAAGATAAAACTGAAGAAGAAGTGGATCTTGCCGAGCCGTTCGTCCATCATCCGGCCGAACATCTTGGGGAACCAGTAATAGATTGCGGCGAAGATCCCGAACGTACTTCCACCGAAGAGCACATAGTGAATATGTGCCACGATAAAATACGTGTCATGAATGTGCATATCAACCGGTGTCGCGGCCATAAAGATGCCCGAGAGACCACCGATAATGAACATGGACACAAACGCCATTGCGTTGAGCATGGCGGCAGTGAATTGAATCTTGCCACCCCACATCGTCCCGAGCCAGTTGAAGACTTTGATGGCTGATGGTAGGGCGATCATCATTGTCGAGAGCATGAACGTCGCGCCCAAGGCGGGGTTCATACCCGACTGGAACATGTGGTGACCCCAGACGATAAAGCCCAGCCCGGCGATCGCCGCGATGGCAAAGACCATCGGCTTGTAGCCGAAAAGGGGTTTGCGCGAGAAGGTCGAGATCACGTCCGAAACCACGCCCATCGCCGGGAGAATCATGATATAGACGGCGGGGTGAGAGTAGAACCAGAAAAGATGCTGCCAAAGAAGCGTCTGGCCACCACCAACCCGGACAGGACCGTTGCCTACGCTCCAGTTCGCGGGGACGAAGAAGTTCGTCCCCACGGTACGGTCGAGCAACTGCATGGCCAGGGCAGAGGTGAGCACGGGAAGGGCAAATGCTTGTAGGAGTGCGGTGATGAACATCGCCCAGACTGTCATGGGCATCCGGAACATCTTCATTCCGGGAGCCCGGAGCATGATGATCGTCGTGATGTAGTTGATCGAACCCATCAACGAGGAGATACCCGCAAACAGTAGCCCACCCAGCCAGAGGGTTTGACCCGTTTGGGAACCAGGTGATGCCTCATGAAATACAGTTCCCGAAGGATACGCGGTCCAACCGAAGTCGGTCGCGCCTACCTGGAACGAGTAGGTCATCATGATAAAGGCAGGCCACATGAACCAGTACGAGAACATGTTGAGTTTGGGGAATGCCATGTCGCGAGCACCGATCATCAGCGGGATCAGGTAGTTCCCGAACGCACCGGTGAGGAGCGGAATGATCACGAAGAAGATCATCACCGAGCCGTGCATGGTGAAGAGCTTGTTGTAGAACTCGGGAGGCATCCGATATCCCTGCTCAGACCAGAGGGCCTGAGAGAGGATCGGAATCGGCGACCACGGCCAGGCGAGCTGCCAGCGGATCGCCAGGGCGAGGAGTCCACCGACCACGAAGAAGATCAGCCCCGAGAAGAGGAACTGAATCCCAATGACTTTGTGATCTTCGCTGAAGACATACTTCTTCAGGAAGTTTGTGGGGGCTGGATGAATATGATCGTCGTGTCCGTGGTCCGCAGCGACCGGGCCATGACCATTCCCATGCCCGTTGGCGGTGTGTTCGGTGCTCATGGCGTCATTAGTTCCCTGAAGACCCGGTGGCGGGGGCCGAGACGAGCTGGTCTTGACTCTGTTTGCGAATTTCGGACGTCATCCAATCGTCATACTGAACTTGGGTGTCGTGGACGGTGACGTTGCCACGCATCTTATAGTGGCCCCAGCCGCAAAGCTCGGCACACACGAGTTCGTAGTGACCGGATCGATCAGCATCGAACCAGACCGGGATGGTCAAGCCTGGGACTGCGTCTTGCTTGATTCGCATCTGAGGAAGGAAGAACGAGTGCTGGACATCACCCGACTTCAGGTAGATTAGCGCCGGACGATCTTTCACGAAGTGAAGATCATTGACGAGTTGCACATCGTCAGGAGTATTTAACTTCCCGTCGGCACCTGCGTAACGCATAACCCATTGAAACTGTCGTGCGGTGATTTCCGCGATCGGTTGGACCCGGGGGGCAGCAGTTCGGAACTTGATGTCGGACCAAGTCCCCATCTGGTAAAGGGCGATGAAGACCAGGATCGCGGCGGGAATGATGGTCCAGATCACTTCGAGCCGCTGGCTTCCGTGGAAGTACTGGGCGACGCGATTCGGGCCTGTGTCCGCAAACTTATAGGTTGCCCAAACCAGCGCGATCTGAGTACCGATGAAGACAACGCCAGTAATGATCAGGATAAGAATGTAGAGGCTGTCGATCTTCTTGCCGAAGGTCGAAACCGAGTGCGTGTAGTCAGGACCCGGTCCGCCCGGAAGCCACCAGTCGGCTGCGAACGGAGAGTACGCGGACGTTCCGACCACAAAAACGGCTGCGAAGGCAAACACGAGATGCCAGTAACGCACGGAAACACTCCCTGGGCCGGGCACGAATGTCAGAGTTCCAGCGACCCGGTTGCGATGGTTGCTAGGTGATTGGGACGAATACGGGCGGATTGACAACTGGAAGCGACACCCATGTCGCCCGACCCAAGTGGGGCCGGACGATCTAAGGATGGCTGAAGATCAAGATTTTGACGTGCCGGAGGAGGACTGGGCCACCGCCGGGCCATGGGTTGGGGCACTCGCCGGTGCCTTATCTCTCACCAGGTCAGGCTCATAGGGCAGGGCCAAGATGAAGTTCACGACATCCCAAATCTGCTCTGGAGTAAGCGTTGGAACGTGTGAGGGCATCTTTGCGCCGTTGATTCCCTTGGAGAGCCGCCAGTAAATATCGATCGGTCGCCGACCCCCTTTATAGACCCCCAGGTTGAGGTTGGCAGGACGAATGGGGTTACCCCAATCGTCGAGCGACCCCTTGACCCAAAGGTCGTATTTCGAGCGCCAGAACGGCTGGAATGCCGGGTCAGCAACTTCAGGGAGCAGAGCGACCGCCTTATGACCGATCTCCTCCGCCTTCAAAGGATCGGCGAGCAGGGCTTGGAAGTCTTTATCTTTCAGGTCTTCGTAGAACGAGCGATCCTTGCGAAGTCGGGTGGCGATATCGGCGTTTGAGGCCAGGAATTTACCGATCTCCGCCGGGGGCGATACGATCGGTTCCTTATGCTCGACCGAGTGCCCATCTCCATGACTAAAGGCTTCCGCCTCCACTTTCTCTCGGAAGAGGCGAGCCAGAGCCAGGTCCACCGTCTTTTGACGGAACACCACGTCCTGGAAGACCTGTTCATCAATAAAGCTTGCACCGTTGCCCTTGGCCTTGGCCCCGTGACAGCCGGCACATTCGACCTTGTTGCCTGTCTTGTTTAATCCAAGGAAGAGTTCGCGACCTCGGTGGATGCTCTCCTTGCTAGGAGCGACCCGAGCAACAGGAGGAGCGACGACCTGGGTTTCCGCGTTTTTCCACTTCTCGAAGACTCCGGTGACGATCTCTGCCACGGTGTCCTTGCTAATCGCAGTATCGGCATCCTTATCGTCCGCGCCGACGGCCTCTTCAAGCAATGCCCGCTCAACTTCTCCACGCATGCTGAGGAACGTCATGTAATCAATGACTTGTTCCATCTCGATATCGGTCATCAAGGCTTCGAAGGAAGGCATTGAGGAACCATGGAGACCGTAGCGGATTGTCTTGCGGAGGTCGTCGCGTGTCGGCTTCGCTCCAGTGGTCGTTGAAGTGAACTTGTACAGTCCCATTCGATAGTCACGGGGCTTGGGATAAAGGTATTGAGCTGTGGGGCCATCCCCTGCTCCCGCGATCCCATGGCAATGGAGACAATGCTTGCGGTAGAGGGTGTAGCCGCCCGTCTGCGTTTCCTGAACGACTGCGCCGGTCCCCTTGTCGGTGCGGACGAGCATGATGGGTTGGGGCTTAGCCCCTTCGCCCTGACCGTCGCTCTTCAAGTTCGCGAGGTAAATCCCGCCGTTCGAGAGCCCCGAACCGGCTGGAACTTTGATGTGCTGAGGGTCTGGGCCGAAGAGTTCGGCCAAGTTGCTCCGAACCGCCTTCTGGAGGTTCGGCTTCTCACTCAGTTCTTTAACGAGCCGTTCGCTCTCAGTGTAGGCAATCGGACCCGCGTTAAAACTGTCGCTGCAACCGACCAGGCCCAGCGAACATGCGAACAAAGCGAGGCGAAACCGCGAAGTCACGCGCCAATCCTCCTCAAAGCGGGTCCGAGTCGCCGATTCGGCAGAGACCGAATCAAACCACAGAGCCCCTACCACAACTTATGGCGGAAAGAGCGGAAGCAACAAGATCTGTCGGGACGGAGGGGCCATCTCGGAATACGAAAGCCCCTGCCCAACACGGGATTGCTATCGTATCGGCCTGACCCAGTCCATACAAGACGGCTGACATTTCATGTTGTTCGGAATTTGTGAAAATTCAGACACTTCTGAAACGGCAGACAGCCGAATTGCAATACTTGGATTTTACAAGTCCAATCGCCGATGGCTAGGGTGTGAAACCAAAATTCGCACAGACTCTGGATCGAAATAAGCCGACTCGAGGTCGGCATCGGTCGCGGTTTGGTTACGATCACCGTTGGTGGCGTGAGTCAGCCCGGATCGATATTGGCGAAGATTCGGGCTATTGGGCCTCGACCCGGCGTCCTTTTCCGTGTTTAGTCTTTGTCGCTCCCCTGCTCGTCCTCTATGAGTTGGGTTTGTACTGGGCACAAGGCGGGGTCGCGCGTGCTGGTGCGGATGCCTGGGCCCGGGAGGGGTTGAGGCTCGTCGGATTGACCGATCACCTTTTCCCGCCGTTGCTTCTGGCGATCGGCCTGCTGGCCTGGCAGGTCTGTGACAACCACGATTGGCGGTTCTCGCCTTGGAATCTCGCGGGGATGCTGCTTGAGAGCTTGGTACTCGCGCTCGGTCTGATTGGGTTGAGTCGTCTGGTTGACGTTGGACTGACGCATGTTGAAGGTGGGACACTCCTGGAAACCTCAACCTCAGCCTCAGCCTCGACAAACTCGGCTCTCCTGAGTTACCTCGGCGCGGGGATCTATGAAGAAGCCCTATTCCGGCTCGCTCTGATCCCGTTTGTGTTCTGGGCCTTGCGACTGATCCAGACTCCTGGCGTGTTGGCCGGCACACTGGCTGTGACGACTTCAGCGATCTTGTTTGCCCTTGCCCATCACATTGGAATACCGGGCGAGGCATTTACC
This sequence comes from Isosphaeraceae bacterium, assembly GCA_025356475.1. Taxonomy (GTDB): domain Bacteria; phylum Planctomycetota; class Planctomycetia; order Isosphaerales; family Isosphaeraceae; genus JANXSX01. Next base: position 36,368 of record JANXSX010000168.1, on the reverse strand, counting down.
TGGTTTGCGTTCATTTTCCGATGGTCGGCTGGGGTTTATTTCGCCTGGATCTTTCTGGCGAGAGGGTTCGCTGTCGCGGTGGGAACCCATGCCGCTTACGATGTGATGGTGGGCCATTTCGGCTGGCACTGGTAGTCATGGTCCGAGGTTGTATTGGTGCGGATTGTCCACCTCTCCGATGTCCACGTCTGGCGCTACGTGGCCAATCCGTTGCAACTGTTCAACAAGCGGGCACTCGGGATGGCTAACTTGTTGGCGGGACGAGCGGCTCGGTTCCGGCTCGAACGTCTCGATGATGTGGTTGCACGCATCGTATCGCTCGCCGCCGACCATATTCTCATCACAGGCGATTTGACGACGACGGCTCATCCTTCGGAATTCGTCGAAGCATTGCGCGCCTTGGAGCCGCTTCTTCGCGACACGACTCGGGCGACGGTCCTTCCTGGTAATCACGACCGATACACGTCGGGCTCGGTTCGCGATCGAACGTTTGAGCGGTTTTTTGGCGGCTATTCTCCACCGTCAGCCTACCCTTGGCTCAGGCAACTCGACGAGCGGACAGCTATCCTCGGGCTTGATCCGACTCGGGCCCATCTTTCGGCAAGGGGTCGATTGCCATCGGCGCAAATTGAAGCGATGAAACGGATTCTGGCGAACTGGTCCGATGACCGGTTGATCATTGCCTCGCATTATCCTCTCAGTGCGCCACCCGATTACGCCCGAGAGTTGTCGAGAAAACGGCAGGTGAACGCCGCCGCTGTGATTGAGGCACTCAAGTCCGTTGCCCCTCACATTTACTGTTGCGGACACGTCCACGCGGCATGGGCCTTCCAGCCTCTTGAGCTGCCGAACCAACTCTGTCTCAATGCTGGGGCACCATTACTCCGGGATCTGACAGGCCATCGTTCGCCTGGGTTTCTCGAGATCGAGCTCTCACAAAGTGGTGTCTTGGTGAACCATCATGCATGGATTACTGACCATTGGGCAATCCGTGAGCTGTACCACAACCCAACTTATTTTCGATCCGAGGCGTAACAATAACCCCCGAACGGTGCCGGGGGAGGAGGGAATGTTGTCTTGGATGACGGTCTCCAACAAACCTGAACGACGATCTCAGTCGATCGGTGCGTCGGGATCACTCGGGGCCGACTTGCCCCCTCGGGTGGCTGGAACAGCCAGATACGATTGGTGTTCCCACTGACCTTGCCAGGCAAGGCCCGCCCATCTCTGAAGGGAAATGGCACGTACGGTGGGACGATCTTCATCACGGATCACTTCGCCCCAGGCGTTGGTGTAGGCCGCACGGACTTGGGCCGAACTGCCACCGAGGCAAAGCAAACGCTCCCCGCCAGGGGCTAGACAGGCAACGGCACGCCAGTCCTGGGCACCTGCGGATTCGCTCATACTCATCGTCAACGACATCCCCGCCCGGCCTGATCACCCATGGAACGGAGGGGCCCCAATTGGGCTAACCCTCCAGTGATCAATGAGCCGGGACTTTGTGTGAGGCCACGAAATCACCTGTCGGGAGACCACCCAGGTCGATCCGATCGTAGAGGAACTCTACGCCGTCTCGACCTCAAGGAATCGTAGAACCTTCACCAGGTCGTGACAACTCGAACGAGAGATCTCGACCACTAAGGGGCGAAGAGATCCGAAACGGATTGCCCTGAAATGGTCGAAGACCATCGCGGGGAAGGAGGCCTGGGAGGGGTCAACAAAACAAACCCAATCGACGCCGTCGCTATCTCCGACCGCGCCTCGGGTGGCACCCTGACCTCCTAATGATATCGACGGGGGCCAACCAAGGCGAACGAATTCCTGAAAAATGCAGATTCCAGGTCGACGGGGTGTTGACCGTCAGGAGATTTTGAGCAACACCTTCCCCTTCTTACCCACAACTTCGGCAGCCTTCGCCGCGTTTGCGACCTGATCGAGCGGAAAATGCTCACCCGGTTCGGTCGCGAGCACTCCTGCTCGGATCATCTTGGCGATCTCTCGGAACAGGAGGATCGATCTTGGGATGCCGCGTTCGATCATGAAGTGGCCGAGGTAAAACCCTTCGACACGTTTGCCGGCGATGAGTGCTCGCTGGCTCACTTGGAGCGGGTCACCTGAAAGCGTTCCGTAGACTAGCATCCGGCCATCCAGGGACAGGCAGTCGAAAATCTCGCCGCCCGTCTTGCCACCGACCGGATCGACTGCGTATTTCACTCCCTCGGGACCAACAATCGCTCGGACTTGGTCGGCGATCGGTCCGTCTGACGACGAAATGACGACGTCGGCCCCGAGGGCCTTCAGTTCGTCGATTGCCTCACGACGGCGGACGACGTTGATCGTTTTGAAGCCGTCGTTCTTGCCAAGTTTGATGATCATCCGTCCAAGTGCCGACCCAGCCGCCGACTGGAGCAGCCATGCTCCCTGGGGAACCTGATGGACGTGGCGAACCATGGCCAACACGGTCGCCGGGTTGACGAAGAATGAGGCGACCTGCTCGTCGGGAAGGTCCTTGGGGACGGGGATCACCCGGACGGCGGGAACCACGGCGAACTCGGCCCAGTTGCCTCCGGCCTGGTTGAGGACGGCAACCCGTCGACCGACCATGAATTTCCCAAGCAGTCCTGGCCCAGCCTTATCGACGACTCCGACCCCTTCATAACCTGGGGTAAATGGGACGTCGGGCTTGCTGACGTACGCCCCTCGAATGGTCATCATGTCCGAGGGGTTGATCGGGCTGGCGATCATCTTGACCCTAACCTGGCCGGGGCCAGGTTCCGGGGTGGGAAGTTCTCGGCAGGTCAGAACTTCCGCAGGTTCGCCCAATCGGTCGAGGACAGCAGCGCGCATCGTTCACCTGGGTCGGGGTCGGAGCGTTGTGACTTCTCGGCTATCATAACGATCCCTTCTCCGATCGGCACGCAGGACTTCAGACATGTCTGAATCGAAACCCGACTCGTTAGTCACCACAGAATGGCTTGCAGACCATCTCCATGATCCCTTAGTCCGGGTTGTGGACATGCGAGGTTACGTCTCAACCAAGCAAGTGGAGCCCGGAGTTGAGGAAGCCACCTACCGAGGCTCCCTGGCCGAATATCAGGCGAGCCATATTCCTGGCTCGATCTACATCGACTGGACGAGCGACATCATCGATCCCGACGATCCTGTTTCAGTTCAACTGGCTTCGCCCGAACGCTTTGCGGCCGCAATGTCCGAGCGAGGGATGGGTGACGAGACTCAAGTGATCGCCGTCGATCACATGGGAGGGCAGTTCGCAACCCGATTATGGTGGGCCCTCAAAACCTACGGTCATGACAATGTTAGTCTGCTTGAAGGAGGCTGGAACCGCTGGGTTGACGAAGGGCACGAGACGACCAACGAGCCCTCAGTGATTAAGCGTGCCGTTTTCACCCCTCGCCTTCAAGCTCAGTGGCGGACGACTGCAGATGTGTTGCTCGGTCGGCTCGGTGAAGCCGGCCTGCAACTGATCGACGCGCGCGACGTTGGTCAATACACCGCAGCTCGTCGAAGGGGACCTCGTGGGGGTCACATCCCGGGCGCGATCAACCTGCCTCGCGAACTCTTCTTTGCCGAAGGGGGCTTGTTTCGGCCACTCGAAGAGATCCGCGAGATGTTGGTCGAGCGAGGACTCAATGCCGATCGACCGACCGTGGCCTACTGCAACGGCGGGGTCGCCGCGACCGTCGTCCTCTTTCACCTCGATCGGCTGGGATTCGGATCACTGTCGAATTACGATGGGTCGTGGAACGAGTGGGGGGTTCGCACAGACTTGCCCATCGAATGACATGAGCGGAAGATCACGAGAGAGCATACTCGTGTGATCGTGCGATGCTACCGACGAGGTCCGGCAGCGCTGCCGGATGGAGATGGATCATGCTCCCGATCGCATGGCGGTGGTAGACCAGGTCGCCGCCTGCGGTCAGCCTACCCGAGTTTGCAGGCTCGTCGGCTTCGTTGAAGAATTTCCAGCGTCCCGAGGGGTAACCGCAAACCTCGTCTCCTGCCAATCCAAGCCAGGAGGAATGTTCAAGCCGAAGTCGGGTGGGTTGAGAGGATCGCTGGGTCGACTGCAGCATCGCCGAAAACGGCAGGATTCCTGCCCCTCGGAAAGGGTGTCCATCCACCCAGACCGTTCGCGCCAGGTAGGCAGCCCCTCCCCCTTCGGCAAAGATGCGTCCCCCCTGGTAGACATGCTCCTGAAGCGCCGAGGTGAAACTCATGTTCGCGCTGAGTTCAGCCATGAAGAATTCAGGACGCCCGCAGCCGAGGAGGACAAAGTCGGTGCCAGGCGGCAAGTCGGCATGCCTGAGCGGCGAGCATTCGACAAGCTCGGCTCCAAACGCTTCCAAGGTCTCAAGCGTGTCCGGGAAGTAAAGGCCGAACGCATCGTCATCGGCGTAGGCGATTCGCATCCGACGGGTGAACTGGGGCGAGGTGTCCTTGTCGGAGGCAACTTCCAGCGAGCGACTCTCGGCAAGCCGGCGAAGTGTTCCAAGGTCCGCAAATCGAAGGAAGCTGGAGCCAAGAGCCTCCACCCATTTTGGGGGGACGGGCTCGTCCTCAGCCAGATGTCGCAACCCGGCCCGAATCATTGGAAGCGCTTCGATGGCACCGATCACGGGCTTCTTGGTGATCACCCTATAGGCCCGTTGGATCGCAAGGAATTCGGACGCGAACTCCAGGCCATCGAGCAAGATCGCGTCGCAGTGTTCCGGCAACTCCACCAGGTGGAGATCATCCCAGCCACGACACGGGACGATCGCGATCACAGGAAGATCGAGCGACTCGGCAAGGTGGCCCAGTCCGAACCCGGATTCCCAGAGCGCGGAGCGCTGAACGCCACATGAGCCGATCCCCTGCCCCTCAATAACGGAAAGCTGACACCGCCGGCTTCCTAGACGGAGCACTTCCCGACACTTCTCCGGTGACATCAGAAGAGGGTCGAGGTGTCGACCGGGCAGACCTGTGACACGCCCGGCACGGTCGGTTAGACAGGGGCAGGCTCTTGATCCAAAGTGCTGAACTTGAATGCCGCGACGGGTGAGCCCACCCAGCAACCCAAGGACTGCTGACAATGGATGACTTGTACGCGCCACATGGGCCAGACCAAGCCGGGGCAGATGGGACATCTTAGCACCGGGGGCGGGAGAAGAAGAGGCTCAAGGATGGGGAGCAAACCACAAGTTGTCAGGTGACTGACACTTTGGGCGTCCCGACGAATTCAGAAAATAACGTATGCGAAGATCGGCAGGCAGAGCCGAGACTCTTGCCGTCCCGGCCCAGCGTCGATGAAAACTGATCATAAAATATTAGCGCGCGAAGACTTCAGGTCAAGATCCGAGTGGTGCCCCGCCGGAATCAATTCGAGCCTTTGGGGGCAACACCAGCCGCAGGCTTGGCGGATTCGTTGGTGTCGTCGAGGTAGAAGACCTCACAAAGCTTGCCAAGAACTTGTCCAGCCGCCAACGTCTCGGCCGAGGTATCGTCGCCCCCCTTCATCGGGACATTGTTCAGGAAGAAGGTGAAAACGAGATCACGACCCGAGGCTGTCTCGAGATAGCCCGCCAGAGCCTTGCTGGTCAGGATCGTCCGACCGTTCAAGGGATCGCCGACCGAGTATGTCCCTGTCTTGGCCCGAGCGTGGCCACGTGCTGGGCTGTCGGCTGGCACAGCCTTCGCCAAAGTTCCATCCCGACCAAGGACGGGTAAGGCTTCCTCGAAAGTGGGGAAGTCCGCTCGCTTCTTGAGCGCACGGAGCAGCGTGACTGTGGACCGAGGTGTCACGAGATCGGCCCTGGCCCCACCCGCTCCCCCGCCAAAGGAAACCGCAGTCGTATCGACCCCAAGTGCTCGAAGGGCAACTCCCTCACGCTTGAGGCCCGCGATTAGCGAGGTTTCGTTGTGTTTCGCAGCCAGAAGCATTGGCAAAGTGCTGGCGTGAAGATTCTGGCTCACCTTGAGAATGATTCGGATGTATTCCCGGAACGGAGGTGAGGTGTAAGTCGCGAGCTTAGGGAGGTTGGCGACCTCAGACCTGGCTGGCAAGCTCCCACTCGGATTTCCCGAAAGCGGCGAGGCTGGGACGCCCACTCCCCGCCGTCGGAGTGCCTCAATAAAGAGGGAACGGGCGAACTCCGCAGGCTCCTCAACCTCATAAATCTTGACGACCGGCTTGTGGCCGACGGGAATCTTGCCTCGGACGGTGAACCGACGTGGGCCGACCGAGTGGACGCTAATCGAGGGCTTCCCCCCCTCTTCGACCGTATCGACCCGTTCGTCAACCGAGATAAACGCGGTCTTGGGCACAATCTCAACGGTCGCAGGCTCACCTGCTTTGGTTGCCGGAGTGACCTTCACATCGATCACGTTGTCGTTGATCACAATCGAAGAAACGTGCGCGGGTCCGCTCCCTGAACTCGGGGCATTCTCAAAGATTCGGTCATCGATCATCACATCACCTGTGATCGACTTGATCCCAGCCTCCTTGACTTCGCGGGCGAGGTGGTCGAGTCCCGCGAGCGGGTCTAACGGTACGAGTGTGGCACTTGAGGTACCGACCGAACCGGCGTAGCTATGGTCATTGTCCTCGAAGTGGAGTTTGCCATCGGGTCCGGTTCGACCACCCAGGCTCAGGTCTCCCTTGGCGACCAGGATTAAGTCCCCCTTGAGGACTCCTTGAGAGTCAATCTCTCCTCGTCGAACTACAGGAGTCTCGAATCGAAAATCGGGGCCGAGCTCACTCATGGCCGCTGCGCAGCTAAAGACTTTGGTGACCGACGCAGGGCAGAACATCTGGTCGGCATTGCGTTCGTAGACCGTTTCACCGGTCTTGGCATCGACGACCAGGAGGCCCCAATGGGCATCCTTGTAGCCGGGCAATGACAGGACAGACTCAACTCGGGTTGGGAGTGGATCCGCAGCTCGTGTTTGAGCCGCGAAGACAAGAGCGGCGAGGATCGCAACGCAGAATCGGTCCTTGGTCATACTTGCCTCCCGACCACGAGCCGTCATGGCTCTCGCTGGTGATGAGGATGGCCTTTTTCCGAGTGGCCAACCAGAATGAAGCCGGATCGTAGCAGAACCGCCGCCTGACCTACAACCTCGCGATCCGATTCTCAGCCGTATCTCGGAAACGATCAATCGCCACCAAGAATTGCTCGTGGTGAGCAAGTCCTGGGGGCGATTGCTGGCTTTAAGTTGGAGCGATCTCAGGCTTCGATGATTTGGAGCGGGTCGCGATCCATCTCGATCGATCCGCCCAACAGGGCTCGCTTCACTTCGCTGATGGCCTGAGTGACCTTGATGTCGCGTGGGCAAGCACTTGTGCAGTTGAAGACGGTTCGACAGCGCCAGACGCCTTCGGCATCGTTGAGAATGTCGAGCCGTTCCTGAGCGCCTCGGTCGCGACTATCGAAGATGAATCGGTGGGCGTTGACGATTGCGGCGGGACCGACGTACTTGTTGTCGCTCCAGAACGGTGGGCAGGCCGTCGTGCAGCAAGCGCAGAGAATGCACTTGGTCGTTTCGTCGAACCGCGCACGATCGGCTGGAGACTGGAGGCGTTCGGTCGTCGGTGCCGGCTCGTCGTTAATCAAGAACGGCATCACGCTCTTGTAGTGATCAAAGAACGGCTTCATATCGACGATCAAGTCTTTGATCACTGGAAGGCCGAGGATCGGCTCCAAAGTCAAGGTGTCTCCCTTGACGTTTCTGACCAAGATTTTACAGGCCAAGGCATTGACACCATTAATGCGCATGGCATCCGATCCGCAGACGCCGTGCGCACACGACCGACGCAGTGCCAGCGTCTCGTCCTGATACCACTTGACCTTCTGGATCACGTCGAGAACACGGTCGAGCGGGTCGGCTTCAGTGGTGTATTCTTCCCAGTGCGGAGCCTCATCCAGTTCGGGGTTATAACGCTTGATCTTGACCTTCAGGGTCCGCATATCAGAGGCGAGCGCGGCAGTGGACATGATCGGGTCCGATCCTGAGCTCTAGAGTGTGGGCGGTGAATTAAGCGTCGCAGTTCTCGTTAGTACTTGCGAATCTCGAGCGGATATTTGGTCGTGACCTGTCCATCTTTCTCAAGCGTGATCACGTCCACATCTTTGTAAGCGATGCTCGTTTCACCCTCGCCCACGCGGTAGACCAGGGTGTGCCCGAAGAAGTTGGTGTCATCGCGATCCGGGAAATCCTCACGCGAGTGAGCTCCACGAGACTCCTTGCGAGCGAGGGCGCTGGCGACCGTGGCCTCAGCAAGATCCAGCAGGCAACCGAGTTCGAGGACTTCGAGCAGACCAGTATTGAAGACAGATCCCTTATCCTGAACGCCGGTGCTTTTGTAACGCGACTGGAGTTGAGCGATGTCGTTCTTGGCGGTTGTCAGGGTTTCGCCAGTTCGATAGACACCGCAGTTATCCATCATCGTGCGTTGCATCTCGTCCCGGATCTTGACCCAAGGCTCGGTTCGAGGTCTGGCCAAAACCCCTTCGATGAGCTGTTTCGTGGGCGCTTCCGGATCGATCGGCTTGGTGGAGAACTTGGTCTGCCTGGCGTGCTCGGCCATCGCCCGACCGGCTCGCTTGCCGAAGACGACCAGATCGACCAGGCTATTGGTCCCGAGTCGATTCGCACCGTGGACACTGACGCACGCGCTTTCGCCCGCCGAGTAGAGGCCCGGAACGACCGTACCGCTGGGATCGCGAATGACCTCGGTATCGATGTTGGTAGGCACCCCCCCCATGGCGTAGTGGGCTGTGGGCTGGATCGGCATTGGCTCTTTGATCGGGTCAACGCCGAGGTAAGTCCTGGCGAAGTCGATGATGTCCGGCAACCGATGCTCGACCCAGTGGCTATCGACCGTCCCGCCCGTGGGGCTGGTGCCATACTTATTGATGGTTTCCGCTCGAATGTCGAGATAGACGTAATCCTTACCGCCGACCCCGCGCCCCGCTCGGACCTCTTGATAGATTGCGCGTGAGCAGACGTCGCGGCTCGCCAGATCTTTCATGTTGGGGGCGTAGGTTTCCATGAACCGCTCGCCCTTGCCATTGAACATGATCCCACCGTCACCTCGGCAGGCTTCGGAGAGTAAGATCCCCAGCCGATAGATGCCGGTCGGGTGAAACTGGAAGAATTCCATATCCTCCAAGGGGACCCCGTGACGCCAGGCGATTGCCGGCCCGTCGCCAGTCAAGGCATAGGCGTTCGATGAGACCTTGAAGATCCGCCCGAACCCGCCGGTGGAGAGCAAGACGCTCTTGGCATGGAAGGTATGAAGCTCTCCAGTCGCGATTTCGATCGCAACGATTCCGTGGCATTCCCCATCTTCCATGATGAGGTCCAGCATGTGGAACTCATCGAAAAAGGTGACGCCCTGCTTGATACACTGCTGGTAGAGCGTCTGGAGAATCATGTGCCCGGTGCGGTCGGCGGCGTGACAGGCCCGCATCACTGGAACCCGCTTCCCGCTCCCATCTGGACTCGGTTTGGTGTGGCCCCCAAATCGTCGCTGGCTAATCCGTCCGTCGGCTGTGCGGTCAAAAGGGAGCCCCATGTGTTCAAGGTCGTAGATCGCGTCGATCGCTTCGCGACAGAGGATCTCCGCCGCCGTCTGGTCGACCAGGAAGTCTCCCCCCTTGATCGTGTCGTAGGCGTGATTTTCCCAAGAGTCCTCTTCCAGATTTGAGAGGGCGGCGGCGATCCCGCCTTGAGCTGCGCCTGTGTGTGACCGAGTGGGGTAGAGCTTACTCACCACGGCGGTGCCGACGCTCTTGCTCGACTCGAGCGCGGCCATCAAGCCCGCGCCACCTGCTCCGACAATGATGCTGTCGAACCGATGATAGTTCATAGTACCCTTCGCGACGCAGACGCGTCCCGTCTTCGGGCGGAAGGCCGGGCCAACATCAGAAAATGGGTGTACTCACTGCCTCGAAACAAATCATCAGCTCGCGAGTACACCCGATCAAAACGCGGTCGATTTCCAGACATCAATCCATCACTGAATATGCCGAGCGGACTGGGCGAACCGAGCGGCTTCTCGCTCTGCCTTCCACTTCTGGATATATTCACGATTCTCTTGGAAGAGCAGGATCGAGTAGCTTCCGCCAATGATCAGGACTGCGGCCAAACCCCAGATGATCGTGGAAGCAATCACTCGCTTGCTGGGCGAGAGGATTTGTTCCCAAAGGATCTGGCGAAGTCCGTTGAAGCCGTGCAGGACGGCCAGGTTGATCATCGTCAGGTCCCACAATCGCCAGATCCAACCCGATTGTGGGTCGGCCCAACGACTGGCGACGAATGCATAGTTGATGTTCTCGACGCTATTGATCAAGTGAGTGATTGTCAGGTGTCCCAATGCCAGGAACACGAGCATCAGCCCACTGATCCGCATGAAAAACCACCACGCCAGTTCAAAGCCCCCGTTGGGCCTCACTTTCCGACCGATCCCCGAGTAAGCCACGGTCGTTCCTCGTCAAAGTCGAGTAAGATTCGAGCGATCCCAGACCTGGGAATTTACATGCTGGCCGATGTAATAACCCTGGAATGCATTTCAGGAGCGTGTCGCAAGGGGAGCAGAACCCAGATGCTGACCGGGATCATGATCGCAACAAAAATACCGAGAACCCAGTTAAACATCACTCTCTGGTGGAGCGAAGCACGCGGCCAGAAATCGACCATCACCACCCGGACGCCATTGAGCGAGTGGAACAGCACGCACGCGATAAGCCCGAGCTCACCGATCCGGAATGCCCACCGTAATGGCCAATAATAGCCGTTCATGCTCCACGAAGTCGGGAGCCCAGTGATGCTGCCACCATAGATGGCAACGGTGTGGTCGTAAAGCTCGGGGTAAGCCACCACCAAGAAGGTGTCGATGATGTGGATTATCAAGAACACCAGAATTCCGAGTCCTGTGACCCGGTGGAGCAGCCATGACCATTGGCCGATCCCACCACCGTAGCGTAAGCCTTCGGTGATTCGAGCCCAAGTGCCGCGGCGGTAAACCTGCGGAGGGCGAGAAGTCGATGTGGACATGAACCCCAATTTCCCGGAGGACGGCGGTCAGGCGGACATCCTCACGAGCCGGTCGGCATCAGCCAAACACCCGGTGATCGCGAAGATACGTAGGTTCTTCGATCGCCGGAAACCTCTATTGGGATTGTAAGTCGGCTAGCCCAGAAGGGTCAAGCAACCAGTCCTCTAAATCACAAGCGAGCGAAGGCGATTGTCTCATTGATCGCCTAACGCGCGAACTGCAAAGCGGTTGCCTGGATCATCCCCGAGTGAAGCACGTGTCCAGTCGCAGCCACCGGGCTCCCGTGGCAGAGATTCTCTCCGAGATCCTGAAGCCATCCCCCTTCAACCAACGAAGGTTCGGCCTCAATAATGAGCAGGTCCTTGGGGCGCTCGCGAGTCGTAAGCTGGAGCACAACCCGTGGTCCCCGGCCTGCCGGCCCACGCAGCTCCAGCCAAGAGTCCACAATTGCGCCATGGACTATGACGATGTCACCCATGACCCATTGCTCCTTTTCATCCTGCGGTATAGCCATGAATCCTCACTCTCATGCATGCATCGTATTTCGCTTGCAGAGACATTGCAAGAGCATTGCTCGAATTATTCGCAGAGAGGAACGAAGCTGGTAGGGGCGGAATAGGATGGGATGGCATGATGGGCCTGTAAGCCGGATTCCGTCAAGGATTCTTTAACGAATCCTTGTAATGGCCATTTCTCTGGGACGCCAGTTACCCGACGCCTCAAGCGACCTACCCGGGAGTCGATGGCGAGTCGGGAAGACCCGCGGGCTGACCCGAGCCAAAGCTCGTCCAGCCACTGCTCCCCTATTTGGTCTTGCTCCCGGTGGGGTTTACCTTGCCAGTCTGGTCACCCAGCCTGCGGTGAGCTCTTACCTCGCCGTTTCACCCTTACCCGTCGTGACTTACGTCCCGACCGGCGGTTTATTTTCTGTGGCACTTTCCCTACGCGATCGCTCGCGCGGTGGGCGTTACCCACCACCGTTCCCTATGGAGTCCGGACTTTCCTCCGAGACCCGGCACAAGTTTTGCTTCCAAAACATGTCACCAAACTTCGGCGGCCATCCAGCCCATCATGCACCCACAATGATGATAGGTTTTTCGCAATTGAAACTCAATGGAAGGGTCCTGCAACGTTGATAAACCTTTGAATAAAATCGGCATCACAAATTACCTAGACCGCCTAAATGTTATATAGTGTGATGGAAAGACCTTGTCTGGAAGAGGAGACGCCCCGATGCCCATCCAAGATTATCTCGCGAAACGTCAGTTCCCCTTTGAGATCCTGCTCCACTCGCCAACATCGTCGGCGACTCGGTTGGCACGATCGGTCCACGTACCGGGGCGTGGGGTCGCTAAAGCGGTGCTCATCAGCGCTGGCCAGTCGTATGTGTTGTGCGTTTTACCTGCGACACATTGCGTGGACCTTGCCAGGCTAGGCGCAGTCTTGAACCCTCCCGCCTTGACGCGGATTGCGACAGAGCAAGAAGTTGCCGCTGTATTCCTAGACTGCGAGCCCGGCGCACTGCCGCCCTTCGGCTCGATCTACGGATTAACGACGATGGTTGACGCCAGCCTCGCGGACTGTGAATCCATCGTTTTTGAAGCGAACACACGCTACGAGTCGCTGAGGATGCAATTTGGGGATTACGAACGCGTTGAACCCCACCAGAGCGCCCGGTTTGCGGAATTCATCACTCCGCGCCGACGCAAAGGCTCCGAGCGTAGAGCTGGTTAATCGCCAGGTTCACTCCGAATCCGGGGCGAACCCTCTCCGAAGCGTGTTCTCTGTGACTGTCCGCGAAAGCATGAACTCACGAAGGTAATCGCTGCCTCCAGCCTTGGTGCCAATCCCCGAAAGCTTGAACCCACCGAACGGCTGTCGGTCAACCAGAGCCCCGGTGATCGGGCGATTGATATAGATGTTGCCCACCCGCAGTTCGCGCTTCACTCTGTCGATATGGACGGGGCTGCGGGAGTAGAGCCCCCCCGTGAGGGCGTAGGCGGTTCCGTTGGCGATTTCGAGGGCGTCATCCAGATCTTTGGCCCGGATCACGGCAAGGATCGGTCCGAAGACTTCCTCTTGAGCAATCACGGACGACGGATTGACGTCGGCGACGATCAGGGGCGAGATATACGAGCCCTTGAGGATCAATGGCCCCGCGTTCAGTTCGGCGATGACCCGACCTTCCGCCTTAGCGATGGTGGCAAACCGGGCGATTCGGTCACGTGCCTCGTCATCGATCACCGGGCCGACCGTCGTTTCAGGGTCGTCTGCCGGTCCGACTTGAATGGCCAGTGCGGCCTCGGCGAGTCGGCCGACGAAGGCGTCGTAGACCTCGTCAAGCACGATGACACGGGAACAGGCCGAACACTTCTGACCGCTGTAGCTGAAGGCACTCTGGATCGTGCCGACAACGGCTTCGTCGAGGTCGGCGTCGGCATCGATAATCAGGGCGTTTTTGCCTCCCATCTCTGCGATCACACGCTTGACGTGATCTTGACCCGGCTGGTGCTCGGCTGCCCGGCGATTGATTTCCAAGCCAACTGCTCGTGAACCTGTGAAAGCAATCAGATCAACTCCCGGGCTCGCGACCAAGGCTTCGCCGACCTCTTCGCCGACCCCAGGCAGATAGCTGAGAATCTCGCGAGGCAAACCAGCCTCGTAGAGAACCTGGACGAGATGCCAGCCGATGACGGGCGATTGTTCCGCCGGCTTGAGGATCACCGCATTCCCGGCGACGAGTGCGGCGACCGTCATCCCCATAGGGATTGCCAGCGGAAAGTTCCAGGGAGGGATGACGACCACGATTCCACGGGGGAGATGTTCCATCCGGTTCGTTTCGCCGGGGACATCGCGGTGGGAAGGTTCGTCGAGCCGGATCATCTCTCGGGCATAGAACTCGCAGAAGTCGATCGCCTCTGCGACATCGGCATCAGCTTCGCGCCAAGGCTTGGCGCACTCGACCACCTCCCAGGCGGCGAGCTCAAACTTGCGGCGGCGGAGAATCTCGGCGGCCTTCTGAAGCACCGAGGCTCGTTCCACTGCGGGAGTCGAACCCCAAGTGGGCTGAGCTTGGCGAGCGTGTTGAACGGCTGAAGAAGCGTGCTCGGCTGTTGCGCGAGCGGTCCGACCGACCACGATTGACCGATCGCCTGGGTCGATTGATTCCAAAGTCGCCTGCGTCGTCGTCTCGACCCCGTTGATGATTAACGGATACGTTCGCCCAAGTTGACTACGGACCTGGGTGATCGCTAGACGAATGTTCACGCGAGGTTCGGGCCTGGTGAAGTCGGTGAGCGGTTCGTTGCGGAATGGCGTCGGGGCCGGTTTGGCCTCAGTCTGCGCGGGCTTACGTTTCAGGCCGAGCATGATACCGGTCTCCTCGGGGTCACGTAAGAGCTGGTCGATCGCGACCTTATCGTTGAAGCTCGCCTTCAGAAACGACTCATTGGAGGTATTTTCGAGGAGTCGGCGGACCAGATAGGCCATGCCCGGCAACATCGCTCCATAAGGAGTATAAACACGCACTCGCCGACCCATGGCGGCGACCGCCCGAGCGATTGGCTCGCCCATTCCGTGAAGCACCTGGACCTCGTAGGCATGGGGGTCAACCCCCTGCTCCTCGGCGTAAGCCATGGCGTGGGCCAGGCTTCGAATGTTGTGGCTGGCGAATGCGGGGTGAAGCCAGTCGGAATTCTCGACCAGGTACTTCGAACACCGCTCGTAACTGGCGTCGCTCCGCCACTTCTCGGTATAGACCGGTACCGGCCACCCCGACTGCCGAGCGTGGATCACCTCGTAATCCCAGTACGCTCCCTTCACCAGCCGGATTGTGATCGGGGTTCCGCGTTCTCGGCTGTATTTGGCAAGCGAGTGCAGGTCCGCCTCAGCTTCTTTTAGATAGGCCTGGCAGACGATCCCAACGTCTGTCCAGTCGTGGAATTCTGGTTCGGACATGACCTGCCGGAAAATCGCGTAAGTTAGGTCCTTGAACGCGTATTGCTCCATATCGATGTTGACGAACGCCCCGAGGTCGCGGGCTGTCCGCAAGATCGGTCGCAGCCTATCGAGTACGCGGACCGTCGTTGCTTCCGCATGAATCGGGTCAAAATGCGCAGTCAACGAAGTCAACTTGAGTGATAGGTTGACCCGGGGCACCTGGCCGAAATTGCCCAGGTCGAGGTTAGGTACTTCAGGGACCTCAGCAAGAGTCGGAGCCAGTCCCTTGAGGAGGTCCAGGCAGATCCCTTGATAGGTTTCCGCTTCGGATTCACTAATCACAGCCTCGCCGAGCAAATCCGCAGTGAAGCCGAGTCCTTTCGCCCGAAGCGCCAGTACTGTTCCAAGTGCCTCGCCAGGATTGGAACCGGCGATGAACCGCCTGGCCATATGCTCGGCACCGAAGAATGCCCCGCGTGCGAGAGCAGCCGAGCGAACCGTCCCCTCAGGGGCGAGTTTGACCGCGAGATCCATCCACCAGGGTACGCGGTCCCCTGCCTCACCGAGGTATTCGGCGAGATGGCGGCGGACCGAGTCGGACGAGCGTAACGCGGGGAGTGCGTCGATGAAGCGGAAGAGCTGGATCTTGACCATGGGATCGTCCATGGTCAGAGCCATCAGGCGGTCGTCCCACCAGGCGCGTTGCCAGGGGGAAGGGCCACGACCGATTCGCTCAAAAAGATCACGTCCTAGCGCGAGCACACGATTGTGCGTCGGGTCAGTCGTCTTCGGAGCGAGCATCGTTGTCATTGTCAATTCTCCACGCCATTAAGGCGCGAGCGGATCATCCATCCGCATTATAACCCGAGCGACGAGATGTTCGGCTAGGAGACCACTGGCAAATCACGCCGCTTGCCCGTCATTTTTCCGTCGGACTCTCCGAGGCCAGCTTCATGAAAGGTAAGGCCGGTGCTTGACGCCGGTTCGCACCCGGTGTACGATTTGTGAATCATAATTCGGTGCGCCTCTTATCCAGAGTGGCTGAGGGACGGGCCCTACGACGCCACAGCAACCGGTCTACCATCTAGGTAGATGCTGGTGCTAACTCCTTCCTTGCGATTAGATTTGTGGAACATTTTGTTCTCAATCTGACTTCGCTCGGACAGATAAGACGGCAATGAGCGGTCTGTCCCCACAGATCGGCATTTCCGCCTGCACATACATGCCCGCCCCTCGTGTTCCTCGCGTGTGATATCGTCGCGCACCGTTTGCTTATCCCCTCTTGTCCTGGGGATAAGGTTGTTGGTGCATCGTGACGATCTCAAAGGGAGCATACCGGTGTCCGAGGAACTCGTTCGTGGTCTGAAGTGTCGACTCTGCGGCAAGATCTATGAGAAGTCGCCGCTGAACTTCTGCACCGATGACTTCGGGCCGCTCGAAGTGGTCTACGACTATGAAGCCGTCGCCTCGACCTTGACGAAGGCCTCGATCACCGCTCGCCCTCACAATATGTGGCGCTACAGAGAACTCCTGCCGATCGACGGCGAGCCGACTGTCGGGCTCAACGTGGGCGGAACTCCACTTGTCCGCGCGGATCGGCTGGCCAAGGCCCTCGGCATCGCTGAGCTTTACATCAAGAACGACGCGGTCAATCACCCCACACTCTCGTTCAAGGATCGCGTGGTGGCCGTCGCTCTTTCGAAGGCGGTCGAATTCGGGTTCCGGACCGTCGGTTGCGCATCGACGGGCAACCTCGCAGGAAGTGTCGCCGCGAACGCCGCCGCTGCCGGCCTTGAAGCCTATGTGCTGATCCCCGATAACCTGGAACAAGGGAAAGTTCTCGGCGCGATGATCTACGGTGCCAAGGTGATCGCGGTCGAAGGCAACTATGACCACGTGAACCGACTTTGCTCACAAATTGCGTTCAAGTTCGGTTGGGGCTTCGTGAACGTCAACCTCCGACCTTTCTATGCGGAAGGTTCCAAGACCATGGGCTTCGAGATCGCGGAAGATCTCGGCTGGCGAGCACCCGATCACGTTGTCGCTCCTATGGCGGGCGGTAGCCTGATTGGCAAGCTCCTTAAGGCATTCAAGGAGTTCGAGACCCTGGGCTTCATTCCCAAGGTTTCGACCAAGATGTTCGGGGCCCAAGCGACAGGCTGCAACCCGATCTCGAATACCGTGAAGACCGATGCCCTCAAGGTTCGCCCGATCCGCAATCCCAACACGATTGCTAAGAGCCTGGCAATTGGTGACCCCGCTGACGGCTATTTCGCGTCCCAGCTCATCCGGGATAGCGGCGGCTGGAGCGAAGACGTTGATGACGATGCGATCGTTGACGCCATGAAATTGCTCGCTGAGACTGAGGGGATTTTTGCCGAGACCGCAGGTGGCGTGACCTTGGCTGTGGCTCAAAAGTTAATCGCCCAAGGGCGGATCGACCGCGACGGCTCCACTGTGCTTTGTATCACGGGGAATGGGCTCAAGACGCAGGAAGCACTCATCGGTAAGCTCGGCAGACCGCCTGTGATCAAGCCGAATATGGCCGAGTTCGAAGCCTTGGTCGGCTCGGAAGCCGGCGAACTCGTTGGTGCGTGATCATTCTCCACTCTGTGATGAATCAACCACGTCCCTCGTCTTACTCAGGACGAGGACGCACGATTGCTTTCTTCGAAGGATCTCTCTCGATGCCAATCATTCGAATCCCGACCCCACTCAGACCCCACACCGGTGGTAATGACACCGTCGAAGCCCAAGGCGCGACGGTGGGGGCTCTGCTCGCCGATCTCGGCAAGCAGTACCCTGCCCTCCACGAACGGATTTTTGATGGAACCGATCTTCGCAGATTCGTGAATGTCTACGTGAACAATGAAGACATTCGTTATCTCGAAGATCTCGAGACCGTCGTCGCCGACAAAGATGAAGTCAGCATCATTCCCGCCGTGGCTGGTGGTTGAACCCGCCCAGCCCCATCGAGTACCTGGATATGTCCATCGCCGTTGATTCTGATTCGATTGATCGTTATAGCCGACAGGTCCGTTTCCCCGCGCTCGGCGAAGCAGGCCAGCGCAAGCTCATGGCCTCGCGAGTCACCATCTGCGGTTGCGGAGCCCTAGGGACCGTGCTGGCCAACCACTTGGCCCGCGCGGGGGTTGGTTTCCTGAGAATTGTCGATCGCGATTTTATCGAGACCCACAACCTCCAGCGCCAGATCCTCTTCGATGAGGACGACGTTGCCGACAACCTCCCCAAAGCCGAAGCTGCTGCCCGCAAGCTTCGTAAGATCAACAGCCAGATCACGGTTGAGTCCGTCGTCACTGACATTGATCATACGAACATTCTCGACTTGGTTTCGGACGTCGACCTCATCCTTGATGGCACCGACAATTTCGAGACTCGCTACCTGATCAACGACGCTGCGGTGAAGCTGGGCAAGCCGTGGATCTTTGGTGGCGTGATCGGTAGTGAAGGCCAGACGATGACGATCCGACCGGGCGTGACTCCTTGCTTGCGCTGTGTTGTTGAGGATAGCCCACCTCCGGGAATGACGCCGACTTGCGAGACTGCGGGCGTGCTCGGCCCCGCTGTTGCGACGATCGCTTCGTTTGAATCGGTCGAGGCGATCAAGCTCCTGAGCGGAGACATCAAAGCGCTCAATGATGAGTTGATCATGGTCGATCTCTGGAACTGGTCGTTCCGTCGACTCAAGATCGCTGGGCTTCTGGGCAAGGTGGATTGCCCGTGTTGTCAGCGCAAAAACTTCGAGTGGCTCGACGGAGCCCTTGGCTCGCACACCACGACCCTCTGTGGTCGTAACGCGGTCCAGGTCGCGACCCGCCGAAGTGACAAGCTCGATTTCGCACAGATGTCGATTCGACTCTCGCCGCTTGGTGACGTTCGCCACAACGCATACATGTTGCGATTCGCCACCGATGGGCACGAGTTCACCGTATTTCCCGACGGTCGAGCGATCATCAAAGGGACCAATGATATCGCCAAGGCCCGCTCGCTCTACGCCCAATTCGTCGGCAACTAGATCGACCCCCGAAGGCGGCTCTGGCCCGCTCATTCGGACGTTCACCTAGGGTGGAGAACGCCACCCTTTTTCGCCTTTTCCTCTCCTCTCCTCCCGGACCACAACCCTGGTCCAAGGGGTTCCGATGCTCTACCTCGATAATGCTGCAACGAGCTTCCCCAAGCCCGAATCCGTCTATCAAGCCCTCGATAAATTCGCTCGCACCAGCCTGGCGAACCCAGGCAGAGCTGGCCACGCTATGGCTGTCGCTGCCGAGCGAACTATTGATGACGCGCGCCACACCCTCAACCAGTTCTTCCGAGGAGAATCTCCGGACCGCTGGATCTTCACGCTCAACTGCACCGACGCTCTGAACATGGCGATCAAAGGGACAGTGAATCCAGGCGATCACGTGATCACATCCGACCTCGAGCATAACTCGGTGAGTCGGCCATTGTGTGCTCTCGAAAAGGCTGGAACGATTACGCTCACGCGAATCGCCTCCCACGGGGGTTACCTCGACCCTGAAGATGTCCGCAAGGCACTCACCCCCAAGACGAAGCTTGTGGCGTTGACCCATGCCTCGAACGTTCTCGGAACGGTCCAACCGATCGACGCCATCGGCACGATTGTCCGCGAGGCGGGCGCGCTCTTCCTGGTCGATGCTGCGCAGAGTGTGGGAGTGGTCCCCATCGACCTCAAGGCGTCATCCATCGACTTCCTTGCATTTCCTGGCCATAAAGCCCTCTATGGCCCCACCGGCACGGGGGTCCTTTATGTCGGTCGTCGGACCAAGCTCAGAGCCTGGCGAGAAGGGGGCACAGGAGGCGACTCCTCGAGCGAGACTCAGCCAACTCAGTATCCCTACTTCCTCGAAGGGGGCACCCCGAACGTACTTGGTATCGCCGGTCTCGCCGCAGGACTCGCCTGGGTGAACGCGCAAGGGCCGGACAATCTCCGGCGACATGAGGTAGCCCTTCTTGCCAAGGTCGTCGAGTGGGTTGAGTCGACCGAGGGCTGGTCGGTGGCCGGCAAGTGGGATCCCGACACCCACGTTGGAGCCCTCTCGCTGATCGTTCCTGAGCCCTTGACCCCGCAGGAGTTGGGTGGCATCCTCGACAGCAGCTTCGGGATCGCGATCCGTCCTGGCCTGCACTGCTCGCCCTACATCCATAAGCGGCTAGGCACATTTCCCGATGGCACCCTTCGCCTCAGCCCAAGCCCGTTCACAACTGTTGCAGACATTGATGCCTTTATCGGAGCATTAGCAGAGATCACCGCCGGAGTGATTTAAGCGTCCGCGAGATGATCGAGGAAGGGCGCTAAGTCGCACGGCTCGAGTCTGATGCCTTGTCACAAAATATAAGCATCAGTGCTACTCGCCGGCGACTTCTTTCGCCCGACGCTCCTGTTCTAGCCATAGATCATATCCAGGTGCATGAGGATCGGGGGCGACGGGCATCCAGGGGAGCCACATGGCCCGGCGATACTTCCCGGCCAACTGCTCGAAATATTCGGCGCACTGCAAACGAAATTGCTGACCCCCTGGTTGGTTCGGCCTGTCGGCGATTTGCCGCCAGCTACGTTCCTGCTCGGCGTACATCCTCGTCAACCCATAGTAGCCGTATGACCGCACCCCCATCATTCCACCCCAGATGAGGAAGGCCACTACGGCCACAGCCAGCATAAGGGTGCGGACTCGGAATCGCTGTAGTCGCATGATCGTCACCCGGCGGGTGGCACGGGCTGAGTCCAATGCATTCTCGCAAAACATAGGCATCAGTGCCACCTGCCAAAGAGTTTACGGGGAGGTGAGAGACCGCCAGGCTGATGGATCACGGCTTCCGTGAAGAACGGCCAATACCTCCACGCGATCGACCAGCACCCGATAGTAAACCACGTACGGGAACCTCTGCAGACGGCACGCGCGAATATCTCGTGCAATCAAGGCAAACAACTCGGGCATCGCGCCCACCCGATCGAAGACGGCTGAGGCTTGGGCCGAAAACAGGTCGCCCAGACCGTCACTTTGTTGATCGTACCAATCACGAGCCACGAGAAGATCAATCGCAGCTTCCGAGCGGAGGACAACGGGCATTTTCACGATCGGTCGGCCAGGCGTGCCTTGACGACCTCCCAAGGGATGCTCGCATTGGGATCGACTTCGGCGGCAGCCCGTCGCCGCTCCAACTCACGCGAGTGCCAATTGGGGATCGGCACGACACCTTCACTCGCGTCGATACTGTCCCAGATCTGACCGATTAACTCCAAGCGGTCTGGGACGCTCAGCCGGTCGATCCCGAGTTGTTCCAGGGTTTGACTCATCGCCCGAGAGACCTCCTCTGGAGGAAATTTCACCCTCGTGATATTAGCACGGGCGAGGGTTCGACGATAGGCGACAGCTTCGGGCGAGCCAGCCCTGATTTGCTCAACAGGTGGCATTGATTGAGCCCGATGCTTTGTCGCACAACTAGGGCATCAGTGCCAACTGCCGGTACCAACTATGCGATGCATTATTCGAGCGAATCGGGATCTTTGGGACGGTATTCGAAAACAATGTAGCACATCATGGTCAACAGGAATGTGACATTTGGAAGTAAGGGGCGCATATCATCGAGTTTCGCCTCGCCAGCGGCAACAATATAGACATCTCCGAACATAACAAGCACCAGTGCGGAGATCATAAGCATCACTCGAATGGCAATTGCGTCATGCTTCATCATGCAAGCCATAACATAACGAATCAAGAAAAACCCGGCGAGCGAAGGGATGATTGCTCCGAGGAAAATAAGCGAGTACCATTTGCCTCCTTCGACGGATTGAACGATAAGTGATGGCAGCGAGATCCCGAGGGCCTTCGCTGCCAAGTAAGCGAAGGTTCCGGCGGTTAACGCCAAGCCGCGGACGATTCGCTCTGGAATGGATTTGGTTGTGACAATTGCGAGGTACGCACCGTACCCAAGAGCAACGATTCCGAGCACCGTTACGGCGTGGCTCAACAAAATGAAGAAAGGCCCCATTCAATACGATTCCGATCTGGCTTGGATTTCTGGTCGTCTAATGAGGAGTTAAGCGGATGTACTCATCTGCTTCAACTCCGAATGGTTAGGCAGAACGCGACAGCCGGCCCCACCGTCACCGGCCATCTCCCCACGCTCGAAGCGTCCGTCCGATGAGCAAGTTTTCGCCCAGTGTCCTCGAGCGTAACGGACCTGTCAACCCGCATCAATCAAGCCTTCGCCGCGTTACTGCCGAACGACCAGGTTCAGCGAACCCGACCACGGACCAGTGAGCTACGAGAGCGGGGAAAGCGCGGCCCGTGGCCGGGGTCCGCTGCAGCGTGAGGTTAGGCGAGTTCGTCATCCCACAGGCCGCTCTTCAACGATGACTTCCCGTGCATGCCCATCACGGGGGGCTTGTCGGAGAACGACCGGGTCATGCACACCCGGTCGGGCATCGGCCCAACGCCGGCGGGGAAGACCTCGCCACAATGCGGGCACGAGATGACCGGCCATGTGCGGCGGGGCGGCCCCGGCACCAGCCCGCCCGCGACGATGAAGGAGGTCGGGAGGAGGACGGCCAGGCCCACCGCGACGAGGTATTCCGCCGCAGTGCCCGCCCCCGCAGCCACGACGGCCCACGCCGCGAGTCCGAGCGCGAGGATTCCCGCGCAGAGGAGGAGGCAGCCGAGCGAGGTCACGATCAACAGACGGCGCATCGCCTTTGCCATGCCCAGGACTCCTTGATGCCTAACAATAAAGCTCAGTGGACCCGAACCGCGGACAAATGAGCATAAGAGCATAAGTCAGCGAGGCCCGTGGCCGGGGTCCGCTGCAGCGCCGGGTTAGGGGGCGGTGCCGTTGGTCGTCGGTGGTATAGGCATCGAGACTTCGATGTACGCGCCAGGCGTCGCTGACGTTACGGCGGATTCGATCCGCGCCGCGATGATCTTGAGGAGCGGAAGCCGGTTCGTCGGCAGTTCGACGATGGCCAGGCTTCGACCCTTGAGGTTTTGTTGATACCGCAGGTTCTTATCGGCCGTGACGAAGACGTCGTGATGGCCTTCCAAGCGGGACAGGAGCGAGCCGTTCAACGTTCCCGCGAGGCCGAGTTCTTGGACCGTAACCACCTGATGCTCAGGGCCGAAGAATCGCGCCATCGGCCGGGGCAAGTTCTCGTCAAGGACGATCAGCATCGGCCTCGCCCCGCGCCAGTCGGAAGAACTCCTCGGCGTCCCCGCGATCCACCGAGGGGAACATCTCCAGGAAGTCGTCGAGGGCGTACCCATCATCAAGGTAATCGAGCAGCGTCTGGGCAGGCACGCGGCTAGCGCGGAAAACGAGCGTCCCGCCCATCAGGGCGGGGTCGGAACGGACCGGGCTGCGGCGGAGAGTCACCATAACCAAACCTTATCGAGGTTCCGGCCTCGGGTCAAGCGTCGCGTCGGGGCGGGGTCCGCTGCATCACGGTGTTAGGGGGCGAATTTCGCCGCCACCACCGGCTTCGCAATCACAGATTTGAGAATGGCTCGACCAGCGACAGAAGGCAAGCGAAATCCCGAGGTGATAGGCGAGATTGACGCCGCGGCATATGGCCAAGGACGTTGAGAACGGGAGCCGCCGAATGAGGAGTTAAGCGGATGTACTCATCTGCTTCAACTCCGAATGGTTAGGCAGAACGCGACAGCCGGCCCCACCGTCACCGGCCATCTCCCCACGCTCAAAGCGTCCGTCCGATGAGCAAGTTCTCGCCCAGCGTCCTCGAGGGTAACGGACCTGTCAACCCGCATCAAGCCTTCGCCACGTTACTGCCTAACGACCAGGTTCAGCGGTGGTACTCCGTCCGCTGCAACCGTTGGTTTGGCCCGAATTCGGTCTCAAAGCCGATTCCTCCCTCCGCACCAGCAAGCGGCCGGAAGCCGCTTCGCGTTCGCGAACACCACTCAGATATTTTTGAATATCACCACCGGCGTCGGCCAGCAGTTGTTCGCGAATTGCGTAAAGTTCTTCGAGGATCGGATTATGAGTCATCTTCGATGCTCCCCAAGAATTCCGCCGGCGTGTAGATCAGGAGTCCCGGGTAGCCCAGGTCGTTCAACTCGCGATAAACGCGCGGCAGGGTGTGCGCGTTGGCAATATGTCGGCAATTTTGCGTCAGCAAGAATTGTACGGAGCCAACGGCGGCTGAGGCAACATGCAGTGCGTCAAGCCGTGCTTTCTCGGGGATCAAAGAGCGAGCAATCAATTCTTCAGCAACCATTTCGACCCGTTAGTCCGTCGGGATCAACGGGATCCCTGTCAGCAACTTCAAACGTTCGGCCGCAGCGGCGGGATCGCCGAGCGAAGCCTCGTCCAGTACCAATTGAGAGGTGACGAGAGAGTATTTGGGGCGTTCCCTCGCCCACCAATCTTTGGCTTGTTGCTGCAACACCAACACAGCGGGATCGGTGCTCGGCCGAGCGGTCGCGTGGCTGACAACCGAGGTTTCGATATAGACGGTTTCCATGCCGTGAATCTATCGCAATGAACGGCGGAGTTCAACCCGATCCACGGTTCCTGACATTCCTCTCCGGCCCGGGGAATTCTTCAGCGACCTTGTTGTTGCCACTTTTGGAGCGTCGTCAACGTCCCCTCGCCCGACGATGAGGACCGCCGCCAGCTTCATCGCGAACTCATGGCCTTGAAAAACGAGCGCACCGAACACTCCAATCGCATCAAAGGATTGCTTGTGAATATCGGTCTTGATATCTCCGTTGATGAACATTTGCCGAAACGTCTTGAAGAACTTCGCCAGTGGGACGGCAAGCCGGTTGCGACGGAACTTCGCGACTGCATTCTCCGCGAGTTCGAGCGTTGGAAACTCGTGGATCGCCAGGTTCACGACCGCGAGAATGCGCAGCGTCGGGCGATCCGTCGCGACGACACTCCCGAGGTCGAGAAGATCCGTCGGTTGATTGATCAAGCCCGGCAAGAACTGCGGCCTTGGCACTACTCCATCAGGCAGGTGGCATTGATCGAGTCCAATGCATTATCGCAAAAACATCGGCATCCGTGCCACTTGCGGAAGTTGGCGGATGACAAGCTGCCCAACCAAGGACGCTGAGGCACAAGAAACTCAGGACTGGGTCTGCTGTCCCTTGGCCTAGTCAATTGAATCCGCACAAGTGTCATTGGCAATCACTTCTGGGTGCCACTGGGTCGTACTCGACCAGTGTTCTGCTGAGGCGAAGTGCACTAGTCGAGTACGATCCAGTGGCACCGACGTATCCATCTATGGCGATCGCATTCAAGTGGACGCAAGTCTCCAGGCTCGGGGACGGTCGGTTTAACGTGACAAGTCAGCCGCTGGGTCCGCTTCGGGCGACTGTGAATCCTGAGAAACCGGTAGAGCGGCCCCGGTCGGCTGCAGCGCCTGGTTCGGCTCTGTCCTGCGCGGGGGATAAGAAACGAACTTTAGCCCGCTCATTTTCTCTTGTTCCTTGATGTCTCGGAAGATCGCATCAAGGTCGTAGTTGAACATCGCTGCGTGGGCCTCGCGAATGTGCCGAACCTCATCCACAATGGGATCGTTCATGACTATGCCTCCAAGAGTTCCTCAGGCGTGCAGATCATCGGGGCCTCAAGACCCTTCCGCGCACAAACGTTCTCGATCATGGGTCGCATCGTGGCATTTGCCAAGTGGCGGCAGTTCCACGTCAACAGGTAGGGTATCCCGTTCATGGCAGCGACGGCAATATGCAATGCGTCGGCTGCAGCCTTCGCGGGAAGCGCTCCTGACAGTATCAGTTCCTTCGCCAAATCCAAGGCCTGGTCCGAGGTCTCCAGTAGAGTCATGGTTTTCAACACTTCAAGCCGTTGTTGAGCAGCTTGAGAATCCCCTGCCCCGGCCTCTTTACGAACCAGTTGCGAGACACAGAGCTCGTAGTCCTGCCGTCGCATGTCCCACCATTCATGGGTGACCTGCTGATGCCCGGCAATCACCACGTCGCGGTTGGGCCGTGCTGTCAGGTAGCTCACGACGGTTGTTTCGATGTACACTCGTTGAGCCATAATTGCCTAACGTTCGGCAGTTGCTGCGCGAATTTGGGTAAAGATCGCTGGCTGGAAGGGCAATCTACGGCCTGAACTGGCAGTTCGGGGTGTCCTGGAGGCCTTGACCAACTCCGGACGATTCCGAACGCACGTGGCACGGGTCGAGTCCGATTCATTACCGTAAAATATAGGCATCAGTGTCACATTTCGACTACGTACAGATTTCATTGGTAATCACTTCTGGGTGCCACTGGATCATACTCGGCCAGTGTCCTGTTGAAGCGAAGTGCACTAGTCGAGTACGATCCAGTGGCACCCAAACGTAGCCATCTGTGCCACCCGCCGGTGCTTGAGGTTAGCGAGTTGCTCTTAGCTGATTCCTCAACCAGCGTGCTCTCCGCGAGCCCCTGGATCACGATCGTCTGACACTTTCCGAAATACCGGGCGAGTCGGCCACCGAGGAAAGCCACGATGAAGGGGGGGAGGGAGAAGAACGCGAAAGGCAAAAGGAACTCAAGGCCGACTCCGCACGTGAATCGCATGGCACTGCTCTGCATCACAGCGTTGCCGAAGAGCCTAGCCCCCGCGTTGATCGTCCCCATTGCGAGCGGTATCGCGAACGCGACGAGCATACCGAACGCGGAGTTAGGGGCGTAAAGGCATAAGGTGAAGACAAAACAGGTGGCCACCATGCCGGCAATCGCGAACCCGAGGTTCCCCGCCGTGCGCCGCTCCTCCCGCAGGAGGCGGTAGCAGGCGATCAAAAGAACGTCGATCATCGGCATTAAGAGGAAGGCGAAAGTCTCCCAAACTCCTTGCTCCCAACTAAGTAACGCAACCCGAATCAGCGCGAAATTAATCGCCAAGACCAAGATCACGAACCCAACGGTCGCCAGCGAAATTCGAGGAGCCTTCATTCCCATCCTCCATGACGGTTCGAGATTTGTCGTCTCATGAACTCATAACACACGCGTCGCCCACCCGGATAGAGCAAGATCGCGAGCAAGGTTGCTCGCGCGCAAGATCGTTCAAAATTAGAAGTTCTGTATCGGTATTCTTGCCTGTCGAATCGAAGTTGCCATCAGGTCGATCTTCTCCCTCCCCGGGACTCAGCTTTGGCTGTGAGGGGATCATCGGGCCAGGAGTGCTTGGGGTAGCGTGCTCGGAGATCCTTACGGACTTGGAAATAGGTGGTTGCCCAGAAGTTCTTCAGGTCCTCGGTGATCTGGACGGGGCGGTAATTTGGTCCCAAGAGATGGAGCAAGACCGCGACTCTACCACCTGCGATTCGTGGGGTGTCTGAGCATCCGAAGAGTTCCTGGAGTCGAACTGCCAAGACGGGGGGTCGTCCATGCTCATAGGTAAGCTTGATCCGATTCCCACTCGGAACCAGAAGTAAGTCGGGTGCCAGTTCGTCGAGCCTTCGGGCTTGCTCATAGCTCAGCAGACCTCTCAAAAACTGAGAGATGTTCACTGTTTTCAAATCCTCCAAGGTGCGCTTTCCTTGACAGGCCGCCTCCAGACAATCGACGAGTTGATTGTCACTGAGGAGAGGGAATTCCAGCTCAGGCATCGCTTCTCGGAGCAGTTCGAGCCGGTCGAGCCAACGCGCTGCCTCCTCTTGGTCTCGAATGAAGCCCAACGCCTGAGGACGAAGCGCTTCCGCCAAAACGCGTGAAGCCTCGCTGGCATCCACGGCCTCGTGGATATCCTCACGGATCAAGAGGTCGTGATACCAGGTCCGCCGACTACCGACGACCTTGCCCAGGATCGGCTCGAATTCAACGACTCGCTCGGTCCGAATCGCATTTGGGAATTCCTCCGCGAGCCAAGCAGGATCGATTGCGCTCGCCATTCGAACTCGAGCTTCGGGCAACGCGGAACCGCGGTCGTCGCGAGGGTCGAGGGCGAGAAAAAACTCGGCCTCTCGAACCTGAGAACTGCGATCGATTCGGATTCCGCGCCCTCCTACCATCCTACCGGTCTCTGACCCAGGCGTGCGGCGGCGGACGACTCGATCTGGATATGCCAACATAATTAATCGCAGCAGCGTGGATTCGTCTGCCGCTGTCGAGAGCTCGTTTCCTAACCGGCGTCCCAGACGGATCAGCTCATCGCGAAGCTGAACGACTCGTTGGGCACCGATGGGATCAATTCCCCGATCCCGCAGCCCATGGGAGAACCGAGCGTGCTCTGCTTCCGCAAGTCGATCGAGCCGATCAAACAGATCAGACGACCCGCGAACTTGGGTCGCTTGAAATGGTGAACTTGTGCCGATATCCTTCTCGCTCAGGATCGCCGCAAGCGTCGCCCCATCGTGGCGACAGCCCCAATTCGAAGCTGCGATCAAGAGCCGAGCCAAGCGAGGATGCGCGGGAATCGAGGCCATCTTCTGACCGAGCTCGGTGATCCGACCAGATCCGGGGCTAAGCGCTCCTAACATGATCAAGAGCCTTTCCGCCCCTTGAAGTGTCTCTCGAGTAGGGGACTCAAACCAACCAAACTGGTTCGGGTCGCTCTGCCCCCAGGAATGGAGGGTCAGCAAGGTCGAGGTAAGATCAACGCGGCGGATCTCCGGAGTATCGGCCTCAGCGAGTGCGTGATGTTCCCGCTCGGACCAGAGGCGAATGCAATGGCCCGGGGCTGTTCGACCTGCCCGACCCGCCCGCTGATCGGCCGAGGCCTTACTGATGCGTGTCAATTCCAGTCGATCCAGGCCCCGAGCTGGGTCGAAACTTGCTTCTCGGGCAAGACCGCTATCGATCACCACCGTTACGCCGTCGATCGTCAACGAGGTCTCAGCGATGTTGGTCGCGAGGATCACCTTCCGACGTTGCGACGGACGAAGAGCACGATCTTGCTCCTCCGGGGGGAGGGTTCCATGAAGAGGTAAGAGGTCTGTCCCACACTGCTTGGCAACCTCCTCAAGTCGCCGTGAGACCCTACGAATCTCATCAACGCCAGGCAGAAATGCCAAGATGTCACCCGATGGATCGACTGATTCGATCTCGCGAGTGAGCTCCGCGACCATCGCCTCAAGCCAATTGTTTCGTAAGACAACTCGATATTCGGTCGCAACAAGAAATGCTCGTCCTTGCGCTATGATGATGGGACAATTGCCAAGAAAGTCCGCGACTGGTCCTGGATCAAGTGTGGCCGACATGACAATAATTGCCAAGTCAGGACGTACTGAGTTGGCCACTTCGCGTACGAGGGCCAGAGCTAGGTCGGCGTGGAGGCTTCGTTCGTGAAACTCGTCAAGAATGACCGCCCCGACTCCTTCGAGAAAGGGGTCGTTCAATAACTTTCGAGTCAGCAATCCTTCCGTAAGGACTTGCAGTCGAGTCCGAGCACTGATCCGTTTTTCGAATCGAATATGGTAGCCGACCTCTTCACCCAGTGACCATCCTTGTTCTTGGGCGATCCGGCTGGCCACGGACCGGGCAGCCACCCGCCTCGGCTGTAAGACAAGGATCTGCGATGAGTCGGAGTCCAGAAGACCTGACTTCAGGAGCGCCACCGGGACTCGCGTCGTTTTGCCTGTACCTGGAGGGGCACCCAGGACAAGTCGAGGATTAGTGCTCAAGGAATCAAGGATTGAAGGGAGTGCCAGATCAATCGGTAACGATTTCATTTCTTACCAGTGCGAGGTGCATTTCAAACAACGAAAGGAAATTGCGAACAGATCTGTCTTGATATAGGCGTTGAATCCGTTACTCTAGTTGGTAGCAATGCGCGATCGCAAGGCAATGAGGGTTTTCAGGTTCCATGAGGGTTGCAAACTTTTTTCTTTGTTGCATCTTGCTAGCAGGATTCCCTGTCGGGGATGAATCTGCTGCACACGCATCGAAAAAAACGCACCAGCCCACTCAAGAATGCAGGCATGTTGTTTCGCCATCGCTGATCCACTCCTGCCCTTCCAGCAATTCAGACCGCCATTCGTCTCCTCTGGACGACTTCGTTACACCCCCTTCGGAATCCGACGATGAGTGGGACGATAGTGAACTCGACCTCGCCTATCTCTGCTTCTCGTTCGACCTCTCCCTGACGACTCACACGTCGTCCCTTGCGGCGGCGCTCTGCCCGCCCGCCAATCCCTCCACCTTCTTTCTCACCCGAAATTCGCTGCTTCGCTGCTGAGTGACGCTGTGCCAGGCGACATCGCGTCGTCGACCATCCTCCCAGCGGTCCGAAGTTCTTCTGCGCGCTTCGGATTCCGAGAAAATCCTATCCGTTGCGGATCTGGGTGAATCGTCATCTCGACAGATTCCTCGCATCGCACGGAATCCCCAATCGTCGAATGCACAACTCTGACGCATCTATTGGATTTCAGAACAGAATGGGGCCTGTGGGTCCTGGCTCGTGTTTACCGGCTACGTCTCCGGGGGGAAAACGCAGCCGAGTGTCACGAGCTGGGACCGACCGGCCCCAACCTTGGTCGAGAGATTGACGGCACAAACTTCGGAAACAACACGGGGCCTGTGGGTCCCGACTCGTATACATCGGCGGCGTCTCCGGGGGGAAAACGCAACCAAGTGTTACGAGTCGGGGCCGGCAGGCCCCGTGGTCAGAACCGATCAACCGTCAATTGTCGAGGGATTCCAGTTCAGCTACGACCTGCTTGAGCGACCGATTGAACGGTTGGATCTTGACGCCAAGTCGAAACGTCTCGAGTGCTTCGACCTTCAATCCCAGACGAAGCTGGCACTGGCCCAGACCACCGATCGCGCCGAAATGGAACGGGTTTCTTTGCAGAACAGCCTTACAATCGTTGGCACTCTGCTCGAACCGATCCATATGAAAGTAAGCAATTGCCCGTTGATTGTAGGCCTCGGCAAAGTTGGGTGCGTCGGCAATCAACTTGGTCGCCTGGGAGAGCGCCTGGGTATACTGGCCTTGCCCAATGAGAGCTTGAATCTTCTGCAATCGTTCATTGTTTTCGGGCGTTCCCGCTCGAAACCAGATCGCCCAAAGTGCATTTTCGGCGAGGTTGCGCACCGTGGGATCCGCATCACGAAGCGCTCGCCCGACTTCATCGTTAGCACCGAAGCTCCCGATTAAGCCGAGCGCGAGTACGGAGGCACGCCGATCGTTAATGTCGGTCGATTGGATCAGCCGCCCGAGCGTCGCCTCGGTATACCGGGCGCAGACCTCTTGGCGGAAGCGATCGACATCGTGGTCGCGAAGGAATTGCTCGTAAAATCCAACAAGAAGCGAGCCGGACTGCGATGTGCTCATTCCGGGGACCCCATTCCGGGTGGAGCGGTCGAGCGCCGCGAAGGACTTGGTCGTATGTGATGAAGCATAGAGACTTACGCAGATCAAGCCAGACGACAAGAGGGCGGACCTGATGTCCAATCGACGTCTCAAACCAGGAAGAATCGGCACGATCAAGGCCTCCTCGGGGATCGACCTCATCCTACCAAAGGGGTAGGTTGCCTGGTCGCGGAGGGCGGATGCGTTGGGTAGGACCCAGCTCACGGGTGGGAGATCAATCTTAGCTTAGCAACCCGGATCGACCACTTCCACCAGTTTCTGCGGACTGAGGGAGCGGATCATCACCGAAGGAATTCGGCGAGTCGCCCCGGTGGCCTCTTCCTCAAGCAGGAGACCAGCCTTCAGGTCGATGTCGACAACCCGACCGCAAATCGATCCCTCTTCGAGCTCGACACGCACGAGATGCCCGACATGCTCGCTTCGCAGCTTCCACGCCTCGCCAAGTTGGTCGGAGTCCGGGTGCAACCCTTGCGTATACCAATAATCGAGCCGATGGATCAGTGCTCGGGCGACCTCAGAACGGTCAACTAAGGTCCCCGTTAGGTCTTGGAGTGAGGTCGTTGTGTCTCGCAGCTCTTCTGGTAAATCGGTGCTGGTGACGTTGACGTTCAAGCCGATACCGATCACAACACCGCCCGTACGATCGACTTCAACAAGAATCCCCGCGACTTTTTTCCCGTGAATTCGGACATCATTGGGCCACTTGATCTGGGCTTTGGCACGGATCCATTCCTCAACCACCTCAGCGACGGCAACCGCCCCAACGGCCGTGAGACGATCGAGAAGCGTGAGGGGTTCTGCAGGAAAGATCAGAATGGACATCAAGATTGATGTCCCATGCGGTGCCGACCAAGATCTGCCCCGCCGACCACGCCCCTGAGTCTGCGACTCGGCCAGAACGACCAGGCCCTCATTGGCCCGCGAGGCCGCCGCTCTCAAGGCGAGATCATTGGTCGATCCGACCCGATCCCAGACCGCGATCCTCCGACCGATCACTTTGGTCGCCAGTTCATGTTCGATCTGATCTGGGCAGAGCCGATGCGCAGGCCCTCGATATGCCACCCCCAGGAGCGGATGTTCCTCGATTTCATACCCAAAGGCGATCAGCTCGCCAAGGTCGGCGCGAACGACCGACATCTCGGGTCCGAGACCACTCCACATGGTGAATTCACCTTGCGCTTCACGGAGTTGACACAACAGAGAAATATTCACGCGTTGGTGCCCTGCGAGAAGTCGAGCCCCAGATCCAACGCAGGGGAAGAATGCGTCAACGCCCCCACACTAATTCGATCCACCCCCGTCTTAGCCAGAGCCCGAACCGTACCAAGCGTGACCCCGCCCGAAGCTTCCAACAGAATCGACGGCGCGACTCGATCGCGACGCTTCACCGCTTCTTGGAGTGCGTCCGGTCCAAGGTTATCGACCAGGATGATGTCCGGCCTGGCGATCAGGGCTCGGTCAAACTGGTCAAGCGTATCGACCTCAAGCTCGACCAGCAACGAGTCGCCTGCCAAGGTCCGCGCCAAGTTCACAGCCGACGCGATATCGCCGCTGACCGCAGCCAGGTGATTATCCTTGATCAGGATCATGTCGGAGAGACTCATCCGATGGTTGACTCCCCCGCCACAACGGACGGCGTACTTCTCAAGGGCTCTCCAACCCGGCGTGGTCTTTCGAGTATCGAGAATCTGGGCCCGAGTCCCCTCAACTTGGCTAACGAAACGCGAAGTCAGGGTGGCGATTCCGCTGAGCCTTTGGAGAAAGTTGAGAGCGGTCCGTTCAAAGGCCAGCATGTCGCGCATCGAACCTTCAACTTGGCCCACGATCGTGCCCGATTGGAGATCTTCACCATCAGAGGCTCCTGGCGACCAGTGCAGATCGGCGTGCATCGATTCGATCAAGAGCGGGATGAGATATGAGCCTGCGAGGACTCCATCGACTCGCGAGACGATCTTCCCCGAACCTCGAGCATGGGAAGAGATCGTCGCGATGGACGTGACATCGCCAGAAGGGCCAAGGTCCTCAGCCAGCGCGAGTTCGATCAACTGCCTGGCGTTCTGGACTTCGGCTGGGCCGAATCGCGGCGGTGAACGGTCGAGTTTCATCTGCGTGAAGACCTCGGGAGTCGGGCCTGCCTCAGCTTGGCTTGGGACGTCGTACTGCCTTCTTGCCGCTTGCTTTGGCCTGGGCTCGGGCACTCGTCCCCTGGGGACTTGCGCCAGGCCGCGCTGGGCCTCCGTCGCGCGCACTCTTGAGTTGGACGATCCGATCTCGAAGCGCCGCAGCCCGCTCAAATTCGAGTCCCTCCGCCGCTGCGAGCATCTCCGCCTCGAGCTGGTTAAGGTACTCCTCCGAGGCGTCCGACGCCTCGTCGCGACCGACCGCTTTTCGAACCTCGACCTTGGCCTGCATCTCTTCTTCGATACCACGCCGGATCGACTTGACGATCGATTCGGGAGTAATTCCATGTTCGACATTATACGCAAGTTGGAGCGTTCGACGCCTCTCCGTCTCATCAATCGCACGCTTCATGGATTGGGTAACGGTATCGGCATAAAGGACAACCTCTGCGTTCACATGCCGAGCCGACCGACCTATCGTTTGAATCAGAGAGGTCGCGCTGCGGAGAAAGCCTTCTTTATCGGCGTCGAGAATGCAGACCATCGAGACTTCCGGAAGGTCGAGCCCCTCACGAAGAAGATTGACACCAACGAGCGCATCGAACGCCCCCTCGCGAAGTTCGCGGAGGATCCTCACTCGCTCGATCGCATCAAGCTCAGAATGGAGCCACTTGCATCGGAGGCCATTCTCTTTCAGGAAGCTGGTCAAGTCTTCCGCCAACCGCTTAGTGAGGGTCGTGATCAAGACCCGCTCACCCTTGGCAGCTCGTTTCTTGGCCTCGATCAAGAGGGCTGGAACTTGTCCGCGCGCCGGCTCGATTCGAACGATGGGGTCGATGAGCCCGGTCGGTCGAATGACCTGTTCGACGATCTCGCCTTCCGACATCGTCAGCTCATAGTCGCTCGGAGTCGCCGAGACATAGATTCGCATGCCAAGCTTCTTTTCCCACTCATCAAACCGAAGCGGTCGATTGTCCAGAGCGCTCGGGAGGCGAAATCCGTGCTCGACTAGTGTGCTCTTTCGGCTAAAATCGCCTGCGAACATGCCTCGAACTTGAGGCACAGTCGCGTGGGACTCATCCATGAATAGGAGGCTATCTTTCGGGAAGAAGTCGAGCAGCGTGTTTGGTGTTTCGCCTGGCTGTCGACCCGCAAGATGCCTTGAATAGTTCTCGACACCAGAGCAATAACCGACTTCCAGTAACATCTCAATATCATAACGCGTTCGCGCCGCGAGCCTCTGGGCTTCGAGCAGCTTTCCCTGTTCCTTCATCTGCCCCAGACGTTGATCGAGTTCTGCGCGGATCTCGTCGACAGCGCCAGCGATCCGCGCCTCGGGCAGGACGAAGTGCTTGGCAGGATAGACATACATATCAATCATTTTTTCGATCACCTGGCCCGAGATCGGGTTAATGATCGCCAAGGTCTCAATCTCATCACCGAACAACTCGATCCGAAAGGCGATCTCTTCATAGGCGGGCCATAGCTCGATCACGTCGCCCCGGACTCGAAACTTGCCCCGTTCGAAGGCGATATCGTTGCGGTCGTACTGGATCTCAACGAACTTGAGCAGGACCTCGTCACGATCGACGATATCGCCCAACTTCAGATGGACCATCATCTTGCGATAGTCTTCGGGCGAACCCAACCCATAGATACAACTGACGCTCGCGACCACGATCACATCGTTGCGGCTCACCAATGCACTTGTACATGCGAGGCGGAGCCGCTCGATCTCTTCATTGATCGAGGCGTCTTTCTCGATGTAGATATCGCGCTGGGGGATGTACGCTTCGGGCTGGTAGTAGTCGTAATAGCTGACGAAGAAACGCACTGCGTTGTGGGGGAAGAACTCTTTGAACTCCCCGTAGAGTTGGGCGGCGAGCGTCTTATTGTGCGACATGACCAGGGCCGGCCGACCCATCTTGGCAATGACACTGGCCATGGTGAATGTCTTGCCCGAACCCGTCACACCGAGCAAAGTTTGGTTCTGTTTACCATCTTTCAGGCCTTGGACCAGCTTTGCGATCGCTTCAGGTTGATCGCCGGCAGGCTCATAAGGTGCGACAAGCTGAAAGTCGGGCATCGTCGATTCACGGGACCTTATCTGGCCCCGCCCGCCTGTCGTTGATGGGTTGGTTCGTAATCTTCAGGTAGGGCCGCAACGAGGCGATCGTCGCTGGACCGATCCCTCGGACACGCTGATCGAGATCCTCAAGCGAGCGAAACGGTCGGACTTCCCGAGCCTCCACAATCCGCGCAACCATCGCAGGGCCAAGCTTTGGCAAGGCCAAGAGCGCTTCAGGAGGTGCGGTATTGGGGTCGAGCACAAACTTGGGGAAGGGCCTTTGGGCTGTGGTCGGCTCAAGAGAGGCCAATAAGCCGATCGAGCATATGCCGGCGACCACCATCAAGAGGATGCGGATTGGCTTACGCCACCGGAACCAGTCGTGATCGAGGGCCAGCTCGGCCTTACTACGTGTCATACGTACAGATTAATCAAATGACAAGGCCGCGTCCAGTGCTCAACCGTCAAAGGGCGAATGAATGCTCTATCTGGATAGTCGACCGGGACCGGCTCCCGCGATTCTCGGCATAATCCGCACATCATACCATTGGGTTCGTTTCGTAGTGCAGATTGTTGATGATGTGTTGGCCTTGCAATCGTCACAGAGTACCACTGGGTTCGTTTCGTAGCGCAGAGCGTTGATGATGTGTTGGCCTTGCAATTGTCACAAAATACCATTGGGTTCGTTTCGTTCCCTGCCCTCGTCGATTTCTTAACCTCATAATCGGCACATCATACCACTGGGTTCGTTTCGAGGACCACACACCTGAAAATATCGTCCATGTGATAACCCCTACATCTTGCCAATGGCTTCGTTTGGTCGCCAGCGAGTCCGTTGTGACGACCCCCATGGCGTGGG
>JANXSX010000155.1 GCA_025356475.1 Isosphaeraceae bacterium | reverse complement strand
ATGTGTATAAACTCGTTCGTACACAGTAGCACTTGAGCGTAGGCTTCCCAGGCGCTGTCGAGCGAGCCCGCAGGCGAGTTGGCGTGGTCGATCAGGTTCTTACCGATGGCGACTTCTTCGGCGGTTGGCCTGCGCGCATAGAGGATCTGGTAGAGACCCTCGATCCGCGACTCGGTCGAGTCTCCCAGGCTCTGAGCACACTTGCCAACAGCCTTGGCCTGTTCGAGTGCGAACGGGTGGTTCATCAGAAAGAGGGCCTGAGGCGCAACCGTCGATGTGACCCTGGAATCCACGATGGCCGTGGCGTCGGCGGAGTCGAACAGAGGCCCAAACGACGATCGGTCGGAACGAATGGTCCGTAAATAGAGCGTTCGTCTCGGGGTCGCGAAGTCAATAAAGGCGGGACCACCCGGCGTAGGATCGAGACGACCCGACACCGCGAGCAGGTTGTCGCGGATCGCTTCCGACTCAAGCCTCCGCCGGCTCATCCTGCCCAGCAGCCGATTCTCAGGGTCGGACGCGACCGTCTCGGGAACGCCAATCGTCGATTGCTGATAGGTGCGACTGAGCAAGATCCATCGGTGCAGTTGCTTGATCGACCAGCCCCCCTTAATGAATCGATCCGCGAGGGAATCGAGTAGCTCGGGATGGCTCGGTAGCTCGCCGAGCTTGCCGAAATTGCTGGTTGTGCGGACCAATCCCTGTCCAAAGTGCCAGGCCCAGACCCGATTGACGAGCACCCGAGCGGTCAATGGATTCGCGGCAGAACTCAGCCAGTCTGCCAGCTCGCGACGCCCACTCCCTTTCGGAATCGTCGCGAGTTCCGAGGCAATGATCTGGGGGAAATGCCTCGGAACCACGGGCCCAAGCCGCCGATAGTCGCCCCGAACCTGAATCTGAGTGTCATGGAAACCGTCGTAAACACTCTTGGGGACCCCACCCTCCTGCGCCACCAGTGCCATCGGTATCGCTGGGATTGGCAACGCTTTGAGCCGATCGAACTCGGCCCGGAGCTTGGCCACTTCAGGCAAGACAAGCGGTTCATCCGTAGGGTCAGGCCGAAGCGGTCCGTCTGTACTAGTTAGAGCGATTGCAAGGGCGGGACTGGTTGAGACGGCCTCAGAGAGCGCCGCTATGGCCGCTTCGATCTTGACCGGGTTCATGGCGAGAGCCTTATCCCACTCAGACCAGGCCGGGTGGCCCGGCAGAGGTCGGCCCGCGCCGACCGGATGTGACTCGCCAAAAGTCCAGACTCCCAAACGACTTGCACTATCACCATGTGGGTTACCAGCGAGGATGTTTGGAACAAGGTCAGATGTGAGATCCCAGGTCGTTTCCGCTGTTCTTAGTTGCCAGGCAACCGTCGTCGTATCACAGGTGTGGTGGGCACGAGGGGAGATAGCCAGGGTGATCTCATCTCCGGAAACAACGTCAACCTGCGTATCCGGGATCTTTGCGGATCCACCGTTGTCAATTGTCCCCTCAGCGAGGGTCCGCGAGGCTCGCCCGTGCTGCAAGCGGATCGACCAGCCGACCCCATCGCCCCCGGCGGGGTCGGCGTCGCTGATCGTTCCGGTGAGAGTGAGCATTCCCGAGATCGGGCTTTTCCAGCCGATCGTCGCCGGGTGACTCGGACCCGGATGGACATTCACAGAACGAGCCGGAAGTACAAACGTCAAAAGGCTTTGCGCTGTTTCCGTTGCATTCGCCCCAACCCAGGGAGTGTCGGCTGTGCTGCTCCAGACATCGACACCCTTGCGACCCAGGAGCGAGGTGACTGGTCGGGAGAGAGGCTTGATGCTCTCTCCTAAACCCAAAGCCCGCCGCCACTTACGAACCGAGAATCCGGGAAGGTCCGTTGAGTCATCGCCTCGCCAGGCGGCCTCGATCAGTTGACTGGTCTTGGGGAGTAAGGAGTCCGCGAGTTCCTTGGTCGCAACCTCTTGGAACGATTTGAGTTGCGCTTCAGCCCCGGCGACTCTTGCTTTGGCGGCGTCAATTGCTGAGAATTCCCCCTTGGTGGCGATCGGGGTTCGCAGCATCGGCGAGCCCCCCGTCTTGGCTCCGGGGTCCGGCAAAATCTTGGTGCTGAAGAAGATCCCTGCGAGCCCGTAGTAGTCGGCCGTCGCGATCGGGTCGAACTTGTGGTCGTGGCATCGGGCACAGGCGACTGTTAAGCCTAAAAAGCCCCTGGTGACCACGTCGATCTGGTCGGCCACGATATCCGTGAGCATCTTCTCCTTGTCCGCATCGCCCGTACCCCACTCACCGATCGTGAGTAGGCCGGTCGCGACCATGGCTTCAGGGTTGATCTCGCCCGAGGTTGGACCAGGAAGGAGGTCGCCGGCGACTTGCTGTTGGATGAAGTCGGTGTAAGGGAGGTCGCGGTTAAACGCATTGACAACCCAGTCGCGGTACCGCCAGGCCTCACCAATGTCGGCTGCCGAACCAATATCGCGGGCATCACGAGCATCCGCATAGCGCACCAGGTCGAGCCAGTGCCGCCCCCAACGCTCACCATACGCTCGGGACGCAAGCAAACGGTCCACGAGCCGAGCGTAAGCGTCAGGCCTTACGTCGTCCATGAACGTCTGAGCCTCACCAGACGTTGGTGGAAGTCCAGTTAGGTCGAAGGTCACTCGGCGAAGCAATTGGGCCTTACTGGCCTGGGAGGTTGGCCGCAGGCGTGCCTCTTCGAGTTTTGCCAGTACGAAGTCATCGATTGGATCAAGAGGCCAAGACTCATCTTGGACGCCAGGGAGCGCCCCTAGTTTGAGAGGTTGGAACGACCAGAACGCCCGTTGTTCCGGGGTGATCTGAAAGGTTGATTTCTGGATCGTCACGGGTGACGTATCCGGCCAAGGAAGACCGCGCTCGACCCACTGGTGCAGAGTTGCGATTTCGGACTCGGGGAGCTTTGCCTTGGGAGGCATTCGCAGCTCATCTTGATAATGGACGGCCTCGACGAATAAGCTCTCGCCGGGCTTGCCTGCCACCGCCGCCGGGCCCGAGTCGCCCCCCGCGATGAGGCCCGCTCGTGAGTCGAGCCGGAGCCCCCCCTTCGGCTTTCCGGTCGAGCCGTGGCATTCGAGGCACCGGCCCACCAGGATGGGCCGGACCTTGGACTCGAAAAAGGCGTCGCCCGAGTCATCGCTGGCCAGGCTGATCAAGGGAAGGGCCAGGAGGAGGAATCCGGCTCGGAGCAGGACAAACATGAAATCGCCTCGCATGTCGACCAATTGTTTCACAAATCTTGGCCGGATTCCCTCATGAGGTCAAGGCCGAGGGACGGATCACTCGGAATCAATGCTCAACGATATAATCTTTCGACAGTCCCATCTCCTCGGGTGCGTGGAGTCTGAGCATCTTGAGATGAACATCTTTGGGAAGCGAGTTCGACGTGAACAGCGAGACCACAACCATCAAGCTGATTGACAGGGGAACGCCCCAGATCGCCGGCTGTTCCAGCAACGACCGGACGAGCGGGGTGACCTCGAGAGTGAGGATCTTCTTGTCAAGAAGCATGGATGTGACAATCGCACCAAGGGCCGCGAACCCGCCGACCAACATTCCCGCCCCTGCGCCGAATTTGGTCAGGCGTGACCACCACGAGCCCAAGAGCAAGAGTGGGAAGTACGAGCAGGCCCCAATCGCAAATGCCCAGCCAACCATCATCGCGATATCAAACGACTCAACAAGCAGGCCCAAGCCCATTGACGTCAGCCCGATAATCACCGCAGAGACCTTGAACGCGGTAAGGCGAGAGGCTTGCGAAGCGCCCGGCCTCAAGATCTTCCCATAAATGTCGTGAGCCAAAGCGCCCGACATGCTTACCAGTAGACCTGAGAAGGTGGACATGAACGCCGCGAAGGCTCCCGCGCTGGTCACCCCGCTCAAGATCTGGCCCAAGAGCGGGCTGGAGAGCATGGTCGGCAGACGGATTACGACGGTATCGGTTGCGCTGTTGGCATAGAGTTCAGGCATCACCTGGCGCCCCATCGCACCCCAGAAGGGGGGGAAGACATAAAACGCGCCTAGCATGACCATGACCCATAGGGTCGTCCGTTTGGCAGCTCGCCCGTCGGGGTTCGTGTAGAACCGGACCAGAATGTGAGGCAGACCCGCTGTGCCACAGATCAGTGCAATGATTAGTGAATACGTGTACAAGAGCGGGTGACCGTGTTTCGAGGTCAGCGGCCCAAACGGGCGGAGCCAGGTCTGGTTCAACGGCGCATTGGGCGGGATTGAACCGGACTTGAGGATGCCGCTTGTGGGTGCTGTGAGTTGCACTTGCCCGGTAGGGCTATCCTTGAGAGTGTCGAGACCATTAATGCCGTTCTCGGGTGTATAATCGAACGACATGTAGAGGCCTCCTGTGGATTCGTCATTTTGCTCCTTGGAAGCGGCGTTTGAGGTAGGTATTATTCGGGAAGCATTCGCCCCTTTAGGAAAATCGATCTTTGACGGACCAGCATTCGAGAACTTGAGCACATTGGCTGGATAAGCAGCAGGCCCTTTGAACTTGAGTGGGATATCCCGGTTCGTTGCCGGCGCCCCATCTTTGAGATTCGGTTCCAGGTTCGATCCGTACCCTCCGAACACCGAAGCGAGCACGAACACGGGCAGTGAGATGGCGAACACCTTGGCCCAGTACTGAAACGCTTGCACAAAGGTGATTCCCTTCATGCCTCCGAGTGCGACGTTAAAGGTGATCACACTGCCGACAACAGCGATCCCTGCCCAGTAGGGCCAGTCGAGAATCGCCCCCATCGTTACCCCCGCCCCCTTCATCTGGGGCATCGTGTAGAAGAAGCCGATGAAGAGGACGAACGAGACCGCAACCTTGCGGAAGGCGGGGCTATCGAAGCGGCCCTCGGCGAAGTCGGGGATCGTGTAGGCCCCGAACCGTCGCAGTGGTCCAGCAATG
Source organism: Isosphaeraceae bacterium (assembly GCA_025356475.1). Taxonomy (GTDB): domain Bacteria; phylum Planctomycetota; class Planctomycetia; order Isosphaerales; family Isosphaeraceae; genus JANXSX01. Next base: position 6,340 of record JANXSX010000155.1, on the reverse strand, counting down.
AACAAGAGTAGGAATAAGTAGCCGGTGGCGTAACAGACAGGATACCAGAGGGCGTCGTAGCCGTTCTTCATCAAGAGCCCGGCGATGCCCAAGAATGAAGCTGCCGAGAGGTACTCGCCGGAGATCGCTGATGCGTTCCAGAAGACGCTGACACTCCGACCTGCGACAAAGAAGTCGGAAGCGGTCTTAGCGCGTCGGGTGGCCAGAAGCCCCAGGCCGATCGTTGCGAGCGTCATGGCTGCGACAAACGCGACCGGAATCCATCCCGTACTCATGAGCGGGGCTCCTCATCAAGAAGCTTCCGCCAATCGGCACATTCCGCTTCGATCGTGTCCGATTGCTTGACGAAGTAGAACGAAAGTGCGACGACGATCGGATAGATGAGCACTCCCAGGAACAGCCAGGTTGCGGTAAAACCACCGAGCGCGACGTTTGCGACGTTGGGTTGAAAGTAGTTGACGAGCGGTAGACCGAGCACGATCACAACGAACACGGCGGCCACACGGAGGCTCAGTCCAGCCTGCCGCTTCATCACTGCCCGGGCGAGTCGTTCATGGTCATGGGAGGAGAGGTCCTCCCAATTGCGGCTGGGCATGGTTGCGGTCTCGGTCGAGGGGCGAAGGAACATCTCAGGATCGCCCATTCTCGGTTGCATTGGCCAGGATGCAAGAGGGCAGGGGGGAACTTCGTCCCTCCCGGCCGAGTGTGACCTAGAGTAGATGATGGACGCCTCAGGTGTGCCTGACGCCCGCCAATCGGGGTGTGGCGATCGTGACGAAAGCTGTACCGCCTGGGACCTTGGCCCGGGTTGGACCGACAGGACGTGAGCGTATGGGGAATCAGGTCGCATTGAAGCGGGCCGGACCGGCCTGGCAAAGGATGCTCGGGTCCTTGACCGATTATTGGTACCGCCGGTCAGCCTCTAGGGCACCGCGCGATGCCGAGTCGATCACCAAGAAACTTGATAAAGAAGTCATGCGCCAAAATACCGACCTATTGGCGTCGGTTCTCGACTGTATTGGTGATGCCGTGGTCGTGGCCGATATCACGGGCAAAATCCTGGTCGTCAATCCCGCAGCGACAGCTCTCTTTGGTGAAGATCAGGAGGTCGACCCTACCCGCTGGCCGGAGACGTATCAGGTTTACCAAACGGACGGCAAGACTCCGGTCCCTTTTGAAGAGTTGCCTCTGGTGCGGGCGATGAACGGTCATGCGACCGACGGCGTGGATCTCTGGATTCGGAGCAAGGATGGTCGCGACACATGTATGAGTACCACGGGGCGACCTTGGCTCGATCAGGATGGCAGGAACCTCGGCGGTGTGATCGTTCTGCGTGACACGACCAAGCGGCGAAACGCAGAAGACCAACTTGCCGAGCGAGCCAAGATGACAGCCTTCGTGGCGGACATGGGGAATTCGCTCACCCAGATGGTCCCGCTCGAAGAGATGCTTGAGAATTGTTGCAGTTGTGTCGTGAGGCATATGGATGCCGCCATCGCGAGGATCTGGACCCTCGACGATGCGCGTGGGATGCTGGTCCTCAAGGCGAGCCAGGGACTCTACACCCATGTCGATGGTGACCACAGCGAGATCGCCGTCGGCCAATTCAAGATCGGTAAGATTGCTCAGACGCGGAAGCCACACCTTACGAATTCGGTCGTCGGTGATCCCCAAGTGCAGAATCAAGACTGGGCGATCCGCGAGAGGATCGTTGCCTTTGCGGGCTACCCGTTGGTCGTCGATGATCGACTAGTCGGTGTATTGTCTATGTTTTCACGTCATAGATTGACCGAAACAACCATAGGGTGGATGAAGACGGTCGCCTGCCAGCTTGCCGTGGGTATTGAGCGGAAGCGAGCCGAGACTCGATTGTTAGAGAGCGAGATCCGTTCTCGAACGATGGCGGAAGCCGCAGGAGCTGCGAGTAAAGCCAAAGGTGAGTTTTTGGCCAATATGAGCCATGAGATCCGGACGCCACTGAACGGCATTCTCGGAATGGCGGAATTGACGCTCGACACTGAACTCACTGAGGAGCAACGTGAATATCTATCGATGCTGAAGAGTTCGGCGGATTCGTTGATCTCCGTAATTAATGACATCCTCGACTTCTCGAAGATCGAGGCTGGGAAGCTCGATCTGATGCCAGCCCCGTTCGATCCACGTGAACAATTGGATGGGGTCCTCAAGAGTTTGGCGGTTCGCGCCCATCAGAAGGGGCTCGAATTGGCCTGTCATGTGAGCAGGGATGTCCCCTCGCGGGTTGTTGGCGATGCCGGTCGGCTCGGCCAGATCATGCTCAACTTGGTTGCGAATGCAATCAAATTTACGGACTCGGGAGAGGTCGTGATCCGGGTCTCCAGGTGTGACAGTAAGGTTGCGGGCGAACTTCTGCTCAAGTTCGGTGTGAGCGATACGGGGATGGGGATTGCCTCGGAGAAGCGCAAGGCGATTTTTGAGCCATTTGTCCAGGCAGATGGGTCGGCAACCCGAGCCCATTCAGGGACCGGTCTTGGCCTGGCGATCGCCAGGCATCTGGTCGAGATGATGGGTGGGAGGCTGAGTGTCCAGAGTTCGGTCGGTAAGGGGAGTACCTTCGAATTCACGACCAAGCTCAGTGAGGTCGACCTGAACGAATCCGCGTCGGGGACCTTCAGCTCGTGGTTCATTCCGGCGGATCCGCGAGTGCTGGTGGCCGATGACCACCCAACGAGTCGCGAGGCACTGACGGAGATCCTTGATGGGTGGGGGCTCGACGTCACTGCGGTCGATGGGGGATCGGCTGCGCTCGCGGCCTTGGCCCGATCCGCGAGGAAAGGCAAACCATATCCATTGGCGATTATAGATGCTGTGATGCCCGAGCACGATGGCTTCCTGGTTGCGGAATACCTTGCCCGTAACCGTAACCAGGTCGGCTCGATTGTGATGATGCTCTCGACCAATGACCTGATGACCGACGCGGCCAGATGCCGGGCGCTCGGCCTTTCGGGCCATCTCACCAAGCCGATCCGCCGGGCGGAACTCCGCACGGTGATTCGTCGCCTGATGTCTAAAGGGACCGACGAACCCCCGTCTTCCCTGCGAATTAAGGCCCTTGTCCCAACGACCAGCCGACCCTTGAGGATCTTGTTGGCCGAGGATGGACCCGTGAATCAGCGACTTGCAGTTCGGCTCCTGGAGAAGCGCGGACACAAAGTTGAAGTTGCCTCCGATGGTGGTGCTGCGTTGAAGATCTGGCGTTCAGGGACCTTCGACCTCGTACTGATGGATCTCCAAATGCCGGTCCTTGATGGGTTTGAGACCCTGGCCGCCATCCAGGCCGATGGCCCCAACACAGCGAGGCGGGTTCCGATCATCGCACTGACCGCACACAACATGAAGGGAGATCGGGAACGCTGCCTGAGTGCGGGCTTCGATGGTTTCATCCCGAAACCAATCCAAACGCAAGAACTTTACGATGTGATCGACGCAATGACCGCAAAGCAGTAACTCACCACCAACATCAAACAACACAAGTAAATCGGTAAATATAAATTTATTAAGTCAATGGATTGAGTGCTCAGAAGGTGCCCCGTCTGGGCCAAAAAAATCCGAGCACTTGAGCGGAATGAGTCCCTGAGTCTGAGGCAAGCCGAGTCGGAAATCGGCCTGCCTCTACCTCGGGGTTCGCGGCTCTCTGCTTATTCCTCAAAGACAGACTCGACCGGGACGATTGTCGCTGTGAATCCCTTGAGGGGGAATTTGGCGATGATCTTATCTTCGCTGAGAATCGTCTCGGGGGTCCCCTCTGTGTCGTAGATCAGGGGAGTTGGCTCGCCAGACTTGAGCTTGTTGGCGAGTCCTTGAGCATCCTTCGTGACGATCGACACGGAGATTGCTTTTGTGTTCAAATGCCGACGTACGGCAGCATTCACCTGATCGACCGTCATCGTGGGGAGGCGCTTGGCCAGTTCCGTCACGACATCAGCGCGCCCGTAGAACGACCCATCCATGGCGTAGCCCAGCCGACGGGGTAAGGTCTGAACCCAGAGATTCGAATAGTTGGCAAGGAAGGAACGCGTCGTTTCGAAGTCCTGGGGACTTATGCCGTTCTCGACAAGCCGGTCGAGTTCCCAGAGGGCGGCTTTGAGCGCGAAAGCGGCCTTATCATGGGGGACAGGTCGAATCCAGATTGTAAACGCTTGTTGACGTCTGGGATTGTTTGGGGCCGGGAACGCACCCTGTCCATCTTGAATAAAGTCTTCAATATACGAGTAATCGCCGTAGTTCAGGCCCCGCTTGCCACGCAGGTCTTGCATCAGTTTTCCGTTGAATGTCCTGTGCTCGCCAAGATACGAGTTGGCGACCGCCAGCAAGTAAAAGTCGTCATCCGCACGGGTTACATTGATCGGGAACCCTAACGAAATGGCGGTCGAGGCGGCGGGCTTGGCGATGATCGAAGCGGTCAAACCTGCAGGACGGGGGGTGGGTTTGGGGAGGGCGGTGGGCTGCGTGGGTGTTGGGCTCAAGGTGCTGAAGCTTTGCTTGAGCTTGTCAAAGTAAGCCTCTTCAATTCCACCCGCTGCTCCGATATGGAGATTCCCCAAGGTGTAGTAGCGACGATGGAACGACTTCACATCGTCGAGCGAGAGCGCTTTCAATGCTTTGACCGTACCACGATCGGGGTGTCCATAGGGGTGTTTCTCATAAAGTATCGTTTGCAGGAAGGTCTTGCCGAGCTCCTCGTCACTTGCCCCACGAAGCGTCTTGGACACGTAGTCGACCGATTCGGAGCGAAGCCGCTCAAAGTCCTGGGGATCGAACCTCGGGTGGGTGATCATTGCAGTGACGATCTTGGTGTATTCGGCGAGGTTATCCTTGTGGACCAGGCCCGCGAAGGTGGTTTGCTCTTTCCGGCAATCACCCGAAAGGGCAGCGGCCATAGGATAAAATTTCTCAAGAATCTGTTCATACGTTAGGTCTTGAGACCCCCCTTCGGCGATCATCGCAGCGGTGAGGGCAGCGATGCCCTCCTTACCAGCGGGGTCGTCCTGCGAGCCGGCGTCGAAGACGAACCGAAGCGCGACGAGCGGTGAAGCCGAGGGCAAGGTTGTGAGCCGAAGCGACCGAGGGGCGCTGGCAAAGGCCGTCAGCCCCAGTCCAAGCACAACGATCGACAGACCAAGTCGGCGATAAGTCATGTTCATTATTTGGTTTCCGACTCAAGGATGACGGTTGTGCGATTGGCGGGCGTGAAGTACGTCTTGGCGACGCGCTGGAGGTCGGCCGGGGTGAGCTTGTCGTAGGCAGCGAAGAGTTCGTTGATCGATTCCGGTCGACCGGTGATGGCGATGGCCTCGCCGACGGTTCGGGCGACATTATCGGGACTATCCAGAGCAGCGGCGAACCCGTACTTGAGCCGGGATTTGATCGCGGCGAGCCGGGCCGGATCGATCGGGATTTGTGCGGCGTCATCGAGAGCGGCAAACAGTCGCCCCTGGATCAGGGCGAGTTCACCTTGGTCGCGCACCCGAACGAGCAAGCTGAACAGGCCTGGATCGCGTTTGGTTTCGGCCTCGGACATGATCGCGACGACCTTTTGCTCTTTGAGGACCAAGCTCTGGTAGAGCGGACTGGTCTCGCCGAACACCGCTTGGGAGAGCGCCGAGAGGGCGGGCCAGTCGGCGTTCTTGGGGTCGGCAGCCGGGATGTGGTAACCAATATAGATAATTGGCAATGTGGGGACGGGCCAACCGAGGCGGGCGCTCTTCTCGGCGGTTTGGGCGGGTTCGACCGGGATCTCAACCTTGGCGGCTCCCGGCTTCCAGCTCCCGTACGCGGTCTTAGCCAGCTTCACCAGGGTCGCGTGATCGACGTCACCCGCGACGATCACCGTGCAGTTGTCAGGCCGATACCAGCGGTCGAAGAAGGTCTTCGAATAGTTGAACTGGTTGGGCATATCCTTGACATCATCAAGAAAGCCTATTGTCGTATGCTTGTACGTATGGGTCGTGTAGGCCTTCTCTTGCATCGTCTCGTTCAAGATCTGTAAGGGGGACGATGCGCTCTTGTTGTACTCACCGAGCACCGCGCGGGCTTCCTTTTGGAAGTCGGCCAGGTCGTACTTGAGGTTCTGGAACCGGTCCGCTTCAAGCTCGACCGCTTTGGCGAGCGCTCCTGCGGGGACCGTCATGTGGTAACAGGTCCAGTCGTCGGTCGTGAAGGCGTTCGAGTTGGCCCCAAGAGCCTTGAGGGCATCGTTATACTTCTCTTGAGGATACTTTTCGGTTCCACGGAACATCATGTGCTCAAAAAAGTGAGCGAAGCCGGAGAGCCCCTTCTCAATTTCGTTGCGAGCGCCGGT
>JANXSX010000124.1 GCA_025356475.1 Isosphaeraceae bacterium | reverse complement strand
CCCGATCCCGTTGCCGAGAAGAGCACTCAGTTGGAGCCCCACCAAGGCCTCACTCGAACTCTTCCTGTCCACATTTAAGTACGACTCGGCTCCAACCAACACGGCGCGGGGCTTACCATGAACGGTAAGCACGTAGCGCACGTCGTGGCGTTCGAGTTCACGTAAAATACTCGGCAAATTTTGATGCAATTCCCGGCTACCTATGATCCGTACCGGGGAATCCGACGACTTGTCGGCCATGGAGACCGGCCTCCGCCGTTAAGCAAAATCCAAGCTGCCGCACAACGCAGGCAGACGAAATTCGTGGGGCTGAATCGCCCTACGGTAACAATACGAGAGATGAGAAGGAAAAAGTGACGAAATGTCACGAATTGAAAAAGGAGGCAGAGCGATCAGAACGATCAACCCTACAATCGATAAGTGGAAGCGATCACAAGAGGCTCCAATATCTCGCAGAATTCGCAAGACATGAGGAAACTCTCGTTCCCATGATTGGGGATCTTCTTCCAATTTTCGTCCCCTATTATGCCAATTGGCTCTCGATTATCAAGAGTGCTGATCGATTTACGACAGGTCCCAAGAATTCAGGCCATCCCTTATGATCCAATCATGCAAGCTTGCATCATCTTAAGGATGGATGTTTCTACATCTACGAGAAATGTTCGGGGAGTCGCTGCAGCCGAATAATTACTTCGAGCGAGAGAATACTCTTGCACACTGCATAGGCCTGGAGCCTCGACCACAAACAAAGGAGCGATCGGACATGTCTTCTGGAGGCATTATGGATTTCTTGATTGGAATCCCCTGGTTCGCCTGGATCCCGATCATCGCAATCATCTGCGGTGCGATTACCAAGGTGGTCTCAATGAGTCACGAACACAGCGAGCGCTTGGAGATGATTCGTCAAGGGATGGATCCGGACAAACTTAAGTCGCGTTCACCCGAACTGTAGTCGCGCCAACCTCAGACTCGTGGCGGCAGACCCCGGCCAGGGGCCGAGCTTTCCTCGTTCTCCTGGCTCATTGGTCTGTGCCCGGGTCCACTGAGGTGAGTCGTTCGGCAGCGGAGGAGTTCATGGTCTCGGTCCGTCTCTCTACTCTTGTGACCCTTGTTCTCTGCGCAGTCCCTGGCTGCGCCAGAGACAAGGGTTTTCCAGCATCAATCAAGCAGGCCTCGCCCCTGGAAGGTGTCGAGACCTCGCCGGCTGATATCGCGGTCCTCAGCGGTACGACGTTCCGTTGCGGCGAGGTTCCATGCCGGTTGCTTGGCGTAAAGGAGGCGGGCGACACTGTTGTCCGCGCTCTATCGCTGAGGTTCACCCAGGAGTGGTTCAAGAGTATTGGCAACTACATCGGGATCTACAACAACACGAATCCTTTGGTCACCAAAGACGGAACGAGCATCGTTTGGATCCGAGGATATTCCTCGTCTCTCTCCTGTCTGAGCGAGGAACTGGTCCGGGCAGGACTCGTCGATATCGATGACTGCTCTTGGGAGCACTATACCTTCACAGTTCCGGTGAAGGCAGGAGACGCAATCGAGGATTGGCGCGGCATCCTCCGCAAGGCAAAGGAAGCTCACGATCGGGGCGAACCGCCCCACGTACGATTCGATTGGCCACCGAAATAGACGCGGTCACATATCCTTTACTGGACAATCATCCGTTTGCCGTCCATCCGGTTAATTAGCTTCGCTCGTCCGAGTCGTGGAAGCCGTGAACGATCGTCGAGCAAACCAACCCGTTCGACAATTCTAAATCCGTCACGTTATCGCTTACAGAGATACGGAAGCACTCCATTGAACCTGAGCTTTAAAGTGCGAGTGAACGGGCTCGGCATAACCCGCCCCGTTGACCAGCGGCGCAAGTTATCTGGTATAATTCCGGCATGGAGATATCTATGATTATCACGACAGAGCAGAAAAAAGCCATCGAAGAGGCCGGTGAAGATCCAGTCCGAATTGAAGATCCCGAGACGCACGCGACATACATGCTTCTCAAAGAGGAAACATACCGTCGCTTGCGGGCGGCCGTCGAAATCGAGACAATTGATCCTTCCTTCTTTGAGTACGGTGAGTTCATCCCACTTAAAAAATGAAAATACTCGACCGGCTCCCCTACCACGATAAGCCGACGTTTCTCAACTTCGGCCCGAATACGGTGGAAGTTCGCAGCAAGCAGATCGTATTATGAGTCAGCATCGCCAAACGCGTTTTCCCTGCCATCCTGGATACTGGCCACTCCCACAATTTCTTGATCCTTGAGCGACACCTGAGGGAGTGGGCCAGGGTCGATTCGTTGGAGCAGATCGGCGCTTTGGAAGTTAATCGCCGCATGTTGCCACAATTTCAAGCCGATGTGAGAATCTATCACAACGTACCCGGGAGCCGTGAACCGACTCAACAAGGTTACGTCCTGGAGTTGAGGGAAGGAATTACGGTTATTCCCCAGGAAATGTATACCGAAGTACGTCTACCGATCTTGGGCTTACGGGCCATCACTAGGAACGACCTGAAGCCCATCATTGATGGTAAAAGGCGACACATCACTTTGAAGACGGAAGCGTGGTTTTAGGAAGATTCTCAGTGTCAGAGCAGAAACCGAAGCCGGAATGTCTGGACTTCGAGGAATTGGCAACTCGAATTCAAGATGTTTTTGAATTAGGATGCGGATGTTAAGCACAATGCCAATGCATGGGACGACGAGAGCTAGGATTGGAGTTAATTTGATATCACTATATCCTCATAGGAAAGTTGATCATCGCTCCTTGACGCAGTTGAGTGCAGGAAAAAGAGGGGAACCCTTTCCAAACTCAAGGGCAGTGAAATCCGCAATCATTGATGGGATGTTCATCCGGGTCAACCAAGAAAATGGTAGAGCACACTCGCTCGAGCTGGCCGTCTGTGCCTGAATTCAGAGATGTAACTTCTCGCTCCTCTCTAACATAGCGACGAACTGATCGATACGTTTCTTTCGGGTCTCCGGCTTCCTTGCGGTCTGGAGTCGGTACACAATCGCGCTTGCTCTCTTGTTTTTGTTGAGCTCAGCTAGAAAATCATCAGGAAGCTCCACGTTACGCGACGAGCCATAGGCTGCTTCCCAACGACCGTCAAGCTTGGCATCTTCGATCGCTTTCAATCCCGCTGGAGTCATCTCGCCGGATTTCATCAGGCGTTCGCTGTGTTGGGTATTGATCTTCGACCACCCACTTCTAGGGCGTCGAGGAGTAAATCTCTGGAGCCAAGAGTCTTGATCAAACTTCTGTTTTTGACCGTCGATCCAGCCATAACAAAGCGCCTGATCGAGGGCTTGGGCATAAGTTACGGAAAGTTCGCTGGCCGCTTTTTTATAGATTCGCAGCCAAATGCCAACCGATTCGGAATGGTTTTTCGAAAGCCAGGCGCGGAATTCGACTGGCGACTCAAAGCTGAGGGTCACTAACCGGGGATCTTGCATATTCATGTTTATTCCAACAACGTTTCTGGGGAGCAGGCCAATAGTTCGCTCTCGGGCTCTATGCCTGTGGTTCGTTACCCACAAAGATTAAACCAGGTTCAGGGTGCAGATCAGCGGATTCCAGTCGAAACCGAGAGCAGAAGTTGCAACTAGCTTTTCGATTTCCCAAGACTACACGATCTGCTACGGTGAATTGAGATGATCAAATCGGACGGTCTACCAGGATCGGCAGACCAGCGTCAGGGCGAGATGCATCCCTGTCGCTCTGTGCAAGGAGTTTGCTTGCATGGCTTCTTTTTTACCTTCACATACAGCTCCTACTCAAGAAAAGAACCTAGCTCGTTTTCTTCGCCTCACTGCTGAGTGTAAGGATCCGTCTAAATATTTATCAAACACGGCACACATCGCACTCCTTCGCCCCTATCAACGAATCATTGGGATCGGGATTCTGGTTGTTCCGTTGATCCTCGAAGAATTGCAGCGAGAGCCCGATCAGTGGTTTTGGGCGCTCGAAGCGATCACCGAGGAAAATCCCGTGCCTCCCGAGGCGGCTGGGATCGTTAAGTTGATGGCACAAGCGTGGGTGGACTGGGGCCGAGAACAAGGTTACGTTTCTAAATGATTCCGCGAAAAGGTTTCCGGCGTTTGGCTGATTACAATCATCGAATCACGAGCCCTCCTACGCAAGACTATAATTGCATCGCTTGGTCCGTAGGAGATACGGCGAGATGGTGGCAGCCCGGGACCATTGGCCCACCGAGTCGGACCCGAATGACGCGGGTCTAGCGATTCTGGCCGAAGCCTTCCGATCTCTAGGATTTGAGGAGTGCAAGAATGACAGCCTTGAATCTGGTTTCGAGAAGGTAGCCCTTTACGGCAGCAATGGTTTTCTCTCTACTCACGCCGCACGGCAACTCCCCGACGGGAAAAATGGACGAGCAAATTGGGGCGTTCGGAAGACATTGAACACGACACTCCAGATGACTTGGCAGGTGGGATCTATGGAGAGGTACATCAATTTATGAGGCGGTCAAGTGCCGAATAGTAAGCCAACCTTGACCTGGTGCCCCAGAGTTGGTCCACCGGAACTGGGAGTTCCACTGTAAACCTTACATGGGAGGGATCGTGATCAAGCGTCAGACCGCTGGGGAAGTGACTCGGCTTCTGATGGACGTTGACCACGACCTGGCCGAGATCTGCCGCTGAGAAACGGCATCGCCATGACAACGTATATCGCAGGCGAGGACGCCCTAACTCCCCTGGTTGACAACGATCTCCTTCAGAGGATCGTGTCCGAGCTTCTCTCGGACAAAATGATGCTCTCGGAATCGTTGAAAGAAAATGGTAACCCAACCAGCAATGTGCTGTGATGGGTTAGTCGAGGGATCTGTGTTGCTTCACCCTAGGTGGCTGATATTCGCGTAAAAGCTTAGATGCGGTCTTTTGATGAACACCGACGGCTACGAATCCGAAACTATTGACCTAAGTGGTTACTCTTCAAAGCTTTCTTTCAGTGGAGGATAGGGGATTTGAACCCCTGACCTCTTGCATGCCATGCAAGCGCTCTCCCAGCTGAGCTAATCCCCCGGGTGGCCGAAAGCGGGGTGAGCTGAGCAATTGGTAAGCTGGATGCTCCAACCAAAGTTGATGCAACCCGCAACCAGCCTCTGGCTCTCCCTTTCGACAGATCAAATATACGCAAGCTTGGCTTCTCGTTCAAGACCTGACTGGCAAGTTCTGCCCAAGTCCAGCCGTTTGAGCCATTTAGGGTTAGAGGAGCATCATTGCGGGCTCTTCCAGAAATGCTTTGAACGTCTGGAGGAACTCAGCGGCGGCGGCTCCGTCAACTGCCCTGTGATCGACGGTCAGCGTGACGCTCATCATGGTGCCGATCACGAGCTTGTCGCCTTCGACAACAGGACGCTTCTCACCCGCACCAACCGCAAGGATCGCGACCTCAGGTAGATTCAGGATCGCGTCAAACTGGCGGACCCCGTACATCCCGAGGTTACTGATCGTAAAGGTGCCGCCCGTGATGTGCTCGCTCTTGGGCCGCCCTGAGCGAACGCTTTTCACAATCTCATCGGTTGCCAGTCGGATGTCTCGAAGTCCCAGGGCATCGGCCCCTCGAACCACCGGGACCATCAAGCCCCCTTCGAGAGCCACGGCAATTCCGACGTTGATGTCCCCATGTTGGACAATCGCGTCAACTTCGTAAGACGCATTGACGCCGGGATGCTTTCGCAAGGCCATTGCGACGGCCTTGGTGACGAAATCGCCAACGGAAAGCTTGAGCTTCTCTGCGGCGAGAGTCTTGTTGAGAGACTCACGAACTTCCATCAACTTATCGATGCGGATATCCACTGTGACATGGATGTCAGGTGCGACTTGCTTGGCCTGAAGCATCCGAGCCGCGATCGTCTTCCGCATCGGTGTGTGCGGAATGCGAACCGTTTGCTTGCTTGGGGCAGGGGCTGTCCTGGGAGTTGCAGATGGGGCAACGACCGGCTTCGTAGCCGCGTAGTTCTCGACGTCCGCACGGATGATTCGACCGCCAGGACCGCTCGAAGGAACGGAGGTGATCTCGATCCCGGCCGCCGCCGCAACCTTCCTCGCCAGTGGTGTGGACTTTACTCGACCGCTGGACGCTTCCACCGGGGCGGAGTTTGAGACCGCATGACCATTCGAGCCTGGGGTCGTGGTCGCGACCGAACCAGGAGGGGAAGCCGTTACGGCGCTGGTCTTGGAACTACCACCGAACTTGGCAGCGACCTCTTTGGGATCTTCGCCTTTTTTGGCCAAAACCAAGACCACATCGCCGACCTTGACCGTCTGACCGGCGGCGGCCGCGAGGTGTGCGACGGTCCCCTCGTCGAAGGCGGTCATGGGCATCGCGGCCTTGTCGGTCTGGACCTCGGCGAGGACATCGCCCTCACGCACGAGGTCTCCGACTTTGACCTTCCACTCAATTAGGTCTCCGAATTCCATGGTCGGGCTGATCGCTGGCATCGACACTTCGATCGGCACGGTCGGGCTCCCTCAGTTGCGGTGGTCTTCCGTTGTCGGGTGGGACTCGGATGCCCACCATTCCGGAGCGAGATCTGGTGACGGTGGGTGGGGGGTAACCCACCTTACGAAATCAACGGTACATCACGTCTTTGACCTGGGCAATAATGCGATCCACATTGGGGAGCATCGCATTTTCCAGGTTAAACGCATACGGAACTGGCGCATCCTTGGATGCGACCCGACGGATTGGCGCGTCGAGTTCGTCGAAAACTCTCTGGTAGATTCGGTCGGCGATCCCCGCGCCCAGCCCGCAATATGGCCAGTCTTCCTCGATAATGACCACCCGGTGGGTCTTCAGGACCGAGGTCAGAATCGTGTCGAGATCGAGGGGACGAATCGAACGAAGGTCAATTACCTCAGCACTGATGCCTTCGGTCGCGAGGGCCTCAGCCGCCAGCAAGGTATTTCCCAACGAGCGAGAGTAGGTGATGAGAGTCACATCATCGCCGGGCCGCTTGATGTCGGCCTTGCCGATTGGGACGATATGCTCGCCGGTGGGAACCTCGCCCGTCATCCCATAGAGCTTCTCATGCTCGATGAACACGACGGGGTCGTCGGAACGGATGGCGGCCTTGAGCATCCCTTTGGCATCTGCAGGAGTTGCCGGCATCATGACGATCAGGCCCGGTACGTGGGCATACCATGCCTCGGGACGATGGCTGTGCGTCGCGGCCAATGCACCTGCCATCCCTGAGGAACCACGGAATACGATCGGGACTTGGAACTGCCCGCCCGACATATAGCGGACATTGGCGGCGTTGTTAACGATCTGATCGAACGCCACCAAGCTGAAGCTGAAGGTCATGAACTCGATGATCGGGCGGAGGCCAGTCATGGCGGCACCGATACCGATGCCGGCAAAACCTTCCTCGGAGATCGGCGAGTCGATGACGCGCCGCTCCCCGAAACGCTCAAGCATCCCCTGGCTGACCTTGTAGGCTCCGTTGTACTCGGCGACTTCTTCACCCATGAGGAAGACAGAGTCATCGAGCTCCATCTCCTCGACCATGGCTTCGCGGAGGGCTTCGCGGTACTGCAACACGGGCATCGCTCGGTCACTCCTGCGGGACAAACGGGGCCACGGTGATATCTTCGTACAAGGTTTCCAACCCCGGCTCCGGACTATTCTCGGCGAACTCGATTGAGTCGTCGACCTCAGCCTTCACCTCTTCAAACATCGAGCCGCTAAACTCGACCACGGACCGCCCGGCGGCGTCGCGGACTTCGACCTTCAAGGTACCATCGGCCAGCCAGCCCCGATCACGGAGGACCTTGGCATAGCGAGCGATCGGGTCGGCCTTGGTGAACTTATCCAGTTCCTCAGGTGTCCGATATTTGGCTGCGTCGGAGATCGAGTGACCCTTGAAGCGATAGGTATGAGCCTCAATGAAGGTCGGCCCCTCACCCGCCCGGGCACGTTCAGCAGCGTCGAATGTGGTGCGTGCCATCAGTTCGATGTCGTTGCCGTCGATGGCAATTCCGGGCATTCCATAGGCAGTGCCGCCTCGAACCGTGAGGTCGGTCAGGCAGGAGTGGCGGTGAAGATGCGTCCCCATCGACATCCCGTTGTTTTCGACCACGTAAATCACGGGAAGCTTCCACAAGCTCGCCATGTTGAACGCTTCGTGGAGCGAGCCCTGGTCCATCGCACCGTCGCCGAAATAACAGATGCAGACGAAGCTTTCGTTGCGATACTTACTGGCGAAGGCGACTCCTGCAGCGAGCGGGAGGTGGCTGGCGACGATCGCATGGCCCCCGAGGAAGCGGTTCTTGGCGTCGAAGAAGTGCATCGACCCCCCCTTGCCGCGTGAACAGCCGTCGATCTTGCCGAGCAACTCGGCCATTCCGGACCGGGCGCTCATTCCACGGGCGAGAGCATGGCCGTGGTCTCGGTAAGCGGTAATCACGTAATCTTCGTCGCGGAGAGCGCCGATCGAGCCCACAGCCACGGGTTCCTGACCGCTGTACTGATGGAAGAAACCGGCGATCTTTTTCTTCTGATACATCATCTCCGCCCGTTCCTCAAACCGGCGGATCAGCAGCATCTGCCGGAGCCAGGTCAAGGCCTGGTCGGGCGAGACGTTGAAGGTCGTCGCGGCCTTGGACTCTGTGGGGGACGACATCACCTGCGCCATAGGTTCCCTCTCCTGAGCGGTCCCGCCAAAAACGAGCGGCATGGGCGAGCCGCTGGGCGGTCTAGACGTTCGGGCCTGATTCGGGGAGACAACACCGTCGACAAAACGGCCCAAAGGATCGATTCCCAAGGGCTGCAGAGAGGCTTTCCAATCACGAAACTTCCCGAGCAACCACGACATCTTACCGTAAAGCCCCAGAAAGACACTAGGTGGGGATGTCGAAGTTGAGGCTGCGGATCGTCTTAGGAGAGAAGACAATCGATGGCAGCCCCAGAGAAGGCGAACAGGACGCGACTCAACCCTTGGACGCCAAGAGCTGACGAAGCACATAGGGCAAGATCCCACCATGGACATAGTAGCGGATCTCCTGCGGAGTGTCGATCCTCACTGTTACAGTGAATCGTTTCGCAGTGCCGTCCGCGTGGGTCGCCACGACCTCCACCTCACGCCCGTGGGTGAACTCGGCAGCCAGGAGTTGCGGAAGTCCTTCCACAGCAAAGGTTTCTTCTCCGGTCAGACCGAGGATCTCCGCGTTATCGCCCGCCCCGAACTGGAGGGGGAGAATCCCCATCCCAACCAAGTTCGACCGGTGGATTCGCTCGTAGCTTTCAGCAATCACCGCCGTAATTCCGAGCAAATTCGGACCCTTGGCCGCCCAATCACGCGACGAACCCGAACCGTATTCTTTGCCTGCCAGAACGATCAGGGGGACGCCGGCAGCCTTATATTTCACGGAGGCGTCGAAAATCGACATCACCTCGCCATCGGGAAGGTGGCGGGTGACGCCCCCTTCGGTCCCGGGAGCCAGCCGGTTGCGGAGGCGAATGTTCGCGAATGTGCCCCGCACCATAACCTCGTCGTTACCTCGTCGCGAGCCATACGAGTTGAAATCGGCCACCGCCACACCGTGGTCGAGCAGATACTTACCCGCCGGCCCCTGCACCTTGATCGCGCCCGCCGGTGAGATGTGGTCGGTGGTGATGCTATCGCCCAACACCGCCAAGACGCGTGCGCCTTTGATCTCTACCACGGGAGCCGGCGTCGCGGGCATGTCGTTAAAGTACGGCGGATTCTTGACATAGGTCGACTGGTCATCCCACGCGTAGAGGTCCCCGGTCGGTGTTGGAAGAGAATTCCACCGCTCGTCCCCTTCGAAGACCTGTCCATACTGCTTGTGGAACATCTCGGTGCGGACCGACTTCAGCACCGTCTCGGCGACCTCTGCCTGGCTCGGCCAGATGTCCCTCAGAAAGACCGGTTGACCGGCGGGGTCGGTCCCCAGCGCTTCCGTCGTCAGGTCGATATCAACGGTTCCGGCCAATGCGTAGGCGACCACTAGCGGAGGTGAAGCTAGGTAGTTTGCCTTCACGTCGGAATTGATCCGGCCTTCGAAGTTGCGGTTTCCGGAGAGAACTGCGGCGGTCACGAGATCGTCGTCCTTGATCGCCTGACTGATCTCGGTCGGGAGTGGTCCGGAGTTACCGATACAGGTCGTACAACCGTAGCCAACCAGATTAAACCGGAGCTTGTTGAGCGATTCCGTCAGCCCAGCGTCGTCAAGGTAATCGGTCA
This sequence comes from Isosphaeraceae bacterium, assembly GCA_025356475.1. GTDB lineage: Bacteria > Planctomycetota > Planctomycetia > Isosphaerales > Isosphaeraceae > JANXSX01. Next base: position 5,825 of record JANXSX010000124.1, on the reverse strand, counting down.
CGACCTTGGAACCAGGGGCGAGGCTGGCCTTGACCCACGGTTTGGTCGTGAGACCCTTGGCGACCGCCTTCTTGGCCAGAATTCCGGCTGCGACCATCACCGAGGGGTTTGAGGTGTTGGTGCAACTCGTAATCGCGGCAATGACCACCGAACCGTTGTCGATCCCCCCTTTACGGAGCGGATGTCGGAGCGCAGCAGGTGAGGCAGGGTCTTCGGTCCCTGGACTCATGCCACCGCCACCTTCGGACTCAAGCCTTTGTTCGCTCTTGACTTCGGTCTTGGTCGGCTTCCCCTCATTCATCTGCTTGAGAGCGAGTGCGAAGTTCTGCTTCATTTCTCCTAAACGAACCCGATCCTGGGGACGCTTGGGACCGGCCAAGCTCGGCTCGACAGTCGAGAGGTCCAGCTCCACGGTGTCGGAGTAATCGGCCTCCGGGGCACCAACGGTGTGGAACATCCCCTGGGCCTTGTAGTAGGCCTCAACCAACTCGATTAAGGGCTTCGGTCGTCCGGAAAGCTCCAGATAACGGATGGTCTCGGCGTCGATGGGGAAGATCCCACAGGTCGCCCCATATTCCGGAGCCATGTTGGCAATCGTCGAGCGGTCGGCCAGGGGGAGACTCGCCAGGCCGTCTCCATAAAACTCCACGAATTTCCCCACAACTCCTTTGCGACGAAGGAGTTCGGTCACTGTCAGCACAAGATCAGTAGCGGTCGCGCCTTCCTTCAACTTGCCGACGAGCTTGAACCCGACCACCTGCGGAACCAGCATCGACACTGGCTGGCCAAGCATGGCCGCCTCCGCCTCGATCCCGCCGACCCCCCACCCGAGCACGCCAAGACCGTTGATCATCGTGGTATGACTGTCGGTCCCGACCAGAGTATCGGGATACGCGACCGGATCACCCGTCGTGTCGGCCCCTTCGACGTCGGTTGAGAGAAAAACAACTCGGGCGAGGTATTCGAGGTTTACCTGATGGACGATGCCAGTATCGGGCGGGACAACGCGAAAATTCTTGAACGCGTTCTGGCCCCAGCGCAGGAAGGCGTACCGCTCTTTGTTCCGGGAGAACTCCAGCTCGGCATTAGTGAAGAAGGCAGCGGCTGTCCCCGCTTCATCGACTTGCACGGAATGGTCGATGACCAGTTCCACAGGCTGGAGCGGGTTGATCTTCTTGGGATCGCCCCCCATTCGGGTCATCGCATCGCGCATTGCGGCGAGGTCGACCACGGCGGGAACGCCCGTGAAATCCTGAAGCAAGACGCGGCTCGGCCGAAACGCGATCTCGCGAGTGGGGATCGCCTTCGCGTCCCACTTGGCCAGTCCGGTAATATCATCCGGGGTGACGGTCACGCCGTCTTCGCAACGGAGCAGGTTTTCGAGCAGAATCTTGAGCGAGAACGGAAGCTTGTCGAGGTTCACGCCTGATTGGGTCAGTGCGTCGAGCTTGTAGATCTGAAACGAACGATCAGCGACCTTGAGCGTGGTCAGTGCGCCAAAACTATTGGACATTGGACGTCGAAACCCCAAGCCATGAGAGAATGTGCGAGGACGAACCCCGATCGAACGGCTTTCCGAAGATAACAAGAGTAACCCAAGGTGCCCAGTGGGGAAGCACGTGCCTTCCGCGTTCACGGGCCGAGAGTGACAACCGATCAAATCGAGAGCAAACTACGGACACCAATAAATTGGTACGGCCACCTGGGGGCCAGAGACAACGCCCCCGAACCCGTCTACCTGATCGCCCTTGGTGTGCCTTACCGTAGCTTGCGAACCGTCAACGAGGCGAGTAGCAAATTGGAGGAAATGGACGTTCGCGGATCGGTTCAAATCCCGTCGCCCCGAGTGTTTTTTGAAAGTGGTCTATTGAGGCTCTTTTTGGGAGTTTACTGAGTTCAATAACGCGAATGAGTTTCCAATACTTGCAAGACCACTCGTCGCAAGTCCTTTCATAATATTAACTTGGTGAGTTCAAATCCTGCCGCCTGTTTCTCGGGTATCCTCCGTCCGAAGCTAGGGTTGGCGTTCACCAAGTCGTATTGATGTGCTCGTACAGACGCGTGCAACGATCAAACCGGGTGCTGCGGCACTCCGGTCTTGAAGACCATAAACTCGGTCACCGCCAGGAAGGCGGTGTTCCCATTCAGGGACACGACCACCGGCCACGTTTTTGCCCAGTTCGTCGCGGCCCCCGATTGATCTTCGGGAGATCAGTAGGGAGTGATTCCAATAGCTATTCGGTTTGAGCGTATTGTTTTTGCCTAAGTCTGGGTTAAAATTGGGCATAGGACAAAAAAGCTATTCTAAAAGCTATTCGGAGTGCTCGGTGGACAAGCTCGATCGGCTCTTTCGGGTCTTAAGGGCAGGTGGGATTCAGCGCGGGGAGGAGATTCAGAGGGAACTCGGAATCTCTCAGCCAGTGATGTCTCGCCTCATGAGCGAGGCAGGCCCTCGCGTCAGTCGGTTCGGGCGTAGCGTGGCGACTTGTTATGCGTTGCCGCGTGAGATCGTCGGCCTCGGGCGTGATGCGCCCGTCTTTCGCGTGGACGAGCGTGGTTGCCCGAACCGGCATGGTGTCCTGCACTTTCTCGAGGGAGACGGATGCTGGTTGGAACGAAAGTCAGGAAGCGGTCAGTCGTTCCGCGGCCTGCCCCCCTTCATGGAGGACATGCGTCCGCAGGGCTACATCGGGCGCAGCTTCCCGGCCCTCTACCCGGAATTGAAATTACCAGGGCGCATCAGTGACTGGAATGATGACCACCAACTGATCGCGTTGGCGATGCGAGGCGAGGACTGCGTCGGCAATCTCATAATCGGAGAGGAGTCACTCGATCGCTTTAACGCTGGGAAACCGCAGTCATACGCCAGGGCGGACTATCCCAACCTCGCCACTGGTGCGTTGGCGGGTCAACCAGGATCATCGGCCGGAGGTGAACAGCCCAAGTTCGCCGCTTATTCCGAGGGCCGTCACGTGCTTGTGAAGTTCGCCGGCGGCGACGGTGCCGCGGCCGACAGGTGGCGCGACTTGCTCATCTGCGAGCACCTCGCCTTGGGGATGCTTCGGAGCGTCGGTGTTGCTGTCCCCAGTTCGGAGTGGTTTGACCTCGACGGGATGAGGTATTTGGAGGTGGATCGCTTCGACCGAATCGGCAGGCAGGGGCGTTGCGGGGTGATTTCGCTTTACGCGGTCAACAACCACTACCTCGGCGATAAACCCGAGAACTGGAGCAGGGCCAGTAAGCGTATCCTTGACGAGTCGGCCTTGAGCATGAGCGTTGCAGATAGCGACCGGTTGGTCTGGCTGGATACCTTCGGCGACCTCATCGGGAACACCGATAGGCACTTCGGCAACTTGTCCTTCTTTGCCGAAGAGGCCAGGGAACTGACGCTGACCCTGGCACCGGTCTACGACATGCTGCCGATGGTCTTCGCCCCGGCGGGGGCGAACCTGGTCGAGAGGCAATTTGCCCCACGACCGCCTACCGCTTTGAACCTAGACTTGTGGCACGAAGTGGCGAATCACGCGTTAAACTACTGGTCACGTCTCTGCGAAGAGGAGCGACTCAGCGTGAGCTTTCGACGAATTTCCACGGAATGCCGAGACACACTCGCCCGGTTCATTAGCGAGCGATCGTAAGACCGGCGGGTGGCACTAGTAACCATATCTGGGTGCCACTGGTCGTACCCGACCAGTGCGATTTCCTGCCTACTTCGGGATCAGTGGTCGGGTACGACCACTGGCACCCAATTCTCGCTTCAACCTTTAATCTGCCTTTAACTTACAGTCGTGCAATAGTCTTCCGACATCGAACATCCACCCATCAATGCCTGCAACAAAAAGTTCAATAGCCGTCCTGTCGCCCCGGGGTGGCAGGGCAGAATGCCCAATGCCACTTAAGTATTTCTATTCATGAGAACGTTTGTCCACCGAGTGGGCTACGAAGCCGGAGAAAATGGGGTAAGGTATCGAGTTTACATGCCTTCAGACCTGAGTGCGCCCAGGCATCTCAGATCAACCAAAATACGGCTGACCGATGCACATCAGTTAAGATTGAACAAAAATACTAAGTGGCATCGGGCATTCTGCCGTGCCACCCATCGCGTTCATAATGGTGCAGTTCTTATACCAGAAGGGAAACGGTGCTTGAACGGGGGAGTGATGTGGAGGCTGGCTTGGGCTGAGTCCGGTTCGTGGCCGGGAGCAACGGTTTCTGAGCTTCCGTTGTCTCACCGCGTTCACTAGATCCTGTTCGCTCCGCTCACTTACGAAGTTGACTTCAACCCGCGCGCTCAGGATAATCAACCACACTTGCCCGCCAACTCAGTGAGAAACGGGGTCAAGCACGATGTCTCGTTGCTTTCGATTTCTTCGCGCATCCGCAATCATGGCGACGATCGGCGTTCCGTTCCTCGGCTGTGGCGATCGGACCGATCAAACGCCCAAATCCGCCGACAACACGGGTGCTGTCCCCGTGTTGAAACCGACCCTCGACCCCATGGCGCTGGCCTTTTTCCAACTTGGCCAAGCGTGTGACAATTATCGTCAAGCAACGGGAACTTGGCCAGCAAAAATCGCTGATCTCGACGGCCGCCTCGATGCTGCGGCACCCATCCGCAAACGCATTGATGATGGCTCTGTTGTGTTCGTCGAGAATCTCAAGAATCCACACGCAGAGCGTGTGATCGCCCACGAGTCGTCCGCCCCCGAACGCGGAGGGTGGACCCTGATCGCCGCTGGAACGGTGCAAAAATTTAAAGACAAGGATTCGTTCCACCAGTCGATTTCTCCCAATCGGGGAGATCCCGAAGCGGTCGCGATGCTCGACACCCTCGCCAAACGCTACGCCGTCCTGAAGTTCTATCGCGACACCGCGCATGGACGTGTGATCGCAACACCAGACGGCAGTCAATCCACCATATATGAATTGACTTCCTCGATCGTCTTCGCTCGGCCCGACCGACTCCGCATCGAAACCGCACGCAAGGGGCCGACCGCCGGCATGTCGAACCATTACCTGGTGTGGTTGAGCGGAAAAGAGGTAAAACGCCGGTCCACCTACGACAAATTTTTGTCCCCGGTATCCACCCTCGATTATGAGCTGGCAGGAATTGCCGGCGGCGCATCCTTTCTCGTGCACGGCATAGTCTACCTGCTCCTTGACGGAACCGGCATACCCCCATACCTAAGTGACCTCCACGACACGAAACGTCTCGATGATGCCACGGTCAACGGTGACCTATGTCACCGTATCCAAGGTCGCTCCGGCGCGTGGAACGTCATCATCGCCATTGACGCCAAGGCCGGCCTGGTTCGTAAGATAGAGCTCTTAAACATCACCGCGAAGTCAGAAATCACCTTCAACCCCGTCGTCGATCAACCCATCCCTGACGCCGACTTTGAAATCAAGCCCGAGACCGTGAAGTAACCGAGTGGACCAAAGAGAGTCAAAAGGGGTCGCTGCTAAATTCGAGAAAGCTCAAAAAGGGTCACTGTTGACGTCCGCGACAAAACCAATTGTTCGCGACCTCGTTTTTTCGCTCAAGCCGCTCGCGCAAGCACTCTTTGATCAATTTTCAATCGCACATCCCGCCAAACGCTCCTCTGAGTCTCGAAAAGCCTCAAAACATCAACAAAAACCTGCCCAAACTGCCCAGATATCCCCGCGCCGAGCGTCCTGGCCACTCGCTCCGTGACCCACGCGCGGAGCTTCTTCGAAGCCGCAGCTCGCAGCACGTTCCAACCGGCAAGTTTGTGCAAAATCACTCGGAACACACTCCCCCGACCGCGCACGCGAAGTTGTCCCATCCCCAGCCGATTCTTCAC
>JANXSX010000078.1 GCA_025356475.1 Isosphaeraceae bacterium | reverse complement strand
TTCGCGACATCCGGTCGAGCGAGCGCATGTTCTACCAGAAGATCACCGATATTTACGCGACGAGCATCGACTACGACGTGAGCGAGCAGATCACGCAAACTTTCTTTAAGACCATCCAGAACAAGATGCACTGGGCTGCGCACGGCCACACCGCCGCCGAGATCGTCAAGATCCGGGCTCAGGCAACGGAGCCGCACATGGGCCTCACCTCGTGGAAGAACGCCCCGAGTGGCCCCGTTCGTAAGACCGACGTCACGATTGCCAAAAATTACCTGAGCCACGACGAGATCGAATCGCTCAATCGCATCGTGAGCGCCTACCTCGAATTCGCCGAACTTCAAGCGAGGAACCGTCGGCCCATGCGCATGGCCGACTGGATCTCCAAGCTCGACGACTTCTTGAAACTCTCCGAGCGAGATATCCTCACACACGCGGGTAAGATCAGTCATGAAGCCGCGCAAGAGCATGCGCACAGCGAGTTCGCCAAGCACGAGATCGATAAGCGGGGAATTGAGGCGACCCAGCCAACGAGCGATTTTGATAAGGCCGTGGCTAGGCTCCAGCAACCGGACAATGTCAGTCCGAAGCCAAAGAGGACCATGAGGAGCAAGCCCAAGCCGCCACGTTCCGGCGAGGATGCCTGACCGTGCAATAACCCAGCTCTCTACACTGGTAAATATGATGACCACCTATCAGTCCCAGTATTTGGCTCACCTTCTCTCGCTCCGAGGTTCGTCGGGAACCATCGAGGGCCTGTCACGCTCGATCGCAAATGCGCGTGTCGATCTGAATCCGCATCAAGTTGACGCGGCACTCTTCGCTCTCCGTTCACCACTATCGCGAGGTGTGATTCTTGCCGACGAGGTCGGACTCGGAAAAACGATTGAGGCGGGGATTGTGCTCTCCCAACGTTGGGCGGAGCGACGACGGCGAATCTTGCTCATCGTCCCGGCGACTTTGCGTAAGCAATGGCAGCAAGAACTCGCCGAAAAATTCTTCTTACCAACACTGGTTCTTGACGCACGGTCCTACGGGCAGCTTCGCCGAGAGGGATGCGAAAACCCGTTTCTCCAGACAAGCCGCATCGTCGTGTGCTCGTACCAATTCGCGGCCGGCCGGGCCGAGGAAGTGCGACGCGTTCCCTGGGATTTGGCCGTCATCGACGAAGCCCACCGGCTTCGCAATGTGTACCGAGCGTCAAACAAAACGGCCCGAGCGATCAAGGAGGCTCTCCCAGACGTTCCCAAGCTACTGCTCACGGCAACGCCACTTCAGAATTCGCTGATGGAACTCTACGGCCTCGTCAGCCTCATTGATGACCACGTCTTCGGCGATCCCGCCTCCTTTCGAGAGCAGTTTACCAGGAACATTGACGACGACCAGCGTAACGCGGAGTTGAAGGCTCGCATCTCGCCTCTCTGTGTGCGAACCCTTCGCAAGCAGGTCTTGGAATATGTCCGGTTCACGCGGCGCGTCCCGATTACCCAGGAATTCCTCCCGTCCGACGCCGAGCATCGGCTGTACGAATCTGTCTCCGCGTTCTTGCAACGCGACATTCTGCTTTCACTCCCCAGTGGGCAGCGGAGCCTGATTACACTGGTATTACGGAAGCTCCTGGCATCGTCGTCGTTTGCCATCGCGGCAACTCTCCATAAGCTCGTGGCTCGACTCGAAACGCTCGCGAAGGGCGTTCCACTCCTGGATGATGACGATCTTGATGGCATCGATGAGTTGGAAGAGGAACTTCAGGACGATGACGATGCGCCAGCCCAGCAGCTTCAAGTCGATCCGGCGTTGCTGAAGGAGGAACTTGCTGAACTCCGCCGCTACGCCGCCCTTGCCGACTCCATCGGGGAAAACGCCAAAGGCGAAGCGCTTCTCCCAGCGCTTAAAGAAGCGTTCGAGCGTGCCGAGACGCTTGGTGGGCCACGCAAGGCTGTCGTCTTCACCGAGTCGCGACGAACCCAGCAATATCTGTTTGATTTGCTGGAACGTCACGGCTACGCCAGCCAGGTCGTCATGGTGAACGCGGTCAACAGCGACCCTCATTCGCAGGTCATCTATGCCAAATGGGTTGAACGGCAGAAGACCCAGGGGCTCGACGGATTAACCGGCTCAAAGCCCGTGGACATGAAAGCCGCCATCGTCGAGGAATTTCGCGACAACGCCACGATCCTCATCGCCACCGAAGCCGCCGCCGAGGGGGTGAACTTGCAGTTCTGTTCGCTCGTGGTCAACTTCGACCTTCCGTGGAATCCTCAACGGATCGAGCAGCGGATCGGTCGTTGTCACCGCTACGGTCAGCGGCACGACGTGGTGGTCGTCAACTTTCTCAATCGCCGCAATGAAGCGGATCTCCGCGTTTTCGAGATTCTCAGCCTGAAGCTCCAACTCTTTGATGGTGTGTTCGGGGCCAGCGATGAAGTTCTCGGTGTCTTGGAGTCGGGCGTTGACCTGGAGCGGCGGATTGCCCAGGTCTACCAGCAATGCCGGACTCCCGAGGAAATCACCAACGCATTCGACCTCCTCCAACGCGAACTTGATGAGCGGATTCAAGCTCGAATGGCCTCCACCCGGCAACTCCTGCTCGACAACGTCGATGAGGAAGTTACCGACCGGCTTCGTGTCCATCGTGACAAGACACTGGCGAGTCTCTCCGAACGCGAGCGTTGGCTCTGGGAGCTCACGCGAGCCGAGACGGAAGGAGTGGCGAGCTTCGATACCAATGCTCCTCGTTTCCACTATACCGGCTCCGATGGTCCCCACGGTGCGTATGGTCTTGATTGGAAGCAAGCCGAAGCGTCGGGCGACCACTTCTATCGCCAAGACCATCCACTGGCCACAACCTTCGTCGAGCGTGCTCTCGCTCGCCGCCTGTCGCCAGCCGTTGTGTGTTTCGACTACGACGCATATGGAGCCATTGTGAGCGATCTCCAGCCGCTGATCGGCCAGTCGGGTTGGCTGGAGCTTGGACGACTGACGATCGAGTCGTTTGAGCCGGAGGAATTTCTGCTCCTAACAGCACGGACCGATGATGGCACCTGGCTCGATCCTGAGACCGTAACTAGGCTGATGCGATTGCCGACGACAATTTTACAGGAGTCCGTTCCGAACGTCCCCGACCTTTTAGAGGGCCGGCAGCAATTGATTGAGCATCATATTCACGACGTGGACGCGAGTAACGCTCGCTTCTTCGAGGACGAGGTCCAGAAGCTCGACCGTTGGTCCGACGACCTCAAGCAAGGCTTGGAGCGTGAAATTCAGGACATCGACCGCCAGATTCGCGAGACCAAGAAACTCGCTGCCTTAACGGGCACATTGGCCGAAAAACTCGAACACCAACGAGCGGTCAAGACTCTCGAATCCGCTCGATCGCAAAAACGTCGCCACCTGTTCGAGTCCCAAGACGATATCGAACGACAACGCGACGGCCTCATTGAGCAAACAGAGCGGCAACTTCAGCAAAAGCGAAGCTTCACACCGATCTATACAGTCCGTTGGGAACTCGCCTAGCGTGGGTTGTTGCTTGATGATTCACGCGATGGCTCACCAAGCTGTTAGAATGCTAGAGAGATCCTTCCGATTTCCAACGGGCGGGAGATTTCCTCCAATGAACCGCCAAGCCATTCTCGATCGCTTAAACGCCGAGGCCCCCGTCCTTCGTCGGAAATACGGGCTTAAGTCACTGGCCCTCTTTGGCTCGATGGCTCGCGGAGACGATCACGAAAGGAGCGACGTGGACGTCTTGGCTACCTTCGAGGGACTGGCGACCTTTCGCGGATACATGGGCCTCAAGATTGATCTTGAAGACCTATTCGGAAGGCCCGTGGACCTTGCCACGCCCGATACGCTCCGTCCGGAGTGCCGGTCCGGCATCGAGAGAGACCTCATCCATGTCCCGTGACTGGCGGCTCTTCTTCGACGACATGATCCTCTGCGCCGAGAAGATCACCATGTTCCTCGGCGATTCGAACCGGGAGACGTTTTTCGGGAACGTGATCCTGTACGATGCGGTGCTTCGCAACCTGGAGATCCTCGGCGAGGCCGCAAAGCAAATCCCCGATGACGTGAAGAGTCGCATGCCCGAACTGGCCTGGCGGGAGATTGCCGGGATGCGAGACTGGCTCGCCCATGCCTATTTCACCATCAGCCCCGACGTGGTTTGGAACGCGATCGAGGTCGAAGTGCCGCTCCTCTTGCGAACCCTTCAAGCCTTCAAGGACGAGAACCCCTCATAAACCGCAAAACAGTGAACCCACTGGTGGAACGAGATCGGCGGGCCGATGACTGGGTCATCCCATAAGCAAATCCGAACTGGAGAAATCGCCCAATGCCCGATGATTCGCTTCCCGCCTTACATGGTAGGTCGTTCGAGGATCTCAAACAGGTCAATGAACACGGCGCGGAATATTGGACCGCCCGTGACATCCAGCCGTTACTGGGGTATGACCAATGGCGGCGGTTCGAGAACGCGATCAAGAAAGCCCAAACCTCTTGCGAGCAATCGGGTAACGATTGCGGCTATCATTTTGCCGGTGCCGGCAAAATGGTCGACATTGGATCAGGTAGCGAACGCAAAATCACCGACTATCATCTCTCCCGTTTCGCGTGCTACCTAATCGCCCAGAACGGCGACACCCGGAAACCGGAGATTGCCCAGGCTCAGCGATATTTCGCGGTCCAGACTCGCCGCCAGGAACTCTCAGACGCGGAAGCAGCCGATCGAGAGCGTCTGGAGCTTCGCAGGCAGACATCGGAAGAATTCAAGAGCCTTTCCGGTGCCGCCAGGAAAGCCGGTGTGGGCAACCCCATGTTCGGCATCTTTCACGACGCCGGTTACAAAGGCATGTACGGCGGCTTGGGCAACGAGGCGATCAAGAAGAAAAAGGCCATCCCCGCGAAAGAACAGCTACTCGATCGCATGGATGCCACCGAACTGGCCGCCAACCAGTTTCGCATGACTCAGGCACGCGAAAAATTGACTCGCGAGGGCATCAAATCCGAGGGCAAGGCCATCATCGCCCACGAAAAGGTTGGCAAGGAAGTGCGTGAGGCGATTAAACGCATCGGCGGAACCTTGCCGGAAAACATCGCCCCAGCCGAACCCATCAAGGACGTCGAGAGACGTCTGCGAAGCGCCACTCCTAAGCTCATTATCGATGGTTCAGCCGCCCAGGGATTGAAAGGGAGCGAACAGCCGTCGCCCGACGATTTGCCGGAATAGCGATCTCTTCTTGCATTCCTCCTACAAACCGGTAACCAACCGAGGCTGAATCTCGTATCGTGGATGGAGTGACTTCCCCTTTCCGAGTCGAATGAGATGTCCAACCTATCCATGATCCCTATTGATCGAGAGAAACTCACCGCAATTTGTCGGCGGTCGCGGGTTCAGCGACTCGGGGTTTTTGGGTCGGCGATCCGGGCTGATTTTCGAGCTGAGAGCGACCTTGACCTTTTGGTCGAATTTGAGCCTGGACGAAGTCCGGGTCTGAGTTTCTTCTCGTTGCAGGATGAGTTGACAACCTTGTTTGGTCGCACGGTAGATCTGAACACGCCTGCGTTCCTCAGCCCCATCTTTCGCGACGATGTTGTCCGTGAGGCCGAGGTTCTCTATGACGCCGGATAAGGACCAAACGCGACTTCGGCACATGGTGGCGGCAAGTCGGGAAGCCGTGGAGCTCATTAGCGGCAAGGTCCGGGCCGATCTCGATACCGATCGGCTCTTAAATCTTGCACTTGTCCGACTTCTCGAAATCGTGGGCGAGGCGGCCAGCCGAGTTTCCGCATGCATAAGAGATCGTTACTTCGAGGTGCCGTGGGTTCAGATCATAAGCCTTCGCAATCGGCTAATTCACGGCTATGATTCCGTCGACTTCGACATCCTTTGGGCAATCCTGACCACCGACCTACCAACCCTCATTCCGTCGCTCGACGCGATTCTGGCCAACGATTTTCCTCAGAGCGACCCCTCATGAACCACAAGACTAGACTCGAACTCACCTGGATCGGCAAAGA
>JANXSX010000066.1 GCA_025356475.1 Isosphaeraceae bacterium | reverse complement strand
GCCCATATCCCGCACCCATCGCTCGAGCCGAGCCTCCTCAAGATCAATGCCGAGCTGGACTTACACCAGGGGACCACCGCCTTCCTCCAGCGCAACGAGCCCCTGATCGCGGGCGACGTCCTCGACTACATGGACAAGCTGAAAAACGTGGCTGGACCAGTTCTGGGTGGGTTACTGCTCGTCGGCCACTGGCTTTGGAGGACAATTCGCAGGAGGCGGGACCTCGGATTCGAGGCTTATATCCAGCAGGTCACGGAGGTGGAAGCAAGAGTCCTGGAGTCGGAGCAGTCGGCAACCATGGACCTGAAGACCTTACTTGGCCTTCAGTCGGAGCTTGCCCGAATCAAGAGCGATGCCCTTGAGAAATTCACGAACGGGGAGATCGACGGCGAAGTATTGATGTCTGGGTTTTTGACGCACGTCCATGAGGCCCGCAACTATCTGGCCAGGTTGATCCTACATGAGCGCGAGAACTTCGAGGCTCGGGCCAAAGAGACACGCCAGACCCCCGAAGCCCTCTGGCACCAAGAGGTCGAGGAACACGACTGAATGTGAGCGGCATCTTGCTGAAATGTGGCTCCTCACCCTAGAGTAAGTTTCAGGCGGGCGAGACGATTCTTCGAAACGAAAGCCGGAGTCAGCCGTGAGTGGGACGCGGATTGCCAGTGTGTCGGGTGTGCGAGGTATCGTCGGCAACGGCCTGGACCCCTCGATCGCGGTCGAGTTTGCCGCAGCCTACGCTTGCGGCTGTGAGCCTGGGCCGATCGTCGTCGGTCATGACGGTCGAGCCTCAGCGCCCGTGTTCATGCGAGCCGTTCATGCGGGAATCCTCGCCACCGGCCACGATGTTCTCGACGCAGGCCCGACGGCAACCCCGACCCTGGGCCGACTCGTCCGCGACCTTGGGGCCGCCGGGGGCGTCCAGATCTCAGCCTCCCATAATCCTCCTACGTATAACGGCGTCAAATTCTTCCAGAGCGAAGGAATGGTCCTCAGTCCCGCCAAAGGGAGGGCTGTCCTCGAGCGGCTGGAGGCTCGCGACTTTGGTTGGGTTGCATGGGACAAGTTGGGTAAGCTCAGCGAAATATCCAACCCGGACGAACGCCATCTCGGGGATATCCTCAAGGTGGTTGACGTCGAAGCCATTCGGCGCCGGAAATTCACCGTTCTGCTCGATGCCTGCCACGGATCCGGGGGCAGACTTGGGCAGGCTCTGCTCCGCGAGTTGGGTTGTCGGACAATCGTCCTGGGGGCGATCCCGGACGGTCTCTATGACCACACCCCCGAACCGACCGAAACCAATTTGAAGGAATTCGCCGCAATGGTGCCGGCGGTCGGTGCCGTGGTCGGCTTCGCGCAAGATCCTGATGCCGATCGACTTGCGTTGATTGATGAGACTGGACGTTATATCGGCGAAGAGTTGACTTTGGCATTGGCGGCAACCCGGCGACTGGCTGCCGATCGCGGGCCAGTCGTCATCAACCTCTCGACGTCTCGGGTGACTGAGGACATCGCGACCCGGCTGGGCTGCGAGGTCCATCGGACCCCGGTCGGCGAGATCCACGTGGTCGAGAAGATGCGAAGTGTGGGCGCAATCTTGGGCGGAGAGGGGAATGGAGGAGTGATCGATCCCCGGATTGGGTTCGTTCGGGATAGTTTTGTCGGGATGGCGATGGTTCTCGACCTTCTCGCCGCGAGCCCGGAACCTCTCTCACAACTGGTCGACCGACTACCCCGTTACGCGATGCTCAAGCGACAATTCCCACTCGGGGCGGGCGATCCGACGGAACTGTTCGACCAACTGGTCGACGCCTTCCCCGATGCGCAAGCCGATCGCCGCGACGGACTTCGGCTCGATTGGCCCGATCGGTGGGTCCATGTCCGAGCGAGTAATACCGAACCGATCGTTCGGGTCATTGCTGAATCCGCCGAGTTGCACATCTCGACCCAATTGGCCGACCAGATCGGGACTTGGGTCACGACGGGGAAGGGCTCGTGAGTGCAATCTGGCCAAGCTTCGATCAGCCCCCTTCGGCAGCGTTCTTCGATGTCGACGGTACTTTACTGGCCGAAACCACCACCTACCTCTATGCCCAAGTTCTCCGTGAACGCGGGATGATCGACCGTTCGATCCTCTGGCCCGCCCTTTATCATGGGTTCCAACATCACTTTGGTCGTCTCAACTACGGAAAGCTTGTCGACATCGGGCTCAAGAGCATCAGTCGGTTTCCGATCATCGACTTAGAGCGACTCGCTTATGAGAACTTCAAGGACAATGTGAAGCCGAGACTCTATGATGGCATTGTTGAGCACATTAATACGTTGCGTTGGAATGGAACCCCCGTCGTCCTGGTAACGTCGTCACCAGAAATCGTCATCGCACCGCTCGCCCTCTACCTGGGCTGTGCTGACACTCTGACGACTCCCGTACGGATCGATCGAGGACGGCTGGTGGGTGTGGGCGAAGGTCCTCCTTGCTATGGAGATGGAAAGCGTTACTGGGTCAATCTTTGGGCCGACCAGAATCGCATCGACCTCAGCCAGGCTGTCGCCTATGCAGATAACTGGAGTGATCGTGCTTTGCTGGAATCGGTCGGCAGAGCCGTCGTCGTTCATCCCAAAGGGAAGCTCCGGAAGCTTGCATATGAGCGAAGTTGGACCATGGTGAGGCCAACTCGCCCTGCCAAGAAAATTAGGTGACCAACTCGTTTTTAGACTCTCCATAATCGTTTCGGAGGCCTTCCCAAGACCACTCCGAACTCGATCCGCTTGAGAATGTCTGCCAGCAAGAGCTATTTTTTGGTGGTCGGATGTCCGTTGTCTGTGTAGGATATGGGTGCGTGGCTGGCTAAGCAGCTATCCCCGCACTCAGAAAAGTCAGTGCGGGAGACGCTTGAAATGCCAGCATCCGTAGAGATACCGTCGAACACCAACTCCAAGGGATATCGCGCCCTTAGGGCCTCCCCCACGGCCATGGCGCTCGTGATTGGCCTGGCTGCGTTGACCGCACAGGCTACCGAGACTGAGCTGGTCCGCGATATTCAGCGCTATTGCACCGTCTGTTGGCGGAACGCTCGCCTCGACCCGGGAGTTTGGGACGACTGCACACAAGAAGTCTGCTGTCGGCTTCTCACAAAAGCGAGAGCCGGTCAACTTGACCTCAACCTCGTATTGGCGGAAGACACCACGGAACGTCGGGAACTCGTGCGGGCCATCGATATGGTCCGAAAGCGAGTCCAACGCTCGAAACGCTACGCCGATGTCGATGCATGTTCCTTGCCGAGCCCCGATCTCGATGGCCAAGCACGGCAGCAACAAGAACTCGGCGAAATCCTCGAAGCCGCCCGCCGCGCTGTTCTCTCCCAGAGACAGGATCGGATCGTTGAGCTCTGGACACGAGGCTGGACTGTTCCCGAAATCAGTCAGTTAATGGATCTTCCCGTCGCACGAGTCAGTGACGAGAAATACAAAGCCCTGCGAAAGCTTGAACGACATCTTGCCGACCGTCGGGATGACCTCGACCTTGGGATTCCTCCGGTTTCTGAAGAAATCAACGTTCGCCAGGTTGGT
Source organism: Isosphaeraceae bacterium (assembly GCA_025356475.1). Lineage (GTDB taxonomy): Bacteria > Planctomycetota > Planctomycetia > Isosphaerales > Isosphaeraceae > JANXSX01. The sequence continues at coordinate 13,368 of JANXSX010000066.1, read as the reverse complement.
TAAACCTGGCGAATGCAACGGATTCAGATTGAGGCAAGTTCTGAAAGAACTGCGTCGGAATGCCCGTCAACCTTGACCTTGGGGAAGATCTTCTTGATCACCCCATTGGCGTCGATGACGAAGGTTGTCCGTTCGACACCCATGTAAGTCTTGCCATACATCGACTTCTCTTTCCAGACTCCATAAGCCTCGCAGACTGAGTTGCCAACATCTGCGAGCAGTGGGAAGTCGAGACTAAATTTGTCGGCGAACTTCTTGTGCGACTTCACGTCATCCGGGCTTACGCCCAGAACGACGGCTCCCGCCTTCACGTACTCAGCTCGCGCATCTCGGAACGCACAAGCCTCGGTTGTACAGCCGGGCGTGTCATCCTTGGGGTAAAAGTACAACACGATGGGTTTGCCCTTGAGGGCGGCCAGGGTATGTTCCTGACCATCCTGGTCAGAGAGCGAAAAAGCGGGCGCAGGCTGACCCTCGGCGATCATAATGTGTCTAGCTCCAGGAACCGGGCGGCGGACAGTCTCTGAACGGAACAAGCAAGTGTAGACGTCCTGCGTTGCGTCGGCAACCAGACAGCCCGGAGGAGACGACATGGGAACGATTGAGTTCTTCGACCACACCGCCGATGTTGGCTTACGAATCCGCGCCTCGAGCCTTGATGAGCTTTTTCAGCTCGCCGCAGAAGGGATGTTCGATTACGTCGTCGCCAATCGTACCGAGGTCCGCCCGATCTCCAGCGAAGTCATCGACCTGACGTCTGAATCTCCCATAGACTTACTCGTCGCTTGGCTGAGTGAACTGATCTTCAAAAGTGAGATTCAGCACCGACTTTACACTCAGTTTGATGTTCATGTGGCAGAGAGCGGAACCTCACTCCACGCGACAATCCATGGCGAATCGATTGACCGCCAGCGTCATGAACTCGATCACGAGGTCAAGGCGGTCACCCAGCACGGGTTGAGTCTTACACAGGATGCCAATGGCTGGGTCGCCGAGCTTATTCTCGACATCTAGGGAGTTAGAAGGGGGAGGTGGTGTCACCAGTTGCTAATATCCAGGACGTGTTGGGCCATAAATGCTTCCGCCTCAGCTCGGCTGAAGATCCCTGCGGTGGTGCCGACCTTACGGACACAGCTCGCCCCGATCGCGCTTGCTAACCTCAGGCAGTCGAGTTCGGACTTCCCTTCCAGGAGACCCGCGACATAGCCGGCATCGAACGAATCTCCGCCACCTGTTCCATCGACATAGTTGACGGGGTAAGTGCCGAGCGTGACGCGTAGGTCGTCCGACACCGCAACCGCCCCATGCTCTCCGCGCGTGATAACAACACGCTTTGCGCCCAGGTCGCGAAAGGCGAGTGCCTGGTCAAGGGCGTCGTTGAATCCAAGGATCAATCTTGCCTCATCGGTGTTGGGTAAGAATACGTCGGTCTCAGGGAGGATTGGCTTGAGGTGGCGGAGGTAGTCGGCAGGCCCCGGTGTGGCGACATCGAGCATTGTGATAATGCCGCGTTTCCGAGCCAATGCAAACCGCTCGGCCAGTGCCGAGGCGTCCAGCGACGGCAGAATCAGAAATCCGCCCACATAGAGGATGCGCGGATTGGCCAGTAAGGCGTTGTCAATGTCTTCGACGGTCAGGCAACGGTTGGCACCAAAGGAATGGATGAATCGTCGATCCTGGCCTTTCACATTGATGATCAGGCTTTGACTTGTGGCATGCTTGGGATCAACGGCAACATACGTTGAGTCAACACCTGCGGATTCGAGAGTCTCACGAACGAATCGACCGAAGATGTCATCGCCGACCTTACCGCAGACCGCAGCCCGAACCCCGAGCTTGGCGAGGACCATGCCGGCATTGGCCGCGCAACCGCCGATGTTCACGGGGAGATCGTCGGCCATGACGAGTTCCCCGGCTGCCGGGATATGCTCGATCGGTGTACACAAATGGTCAGCGACCACGACACCCGCGCAAACGACTTGGACTTCGGTCTGTTGGGAGGACATCGGATTTGGCCTGGCGGAGGAGAGGTAGGGGCGGGCCAAAGCAAGTCCGACCAAGCCCGGCCCGTGACTGGATCAGGGCGAGGTTGGTCGGACTTTGTCAGCGGACGAGTGTGAGCTTAGTGCGGGCTGTCAATCGAAGCAATCACTTCGTTGCGATCGGCGGAATCGGCGAGACTCTTACCGGCACGCTTACCGATCAGCTCCTCGATTTCACCGACCGAGAGAACCTCTCGTTCGATCAACGCTTCGGTGAGCTTCTCAAGCTCATCGCGGTGGTCTTCGAGCAGGCGATAGGCGCGTGCCTCGGCCTCTCGAAGAATGCGGCTCATCTCCTCATCGATGACCTGGGCGGTGTGCTCGCTATGGTCGCGAGCCTCGCTCATCTCACGACCGAGGAACGGATGCTCTTCCGAGCCTTGAACGAAAACCGGACCAACCCGCTCGCTCATGCCCCATTGGGTAACCATCATCCGTGCCATACGGGTTGCTGTCTTCAAGTCACCAGCAGCTCCGGCGGTCAGTTTGCCGAAGACGAGCCGCTCGGCTGCACGGCCGCCGAATCCCACATCAAGGTAGGCCCGGACCTGGTCTTCATCGATCCCGAGACGATCCTCTTCGGGGAGGAAGTGGGTGGTGCCCAGACTTCGCCCACGCGGAATGATCGTTACCTTATGCACGGGGTCGGCATCCACGTTAAGCCATGCAACCAGGGCATGCCCGGCTTCATGGTAGGCGGTAAGCCGTTTGTCTTTGGCGGTGATGACCTCTTCGCGACGCGCTCCCATGATCACCTTATCGCGGGCTGCGTCAAAGTCCTTCATGTCGACCTTTGTCTTGTCTTCGCGAGTCGCCAGTAAGGCAGCCTCGTTGACAAGGTTGGCGAGGTCGGCACCGCTCATCCCGACCGTCCCACGTGCGATGTAATCGAGGTTCACATCGTCAGCCAGGGGAACATTTCGGCTATGGACCTTGAGGATCTCGAACCGGCCCTTCCGGGTAGGACGGTCGACCGTCACATGACGATCAAACCGACCTGGTCGAAGGAGGGCGGGGTCAAGGACATCCGGGCGATTCGTGGCGGCCAGAACGATGACACTTTCGTTGGGAGAGAAGCCATCCATCTCGGTAAGGATCTGGTTGAGGGTCTGCTCACGTTCGTCGTGCCCGCCGCCCAAACCCGCCCCTCGGACCCGACCGACGGCGTCGATTTCATCGACGAAGAGGATGCAGGGCGAGCTTTCCTTGGCGGTCTTGAACATGTCACGGACCCGACTTGCACCCACACCGACGAACATCTGGATGAATTCTGAGCCACTGATCGAGAAGAACGGCACACCCGCTTCGCCAGCGACTGCCCGGGCGAGCAAAGTCTTACCCGAGCCCGGTGGGCCGATCAGGAGGACCCCCTTGGGAATCCGACCCCCCAAGCGAGCGAATTTTTCAGGGCTCTTGAGGAACTCGACGATCTCCTGAAGTTCCGACTTGGCGTTCTCGAGACCGGCGACTTCGTCGAACGTGGTGCGTTGTTTCGACTTGTCGTGGCGTTTGGCCGGGCTTTTCACGAAACTACCGAGAATCCCGCCGTCAAACTGATCGCGTGCTCGCCGCATCATGAAATAGATGCCGCCTGCGATCAGCAACGTCGGTAGGAGCAATGTGAAAAGGACGAGGGCATTTCCCGTGTCTCGGGCACTGGTATCCACCCGGACGGGTCGACGATTCACCAGGCTCCGTGTCTTCCCGTCCCCTTGGGTCGTGCGCGGAGTTCCGTCAGCATTTCGGCTGGCGAGCTTTTCGAGCAGGGGCTGGATCGATTCTTCTGAGGGGAAGTACGAGATGAATTTCTTCACCTTGACAGGAGCTGAAGCAGGGAGCTCCGGCTCGTAGTTATCTTCGATGCGTAGTTCGCCCTTGACCTCAGTTCCCTGGATCCAGACCTTCTCGAGGTTGTCTTTCTCAGCCTGCGCCTGGAACCACGAGTAGCTGACCTGAGTCTCGTGACTCAGGGGGAAAACCTTATAGAAGACAAATCCGACGAGCAAGATCAGGATTAGCCAGATGTAGGCCGGGATGGGTGGCCCGACAGACCCGCTCGCCTTACGGCCATTCGTAGCAGGTCGTTTGGGCGGGTCTTGCGGTGGTCGACTCTCCATGCGTTTGCTTTCCTTCGATATCCGCCGTAAGCAGAGGCTGGTCTGCCCAGCCATCGCGATCTCTTAACAATTCTATTGTAGCCAAACTCGCGTCAAAGGCGAAACTCTCGTGGCAAACTTCTCGCAAGAAACGGGTTAGGTAAGCGAGCAGGTCAATCAATGATGCCCTGCTTGCTCCAGCCATTTTTCAGAGTCGATGGCTGCCGCACATCCTGATCCCGAGGCTGTAATCGCTTGCCGATAGTGGGTGTCAACCACATCTCCGCAGGCGAAGACTCCTGAGACCGACGTGGACGTACCGAAGTTCGCGAAGCTCTCGAACCAATCGGCGGGAGCCTCGACTCCCTTCCAAGCACATGCGTTCCGATTGAGGAGGTAGCCTTCGGGTGTCATCGCAAGCTGGCCACGGAACGCCGATGTATTTGGCACATGGCCGATCGCCAGGAAGAGCCCATCCACGTCCATTGACCGGGTTGCCCCGTCCACAGTCGAACGGATTGTGATCCCAGTCACCTTCTTGTGGGGTTCCTGGATCCCATGGACCTCGGTGACCTCGCTGTCCCAGGCATACTCAACCTTGGGGTTCGCAAGCAGTCGCTCACGCATGATTTTGGACGCCCGAAGCTCATTGCGGCGATGGATTAGGGTGACTTTGCGGGCATACCGGGTCAAGAAGGTGGCTTCCTCAATGGCGGTATCTCCGCCACCAACGACCGCAACTTCCTTGTTTCGGAACAGAGCCCCATCGCAAGTCGCACACGTGCCGACCCCGTACCCCATGTATTCCCGCTCGGTAGGCAAGCCGAGGATCCTCGCCGTGGCTCCTGTCGCCACGATCAAGGCATCGGCCTCGTATTCGAAGACCCCCGAGCGATCGTCGGTCGGATCTTCCTGGGCTGTGACATGGAAGGGTCGTCGAGAGAGGTCGACTTTGACTACGGTCTGATACCGCGTGTCCGCCCCGAATCTCTGGGCCTGCTTGCGCATGAGGTCCATTAACTCGGGACCCATGACCCCCTCAGGCCATCCGGGAAAGTTCTCGACGAGGGTGGTCCAGGTAAGCTGACCGCCAGGCTCTCGCCCTTCAAGGACGATCGGGGCGAAGTTGGCGCGCGCAGAATAGATCGCGGCGGTCAGCCCGGCCGACCCCGACCCAAGGACGAGGACGCTATGCCGCGACATATGCAAGCTCCGGCGAGAAAGTTAGCAGTGAAGGTCAACCTTGTCTCAATGGGACCTATTGTTGGGGAATCGACGACGATTCTCAAGTAGGGAGACTTTCTAAGGCCCGATCGCACCCGACTGAAACCCTATCGCTCAAGGGAAATCGTTCCGATCTTTGCAGGCGCGAGGTTGGCGACCTAGTTTGAATATGAGCACACAAGTCCCGACCAGGACGAGTGAAACAGTGCGGGGGCGAGTCCGCCCCCGCATCATCGCGGAGGCAGCCCCTAGGAGATCGAGCCCCATGCTGGTGCTTACCAGGAAACTCATGGAAAAGTTGTACATCGGTGACAATATCTGTGTGACAGTCGTACGGGTTGACGGGGGGCAAGTCCGGCTTGGAATTGAGGCTCCGCGTGAAGTCTCGGTGGTCCGTGCGGAACTGCTAAGTAGCCGCGCCCCGCACCTTTTGCCCCCAGCCCCCCTCGGAGCGGAATCAACTTTGCCTGTTGAGCCCTACCCGGTCAGGACGTTTCCGCCATCCGAACCTCGCGGAACCGGTATCCGACGCCGCGGACCGTCTCGATGAGGTCGGCACCGTCGCCCAGCTTTTTCCGCAGGCTTTTAACGTGGACGTCGATCGTCCGTTCGAGAACCACGGCGTCTTCACCGATCGCCGCATCCATCAGCTCGTGCCGCGTGAACGCGCGGCCTTCCTGACGTAACAGGACTTCCAAGAGCCGGAACTCGGTGGGTGTCAGCGGTACTTCCTCGTCGTTCATCAAGGCACGGTGACGGTGACGATCAACCACGACCCCTTGACTCTCGATCACATGGCCAGTCGAGCTATCATCCACAGGTTGGAGCTTCCGAAGCTCCTTACGGACCCGTTGGATCAACACTTTCATACTATAGGGTTTGGTCACGTAATCATCAGCTCCAAGGGCGAAGCCGACGAGTTGGTCGGTCTCTTCAGCCTTGGCGGTAACCATGATGATCGGAATCTGACGGGTGCGCGTCCCCTGGCGAAGTTGCTTGCAGACTTCGAGCCCCGGCATCACCGGCAGCATCAAGTCGAGAATGATCAGGTCTGGCAACTTCAGTTGCGCCTGACGGAGTCCGTCCTGACCGTCGTGGGAGACCAGGACCTCGAAACCTTCGCGCTCCAGGTTGGCACCCAAGATCTCCGCGAGAGATCGCTCGTCCTCGATCACCAGAATCTTCGGCTTCGACATCGGCGGGCCATCCACAAGAAGAGGTTCAACCGAGGCAAGGTCTCCATCTTCACAATTCAGCCTACCAGATAATGTGTCGAATTCATGAAGATTTGATGAAGATTTCGTTGAGACGCTTCTCTTCAGCCGATCCGACCTGTGATATACGCTTCGGTTCGGGGATCTTGGGGATTTGTGAACATTCGAGCAGTCGTCGAGAACTCAACGACGATACCGGTCCGGTGTCCATCCTTGGCCGCATCATCAAGCATTAGGCACGCGGTCATATCGCTCGTTCGGCGGGCTTGCTGCATGTTGTGGGTGACGATGACGATGGTGTAGTCCTTCTTGAGGTCTTCCATCAGATCCTCAACACGCGCGGTCGAAATTGGATCCAGAGCAGAGCAGGGCTCGTCCATAAGGATCACCTCGGGCTCGACAGCGAGAGTCCGAGCGATGCAGAGCCGCTGCTGCTGGCCACCCGAGAGGTCCAGGCCCGATTTGTTGAGTTTGGATTTGACCTCGTCCCAGAGCGCGGCGCGACGGAGTGACCTCTCGACTAACTCGTCCATCTCCCCCTTATAACCGTTGATCCGAGCCCCCCAGGCCACATTCTGATAGATGCTTTTGGGGAACGGATTCGGCTTTTGGAAAACCATGCCAATTCGGCGTCGAAGGGCCACCGCGTCGACCCCGGGGCTCGTCAGGTCCTCGCCGTCAAACTCGAGCGTTCCTTCCATCCGAGCCCCTGGAATCAGGTCGTTCATCCGGTTGAAACAGCGGAGCAGGGTGCTCTTACCGCATCCCGAAGGACCGATCAGCGAGGTGATCCGGTTGCATGGGATATCCAGCGTCACCTCTCGAAGCGCAAGCGACGACCCGTACCAGACCGAGAGCCTCTTTGCAGAGATCACGATCTTGGCCTCGGGAGCAGGCGGACCTCCGCTATGGATGAGCGTGGCGACCGGGGGTTTCATCAGTTCAGAAAACCTCTTATCGGGTAAATCTCAGTTTCGCGGGCCGCGACCGTATCGGTTGCGGATCACGATCGCGATCGAGTTCATGGTCAAAAGCAACGCCAGGAGCAGGAGAATTCCTCCTGCGGCGACAGTCTGGAACTCCGCTTCGGGTTGCTTGGCATAACTATAGATCTCAACGGGCAACGCGGTATACCGATCGCCCGGACCACGAGGGACTCGAAGAATCGAACCCGCCGCCTCGACCATCAGGAGTGGGGCGGTTTCACCAATCGCGCGGGAGAGGGCCAAGATCGTACCGGTCAAGATGCCGGGGATCGAGGAGGGTAAGACATGGTCGCGGATGACTTGCCACCTCGTCGCCCCCAACGCGACCGCCGCCTGCCGAAGCGAGTTCGGGACTGTCCTCAAAGCCTCGCGGGTCGCGATCACGATTGTGGGCAAGATCAGCAAGCTAAGTGTCAAGGACCCGGCCCAAAGCGTGGGACCAAGGGCAACCTTCTCCCAGCCGAATGCTCGAACAAAGAACGCCAGTCCGAGGATCCCATACACGATCGAGGGGACACCCGCCAGGTTGGCGATGTTGATCTGGATCAGTTGCTTGAGACGACCGGCTGGGGCGTATTCTTCAAGATAAACGGCTGCTCCGACCCCGACCGGGATCGAGAACAAGGTGACCATACCCAAAAGCCAAAGGCTGCCAAACACCCCTGCCCGGAAGCCCGCCGACTCAGGGTCGGAGGATTGGAGCCGGCTTAAGAGGTTTCCCAAATAGCTGGAGAGTCCCCCGACATTCGCGAGCCAGCTTGACCAGTTTTCACTGGTCGCATAACGGGTCACCAAGGCAAAGACTGATCCCAGAAGCACCGCAAGAACAACAACCCCGATCAGAGTCGCGAACAAACACAATGCGCCGAAGATCGGACCGGCCAGGCGGCGACCGAGTCGCTTGGGCTCGTACATGCTCGATGTGGCAGGAGTGCTCATTGGTAGGCCTCGCGATAACGACGCAAGACCAAGCCCGACAGGATGTTCAGGATCAAGGTCAGAAAAAAGAGCGCCAGACCAACCGCATAGAGAGAAAGGTTCTTGGGTGTCCCAGCCGAGTTCTCGCCCGAGGTCACAGCGACGATGTAGGCGGTCATTGTCTCGATCGACCGCAAAGGGTTCAGGCTCATCGAAGGTTGGCTACCCGCCGCAAGCACGACTGCCATCGTCTCCCCAATCGCTCGGCTGATCGCGAGGATGAACGATGCCACGACCCCCGAGAGACCTGCCGGAAGGACGATCCGGGTTGAGACTTCAAACTTAGTCGCACCTAAACCATACCCAGCTTCCCGAAGCCCCCGAGGAACCGCCGACAAAACATCCTCTGAGAGCGAAGAGACCATAGGAATAATCATCACCCCCACCACAATGCATGCACTCATCGCATTGAATGTGTTGACCGTGATTCCCATTGGTTCAAAGATGGCCTTCAGCGCGGGAGTGACCAACGAGATCGCTAGATAGCCGTAGACGATCGTCGGCACCCCCGCGAGCAATTCCAACGTTGGTTTCAAGAAGGCTCGAACTCGCTTATGGGCATATTCGCTTAGGTAGATCGCGCTCAATAATCCGATCGGAAGCGCGATCAGGGACGACCCGACCGCGATCACAGCGGTCCCCCAGATCAGAGGAAGGATTCCGAACTTGGGCGGGATGCTCTCGGGCTCAAGTTCGGTGCCGAATAGGAACGCGAATGGGCTGACACCAGAAACCTGAAAGAACCGGACGCTCTCAACACCGAGCACCACAACAATGCCCATGGTGGTCAGTACGGTAATCACTGCCGAGGCAAGCAGGAAGCCCCAAACCCCCCATTCTTGCAGAATCAGTCCACGAGAAGGCCCGGAGGCCCAGTGTGGGTCCGGGGGAGGGGGAGGGGAAGGGGGAGGTTGTGAAAACTTCTCTGACACCGGCGAATCCTTGGAGAGTGTGGCCAGCTCGGGTCGCCGACGCACTGCTGGTAGCAGCAGTCCGCCGAACCTTTAACCAACTGGGCCAGGCGCTTTGGGCGACGGAGCCTTGAGGCCTTCGAGAGCTGCTTTGTTGGCCGCGACGTCATCGGCCGTTGGTGAAACATACTTGGCCTTGGGAGCCAAAGTCGTCACATTGTTTAAATAGTAATTGACAAACTCTTTGACCTCAGCCCGTGCCATCGCGCTGTTCTTGACAAAGATATAGAGCGGGCGAGCGAGTGGGCTGTAGCTCTTATCTAGGACGCTCTCAGGGGTGGGGGCGACCGCCTCGCTAGCGTCATCTTTCTTGATAGGAACTGCCCGAAGTTTATCCTTGTTGGTGACGTAGTAGGCGTATCCGAAGTAGCCCAAGCTATCAGCGTCGCCCGCAACACCTTTGACCAACGTATTATCGTCCGAGGAAGGCTGGTAATCCTTGCGCTGCTTGCTCTTGGCGGTGATCGCTTCGGTAAAGAATTCGAAGGTGCCGGAGTCGGTATCCGGGGCGTAGAGGACGATCTTACGATCGGGCCAGGTGGGGTCGAGATCCTTCCAAGTTGTGATCTTGCTGTCGGGTTCCCACAGCTTCTTGAGCTGGGCGACACTCAGGGACTTCACGAACGTGTTCTTAGGATTGACGACGACGGTAATCCCGTCGTAACCGACCAGGAATCGCGTCCAATCGTTGCCTTTGGAGACTGCCTTTTCCGTCTCTTCGGGCTTGGCATCGCGTGAGGCGTCGATCACATCGACAGAGCCTTCGAAGTAGCGGGTGAACCCTGCCCCAGTACCATGAAAGTCCACAACGACTGTCACCTTGTCGTTCAGGCCCGCAAAGCCTTCCTGGGCGGCCTTACTGATTCGGAAGACGGTGCTGGAACCGTCCACGACCACGGTCCCACCGCTGGCACCCTTCGTGCCCGATGATGAGGACCCACCGGGCGTTGTGGCAGGGTCGTCTCCGCCGCCACAGCCATTCAGGGTGAGGAGAATCAGGGGGAGAACTGCAAATCGGTTGCGGATCATGGAGGGTTATCACTCTTGAGGTTTCGCCGGCGCTGGGGCGTCAATCACGGTCTTTGAGGGTAGACCGGCGACGAACTCGCTAACCAGACGGTTGAAGGTCAAAGCTTCTTCTTCGTGGGGCAGGTGCCCTGAATCTTCCAGGATCACTTTCTTGGAGCCGGAGATCGTTTTCGCAAAGTAGTCCGCGACACTGACCGGGATCACTTTATCGTGCCGGCCCCAAATGATCAAAACCGGCTTCTTCAGAGTATCCAGTGGCGGGAGGGGTTCGGTCTTGGGAGGTTTGCCCATTGAGGCCAGGGCTTCCAGCGCCCCGTCGATGGTCAGTGGTCGATAGTAAATCTCGACCATTTCCGGAGTGACGAAGGCCTCTGGCTTGTGGTAAGCCCCTTTGAGACCGGCCTCTACCATCGACTTATTGACCAGGGCACGCGTCAAAACCGATCTCAGTACCGATTGGGTCGCCTGTGGCTTAGTCTCTTCCTTCGTACGCTCTGCTTTGTTGTTCTCCACCCCCCCCATCGGGGCGAAGTTGGGTGGCGCGGCATCGATCAGAATCAACCCTTCCACTCGCTCGGGGTACCGGAGAGCAAGATTCATTGCGACCGCCCCACCCATCGAGTTCCCGGCGAGGATCACCTTCGGAAGCTTCATTACATCCAGAAAACGCCGGAGTTGATCTGCGTAGGCACCGACGTGGTAGTTGCCGTCTTTGGGCTTCGCAGTCAGACCGAAACCCTTGAGGTCAAGTGCATAGACCTGGTGCTTCTTTGCAAGTTCCTCAACGTTAAGACGCCATGTGTACGTCGATGAGCCGAATCCATGGAGGAGGACAATTACCGGGCCCTGCTCACCTTTGCGGACAAAGTGCGTCTTCAACCCATCAATATTGACGAATTCTTCGGCGGGTGCGAAGTCTTCGACCTGCGGAGTTCCAGGCGGCTGAGTGGGCGGTGCCTTGGGCTCATCCGCACTCGTCGTGATGTAGCCGAGCAAGATCAGAGCAGCCCCGAATCGAGCAATCCGGCTTAACATCAGTCGTCGCTCCCCAACGTGAATCTTGGAACAGATCAAAATTGTAACGTTCGAACGTGAAGATTGTATGTGCATCCCGACTCGGGCTAACGCTTTTTTCGTCACCACAGAAAATTGCACTTGTCATCACTTGTGATTCCGACAGATTGAGATCGACCAAAGGCCCGAAGATTGATGAGTTTACTCCGGTTTTCTCATCGCGACTGCGGGGTATTTGGCGATGAATCGAGCCTAGGAAGTCGAGCCTCTCGCGACTCTGGGTAATTCGATCCCAAACGTTGTCCCGGAGCCGACGCGGCTATCGACCGTCAGCTTGCCGCCGATCGACTGAACCAGATGCTTCACGATCGAGAGACCGAGTCCCGTCCCTCCCATCGCGCGGCTTCGGGCTTTATCGACGCGGTAGAAGCGTTCGAAGATCCGGGGCAGATCATCTCGAGGAATGCCAATCCCGGTATCGGCGACTTCGAGGAGCACAGCATCGGCAGTCAGCCTACACCGCACCGCGACCGACTTATTCTCCGGAGTGTATTTCACCGCATTATCGAGCAGGTTGTCGAGGATTTGACGAACCGCCTCCTCATCGGCGATCACCAGCACCGTATCATCGAGTTCATCGAGTTCGATGGAGAAAGTTAACCCCTTGGCTTCTGCTCGGGGCCGGGCATCTTCGATCCGGGCGTGAACAACCCCCGCGAGTTGCAGCGGCTCGTGGCGAAAGGTGTCTTGGCCAGCCTCGATCCTGGCCAGGCTGAGCAGGTCCATGATGAGCAGGTTCAACCGCTCAGCCTGTTCCTCAATTCGCTTCAGGAATCGGACATTGACTGCCGGATCGTCCAAACCCCAGTCCAGCAGAGTCTCGGTATAGGCCTTGATCGATGCGAGTGGTGTCTTCAACTCGTGCGAGACGTTGGCGACAAAGTCTTGCCGCATCCGTTCCAGGTGGCGAAGTTCGGTCACGTCGTGGAAGACGAGCACTCCCCCCGGAGCAGGTGAACCCGGTAACGGCGTGCCATGCAGGGCAAGAACCCTGGTGCTCGACCTCGGTGGCGACTCCCGACCGATGAATGTGACCTCACCCTGATAACCACCCGGACTAGTGAGTGTGGCCTCGACTGCGTCTTGAACCTGGGGGTTACGGATCAACTCCGCAACCAGTCGACCGACCCCGGTTTCATCGAGTCGGAAGAGGGTGGACGCCTCGGCATTCGCAAACAGGAGTCGGCGACGCGCATCAATGGCGATCACCCCCTCAGCCATCCCCGAGAGCACCGCCTGAAGTTGTTGGCGGTCTCGTTCGAGCTGAACCATCTTCTGTTCGAGCTGGGGTGCGACCTTGTTGAAGAGTGTCACAAGTTCACCGACAGGCCCTGTCACATTCGACTGGATCGGTCGGGTTAGCCGCTGGTCACCGAGCGCGCGAACACTAGAAATCAGCTCCTTGAGAGCGATTCTTTGGAAGCATGCCCAGGAGATCGCCCCGATCGTGGCGATGACCCCTAGAGCCCCGAACAGGTCAAGCAACAGACGCCACATCGATCGACAAGCCACCCTGGCGTTTGGAGACGAGTCTGGCCGTTACGACCGACCGATCTCACATCATACCAGTGGAAGCAAGCCGTGCGATCTCAGCGGGACGAAACTCATCAAATCGGCTCATGTCCCCAATTTGTTAATTACTGAACATCCGAGCATAGCCCGCAGGAACACGTCGCTGACCGTTTTGATATTAAAATGCCATTGGAAGATGATGACGTACTGTTCTAGGTACACTTTGTTGACACCTCGGAACG
>JANXSX010000064.1 GCA_025356475.1 Isosphaeraceae bacterium | reverse complement strand
ATTGAAACTGCTAAACTACTTGAAACTGCTAAACTACTAAAAGGAGAGACAGGGTCAAGCTGGACGGCATTGTATGAACGTTCTTGCAATTTTAGTGAAGGTTACTATTGTCCAAATGATAATAAGGTTTATGATAAATTTGTGGCGATTCTTAGAAAGATCATCATTAGTAAAAACCTTGTTCCTACAGACATTACCAAAAATGGATGGGAAGAATTTGGGCAATACTCCTCATACTTCAAAGGAATTTTAGAAGGTGTAGATGACAAATCAAATATTTATAAAATGTATGACAATCTTCTACAATTAAGTAAGAAGATAAAGACTTATAGTGATTCCAAGCAGAAGCAAGAGCCGGACAAATAGCCGATCGTCAAAAAGATAATATATGTATTTCTGTAAAAACTTGTTGATGTTTTTATTACATAACTTGCGATCGTGCTATTGTTCCACTCAGGATTCATGGTTCACGTCTGAACCATCAACTGGATATAAAGCGTAGGCTATCGTCCTACCATTTCAACCTCCAACCACTATTGGACCCACCTGGAGTGCAACGTCTTTGAGTGCGCGTCCTCACCCAATGAAGAAAGTTGTCTATCAAGAAATAGCCCTCCCCGCTTGGGGAGGACTCTCGTTTTTCATACTTCTGGATGGAGAGGGTCATCGGATAGACTCTGCTCCACAATCGATCGGTGGCGAAACCAGTTCCATGAGTTTCTGGGTCTGATAGCTGAACATCTGAGGATTGGAGATCGCCTTCCGTTGAAGTGGCGTATTCATGGCATTGTAGAGTGCCCACAGTGTCTGTCCGCCCCAATCGTAGCCTGGACTCCGCCAGCACTGGATGACGTCTCTGAGCACGCGATGGCTGAGAAATTCAGCCTCGGACGCGCGGAGAATGAACGACTCGGCGGCTTGGTCGGTGATTTCCGTCTCACGCATGATGGAAATGCGACGATTCTCGTGGTCTCGGTACTGGGCAAGTTGGCCGATGCCGTGGCTGATCGCTGCTCACCGTTGCGAGTGTGCTTCCGCGAGATCGCAAGTGCATCCCGCTCCCCTGTCAGAGCAAGGTTATCACATACAAACGTACGTGTTCCTCCTGCGAGGCCGTAGGGAAAGGACTTGTTAATCGAGTTGCGAAGACCAAGAGCGAGCTTGATACCCTCAATGATCGACGATTCAAGGTCAAGAACTCCGAAGAAGCGGTCGCCGCCATGCGAGAGACCAAGTTGCTGCCGGACGATGGAATATCCAGCGGCCTGGAGCGTCTCATCCACCTTGGCGAGCACCGTTCCATGAGCGACAGGCTTCCATGAATGGGTTTCAGGCGGCGCTTCAACTGCGAAGACTTCGCCTCGGGTAGCGGCCCTTCCACCTCTGTGCAGAACGAGCTTTGAGTTCATCGAAAGTGTCTCCAAAACAGTGAATGGCAATGAACAATTGATGCAGGCGAACGTGCCTGAATCTCGACAAATGTACGTGTAAGTCGTTTTTTATCAAGCGAATTCGCGTGTCTTTCTACTTGTTCGGATTTATCTTACATGATTCATACCCGTACGGTCATCTCAAGAAAGCCCTGCGAACAAGGCGTAGGGCTGTGTTTGAGCACGAGTTCGTCACTCAAAGCGGCCAGAGATCTGATGCACATTGCGGTCACCCGCCGTGCCTCGATAGCCGAAGCGACGACCGAGTCGATCGCCGTAATGCCGCTTTGTTCGCTCGATCAGATCAGGATCGTCCTCGGGCTCCAATCCGAGGATGCCGTGGTCGCGAATGACGTAGACCTCGGTACAACCGGATTCCAGGAGCGAAAACAGACTCAATGGAACGAACAGATCAGGGGCAAGCATGATCGAGCCGACATGCGGCTCGGTCTCTGTTCCTCGATTCCATGAATCTGAGAGCACGAGCTTGCAGCCGAAGCATTTCTCGATGATGCGCTGACCGCGTGCGGTCGCGTCACAGAGATAGCGATAGGAGAGACCACAGGCTTCTCCGGTGAGTAGATCGATGCCGTAAGGTTCCAATTCCCTCCAACTGGTGATCGACCTCACTGGTCTGCCTCCGTTTCATCGGTGACTTCCGTCGCTGGTGCCAATGTCGCGATCCACCCCCCGAGTTCCCAGATTCCAAGGAATCCGCGCCAGTTGGCATTCCTCCGGCCAGGACGCCGTCACAATCCGCCCAGCTTACCGTTGGGTTTGTTCCGTTGAAAGCCACTGGTCTAGAAAGGCCACATGATCGTTACAGAATACCATTGGGTTCGTTTCATTTTTCCGTTCCGCCCGAACACTTGTCGTTAATATCCGTACATTTTATCATTGGGTTTGTTTTATCACGTGGACAAACATTGCGAAACTTTAGTGGATTGAGCAAGTCGAGTTGTTTTGAACCAAAGAATGCTGCTGATCCAATACTTATCGGTATCCTTCCACATGGAATTGAGCTTTTCTCGGTTGGAACAGGAGGTGCATTAAATCTTAACCTCTCTTTCGGGAGAGGTCGGTCGCGAAGCGACCGGTTGAGGGGCTTGGTTCTCGACCCCTTCCTCCGTGTCCGCAACTGCGGTAGATTGAATACCCGATAACGATTAATACCAAATCTCTGAGGATGCTCGAACCTGTATGAGATCAAATTCGAATCGGCTCCTACATTCGGAGCCCATCCTTCGACTCGCTGGCCAAGTCGTTCGGCTAAGTATGCAGATAATCTGTATTGTCAATAAAGTACCGAATTGACTGACCCTAAAATTTGAAAGGTATCTTATGAGTGAACCTGACCAGGACAAGCCGCGTGTACGTCGGCTACGATATTCGGGGACGAACCCTCGGGCGTTCCACCAAAAGTACAAGGAACTCCAGCCCGAACGATACGCGGAGGATGTGGCTAAGGTCCTTGAAGGTGGAAAGACGCCTGCGGGGATGCATCGGCCGATCATGGTTGAGGAGATCCTCGCAGCTCTCGCCCCCAAGCCGGGCGAAGTCGTGGTCGATTGTACTTTGGGGTACGGGGGGCATGCTCGCGAGCTGCTCCAGGCGGTCCAACCAGGCGGGAGATTGATCGGGGTCGATGCCGATCCGATCGAGTTACCCAAGACTGAGACTCGCCTCCGCGCCCTTGGGTTTGCCGACGAGTCGCTGACCGTCAGGCGGATGAACTATGCGGCAGTGAACACGTTTATTGTGGAAGAGAACCCTGAGGGCGTGGATATGATCCTCGCCGATCTGGGGCTCTCTTCCATGCAGATCGACGACCCTTCACGCGGGTTCACCTTCAAGGCCGACGGGCCGCTCGACATGCGGATGAACCCAAGCAAAGGGAGGACGGCCGCAGAGCTGCTTTCGAATATTGGTCAGGCCAAGCTGGCGGAGGTCCTCGCCGAAAACGCGGATGAACCGCGATCGGGGGAACTCGCCGGGTTCATCCTCCAGGCTCATGCTCGGAGGCCGCTGAAGACGACTCTGCAACTCGCGGATGTTGTTCGAGCGAACTCACGAGCCGACCCTGATGAGGCGATCCGGCGCGTCTTTCAAGCCTTACGGATCGCGGTCAACGATGAGCTCAATGCGTTGACCGCTTTCCTCCGGGTCGTGCCCAGTATCCTCAAGCCAGGCGGCAGGATCGCTGTGCTGACGTTCCACTCGGGGGAGGATCGCCGGGTGAAACTGGCGTTCAAGGAGGGCTTGCAAGAGGGGATCTATGCATCGATCGCTGATGAAGTCATTCGTGCATCTGCGCAAGAACGACATGCGAACCCACGTTCATCGTCGGCAAAGTTGCGGTATGCTGTTCGGGCCTGATCCAGGGCACTCGTGACTTTGCCACGAGTGCCCCAGTTTGCTCAGGGGAATTAAACCCGGGTGACTTCCCAGCCGCGGCGGTACTCGGTTTGGATCAAGGCGTTGGCTTCAGGGACGTTAGTGATCTTGAGGCCGGGTCCGTCCCACTCGAGGGTTTTACCGGTCTTGATCGCGACGTTGCCCAGGAGGAAGGCTTCGGTCAGCAGGCTGGCGATGTCAAAGTTGGAGTAGGCGATCTCCGGCTTACCGGCCTTGATGGCTTCCACCCACTCGTTCTTCATGCCCTGGTCCCCCTTACCATTTGAGGGGAGAACCTCGGGCATCCGCAGGTTCTTGCCTTCGGCCAAAGCCTGGGGCGTGATGCGAAACTCTGCGCCGTAGTCGTCAGGCGAGAAGAGGATGCCTTTCGTACCCACGAGGAGTGAGCCGCTGTCCTTGAGCTTCTCGCCTGGGTTCAAGACTTTGTTGAGCAGCTCTTGAGGGGGAAGAACGAGGACATCGTCCTTCTTGCCTTCGTACCAGGTGAGGGTGACGGGGGGCATGCTCTCTCGGGCTGGGAACTGAATCTTGACCCGGGCCCATGCGGGGTAAGTCTCGGAGTTGAGTTCGCCACTCTCGGCCGAGATGGTGGTTGGGTGGGCCAGCTTGAGGGCTCGGAAGGCCATGTTGGCGGTGTGGCAGGCCATGTCGCCGATCGCTCCTGTGCCGAAATCCCACCAGCCACGCCAGGCAAACGGGTGGTAGAACTTGTCGCCGACAAAGGGACGCAGAGGAGCACCTGCAAGGAACTCGTCCCAGTGGATCGAGTTCGGCCAGACATCCGCCCGGTCGGGTCGGGCGACAACCTTAGGGGCCTGCGGCCAGACGGGTCGGTTCGTCCAGACGTGGGCTTCCTTGACATCGCCGATGATGCCCGACTGAACCAGTTCAACAGCCCGCCTCAGTCCATTCTCCGCCGAGCCCTGGTTGCCCATCTGGGTGCAAACGTTGTACTTCTTGGCCGCTTCCTTGAGGACGCGGGCTTCGAAGACTGAGTGAGTCAGCGGCTTCTGGCAATAGACGTGCTTGCCCATGCGGATCGCCATCAGCGAGGCCAAGGCGTGCGAGTGGTCGGGCGTGCTGACGGTGACGGCGTCGATGTGCTTGCCGACCTCGTCAAACAGCTTACGGAAGTCGTAGAATTTTTTGGCCGAGCCAAACTTCTGGATCTTGGGTTCGAGCATGCCATCGTCGATGTCGCACAATGCGATGATCTCGCCGAGTTTGCTCACGTTATCAACGTCGCTCGACCCCTTACCGCCGACGCCGATGCTGGCGAACTGCAAGGTCTCGTTCGGCTTGCGACTGAGCCGGGCGGCCGAACTCGCGGTCGCAGTGTAGAAATAGCCAAGGCCGGCCGCCCCAGCACCCAAGAACGATCGACGGTTGACATCCAATGGCATCGACGGATACTCCTGAGGAGAGGTTGAAACGCAGGATTGTTTGAGAATAGTAGGAACCCCCGTCGCTGGCAACCACCTGGACGCGGGAATTGGCAGCCTTTGATTTCCAGAGATGCAATGTACAAAGCCCCTCACCCAGCCTTCGTCCATCCTGTTCCCGAGGGGCGAGGCGCTGATAAGGCTAAGATCGACCGGTAGGTATTGTGGTTCGTCCACGAATTCCTTGGCCCAGCTTCGAGGAATGAAACAGCCCTCAACCGGGAGGTCGGGCCTTTTGCCGGTCTACGCGAGTGTGTTACTCTATTGTTGAACGTTGTGGAACCTGCGAAGTCGTGCTCGCCTTTGACGTCATCCTGCCGCTCATCCTGAGGCGACTCTCTCCGAGGCCCGGGGTTTTCGTCCACGGCCACCTATCCACCGAGTCCCGCGTTGCCTGTTAACGCTGTGGGCCGCTGAGGAGCTGAACGATATGACCGCTCAGAAGACCCGAATCCTGCCCCTGGTGACGTTCTTGCTCGCCGCATGGCCGAGTCTGGCCCCTGCAGCAGTCGACGATGGCGCGAAGCCGGTCGCCAAGGTGAGCTATTACACGCAGGTTCGCCCGATCTTCCAGGCCCATTGTCAGGGTTGCCACCAGCCGGCCAAGCCGGGGGGCGGCTATGTGATGACCTCATTCGATCGCCTCCTGAGCGGTGGAGAGTCCAAGGAAGCGGCGGTCGTGGCTCAGAAGCCGACCGAAAGTCACTTGATCGAGCAGATCACTCCCAAGGACGGTAAAGCGGAGATGCCCAAGGGCAAGCCGCCCCTCACCCCCGCCGAACTTGAGACGGTCGGTCAGTGGATCGCCCAGGGAGCACTCGATGATACACCTGCGAACGCCAAGGTTCGCTACGACCAGGACCACCTGCCGGTCTACCGACGCTTGCCGGTAATCGGCACGATCGACTTCTCACCCGATGGTCAATTTCTGGCCATTGGTGGGTTCCATGAAGTCCTGCTCTGGAAAGCAGACGGCTCGGCGATTGTGGCCCGGCTGGTTGGTCTCTCCGAGAAAATCGAGTCAGTCCGGTTCTCACCGGACAGCACCAAGCTCGCTGTCACGGGTGGTCTGCCGGGCCGCATGGGCGAGGTGCAAGTTTGGGACATCGCCACCAAGAAGCTAACTCTGTCGGCCCCGGTCACTTTCGATACCGTCTATGGGGCGAGTTGGTCGCCCGACGGGTCGAAGATTGCACTTGGTTGTGCCGACAATAGTGTACGCGCCATCGACGCCAAGACGGGTGCCCAAGTCTTATTCATGGGCTCGCACAATGATTGGGCACTTGACACGACCTTTTCCACCGATGGCACCCACCTGATGTCCGTCGGTCGAGACATGGCCGCGAAGCTGACCGAGGTCGCGACCCAGCGGTTCGTGGATAACATTACGTCAATTACTCCCGGGGCACTCAAGGGGGGGATCGCAACGGTCGCCCGTCACCCCAAGCGCGACGAGATCGTTGTGGGAGGATCCGACGGCATCCCTCGTCTCTACCGGGTCTTCCGCCAGACGGTTCGCGTGATCGGCGACGACTCGAACCTGATCCGCGAATTTGAGCTTATGAAGGGGCGCGTCAATAGCGTGGCCGTAAGTGCCGATGGCAAGCGAATCGCGGCTGGTAGTAGTCTCGACGGGGTTGGCGAGGTCCATGTCTACTCCTACGAGTTCGATACCGCGCTTCCCGACCCGGTCAAAGCGATCATGTCGAAGGTCGCTTCCACCAGGTCGGCCCCGGAAGCGCAAACGCTCGCCAAGTATTTGAAGGATGGCGTCAAGATCATCGCGAAGATCGAGTTGCCCCTGTCGGCGGTATACTCGGTTGCCTTCAGCGCTGACGGCAAGAGCATCGCGACCGCTGGGTCCGACGGCAAGATCCACCTGTTCAACCCCGAGACCGGCTCGCCCATCAGCGAATTCGTTCCGGTCGTTTTGGATGAGGCCTTGGCCGCCGATCAGCGTGTGACCACGCCCATGGTCACCCCCCGTGCCGAGGAAGTGGTTGAAGCCGAGACTCTTCCCAAAGGTGCCAAACTCGTGGCGCTGAAGGCTCAGCCCGAGTCGATCAAGCTCACGGACCGATTCGCCTACACGCAGCTACTTGTGACCGCCCAGCTCGAATCGGGCGACCTGATCGATGTCAGCCGCATGGTGGACATCGCCCCTTCCGCCGCGCTTGTCGAGGTCACGAAGTCACGCCAGGTCCGGCCCCTCGCCGATGGTGAGACGAAGCTAGCCCTCTCGATCGCCGGCCTCAAGATTGAGGTTCCCGTTTCGGTTGCAGGCATGAACGAGCCTCCCCGGATCGACTTTGTTCACGACGTGAATCCAGTCATGTCTCGGCTCGGTTGTAACCAAGGAACATGCCATGGGTCGGCCCAGGGCAAGAATGGTTTTAAGCTTTCGCTTCGAGGCTACGACCCGATCTTCGACGTTCGCGCCTTGACCGACGACCACGCTTCCCGGCGCGTCAACGTGGCCTCGCCCGACGATAGCCTGATGCTCCTGAAACCGACCGGGGCTGTCCCGCACGTTGGCTCCCAAGTGATGGTCGCGGGCGAGCCGTATTACGAGATCCTTCGACGGTGGATTGCCGATGGTGCTGTTCTGAAGAGCGATACCGCTCGCGTCACCAAGATTGAACTCTCGCCGACCAACCCGATCATCCAGCAAATTGGTCTCAAGCAGCAGATCCGGGTCCTTGCGACCTACGCTAATGGTGAGGTTCGCGACGTGACTCGCGAGGCGTTCGTCGAGAGCGGTAACATTGAGGTTGTCTCAGCAAATCGCTCGGGGTTGATCACGTCGCTTCGTCGCGGTGAGGCCCCGATCCTCGCTCGCTACGAGGGGGCTTACGCCGCGACCACGTTGACGGTCATGGGAGATCGAACCGGGTTCGCTTGGGAGCAACCGCCGACGTACGGGAAGATCGATGAGCTTGTCGCATCCAAGTGGCAACGCATGAAGATCAAGCCCTCCGGCGTTTGCACCGATGCGGAATTCCTCCGCCGCGTCTACCTCGACCTTACCGGTCTTCCTCCCAAAGCCGACGATGTCCGCGCGTTCCTGGCCGACAGCCGGGAGACCCGAATCAAGCGTGATGAACTCGTGGACAAGCTGATCGGTAGCAAAGAATATGTCGAGTACTGGACCAATAAGTGGGCCGACCTGCTCCAGGTGAATCGCAAGTTCCTCGGCGTCGAGGGCTCGGTCGCCTTCCGAAAGTGGATTCGCGACCAGGTCGATGCCAACCTGCCTTACGATCAGTTCGTCCGCGCGATCTTGACGGCGAGCGGCACGAACCGCGAACACCCCCAGGCGTCGTACTACAAGATTCTCCGCGATCCCGCTTCGATGATGGAGAACACGACTCAGCTTTTCCTCGCAGTTCGGTTCAACTGTAACAAGTGTCACGACCACCCATTCGAGCGATGGACGCAGGACCAGTATTATCAGACCGCAGCGTACTTCGCTCGGGTTGGTCTTAAAGCCGACCCCGCCTCGGCGGGCAAGACGATCGGTGGTACGAGTGTCGAGACTCCCAAGCCCCTCTATGAAGAAGTTTGGGAACAGCCGACCGGCGAAGTGATCCACGACCGGACCAAGAAAGTTGCCCTGCCCGAGTTCCCCTACCCGACCGCCCATCCGACCGTCGAAAATGCGACCCGACGTCAAGAGCTCGCGGCCTGGATCACATCCAAGGATAACGTCTACTTTGCCAAGAGCTATGTGAACCGGCTTTGGGGGTATCTCTTCAGTGTCGGAATCATCGAGCCCCTTGACGACCTTCGGGCGGGCAACCCGGCGTCGAACCCCGAGCTGCTCGACTATCTGACCAGTGAGTTCCTCAAGAGTGGGTTTGATGCACGGCATATTATTCGGTTGATCTGTAAGTCGCGTGCATATCAACTCTCGGTCGTGACAACCGAGTGGAACGACGACGACAAGATCAACTTCTCGCATGCCAGCGTTCGTCGCTTGCCCGCCGAGGTCCTCTTCGATGCGGTGAACCGGGTCACAGGGGCTGTGTCGCAGTTCCCTGGCCTCCCTCCCGGAACCCGAGCCGCAGAGCTTCCCGATTCGGAAGTGGAACTGCCGAGTGGCTTCTTGACCACGTTTGGGCGACCTGCCCGTGAGAGTGCCTGCGAATGCGAGCGATCGAGTGGCCTGCAACTCGGGCCTGTCATGGCCCTGGTCAGCGGACCGACGATCAGCGACGCGATCGGCGACCCTAATAATGATGTGGCGAAACTCGTCAAGTCCCAGGCCGATAATCGGAAGGTGATCGACGAACTCTTCATCCGGATCTTGAACCGTCCAGCGACTCCAGAAGAGATCGATCAGTGTATCCTTGAGTTCGCGGAAATTCAGTCGGATCACTTGCGCCTGGCCGATGCTTTGGGTAAGCGTGAGACCGAGTTCGCGCTCAAACGCCCCGAACTCGAACAGATCCGGGAAGCCGACCTGCTCACCGCCAAGAATGCACTCGCCGCTTATGAGGCGGAAGTCGCTCCCAAGATCCTTGAGCGTGAGAAGGAGCGTGTTGCCAAGATCGCGACCAACGAAAAGAATCTCAAAGACTACGAACCCTTACTCGCGACCAAGGTTGCCGACTGGGAGAAGGCGCAATCGACTGCCGTCCGCTGGGTTCCACTCGTGCCGAGAGATCTCAAAGCGACCAGTGGCGCAACCCTGACCGCCTCGGCCGATGGGTCGATCACCGCGACTGGACCAAACAAGAACGGCGAATATGTTCTGGTTGTTGATACCGACCTCACCGATATCTCCGGAGTTCGGCTCGAGGTCTTGATCGACGAGAAGCTTCCCAACAAAGGCCCGGGCCGGGCCGTCGACGGTAACTTCGTCCTGACCGAGTTCGAGATTTCCGCCGCACCGAAGGCGGATCTCGCCCAGGTCAAACCTGTGAAGCTCCAGAATGCACTGGCCAGCTTCAATCAGGCGAACCTTCCCATCACCGCCGCGATCGACGGCGACCGAACCAACCAGGGGACCGGCTGGGCTGTCTCGCCGGCAGTCGGCGTGACCCATTGGGCGACCTTCGAGACCGCCGAACCCGTGGGCGTTGCGGGTGGAACGGTCCTCACGATCAAGCTCGCGCATTACTTTGGTGGGGCGAATGGTCCCTATACCATCGGTCGGTTCCGGCTAGCCGTGACGCGGGTCGCCAAGCCGATCGGTCTGGGACTCCCCGAAGACTACCGGTCCATTCTTGCCACTGCACCCGAGATCCGCACGGAACCCCAGAGCAACCTGCTTTTAGGGTTCCACCGAGCGATCGACCCCGAGTATCGCAAGCGAGTTGACACCTTGAACGCAAGCCGGGCCCCTCTGCCGGTCGATCCTCGGATTAAAGCCCTCAAGGATCGGGTTGAGTTAGCTAGCAAGCCACTCGCCATTGATCCTCGCCTGGCAATGTTGCGGAAGGACATTGAGATGAGTGTCAAGCAGTCGGTCGAGCGTCGGCTCACTGCGGCGCAAGACATCGTCTGGGCTCTCATCAATAGCCCGGCCTTCCTCTTCAATCACTAATGCCCCTATGGACAACTTGAGGGATATTCACATCCCTCAGACACGAGATTACATTACGCTGCGATCAAGTTCCCCCTACCTTCTCTCTGAGGAGCCGCGAGATGATCATCGTTCCCGGTCAGGCTGGCAAGGACCTGTGCGATCGAAGCCTTGGGGTGACCCGACGCGACATCCTGCGGGTGGGTGGTTCGGGGCTCCTCGGCATGTCCCTTGGCACACTGTTGGAGCTTCAGGCCGTCTCGGCGCGGGCCGCCGCCGTCACTGCACCGACCGCAGGCTGGGGCCAAGCCAAGAGCATCATCATGGTCTATCTCCAGGGGGGGCCTAGCCACCTCGACCTGTGGGACCCCAAAGAGAATGTCCCCGACAACGTCCGAAGCGCCTTCAAAGCGATCGATACCAAGGTCCCCGGCCTCCAGTTCACCGAGATCCTGCCCAAGCTGGCAATGGTCACGGATAAACTGACGATGATCCGGTCGATGAGCTACACCCCCAACGGCCTGTTCAATCACACGGCGGCCATCTATCAAATGATGACCGGCTATACGACCGATAAGGTCAGTCCGTCGGGCCAGCTTGAACCCCCCAACGCTAAGGATTTCCCCAACTTCGGCTCCCAGATCGTCCGCCTCAAGCCGCCGACCGAGCCGATGCTCCCGTTTGTCATGCTCCCGCGCCCGCTCCAGGAGTCGAATGTCGTTGGCAAGGGGGGCTCGGCGGGGTTCCTCGGCAAGGCGTATGACCCTTATACGCTCTACCCTGATGGCGATGACATGGACCTCGCCAAGATGGACAAGATCCGGGTCGACGACCTCCAGCTTCGCCCCGAGGTCTTCGCGATGCGCCTGGAACGCCGGGCCAAGCTCCGTCAGGCGATCGATGCGGGCATGCCCGAAATCGAGAAGGCCGTCGCCGACTACAACCTCAACGAGTATTACGACAAGGCACTCAGCCTTGTGATCTCAGGCCGTGCTCGTGAAGCATTTAACATTGCGCAAGAATCCGAAAAGATTCGCGACATGTACGGTCGTAACACCTTTGGCCAGAGCTGCCTGTTGGCCCGCCGCCTGGTCGAGGCTGGTACACGCGTTGTCGAGGTCGTCTGGCCCAAGGTCGCCAACTCCGACAACCACTCATGGGACCACCACGTCGACCTCAGCAAACGGATGAAGGACCAGTCCGGTCCAATGCTCGACGCCGGCCTTTCTGGGCTCATCACCGACCTTGACGAGCGAGGCATGCTCAAAGACACCCTCGTCGTCGCTGTTGGCGAGTTCGGTCGCAGCCCGCAAAAAGGTGTCAGCACCTCTGGTAACGGCAACAGCGCTGATGGACGTGATCACTGGCCATATTGCTATACCGCGATGATGGCTGGGGCCGGGATCAAGCGAGGCAACATCCACGGCAAGTCCGACAAGACCGGCTCCGCCCCGATCGAGGACCCAGTCCATCCCGGCGAGTTGCTCGCCACGATTTATCACGCCTTGGGCATCGACCCCGCCACGATCGTGTACAACCACCTCAAGCAGCCCCGAGAACTCGTCAAAGCCGAAGCCGTCGGTCGGCTCTTCGTTTGAGCGAACGCCCCCCATTGGCGACCCAACGTGCAAGCTCGCGTTGGGTCGCTCGTTTTTACTCACGATTGGACGGCAAGACGGGCAAATACGGAGTGTTTCGATGGACGCCATCACCTCTTACGCTCAAGCCGATCAGATTCGATCTCGTTCAGGAGCGACTCGAGTTGAGAATTTGTCAACGGAAATTCTCAGATGAAAAAGGGCTCGATGCCTCGACCACTCGAGCTGCTTGATGGACTGATAGGAGGATTGCAAACTCGGTCCCTTGTCCCGAGGGAGAAGGAATGGATGAGGACTTTGCAACTCTCCTGGAGGGTTCGAGTTCCTATGGGATCTTGAGGAGTTATTCGCGAACTGTCCCTATTCCTCCGTCGACGGGCCCTTTA
This sequence comes from Isosphaeraceae bacterium, assembly GCA_025356475.1. Lineage (GTDB taxonomy): Bacteria > Planctomycetota > Planctomycetia > Isosphaerales > Isosphaeraceae > JANXSX01. The sequence goes on along the minus strand of JANXSX010000064.1, from coordinate 60,752 downwards.
CTTGGCAGGGCTGGTCCGCGCCTGCTCGAGTTTCTTGGCTTCGAGCTTGAGTACGTCTTCGATCGTCTTGATCTGCGAGGCGTCAAGCTTGCGTGCGGACTTCTTGATCATATGGATGAAGTGGTCGATCTCCTCGGGAGAGGCAGGGTAGCCAATATTCCCCTTGGGACCCTCGGAGTTGACGATCGGCTTGCCGCTGGTGTCGAGGAAGACAAACCAGGGGATTCCGCCCGCCTTCTCGGCATTGTACTTGGCGAGGATCGCGTCTCCACCGATCATCCGTTCGGTATCGATCTTGAGATCAACGAATTCTTTGCCCAGGATTTCCGACATATCGGCACGAGCGAGGAACGCATCGAGCTGGTGGCACCAGCCGCACCACGGGGCACCAAAGTGGAGGAAGAGGGCCTTATCCTCGCTCCGTGCTTTGGCTAGACCATCCTCGAGAACTTTGACGGCATCGGCTTTGGGGGCGACCCACTTACCGAGGAACTCCTTGACCTTCACCGGGTCGTGGTGGTCCCCTTCTTCGAGCGGGTCCGTCCTCTGACGGGTCACAATCTGACCTTGGCGATCGAGGACGGCCAGGAACGGAAAGCCAACTGGGGGTAGATCCCCTACACACTCAGCGAGCAGGGCCCGGGCGTTGGGTGCCTCGGTGTCGACCATCACGAGAACATACTCTGTACTGAGCATCTTCTTGATCTCAGCGTTACTGGCGAAGAGTGCGTGTAGCTTGTGGCACCAACCACACCAGTCGCCACCGAACATCACAAGCACCCGCTTCGCATCGCGTTTCGCCAGCGCCGAGGCCACCTTGACCTGCTCGCGGGCATCGGCCTTGGCGTCATAGATCGAAGCACGAACCGGTTTGTTGGCCGGGCTCGGGACAGCCTGGCCCGGCGCGATCGCCGGAATCGAGAGTACGATCGCGCAAGCAAGGAAGCGACTGAGGCTCGTCATCGGTCTGGTCTCCCACAAATCAAAATCGGAACACCCCTAAAGTAGTCGGTTCCTTGCTCCACGACAACGTGCGACATCTGACCCAAAGGTTTATGGATTGCTCGCCGCCTTGGTTCCGATCGATCGACTGGTCTTGGACTCGGCGATCGCCCGTTCGATCTCGTCGACTTCGCTGACGATTCCTTTCGAGATCTTCTCAAGCGTTCCATCCTTATTCACGACGTAGTCGTCCTCGATCCGGACGCCAAGCGACTCGCTCTGGATGTAGATACCAGGCTCAATCGTGAAGACTTCGCCCGGTTTAAGGGGTCGGCGGCTATCACCGACGTCGTGGACATCCATGCCGAGCGAGTGGCCAAGCCCATGGGCGAAGAAGTGATCCATGGTTTGCTCAACCCCTTCGAGGTCTTTGGCACGCAGGGAGCTCGCTTTGAAGAAGTCATGGACCCAACGGTTGAGGATAGGCTGACTTGTCTCACCAAGCTTGAACTGTGCGGCGGCACCGCTCTGGGCATCAAGCACAAGTTGATAGATCTCGCGTTGGCGAGGGGAAAACTTGCCGCTGCTGGGGTAGGTTCGTGTGATATCGGCGGTGTAATTCATATATTCCGCGCCAATATCCACGACGACGAGTTCTCCATCTTCGATCATCCGTCGGTTCGCCATATAATGCATGATGCAAGAGTTTGGTCCCGACCCCACGATCGATGGGAATCCCGGCCGATCGGAGCCACCACGCATGAATGCGCCCAGGATCGTCCCTTCAAGGACATACTCAGCAATACCAGGCTTAATGATTTTCATGACATCGGTCTGGGCATCGCCGGTCATGGCGATCGCCTTGCGAAGCAGCGCGACCTCGCCCTCGGTCTTGATGGTTCGCAACTCGTGGATCAGCGTCGAAACGTCACGCACCGGGGTGTTTGGCGCACCGAGCTTGACGAACTTCAAGAAGTCCGATTCCTTGGGAGTTCCACCCATCCGACCTTCCGGGGCAACCATATAGAAGGAAGTAAGCTTGCTGCGTCGAGTCCGCTTACGAGGATCGCTCGCCGCGCGGAAGAGGTCGGCAAGGAAGGCTTCGGTCGACTCAACTTTCGAGAAACCGACCAGTTCGGCGGTTTCGGTGTCCGGACCGATCGTTTTCCCGTTCCAGCGCTCGCTCATAGGATCGCGGGGCGGGAGGTACAGGGTCTCCGTCCCATCGGGGAAGAGGATCAGGGCTGAGCCCGGAACATCAACCCCGGTCAGGTAGGCGAAGTTGTTCTCCTGCCGGAACTTGCCCTCTTCGTTGCCGGCGTCACCGATCAGCACCACGATTGGCTCGGAAGCTCTCGGCTCGCCCCCCTCAGCTTTGGTTGCCGCCCCCCGCATGCCGCCAAGGTTTGGCCGTTTCGCCTCCGCGTCTTTGACGAGTTTCGCCAGCTCGCGACGTCGAGTGGCGAAGTCCGCTCGGGGCTGTTCCATGAGCGACGGCAACTCAGCCCCGAAGGTCGAGTTCAGAACAACCAAGCCGAGCGAGAGACCGAGAACAAATCGATGCCGCGAGATGAGATGCATGCGTTTCCTTTCGACGGGCGGGAAAGCCGTCAGGTGTGAAGAATTTCATCGTAACGGACGAGACGTACGGAGGGAACAGGCTTCAGAACCGGCCCGATCCTGCGTGATTTCTCGTGGTCAGAATCAAATGACTCGCGAATTCTTTACACCCCATCGACGTAGTTGCTACAATCTTTATTTCCAGTGCCACCGTCTCGGTGGCGGATCTGTATTGTCAACCGACTGTCTTGGGACGGTTGGTCGTCGGGAACCGAGGAGAATTCGTCCGTGTCGCAAGCCAGCAGTCGCTACTTCTTCACCAGCGAGTCGGTCTCGATGGGCCATCCCGATAAGATGGCCGACCAGATCTCCGACGGCATCCTCGACGCTATTTTTGCCCAAGATCCCTACTCGCGTGTCGCGTGCGAGACTCTGCTCACGACCGGCCTGATCGTCGTCGCGGGCGAAATTACCACGAAGGCGCACGTCGATTACCCCACGATCGTTCGTCGTGTGGTCGAAGAGATCGGCTACACCTCCAGCGATATGGGTTTCGACGCCAAGACGTGCGCGGTCATGATCGCAGTTGGTAAGCAATCGCCCGACATCGCCCAGGGGGTCAATGAGGACTCCGACGCCGGTAAGGATATCGGCGCGGGTGACCAGGGGCTGATGTTCGGCTATGCGACGAACGAGACCGAAGAATTGATGCCGATGCCGATCGCGCTCTCACATCGGATCATCAATCGTATCACAGAGTTGCGGAAGAACGGCACCATCAAGTGGCTCCGTCCGGACGCCAAGAGCCAGGTCACCGTCGAGTACCTGGACGATAAGCCGGTCCGCATCGATACGGTCGTGCTCTCGACCCAAACCGAAGACGTGCCGATCGAAGAGATTCGCAAGGTTGTCAAGGAACTGGTGATATTGCCAGTCCTACCGGCGAACATGATCGACGCGAACACCAAGTACTATATCAACCCAACCGGACGGTTCGTTGTTGGCGGACCGCATGGTGACGCCGGCCTGACTGGTCGGAAGATCATTGTCGATACCTACGGCGGTCGGGGTCGGCATGGCGGCGGCGCGTTCAGCGGCAAGGATCCCACAAAAGTCGATCGCTCTGCGGCGTACATGGCTCGCTATGTGGCCAAGAACGTGGTGGCCGGCGGTCTTGCCGAGCGCTGCGAGATTCAGCTTGCGTACGCGATTGGCGTGAGTGAGCCGGTCAGCGTTCACGTCGATACCGAAGGGACCGGCAAGATCGCCGATAGCAAGATTGCCGAGCTGATCCGCGCCACGTTCCCTCTGACCCCCTCGGGGATCATCAAACACCTCGACCTCCGTCGGCCGATCTATCAGAAGACGGCGAGCGGTGGCCACTTCGGTCGTAGTGAGCCCGAATTTACCTGGGAAAAGATCGACAAGGCCGAAACGCTTAAGAAGGCCGCCGGGCTCTGATTCTTGATCTCCGAGCCCACCTCTCTCCCTCCGGGAAGAGGGGTGGTTTCGATTTGCAGATTCTCTCTCCAGCTAGCGATTGTCTATGCAACGATCGCCCCTAATCGAATCGACACTTCGTGCGTTTTCGACCTGTTTCGGTGGCGAGCCATTAGTGCTCGCCCTGTCACCGGCACGGGTTGAACTCCTCGGCAACCACACCGATCACAATGACGGGCTTGTCCTCGCTGCAGCGATCGACCGGGCCAGCGTTGTTGCGATCCGCCCTGCTCGGGGATCGCACAAGGTTGCCCACGTTCGTTCGGTCAACCTCGACCAGCACAAGCGGTTTTCGGTCGGCGAGGAGATCCCCCACTCTGGGAACGGCTCCTGGCTTTCGTATGTCGCTGGGGTGAGCTGGGCATTGGCACAGGCTTACGGACCCCTTTCCGCTGGCTTCGAGATGGTGATCGCCGGCGATATCCCGCTCGGTGCCGGTCTGTCGAGTTCGGCAAGCCTGCAAGCTACAGTCGCGATCGCAATCGGAGCCGCAGGACTGATCAATGGGCCAAACCTGGTCGGAGATGATGCCTCGCGTATGGATCTTGCCAAGCTGCTCCGTCGCGCAGAAAATGAATATGTTGGTGTGAACTCCGGATTACTCGATCACGTCTCCACCCTTTTTGGGCGTGCCGACCATGCCTTGACACTCGACTGTCGCTCATTCGACTATGCCCGAGTCCCACTAGGGAGCCCTGCCCCGGCGCTCATTGTTTGCGACACCATGACCTCACGGAAGCTCGCCGATGGGATGTATAACCTCCGACGAGCGGAGTGCCAATCGGTCGTTTCCTATTTCCAAAGTCATGTCGAAACGTCGAATATCACGAGTCTCCGCGACGTGACTGCCGACATGCTTCGAGCCCACTGGGCGGAGTTAGACCTTGTCGGACGACTTCGGGCTCGCCATGTCCTGACCGAGAACGCTCGCGTGACCGCCGGCGCAGTCGCGTTAAAGCAGGGAGAGGTGGCCGAGTTCGGTCGACTCATGTCAGCGTCCCATGCATCGAGTCGCGATAATTTTGAGAACAGTTCGCCCGCACTCAATACCTTGGTCGAGGCTGCCGAAAACGCGCCCGGATTTCTGGGTGGGAAACTCTCAGGGGCAGGATGGGCCGGTTGTACGGTGAACCTCGTCGAAGCCGACAAGGCTGAACCCTTTGCCGAGAGCGTGATGGAAGGCTACCTCAAACAGACGGGGACTCGACCGAACGTGCATATCTGCAGGTCTGCCGATGGTGGTTCTGTGTATCGATAGCGATTTGGAATCGATCCTCCCAGGCTAGCCCGGCACCAGTCCGTCCATACGGATCACCTCAAAGTCACGAGCCTTGACGTTCTTGAGCGTCTTCAAGTCTGACATACTCCAGTCCTCATGATATGCTCCGTTCAGAAACATATCTCCACCATTGTCGGCAAGCAGCATTCCATACTGCTTCAAACAGGTGAGAATCACCTGCATCGGCTCGGAAAATTTCGACATCTCAAACGATTCTCGGAGCCGGACCCGCATCCCCATCAGTGGGAGTGTCACATCCTTATGGGGACTCGCGAATTGGCTTGCGGGCGGGACATAAGCTCTTCGTGAACGTTTGACCGTGAATCGAAGGGCGTGAGGAATGACCTTCGCTTCGTGAACTTCTTCATAACGAACCAGTCCGGGAAAGATCGGCAAGCCCGCAGCATCGGCAGATCCCCAACCGGCAGTACGCGTACTGTTCACTTTAAGGTCGAAAATCGCTCCGCTGTCGGCATGCCAGGTCTCATTTTTGATTCGCGCATTAAATAGCTCGTAAAGCATCCAGTTATCGGTGTCGACCACAATCACATGGCGGTCGCCGGTGCCATTCGGTCCTCCTTCGATCGGTGCATCCAAGGGGATCCGATAGGGTCCGGGGTCACTTTCATAACTATATGCTTCTGTGACGACCTGCATCAGCGGATCATCGTTACCAACAGTCATGTAGATGTAACCTGTCGGTCCATATCTCCAACCCCAGCCGATGTCGGGGTGCAGGGGCTTGTCACGACCGATCGAATTCATGATGACTTCAGAGAGTGGGTCGAGCGGTGCATCCGCCACGACCTGATTCCAGGGATTATCGGGTGGGAACGGTCGAAAATTGTGGATCGGCGTGTTAATTCTTGGGTCGGGGAACCAGGTCATACCGCGTTTCGTCCGATAGTACTGATAGGCAGCCCCAAAGACGAACAAGCTCGCCGCACCAGTCGCGGCCTTGTTCGACATCAGTCGCGCCAACCCACGACGACTCATGCCAACCCCAGTCTGACTCTGCGTCCGAGCCGCAGCCGGCAGCGATGTAATTGCGGTCCTCAACGACTGAATGATGCTCAGGATGGGAACGAAGAGCCGACCCCCGCACCGTGGGCAAATCGCTTTTCGACCCAGCGTGGAAACAGGGGCTCGCAGCTTTTGCTGACACCCTTGGCATGTAAAGATGACTTTTTGCTTTGACAACCATGCTAACACGTGTAATCCCTTCATATTTTCATGCAAAGCAACCTGGAATCGACACATTCGATCAGAACCGATCGCCCAACAGGTCACCGACGCTCTACCAGATGCTCGGGGGTAGGTTGGGATTGAGGCAGCCCGCTGATGAGCATCAACTTGCGCTGGGCGATGCCGATATTCGCGATCGAGCCACTGTTGAAGGGGAGATAATCTTCCTCGACCCCGTCACTGAAGATGACACCGTTACGCGGCATCTGAGAGGTCAGTACGAGAGGAGTCTCGGGCGTAATCTCTCCATGGACAACATCGGCAGTAGTAGTCCGGCTGACGAACGGCTCCCGCACATTGAAGATCAAGCGCTCGGACTCAGGATCGAACTGATAACGCGATCGAGCTCGGTCGATTGACGCGTCGTTTAAGACACTCCGCACGACGCCGACTGCCCCCGCAAGAATCGACCGATACCAGCCTGTGGATCCTGCACCAGTCGAAACGATGATTCCGCTTGACGATTGGGTTTCCTCTCGTTGTGCATGCGAGAGAACGTACCGAGCCGAGACATGTGTCTTTTGCCCGATGAACAGATCATTGACGGCAAGAATTGACCGCCCGTCATTGAGGGTCGCCTGCGCCATCGTAATCGGTCGGATCAAGATCTGGAAAGACAAAGCTGCGAGCAAAGTCGAGGCGCTTCCATCGAGCGGGAACGCGCTCAGAACGCCGTCGATACGTTCTGGATCCGGGTTGAAGGCCAGCAACGGCTGCTCTTGTAGATACTTCGCGGTGTTCACGACTAGGCCGTCGGGGCCGAGCGTAACGATCAAATCGTTAGGTCCGAACGTGAAGGTCGGCAAGAACGAACGCTCGATCCAGTGAGAACGGACCTCACGAGGCATCGCTTTTCGGAGGGTTGCGACCGCGTTGACATAGGCCTGGTGGGCGGACTCGTACCACTCGAAAGAGCCTCCCATATGCTCGATATAGAATCGAGCCTGGTCGCGCGTATTGAACCGCTCGATCAATTCTTCGAGCGCTGACTTCTTGGTGATGACCACGATCTTGTCGAGGCCTGGCATCTCAGACCTCACCAGATCGGGAAACACCAGGCCCATTCATTAGCGAAGCGAGCAGTTCGGAGGTGATCGTCAGATTGCCAATCTTCTCCGAGTGGACCCCCATCTCGTTGAGAGCCAGAGCCAGGACTGCCCTCGGTTCTAGGCCCGCATAGAGCCCCAATTCGAGCTTCTTGGAATCGATCCGGTGCCGATCCTCAATCTCCTGGGCCTTGCCCCGATTCTCGGCTTCGAGCAACTCATTCTCACCTCTCAGATCGATCAGCTTCCGTCGAGATTGTTCCAGGGTGATTTCCGAATTCAACTCGCGTTCCTTGATCTTCCCCTCTTCTTCGACCGCAGCCGACCGACGTGCATAAATCGCTTCATCCGCCTTGCGGAGCAAGGTCTCACGGTACTCGGCTTCCAGTGCTTGGCCAACTTCCGGAGTTGGCTTGGCGGAAATGAAGTAAATGCTGATCAGCTCAACGCCGAGCGCGCTCAGAGGTATGCCACTCTTGATGCTGTTTTCCACTTTGGTCGCGATCGACTCGAACGAACCGAGTGCTTCTTCGAGCGTGAGTTTCTGCAACTCGCCCCGCGTTTCCATCTGGATTACGTTGGTGATCCGCTGCGCCAGGCGGTCGGGATCGTTCGAGAGATAGACATGGGTTCGTGGGTCGATTGTGAAGTTCAGGAGCTTAGCGGCTTCCTGAGGGCTCTTGATCCGATAGGTGAATTGGCCCTGAATTGTGACCGCCTGGAAGTTCCGTGTCACCTCATTAAACACAAAGTTCGCGTCCATGCTCGACGTAGGCACAGCCAGAATCTGAGTGTTGAACCGCAAGTAATAGAAGGCGAGCCCCTGCCCCTCACGGGCGAGCTTTCCCCCCGAATACTTGAGGATATACTCCGTCGGTTGACCCTTGAAATAGCCAAGATTGAGCATGGGGCGATCTCGAACAGACTTCCATCGCGATGAAAAGCGTTAGTCTACCCGAGCCCGAGAACGGTTGCGAGACACTTACCAAGATCCCACAGGTCTGGGAGGCTTCGCCTCGCACGATGCCCGCTCTCAATTGGCTCAGACTCGGTTCGGTGGTGCCGGCTGGACCATACGTTACGCTGCCCACCCCTTTCAAGGTGTTTTCTCTCGGCGATCAAACTCCCTTACCGCACATTTCGGGGAAATAACTCCAAATTTCTGGGAACGCTTAATCCGTGATATGGAAGAATTTTATGTCATTACAACAATTGAAATTCTAGCTATGTTCCATAATAATTATGTTTCTAGTATTTGCATTTGATAGGCTAATGAGTCACTTTCGGACCGATTATCCGGTTCGTCCGTCCGTTGAGCATTGACACTCCTTTTCAAATCGCGGTACGACACGATTGTGTCAAGTGGAATCGACCGAATTGGGGCGAAAAACCGCTAGCGCTCGGCAGTTGGTGTGTGCGTCCGAATTCGTCCGGAGTTGCTCAAGGCCTCCAGGACACCCCGAACTACCAGTTCAGGCCATAGAATACCTTTCCAGACAGTAATCTTTACCCAAATTCGCTCACCAACAGCCGAGCGCTAGGGACGAATCGCATCTCAAAAGGAATTCGCCCTACGCATGATCCGCAACAACGGGTGCCAGCTAATCGACCGCGAGCACGGACGCGTGATCGAGGCACATCAGTTGCAGGGACATGGAGTCGTAGAACCGAGGCCAATGGTCAGCATCCCGCGATGATTCATGCCGAATGTGGTGGCGCGGATGGCGGGGATATTCGGGCAATCCCGTCTCCCCAGCAGAGATGAAGCGAGGCGAATTCTGAAGTCGATGGAATGGTAGGGCGGATTTCTGTTACCCGGCACCACCCGAGCCGTAAAGCGCTGTGGATCGGAATTGGACCCACTCAGGGCAAACCCTGTTCATTGCCCATCAGTGGCGCATGCATCCACGCTCGCTATTCCTGCCGCCTACCATCATACCCATCCGATGAGACGGCTTCCTGCGCGCAAGCCAGAAGTTCGGCCCTGCGTTCGCACCCCTCGTGGGTTAATACGTAGATCGATTCCTCGCCGTCGCAGAACGTTCTGCCCGCCAACATCAGACTACCCTGATCTGAAAAAGCGTGCCAAAGAGCAGCGTCGCCGTGTGGAGGTGTTCCGTCTCGAATCGGACACCAAGGCGTTCGGATCCGAGCCAAACGAGTAAACGGCGCGAGGCAGGTCTATCGGGATTCGCGAATCAGGATCGCGCTCAGTTTGTCGATCTGGCCTTCGGTGTGAGCCGCTGTCACCGTGATCCTCAGCCGTGCGGTCCCACTGGGCACGGTCGGTGAGCGGATTGCCGGGACGAGGAAGCCCTCGGCTCGGAGTCGGCTCGATAGATCCATGGCCGCCTCCGATGACCCGACCATCCAGGGAACAATCGGCCCGTAGGATTCTGATCCGATGCCTAACCGCGTTCTCAACCGGGCCGACAATTCAAGCAGTCGAGTTCGCCGCCAGGGTTCGTCCTGGATGATTGCGAGACTTCGTGAGGCCGCCGCTACGACGGGGAGTGGGAGCGAAGTGGAATAGATCAACGGCCGGGCTCGGTTGATAAGCCAATCGCAGAGTCGGTTCGAACCTGCCACGAAGCCGCCTAAGGTGCCAATCGCTTTGGAAAGCGTGCCGACTTTGATAGGAATTCGGTTCGCGACCCCGTAAACGGAACTTGCCCCTCGGCCATCGGGTCCATAGACGCCCGTCCCGTGCGCTTCGTCGACGAGCAGAATCGCGTCGTGGTCATCGGCAAGGCTGACCAGGTCCGCCAGGGGAGCGAGGTCTCCATCCATACTGAAGACGCCGTCCGTGGCGATCAGCAATCGACGGAATCGACCTCGATCGCGCTTGAGGACGTGCTCGAGTCGGTCGGCATCGTTGTGGGGATAAACACGCAGAGTGGCTCCCGAGAGTTTGGCCCCGTCGATCAGACAGGCGTGGTTGAGCCGATCGAGATAGACCGCGTCGCCCTTGCCGACCACGGCTGAGATCGCTCCCAGATTGGCGGCATACCCACTGGAAAAGAGGACAGCACTCTCCGTCTGCTCAAATCGAGCAAGGTCCTCAACGAGCCTCTGATGGTACTCGGTCCAGCCACTGACTAAAGGCGAGGCACCGGTCCCGAACGAGGCCGTCACCGCCGAGGCAGCCTCGAGGAGACGCGGGTCTGCCGCCAAGCCGAGGTAGTCGTTCGAGGCGAAGTTCACCAAACCCCGATCAAGGACAGAAAGCGTCCGCACCAAGCCTCGCGAGGCCCAGTCTGCGGATTCGTCGTCGATCCAGGACAGAGGATCAGCCATGATCCAGCCTCCGGAGCAGCGCAGCGGCCAGATGCCCACCGAAGCCGATCGACAACTTCAGAGCGACCTGGATCTCTCGCGACCGACCCACAAGCGGCGTGCCGTCGAGGTCGCACGAGGGGTCAGGATCGGTCAGATTTAGGGTTGGAGGGACAAACCCATCGCGCAAGGCCAAGCAAGTCAGGGCAAGCTCCGCCGAGCCGGCCGCTCCGAGCAAATGTCCGATTTGTGACTTATTGGCCGAGCAACTCACGTGGTCCGCGTGAGCACCCAGAGCCTGGCGAATCGCTTGGCACTCGACTGGATCACCCCCCCGAGTTCCTGTTCCATGCACATTGACATAATCGATTACTGTTGGCGCGATATGCGAACAGCCGATGGCCCTTCCGATCAACTTGGCGAGGTTGGTCGGGTCAGGATTGACCCCCGTTACGTGGTAAGCGTCCCCGCCGAGGGCTCCACCCAGGATTGTTGCGTAAGCCCTGGCACCACGAGATCGAGCCCTGTCCCTGCGCTCAAGGATGAGGACGGCCCCCCCCTCCCCGACGACGAAACCCGACCGGGCTCGATCCCAGGGACGAACGGCCTGGCGAGGATCGTCGGCGTGTGCAAGAACTCGGAGCGAGCGGAACGCAGCAAGCATGAGTGGTTCGAGCGAGGCATCGACACTACCAGCAATCACCACGTCGCAGACATTGCTACGGATCAATTCGACACCTTGGAGCACCGAGACGACACCTGTCGCACACGCCGCCACAGGGGCCAAGCACGGGCCGGTTGCCTGGACCTTGGTCGAGACATAACTCGCGCCTGCGCTCGCCCAACTCGTGGAGAATCGCAGGCCATCAAGGGTAGGAATGGCCTTCGCCAGACTGCGAACACAGCCTTTGCTTAGGCCGATCAAGACCCCGACCCGGTCGGAGTCAACTCCGTGGAGGGGGTCACCTGCGTCGGCGAGTGCTTCAGCAAGGGTCGCGTCCAGGAGTGCGAAAATCGGCTCGGCGACATCAGGCCCAGTCAGGTGGGCGGCAGCCTGGCAAGCGAGCGTTGGCCCGGCAGCTCCCAGGTCTCCCGAAGGCACAAGGAGCTTGATCCCAGAAGACCCCAACCGAACGGCTGACCAGGTCTGTTCCCGAGTCGCGCCTAGCCCCGTAACTAATCCGATCCCTGAAACAACGACATCCACATTTTCACAGCACATCGTGAGGACCGTCGTGGGTCCCTCCCAACCTGGGAGGGATAAGCCTGAGGGCAGCGTCAATCAACACAGCCGTGGTGTTAGCGGGCCCGCGAGCCCTCAACCGACGGGGATGGCAGCCGGCATCGATTTGAGACCAAGGGTCTTGAACATTCGAGCGTCTTGATCGACTTGAGGGTTCGGGGTCGTGAGGAGCTTATCACCGGCAAAAATCGAGTTTGCCCCTGCGAGGAAGCAGAGCGCTTGGTCAGACTCGGTCATGTTCAGGCGACCGGCAGAGAGACGAACCATAGCATCGGGCATCAAAAGCCGCGCGGTGGCGATCATGCGGACCATGTCCCAGATCGGCACGGGAGGGCGCTCGGCAAGTGGAGTTCCTTCGACGGCGACCAGGGCATTGATCGGGACGCTCTCGGGGGGTTCGGGCAAGTTGGCCAGCGTGTGGAGCATCCCGATCCGGTCGTCGTCACTCTCACCGAGTCCGACGATTCCGCCACAACAGACGGTAATCCCGGCATCACGGACATGCTGGAGCGTCTCAAGCCGATCGTCATAAGTACGGGTTGAGATCACCTCGCCGTAGTACTCAGGCGATGTGTCGAGGTTGTGGTTGTAGGCGTCGAGCCCCGCATCTTTGAGGCGACGTGCTTGAGCCCCCGAGAGCATTCCCAAGGTACAGCACGCTTCGAGACCGAGATCCTTGACACCTCGGACCATGTCGAGAACTCGATCAAACTGGCTATTATCCTTGACTTCTCGCCAGGCCGCCCCCATGCAAAAACGGGTTGCCCCCGACTCACGGGCGTTCCGGGCGGCGGCCAGCACATCATCAAGGGCCATCAGGGGATCGGCCTCGACGGCGGTCTGATACCTGGCGGCTTGGGGACAATACGCGCAATCCTCGGGGCAGCCGCCGGTCTTCACCGAGAGCAAGACGCAGACCTGAACTGAGCTGGGGTCGTGATGGCGGCGATGCACTTCGCCGGCTCGACCGATCAGATCGAGCACGGGCGAGTGGTATAGCGCCGCAATCTGCTCACGGGTCCAACGTTCGTCGATAGCCTTCATGGCAGCGTGGGCCTCAAATCCTGGGAAACCATCAGGCCCCACGGCGGGACGACTTGCAGAGAGCATACAAGGCCACTCCACTCAGGAGCGAGGTGATCAGGTAGCCGGGAACGGCATTCCCCTTGCCACCATCGGGATCGTCTTTGACGGGCATGTCGAAGAAGCCGTCGGTAACATCCTTCTGGGCGGGGTTCACTGCCTGGGCTGAGGCATAGGTCCCCACGAGGGTCAACATCGCGAAGGCGAAGGCGATGGAGCGGAATTTCCGGCTCATCGATCAAGCTCCTTGAGAGGGAGAGGAAACGGTCGTTGCGGGGCGGTCGGGGTCATCGGCAACCATTCATCAAGGGGTCTGACGCGGCGGCGGAAGGCGGATCGAGCCATCGCAACCGCCCTCCACGCAGGGCCTCGCGACGTGAGATGTGCGACATAATCGTCCAACGCCACAGCCCAAAACCGATACGAGTAGCGGCGAAACTCAAACGAGCCATCGCCGGGAGGGAGCGGGAACTCCGGGGGTGACTCCGCGTATACGAACGCCAGGACCGCCTGAAACCCAGGCCCGAACATCTCTTGCCAGCGAGTCAAGCCTTCAAGGTCGTCCGTCGTGACCCAGTTTTCCCAGGCCCTCCGTCCCTTGGCGTTCTTGCCCCGCTTGCCTTTGACCTCCACGACAAGATTCTTACCGTACTTAGGATAAAGGATGAAGTCGGGATTTTTTAGCCCCTCGTCCCCGAAAAAACTCCGTTTGGCCTCGTCCACGGCGACACAAGGGATTCGCTTGGCACGAATGTACCCCTCAAAAGCCGCTTCGTAGTGATTTGAGCGTCTGGCCATACACGCAGTTTACTTACTTGGACGGCGGAAGACTACGGCCACCTGCATCTTGGCACCCGCGCCCGGGTTCTCAGGGTGAATTGGCACCACCTGGAAAAGTTCCCAGCCTTTCCCCTCCCAATCATTCGCGACCGAGCTGATGCTCGTCCACAGACATGCCGACTGGCGGTATTCCATCGCCGCCTTGGCCGTCTTCGACTGCTGGGCGACGAGAGGTCGAACCCCAAGACTCCCCACAGCGAGCAAAACGGCAGCCAGCCCGAACCATCGCCAGAGCCGAGCACTCTTCTCAAGTCGAGCCAACCGGCGATTTCCAGTCTCATCCATCACTCTGCTCCCGGAGTTGGGTTCAATGGAGGCTTCTTGAGGGTATCGACATTCACGAAGGTGATCGGCGCTGGGATGTTGCCTTTGCGACGTCTAGGAGGGAGCAAGGCCTCTGCGTATTCCCAAAGCTGTTCCGGAGTCTCGAACACCTTCTCGAAGACCCAGGACTCGTCGTATTCGCAACCGTCGGTTGTGTATTCCTGGCAGATCTTGGGACGACTCAGGTAGATCCGGCATCGGTCGTTGTCGTCGAGGTAGTTGCATTTGGTCATCACGACCAGGTACCAGGTCCCTTTTTCGAGGTAAACCAGAGTCTGCCCATGCGCGAGATACCAGCGAATCGCATCGAAATCGTCCCACTCGGTTGGGGTTTCGATCGGCAACGAGAAGTAGCGGCAACACTTACCGACGCAGTGGTCGCACAGGCAGTCGCCCGGCTTCAACTGATCGCGCGGGATTTGCTTCTTCTTCGAGGTCTTTTGGGCGACAGCCACGGATGACTCTCAAAAGGTGAAAGGGGCAAGGTCTCCCGTATTGGAACAGGAATCCCGTTTCGAAGAAACAGCCCGACGAATTAGAGCGACGTGTTCCGAAGTCGTTCCACAGCATCCGCCAATCATCCGAACGCCAAGCCCTTGCGCTTCGTGAACCGCCCGCGTGAAGTTCTCCGAGGATACTGGTGGACTGAGTAAGCAACCTGCGTCAGGTTTGAAGAGCCACGGAACGGTCGAAGTCGGGACGAAGCTTTGGAGCGTCACGAGAGCGTTCTCGATCCCCATGCAGTTAATCCCAAGCCCGGACGCCCCCAACTCGACCAGGCGGGCCGGGTCGATCCCGGTCCAATTCCAGAGAGACACGAGCACCGGAACCGGACCGACTGCGGAAACAATCTGGCTGAGCGCCACGCATGCCGGCAGAAATTGATAGGTTTCCAGCAAGATGGCGTCGACCCCCGCGTCACAAAGGGCTTTGACCTGACGAAGGCAAACCGAGCCCGCGACCGGGTTGGGTCCCACCGAGCCGAAAACCAAGGACGGACCCGCATCACGCGCGAGTCCGACGGCGGTCCGGTTCACGGCCTCGACGTCGCTCGCTCGACCATAACGCGCGAGGGTCGTTGCATTCGCTCCGAAGGTGCAGGACAGAACGATGTCGGCACCCGCAGCGACATCCTCCGCGTGGAGCCGGGCGACCTCATCGGGGTGATCAAGAACCCAGGTTGAGGGATCATCAATCGCCAGATCGAGTCCTCGGGCGATCAAACGGGTTCCCTGGCCCGAGTCCAGGACCAGGACTGAGCCCAAGCTGAGCACGTCGTGGAATCGGCTCATCGGTCTTTTGGGGTCGACTTGGGTCGATCGCGAATCAGACGGCTAACCCGGTTCAGGAAGCGGGTCTCCTCGTCCGTAAGCGATGCTTTGCCCTCCCGATGAAGCTTATCCAAGATCTCGTCCATCCGTCGGTCCTGGGCGGATTCGCGCGCTTGGCGACGGAGCCGGCGGTCGTCGGAACGGCGGCGGCGCCAGCGTTTGATCGCGCTTTCCTGAATGGGACGAACCGTGGCCGCGCCCGCTTCGAGGCTGGTATAGCCTTCGGAGAAGTCGTAACCAAAGACGGTATCGTCAAAGAAGCCGGCCTCTTCATCCTGTCGCGACTCGGCTCGGATGATCCACTCGATCAGGAACGCGAGCACCCAGAGCCTAACTCCCACGTCGAAATGGCCGTAGAGCATCTTCAGAAGGCCGACCACGACAAGCAAAACACCTGCCGTCCGCGCAGCCATCGGTATGAAAATCGAGTTCCGACTCGACCCATAATTCGCTCGTGACGTCAGCGAACGCAGCACGACACCCGCATCGAATGGAAGTGCTGGAATCAAGTTCGCGATGAATAGGATCCAGTTCCAGTACCCAAACCAGCCGAGCACCCAGACAACGCTAAAAGCCTGCGCGATGGAGCGAGCCCCACCCGCAACTTTTGATGCGACGAGAGGAGCACCTGTCCCTTGTGCGTTGCCGAAGATATTGAAGATGAAGGTTGCGTCTGCAAACGCATAGAGTCCGACCGCGATCGCTAGCGCCACCGCAACATTCAGGAGCGGACCCGCCAAAGCGACCCTCCAGGCGTTCTCACCCAGATTCGCCAGCGAACGAGAGGGGAGTTGGAAGTCACCGAGTGGCCAGAGTCGGATAACGTCAGGCTCCTCACCGTACCAGGACCTGGCAAGCGCGTGCCCGAGCTCATGCACGAAAAGTGCAAGGAGCAGGAGAAGCAGCCAGCCAGCCGTCTGGAGAACCGACTGTTCTTTTTCGAGCGCACTGTTGAGAAGCTGATAGCACGCATAGATCAGGAGCGTCGCATGCAACCGGAGGGGAATGCCAAACCAACGCCCCACTGCGACAGAAGAGTTGAGGGGATCGGTCATCGCAAGACACCCGCAACAGGTTTCGGCGTAGGTCGTTCCATCTTCCACCTTCCCTGAAACTTCAACCTATTCAGCATAGGCGCGGACTGCTAGCGAAGCAAGCTCACGACTTGACCGACTCCTCACGGGGCCGCTAGAGTCAGTTCGACCCCTACAATTCCGCCTGCCCACGAGCGATCTACGTATGTCGACTGAACTTTGTGTCCGAGTCGCGCTGGCAGATCGCTCTTACGACATCCGTATCGTCTCCGGTCAGAATGAGGAATTCGCCAACTTCATTCAGTCAACGCTCAAGGCGTCCTGGGCGGGTAAGTCGTGTCGATCGGCATTCGTGGTCACGGACCACAATGTCCGAGCTCATGGCGAATCGTTCTTGGAGATTCTGAGCTCGATCGGGCTTGACTGCGAACTCGCGGTGATCGAGCCGGGTGAAGCATCGAAATCCTTCGAGTCTGCGAGGTTGCTCCTCGATCGCCTGGTCGAACGCAAGTCCGATCGACACACCTGTGTCGTCGCAATTGGCGGGGGGGTGATCGGCGACCTCGCCGGTTATATCGCGGCCACCTATGCCCGAGGACTTCCCTTGATCATGGTTCCGACCAGCCTGCTGGCGATGGTCGACAGCTCGGTTGGGGGGAAGGTCGCAATCAACCACCCCAAGGCTAAGAACATCATCGGAGCATTCCACCAACCGATCGCTGTTTGGATCGATACAGCCACTCTAAACACACTCCCCGAACGCGAGGTGCGGTGTGGACTTGCCGAGGTTGTCAAGTACGGCATGATCCTGGATGCCTCGTTCTTCAGCGACCTTGAGCAGAGCGTCGAAGCTGTCCTCGCATTCGACCAGAAGACGTTGTGCCGGGTCGTGCAACGAAGCTGCGAACTCAAGGCCGATGTCGTCTCAAAAGACGAACGGGAAGAGACCGGTCTTCGCGCAGTCCTCAACTTCGGACACACGATTGGTCACGCGATTGAGGCGGTCGCCGGTTACGGCGGGCACTTCGAACATGGTGAGGCCGTTGCCGTTGGCATGGTCGCCGAATGCCGGCTTGCCGAGCGAATTGGCTGGATCACGCCAGACGTGACCTATCGTTTGATCAAGCTTCTGAAGCGCTGCCGACTCCCAGTCTCAGCCCCGGGGTTGTCGATTGAACGCATGATCGATGCCATGGGGCGTGACAAGAAGAATCAGGCTGGCAAGATTCGCTTCGTCCTGCCCAGGAGAATCGGTCACGTCGAAATGACCAGCGAGGTCACCTCTGATCAAGTCCGGGCAGTGCTTAACGAGATGACACAGGTTGAAGCATTTGAATGAGGGTATTCTGATGGATGACGACTCCGACGCTTTAGGCGACCTGCTCTGTCTGACCATGGTCGCGGGCGTGGGTCCGATCACTTGCCAAGCCCTCCTTGAGCGGTTCGGAACTGCTTCCAAAGTTCTCGATGCGTCGATCTTCAAGCTGAAAGGCGTCCCTGGAGTTGGCCCCAAGCTCGCCGACAAAATTGTTACGGCCAGGGCGGACAACGACCCAATGGCCGAGCTGGCCAAATGCCGCCGCGCGGGTGTGACACTCATTCCCCGAGGAGATCCAGCTTACCCCCCGTCGCTCGAAGAGATCCCCGACCCCCCTTCACTGCTTTATGTGCGGGGAACCTATGAACCGAGCGACCAGCTCGCGGTAGGGCTGGTCGGCTCCCGAAAATGCACCCCTTACGGCATCCGGATCGCCGAGAAACTGGCGGCCTCACTGGCCAGGGTCGGGATCACCGTCGTGTCGGGGCTTGCTCGCGGGATCGATGCGGCTGCGCATCGGGGGGCCTTGAAAGCCGGAGGGCGGACGCTGGCCGTTGTGGCCAACGGACTTGCAAGCGTTTACCCTCCGGAACACGATGAGCTAGCCGCCGAGGTCGCCGCCAAGGGCGCGATCATCAGCGAGACCCCCCTGACCCAAGAACCGATCGCCGCCCTGTTTCTGCAGCGCAATCGGATCATTTCCGGTTTATGCCTGGGGATCGTCGTCGTTGAGGCCGCACCTCGAAGTGGGGCGCTCTCGACGGCCAGGCACGCAGGGGAACAGAATCGTGAGGTCTTCGCCGTGCCGGGACCAGTCGATAGCCTGGCAAGTCAAGGTTGCCACCGCCTGATTCGCGATGGGGCCAAGCTGGTGGAAACGGTCGATGATATTCTCGAAGAACTCGGGCCTCTCGTCGGCCGGAGGAAGTCGGTCGCCGAGGAACCTGCCACTCGACCGGTAGTCGAACTGAGCTTGTCCGACGAGGAACGCAAGTTACTCGACATGCTTGGCGACGAACCTAAGCCAGTGGATGCGTTGATCCTTGAGAGTCAGTGGAAGCCGTCTTTGGTGATGTCAACCCTTAGCCTTCTCGAGATGCGACGGCTGATCCGGCGACTCCCCGGCCCGTGCTACGTCCGCGTTTGAGAGCGATTCGCGAACCGGCAAGAAGTAGCCCACCCATGAAGAGCAAGACCAGACTCGCCGGCTCAGGAATCGTCGTCGGAGTCAACAGAAACGCACGATCTTGACCATTGATTTGGCCGACCCCGGTGATGAATCCTTGGTCATTGATCCCCGTCGCTGAGGTCAAGGTCCAACCTGATGACGGATCAATTCGCGTATTCAGGTCCACAATCACGCCACTTGTGGCGTCGGTGAGGAAGGCACGCGACCCTGCCCCAGAGTCGGCCTGCCCCACGATCATGTCCGAGGTGTTGATCGCATTCGCACGAGCGGTCGTTCCACCGAAGAGAAGACCAAGCTCTTGCCAAGTATTGTCCGCTTTCAAGAAGACGGCCCGGACACTGCCGAACCGGTCCGCGAACCCGACGATATGACCGAGGCTATTGATCCCGGTTGCTGCACTTGATGAGCCGCCCGGAAGCAGAGCCGGCAGTAGGACGAACCCACCACCGACCCCCGCGCGGACCCCGCGCATCCGCCCAGTGCCGTCGATCGCATCACCGACAGTCACCCCTGCGGCGTTTGTCGCGAGAGCCTCGCTGGACTGGCCGGGGGCGATCACACCGAGGTCGCTCATCCCTCCCAACGCGTCGGATCTGAATCCATGAGTCACCCCACCCGCTAAAGTGACCGAACCAACCACGTTCCCCGCGCCGTCAATCCCGTAGCCCTGTGACGATACGCCGCCCGGCAACAAGGTGATAATGGTCACACTTCCGCCGTCGAACCTCGCAGCTCGCAAACCGCCCACGTCCTGAGTCGAGCCTGCGATCGCACCCCCGTCGTTGATCCCTCGACCGATGCTCGAATGCGTCCCGGTTGTGATCGAGACGTCGATCGGAAGGAAGCCTTTTTGGGCGAGCAGTGCATGCTGGACGAGGACAGAGGCGACCTGGACGTCACCGACTCCGGCAACCTGCCCAGTGGAGTTGATCCCCAGCCCCCGGCTAAACGTACCGCCCGTCAATAGACCGAGGTCATGAACCATAAAGTCGGCACGAGAAAGGGTTCCGGTCGTGAGACCTAGTAGCCACATCAGGACGAAGCTTGACCTGAGCAGAGACATAGAGGAAGGACTCCCACGCTGGCTCGTCCCTGGCCTCATGATTGCATTGATTACTTATCTATCTTAACCCGATCAAATTCGGACTGCAACCCGATTCGATGGGCTCCGGCTGGGGTCAGGGCACGATTGCGATCGACCATGCTCTCGGTTAGCATTCTCCCATACGCAATGCACTGACCTTAAGTTAAGCCTGTTCCGAGGGTTGGTTCATGTCCATGTCCTCGCTGAGCAGTTCTTCGGAGTTGACCGGCCTTGATACAACCATTCGTCTCGTCACCCCCGAGCGCATCGTCTTCCTCTACCCCTTGGCCGGCCCGTTTCGACGTGCAATCGCTTATCTCATCGACATGATCCTTGAGACGGCCCTCGCCCTGGCGATCTTTGTCCTGGCGTTGATACTGTCGATTCAGACGACGCTTGGGTTTGGGCCCGCGCTCGCGGCCTACTTCCTGATGCTCTGGGGGTACGGGATCTTCTGGGAAGGACTCTTCAACGGTCGAACGCCCGGAAAACGAATGTTTGGCCTGCGAGTTGTCACGGAAGATGGGCTGCCAATCTCAGCGACACAGGCGGTGATTCGAAACACGGTTGGGGCGGTGGATGGGCTGATCCCCTTCTGCTACCTGACGGGTCTCGCTTCGATGCTGCTCACGAATCGATTTCAGAGGTTAGGCGACCTCGCAGCGGGAACGATGGTGATCGTCGAGGAGAAGACCTGGCGGCCAAGAATTGAGCGAACGGACAAAGAGCCCGAGGTCGCCGCCCTGCTCCCCTGGGTCCCACTCCGCGTTGGTGCTGGATCCGAACTCTCGCGGGCGCTTGCCGATTACGTAAAGGTCCGGAGTCGATTTGGCAAAGCACGTCGGGAAGAGATGGCCGAACCCCTGGCTCGCCCCATTCGACTCCGTTATGGGCTCCCCGCAGGAAGTACAGCCGACGCCGTCTTGTGTGCTCTCTACCACCGTGCCTTCCTCGGGGAGTGAGCTGCAATGCGTGTCGTTGAACGGCTGGCGAAACGCGAGTCCACCTGGCGCGAACTTGACGATTTGCTCCTTACCCTCGAAGACTTGAAGTGGAAGCCGGCCGATGCCTCCAAGGTCCTCCGACTCGGTGAGCTCTACCGCTCGGTTTGTACCGACTTGATGCTCGCGGAATCGTATGATCTCCCCGCCGAGACGGTCGGCTACCTCCACGCCCTCGTCGGTCGAGCCCACAATGCTGTCTATCGAGTTCAAGGGTTCAAGTTCAAGGATCTCGCCGAAGCAGTGCTCATGACCGCCCCCAGGCAACTCCGCAACGACCCCGCACTTCGGTTTGCTCTTCTCATTTTCTATGGTTTGTTCTTGCTGTTCGCGCTCCTCGCGGCTGGGAGGCCGGAGTTTGCCAACAAAGTCGTTGGCGAGGCTCAGCTTGAACAGATGGAGCATATGTACGAAATTCCGATCACCGACCGATCCGCTAACAGCCAGGACTCCCAGCGCAACGACTCGATGATGGCGGGTTTCTACATCCTCAACAATACGACGATCGGCCTCCGCTGTTTCGCGTGGGGGATCTTCTTGGGCATTGGAAGTGTCTTCGTGATGGCCTCGAACGCGATCACGCTTGGCACGGTCTTCGGCCATATGGCTACCGTCCCGCAGGCTGAGAACTTCTACACCTTCGTGACCGCCCACGGACCGTTTGAGCTGACCGCAGTCGTATTTTCAGGAGCGGCGGGCCTGCGAATGGGCTGGGGATTGGTTGTGACCAAAGGACAGTCGCGGCTGGGCTCGCTCCGTCGTGAGGCTCAAGCGGCCATGCCCACGGTGGGGGCTGCGGTGGTATTATTCTTCCTCGCCGCGTTCATTGAGGGGTTTATCTCGGCATCGCCAATCCCCTACTCGATCAAGTTTAGCATCGCCCTATTCAGCACGACGGCTTTGCTCGCGTACTTACTGCTCGGAGGTCGCCAGCAAGCGATCTCGATCGGCGAGGAGGACGCGTGATGGCCCCCCGAACCTACTTGCTAGTCGTCTTGATTCGGGAGGGCACGCTCCCTTGAAGTTTGATCGAACTCTGGTGAAGATTCGGGAACGATCCTTCCCCGACTTGCTCGACCTCGCGGTCGTGGTGACCCGCAAGCGGTTCAACCTCATCGCACCTGCTGCGATTGTTGGGATCGTGCCATTCCTCGTTCTCAACGCCTGGGTTGTCAGTCTCGACGATCTCGACGGTCTCCTGATCTTACTTATCCCTCTCGAAGCTCCCTGGGCGACTGCCCCGCTTACAGTTGTTCTGGCCCGTCTGATGTTTGGTGAAAAAATCTCGTTCGGTCGAACGGCCAAGCGACTCTTCGGCTCTCTGCCATCACTGATCTTCTTTCAACTCATCCTCCGGGCCATCCTTCTGCTCATGATCGTCACGAGCCCATTGATTCCGACCCGCTTGGGATTCATGAATGAAGTCTTGCTGCTCGAACGACAATCCGTCTTCAAGAGCTTCCGCCGCGCGGGAACTCTCCGCGACCGTCGCGGGGGTGATCTCTTTGGTCAGTTCCTGGCATATGTGATCGCCTCTGCAGTATTCATCGTCTGCTGCTATGTCGGTTCAGGTACAATTTTGAACTCAATATTTGACAGTAATCTCACCTGGGAGGAACCGGACTTCGCCGATCTCACAGGCCTACGCGTTCAGATTCCACTCTGGATCGCGATCGGCTTCGGCGCGGTTGTTCGATTCTTCTCCTACATCGATCAACGGATCAGGCTTGAGGGCTGGGAAGTCGAACTTCGCCTTAAGCTCGCAGGCCAGGCGATGGAGGAGGCCCGAGGATGGTAAACCAACTTGTCCATATCTGTCTTAAGGACAATGTTTTACCCGCGTTCCTCGACCTGATCGCCTGCGCGTACCCGGGATTGAAACCATGGATCGGAAAGCGTCATGACGATACCACCTCGGGACGCTCACGAAACACTTCCCCGCTTTTCCTAGAGACGAGAGTCAACTTACGAGGAAGTCGTTTTGGCCTGATTCCGATACTCGGTGAGAGTTCCCCTCCAGACGCTCTGTCGCGTGGAGAATACCCCTGGTACGACGCAACGAAGGACGCCCCTCGCTCAGTCCTTGGGCCGGATTGGAGCTGGCTCGACGATTGGTTCAAGTTCAACCAGCAACCACGCCGGCCCATGGCTGGTTGGAACCTCAACTGGTCCGATCCTGCCGAGTTGATCTTCCAGGGGCTGATCATGCTCGGGCTGGCGATCCTGATGGTGGTTCTCGTCGAGTTCTGGCGGCGTTATCGACCCTCGGCCGCCGAAAAGAGTATGCAGGATCATCGGCATTCCGGTCTGGGTCGGATTGAGGGACTCCCCGCCGACATCCAGCCCAAGAGCTCCGACCCTTGGGTCGAAGCCCAACGACTGCGTGACCGTGGAGATCACATCGGGGCCATCATCGCCCTCTTTGCTCATCAGTTGCTCACTCTTGATCGGATCCAACAGATCCGACTCGTGCCGGGCCGGACCGGTCGTCAGTTTGTCCGGTCGGTGACCGATCTGGAATTGAAACGACCGGCGAGCTTGACTCTCCGGCTCTTTGAAGCGGCAATCTACGGCCACCAATCTCCCAGGGCTTCCGACATTGAGAAGCTCTGGGCAGAAGCTGCTGCCTTTGAGCGTCATGTGGCGACGAGTGAGGGGTCGCGATGAACCAGCTTCGATGCCGGAACGCCCTATTCTTCGGGATCGTCGTCGCAACGAGTCTCATGGGCTGCGGAGATTCATCGATCGAGACATCGTATGGACGGAGTCGCGGCGTCAGCGTCAACGGGATCGGCACGTTTATGGAGCTGCTTCGCCAGCGAGGACACCCAACAAAGCCCGCCCTCAGGCTCACCCCCGAACTCGAAGTCTGGGCCGATGTGTTGGTACGGTTCACACCCGACACAGGAGGACTCCGCAACATGGAGGCAGCCTGGTACTCGCGCTGGCTTCAGGGCAGACCAGGACGGCTGCTGGTGTAT
Source organism: Isosphaeraceae bacterium (assembly GCA_025356475.1). Taxonomy (GTDB): domain Bacteria; phylum Planctomycetota; class Planctomycetia; order Isosphaerales; family Isosphaeraceae; genus JANXSX01. Next base: position 36,476 of record JANXSX010000064.1, on the reverse strand, counting down.
GTGCTCAACGATTATAGCGCTGAGGTCGATTACTGGGACGAGTTGCTCAAGACCACTCTCACCGTCACCGACCATCAACGAGCCACAACCAAACGCAATCTGGCGAGTTCCAAGCCCAAGATTCGCCCGTTCTCGACAAAGGCCAAGGCGAAACCCAAGAACCCTTGGGATGAAGTCGATGACGGCCCGGCCGATCCCGCAGTCTGGTTTGAAGCAGTCGAGGGGAACGGACCTGGCACCGCCAAGACATTGGAAGCCCCCTGGTCCGAGGGGGTCGACGCCAGCAAGGCGGCCATCTATTTGAGCCGACACTTCAAGATCCCGGATGAGAACCCTCCAGAGATCCTCTTGGAGGCGGATGGCAAAGCCCTGGCGATCGCGTGGAGTCTCCACCAGGGAGGCCAGGTTCTTGTGATTGCCAACGGCTCGTTCCTCTTGAACGGGACGCTCTTGAACAAGGCACGACGCCCCCTCACCGAGCGCGTTCTTGATTGGATCGACGAACGCGGAACGAACACCAAGATTGCGTCCGTTGAGGGGTTTTATGTCAGCGAGCAGGAACCACCGCAACGAGGCCTGTACGACCTGGCTCAGACTCCGCCATTTGATTGGATCTTGGCTCACATGTTGGTTTTGACGCTACTGGGTGCGTTCGCGCTGGCCCCTCGGCTTGGTCGAGCTCGCGACCCGATCTCAACCCGCGATGCCGATCGGCCGGCGGCCCACCCGGAAGCATTAGGGAGCTTGATGAAACGATCGGTCCCGCCCGAGCAAGCTCGCGAGATCTTGGCAACTTACCGTCTCTGGCGCAGCGCAGCCCCTCGATCTCGGCGACCGAGACGAACAAGCATGTGATTGCAAACCATATCTATCGACAACTTCAACCAAGGATCTATCACTGTGAGCGAGTTTGAGAAACTGCCCGACAACTTCGACGTTGAAGACGAGACGACACCCCGATCGAGCGGCGTCTCCGGTTGGGCAGAGCGCGTTCTCGCAGAGGTCAACACCGTGTTTGTTGGTCAGGAACGGCTGACACGCAGCGTGCTGATCGCACTGCTCGCCGATGGCCATGTTCTGATCGAAAGCGTTCCCGGACTGGGCAAAACCTTGCTGGTCCGAGCACTCGGGAAGGTCTTGGGATGTGCCTTCAACAGAATCCAATTCACCCCGGACTTGATGCCCTCCGATGTCACCGGTACCCCGATCTTTGACGAGAAATTAGGTGACTTCCGGTTTCGGCCTGGGCCGGTCTTCACACAGCTCTTGCTGGCCGACGAGATCAACCGCGCCCCCGCCAAAACGCACTCCGCCTTGCTGGAAATCATGCAGGAGACCAAGGTCACGATCGACGGGGTTTCGCACGCGATCGAGCGACCCTTCCTCGTACTCGCGACCCAAAATCCGATCGAGCAGGAAGGAACTTACCACTTGCCCGAGGCACAGCTTGATCGATTCTTGTTCAAGCTGGTGGTCGATTATCCGTCGGCGGACGAAGAGGCAAGCATCCTCAGGCTGCACACACGCATTCTCGGCACGGATGTGCTCCATGCTTCAAACTTAATGCAAGTGACTAGCCCTACCGAAGTGCTCGAAGCCCAGCGTTCCTGCGAGTCAGTCACGGTCGATGATCGGGTCATCAATTATATCTCCCTGATCGTCCGAAAGACCCGGCAGTGGCCCACATTCTCCCTGGGCGCTTCGCCCCGAGCCGGCGTATCGATGTTGCGTGCCTCGCGTGCTGTGGCAGCCCTCGAAGGACGGGATTTCGCACTGCCCGACGATGTTCAGGAAGTCGCGATCCCCGCCCTTCGGCATCGCGTGATCTTGACCCCGGAAGCAGAAGTCGAAGGTCGGGGTGTCGATGAGCTGCTCAACGAGTTGCTCCGATCGGTCGAGGTGCCCTTGTCATGACGCTTGTCGCGACGAGAATCGTGCCCACAACCCGAGCCAAAGTCCGTTGGTTTCGCCTCCCCAAGATCTGGCCGGGGCGACCGCTGGTGATGCTCATGGTCTTTCCGGTGTTGCTCTCACTGGGTCTTCTCGTGATCGATTGGCTCCGCCCATGGATCATCCTCTTCGACGCAGCAATCGCATTAGTTGCAATGATTGATCTGCTAACGCTCATTGGTGCCGATCGCTGGATCGCAGAGAGATCCTGCACGTCGGTGGCTTCCATCGGCGAGCCGTTTGATGTGGAGTTGACGATTACCAACATGGGTTGGAGCCAACGGATCGTCAAACTTCGCGACGATCTGCCACCGACCTTCTTGGCGGACCCGGTGGAGTTTGAGGCCAAGATTCCGGGTCGGGGCGGTCGCACAATCCTCGTATCGCACGTGAAACCACTGCGTCGGGGCTCGTATCGATTCGAACGGGTCGACACATTGGTGCAAAGTCGTCTGGGGTTCTGGCGCCGTCAAGTCGAGATCGAGGCGACGAGCGAAGTGAAGGTCTACCCCGACGTTCGCCAGCTTTCGCGCTATACAGTGCTCGCGAGGCGCGACAAGCTCAGCGCATTGGGGGTGCGTCAGTCGAGACAACTCGGGACCGATAATGAGTTTGAGCGGTTGCGTGATTATAGCGAAGGTGATGAGCCCCGACATATGGATTGGCGGGCCACCGCGCGTCGACGTAAACTGACGGTTCGGGCCCATCAAGTCAATCAATCCCAGCGCTTGATTTTCTTGATCGATTGCGGTCGAATGATGGCCGGCAACACCGGGGGTGGGCTCTCACCTCTGGATCACGCTTTTAACGCCATGCTGATGCTCGCCCACGTCGCATTGATTCGGGGCGACCAGGTGGGGCTGATGGTCTTTTCGGATCGGGTCCGCGCCTTTGTCCCTCCCATGGGTGGCCCGCACCGGACACCTCGGTTGATCCATGCGGTCCATAACATATTCCCCGAGATCGTTGAACCACGCTATGATCATGCGTTTATAGAACTTGAGAAACGGTGCCGCAAGCGTTCGTTGGTGGTGCTGATGACCAGTGTGATGGACGACGTTAACGCCCAGATCGTCGCCGATCAACTGGGCCGGACGGTTGGCAAGCACCTGCCGTTGGGTGTGTTTCTTCGCGATCAGGACCTGTTCCGACTCGCCGACCGGGCTCCTGAACATGGTTTGGAGATGTACCAGGGGGCCGCCGCAGCGGGGATGCTCAACTGGCGTGAGACAGCGCTGTCATCGCTGCGGAAACGAGGTATCATGACCCTGGACGTCGATCCAACGGACCTGACCGCTCCTCTGGTCAACCAGTACCTAGATATCAAAGCCCGACACTTACTGTAATGTCCATAAGAAGGGACGCCTCAATGCCGATCAATCCCGGACCTCCCGAAGAATTCAATCCCTATGGCGCACCCCAGGCCGATCTTGCCCCTGCCCATGAGGTTCATCCCGAATTCGGCGAAATCGAAGCCATTCGTCGCAAGTACTTGAGTCATGAGGCGTCCGTCAAATCGATCGGCTCGCTTTATTATCTGAGTGGTATCTTGCTCATCATGGGTTGCATTGCTCTAGGGTATTCGATCGCGGCGAATCAGTTGAACATGGCTGGCACTTTCGTGTTTGTGCTGGTGATTTACGTCGGTCTTGCTGTTCTCAACTTCTCGCTGGGATACGGCTTGACCCACCTGAAAACATGGGCAAGGTGGGTCGCGGTGGTATTCGGCTGTCTCTACTTTGTGATCGCGTTCGTCCAGTTGATCCTCTCTGGACAGTCGGGGCCCGAGCAGGCCGGTGCCGCCTTCGCAGGCCTACTGATCCCAGGACTGATCGTCTCCTATGTGCTTTACTTGCTGGTCTCGGCCAAAGGCTCATATGTCTTTTCTGCTTCCTACCAAGAGATCATCCGGCTCACCCCCCACATCAAGTACAAGTCGGGGTGTCTGGTCAAGTTCCTCTTGGCATTGGTCATCTCCGTTATTTGCGTAGGAGTCTTGGGCTTCCTGATCGGTGGGCGAAGGTAGCGTCATAGCTGGCTTCACTCCCAGCGTGATCCGCGAGGCCTGTCCTCTAGCGGGTCACCACTAACCGACGGCCATCATTCAGCATCTCATCGTGGGATCGAACATTCCCATGCGACCCCTCGATGAGGTTTAACAGCGAAAGTGATCCCTTGCCGAGCACTTTCATGAATCACGAGGAGCCGACCAACTACTTCGCTCCGCCGGAAACCGACGTCACCGCCTCGGGTCGTGAGGCCCCTGTCGGTGAGGATGCGTTGGCGACCATCAGGCGCGAGTATTTACCTCACGAGATTCAGGTTCGAGCGGTTTCGCAATACTTCCTCGTCTTTTGTGGACTCCTTGGCGCAGCGGGTCTGGTGTTGATCTTCGATCTGGACGGTCCTTGGATCGGTCTCGTTGTGCTGATAGGGTCGGTCGGCTCCGGGGCCATTGGCATGGCTCTGAGAGGACTTCGTGGATGGGCTCGACTGGTGGTGTTCGCGGGCTCTGCGGTCTTCATGGGCTTGCTCCTGTTTGGGATCGTTCAATCGATTGGCAGGGCCTCGGCGGGGCGTGTGCTCCTGCTCCTTGCCACAAGCGCGATCCCTTGGTGGCTGATCCGGCTGACTGCCACACCCGCCGCCACCTTGGTCTTCTCACCCGAGTATCGAGACGTTGTTCGTCGGACCCCCAAGCTCCGTCCGGTCCGTCTCTTGACCGACGCGATCCGTGAGGGAGTAACGCTCGGGTTCGTGCTCCTGCTCCTGATCTTCTGGCTGATACTTGGCCTGAGGGTCCGCTAGAGGCGGAAGGCTCTCGCGAATGTGTCTCGTGCAGGTTAATCTTCGAGGATCACGATTTTTGGCGTACGAGTGACTGAACGTCTATCAGGGAGTGAACCTCATGATCAAGCTCGGAATTGTCGACTTCGACACCAGTCACGCCGTCGAGTTCACCAAACGTCTCAATCATATCGACATTGCCGAAGACCAGTGGGTCGATGGAGCCAAAGTCCTGTTCGGAGTTCCTGGGACCTCGCAGATCTCGCCAGAGGTGATCCCCAAGAACCTGGAGAAGCTCAAAGAATATGGCCTGACGATCCTGAATGATCCCGCAGAACTGGTCGGCAAGGTGGATGCCGTCCTGATCGAGAGTGTCGACGGAAGTGTGCATCTCGACCGCGCCTTGCCGTTCTTGGAGAAGGGCATTCCTACTTATATCGATAAGCCATTTGCGTGTTCACTCAAGGATGCGAAGGCGCTGATTGACATCGCTATGCGAAAGCATGTGCCGCTGATGTCGAGTTCGAGCTTGCGATACGCCCCAGAAGTCGTCGCCGCACGAGGCAAAGATAGCCCCGTGGGTGAAATCATCGGCGTCACCACGTATGGACCGGCCCCGACCCACCCTCGCAATCCCGGTCTGTTCCACTACGGGATTCATCCTGTAGAGATGCTCTTCACCCTGATGGGTCCTGGTTGTGTGAAGGTGACGAATCTGTACACCGAGGGGGGCGAGGTTGTGACCGGCCTCTGGAGCGATGGACGAGTTGCCAGCGTCCGGGGCCTACGAGCGGGCAAATCCGGCGAGTACGGGTTCACCCTTTTCGGCACCAAGGGGGTGGTTACCCAAGGTGTGAGCACCAAGTACATCTATCGAGAACTGCTCAAGAAAATCGTGAGCCTGTTCGAGACCAAGCAACTCCCAATCGACCTCCGCGAGACCCTTGAGATCGTGGCGTTTATCGAAGGGGCTCGCGAGAGCGGGGCCAACGGTGGGGCTCCTGTCGAGATCAAGGTGTAGACCACCGATGCGTCACTTCTGAGCCGTAAGCTTGTCGAGATAATCGACCACCGATGCGTCATCCCACGCAGCGGACCCGATCTGAGAGACCACGACTTTCCCAGCGCGATCGATCACGAACGTCGCTGGGATTCCATCACTATCAAGAGCGAGCGGCGGCGGTGTGGTCGTTCGGAGGACAGTCAGCCCAGTCATCGGCCGGTCCTTGACGAACCGGCGGAGCGTATCGGCTTTCATGTCGGTTGAGATCGCCAGAAAGACGATATCCCTATCCTTCCACTTGCCGTTCGTGGCCAGGTTCTCGATCGCGGGCATCTCTCGGAGGCAAGGACCACACCAGGTGGCCCATACGTTGAGGAAGATCGTTTTGCCTTGGAACGCAGAGAGCTTGACGGGCTTTCCCTCAAGATCCTCCACGGTCCATTCGTAGTCGACGGGAACATTGTGGCCCGAGCGGGCCAGGTCGGGCGGCGTTAGGCCGCCTGGGTCGTCGCGTGGTCCGAAGAACACGAGATAGGCGATCCAGGCAACGACGAAGCCCAACCCGACACGAATCCAGACACGATTATCGTTCTTCACTTCGGTCGGGATCGACATCGGTCAATACTCGTTGCCACGGGTCTTGGCCACCGGCGCGAGCAAGTTCTCGACCGGGGCGTAGTCATCGGTCAAAATAATCCCACGCGAGCGAACCTCGATCTCAGCCATATCCGCAGCGGGAAACGGCTTTGGTTCGAAGAGCTTGTCGTTCTCGAAGAAGCGTGGGTCTTCGTCTCGACCCCCCAAGCTATCCAGGTCGAGCGGTTGCTTGCTGACAACCACCACAAACGTCTCACGCTGGCCACCACCGGGAACCTCGGTCGTGCCGAACACGTAGACATGAGGAAACGTCAGCTTGGCGGTCTTGACCCACGCTCCCAGAAAGCCGCCATACTCGTGGGCGGTCGCGAGTTCGGCAGCCTTGATTGCATCGGGCGAACGTTTGTCCTTGCCAAGTTCGATCGTCTTCTCAGCCTCACGAGCTGCGTGGGCATCACTCTCGTAGACATCAATAATGTTAATCATGTAGACGCCTTCCGGGGCGAGCATCGAGCCCAACTTCTCGTTGAATTCCCTGGTGGTCAGGTGCCAAGGAACCGAGAAGTCGTTAAAGGCGTCGCCGAAGATCACGTCATATTGCTTCTTGCCTTGGTTGCGCTCAACGAACGCGCGGGCATCCCCCAAGGTGGTCTGGATCGTCGTGTCTTTGGGAAGGCCAGTGGCCATCTGGTTGGCCTTCAAGACCGCAGGGTCGATCTCAGCGACATCGACATTCGTCCCGGGATACTGGAACTGCATGTAGCGTTGGAAGGTGTAGGCACCACCACCAAGGAACATCGTGTTGACCCCGAAACCCTTGGTATCGACCTTCCCCTCGACCGGCGGCGGCACATCACCTTTGGCGGCCTTCTTCGCCTTGGCGCGGATCACACGGTCGGCAACGAGAGCGTAGATATGCTCATAATCATAGTCGAGCCGTTCCGGGTGGTCGAGGATAAAGTAGCCATGGATCAGGTTGTCGAGGACCAACGTTCGCTTCTTGCCTTCCGCAACGCGTTCATTCGTGACTTTGATGTAGTAATAATTACTTTCATGGACCCAGGCGTTCTCGGCATCCTCTTTCTCAAGGTTCCCCTTCTCCTCGCGGATGCCCCACTTGACCCCCTGCTGCTCAAACCATGCGGCGGGTGTGAAGGCAATGATGCACAGGCCGAGGGGGATACCCGCCCAAGCGGCATGCCAAACCGAGCCGAGATAGGTAGCCGCGAACGCCATGGTGGCGGCCAACGCCAGGAGGACACCCTTGGTGCCCAGCAGGTCAATCAGGAAGAAACCGGTCAGGAAGGTCCCGAGGATACTGCCGACGATCCCCCACGCGTAGACCTGTCCGATCGCGCGACCGGTTCGCTTCGACTTCCGCATCCGTTCGATTGCGAGCTTCGCCACGACGGGGCTGAAGGTTCCCATCGCGATTGCCGGGAGCAGGAACACGAGGGTCGTGACGATCAAGACACGGTAAGGCCAGGTGGCAGGAAAGCCCAGCACGGTCGTCAAAGTGATCGCCCGGCTGAGGACGGGAATGTCGGAGCCGCCCAGCAACAACGGCCCGAGCTTCTCGTGAGGGGTCTCCAGGAAGAGGATCGTGAGAACCATGGCCGAGGCAACCATGAAGAGCCAGCTTGCCTGCGTCTCTTTCGTCACCTTGTTGGCGATCTGGCCCCCCAGCCAATTCCCAATGCTCAGCCCACCCAGCAAGACACCAATCACGCTCGTCCAGCCGTAGATGCTCGAACCGAGGTGACGCGTGACCAACCGACCGGCGACCATTTCGAGAGCCATGAAGGCCATGCTCGCCATAAATGAGAGGATTGCCAGGTCGGTCAACGTCGGCTTGACCCCCGCGCCATCATCGTCGAGATCCGCAAACGCGAGGTCGGACGGCTGCCAAGCCTTCGCAAGTTGGACAAGGCCAACGATCGCCAGCACCAGGGACGCGAAGTGTCCGGCAAGGATCAATGGATTGATCGGGGTCGAACCCAGATTCACCCCGATGGCAGGCAGATTCGCAGTGATCGGCGAGATCGAACCCAGCGCCAGCAGGATCACCGTTAATCCACCCACAATCTTGGCAAACGGTCCAGCCAGCATCAAGAGCGAGAGGAAGGCCAGGCCCGCTCCAACCACGTTGACGATCGTGGTCGTCGTCGACCAGTAAATCAGGTAGAAACCGGCGATGAACGTCCCTACGATTGAGCCGACGGCCCCGCTGAAGTAAACGTTGCCGACCGCTGTGCCCGACTTGGTCGATTGCTCGACGGCCATCTTGGCGACAACGGGGCCAACCATCCCGAGAACCGTCGTCGGGATGAGGAAGTCGGCGATCACGACCAGGATTGTCCGGAGCCAGGGAAGCGACTCAAAATCAGGGATCACCCCCGCATACGCGTTGACCCAGAGGCTCCCGAGTGTCAGGAAGGTCCCCACGGCGAACAATGGACCGACAACTCGGCTCGGCTCAGCTCGGTCGGCGAGCCGCCCGCCCAGGATATTTCCCAGGCAGATACCCGCAAGCATGATGCCGATCACGCTGGTCCAAACAGTCAACGAGCCTCCCACGTGACGAGCCACCAACCGGCTGGCGACGAGTTCGAGGATCATAATGCACAGGCTGCTCAAAAACGCGAGCCCGTAAGGTCGCAATCGGACGGCCATCTGGCGGAGACTCCGAGATCGTGGGCATGGGTATCGGGCAACCCGATACGAAAGTATCGAAGATAACGGGCCCGACCGAGGCCGACAACCGCCTGGCAGTCCGCTCGGCGAACTTGGGAAGGGTCGAGATCTCCGACGAACCCGCCCAGCGAGGGGCCTCAGACCCCGCTCGCCAGGCTCCAATCTCTTTCGAGCCAGGTCCTCATCACAATGTCAATCCAGAGCTGAGCTGCCTCGGGAAACCTACGCAGACACAGGCCGAAGTTGTCGGCGGCGAAGAGATGCCGAGCACGACTGATCAACACCTGTGCGAAGTCAGCATAGATACGCCAGTCTCGCGATCGATTTGCATCGGCAAGAGTACTTCGTGCGATCCGCCCACGAAAACCTGCATGATAGAGTTTGGGCCGGTGGGAGCAGAGGCAAATCTCGGTGTTGCGCAGGCTCTTGTGGTACGTCAGTTGCGCATAGGCCATGCAGAGAAATTGATCTCCGCAGGAGAAGCCTCGTACTCCAAACTCGCCGTCGTCGCGTCTGACGCAGGTATCGAATTCGTGACGAGGCAGGAGTTCCATCAATTGGGCAAACACGATCTGACCGGAGTACACTTGTCACCATGCCTTCCCACCCGGAGGTAGAGTCAGCATGGGCAGGGCAAATAGCAGAATTGAAGTCGTGCGGGCACTTTCTCCCGAGGGAGAAGGGAGCGAGACACCTTTGCAACTCTCATGTTGTTCGGGTTGACCTGGTTTGGCTCGCAGGCTAGGTTGCCTTGCCTCGAACGTCCATGGAAGGATCCGACCTATGAGAAGACGCCTGCCCGTTCGCCTCGTGATTGTTACGCTCGCGTCTCTCGCTGTGATCGAGTCGGGCTGCAGGTCCGTCGAGCCTCGTCTCCAACGCGGCGGCGACGAAGAAGGTCCGGCGATCCCCCGCTTCTCGCGCAAGGGGGTGCCTGACTCGGTGATCCTCCGTCCTCAGACTGAGGGTGGGTTTGGTGCCGGCCCCTTACAGTAAATCGCAGGATCGGGTCGAGACCCCGTTCCGCTCGCGAGGTTGCGGGCAAACTGATCGCAGATCGCTTAATTAACGAAAAGGTGGCCATTTACGACCTGTGCTGCCCCGTCATCCTGATGAGGTGAAACACAGGCCGCATGGCCATCTAACGAAGGTCCAGTTGGTACTGGGTCCGACGTGGCGAGGGTCTAGTCTGAATGCGCACATCCATGTCGCTCAGAGTTCGAACCGCTCTTTTTTTCCGGCATATTTCAGTCAAAACCTTGATCCGTGGACCACGCCGAACGTGGGGATCAAGGGAGTGTCGAGAAGGAGGGCCATCATACAAAGATGGTTGAGCGAGCAGAGTATCGAACCGTAGCGGCCAGTGTCTTAGGCGGTGTTCGTTACCCTCATGACGGACGCCAAGATAGTCGCAGTTTCGAGGTCAGTCAACCTCTTCTCGGGGGCTTTTCCCAAACTTTTTTCGGCAGGGAGTCGCGTCGGTTTGTTCGTTCTGGCGTTCGACGTTATCAGACATAGCCTTGCGGCGATTGCTCACGGCGCAACTCAACCGCTTGCAAGGCAGGGCTTGGGTCTGAGATGGTGTTGGGACACGTGGTTCATCCCGCATTCTAGAGGAAGGGGGGGTCGCTCGTCATGCGTATCGGCCTGGACCACTATACAATCGCTCACCGAGGCCTTTCTCCCGAGGCCACACTGGAGTTCGCATGCGAGCACAAGCTCGACGGCGTCCAGTTCCTCGAACCGGCGGCGATCGACGCTGGACTCGACCCACACAGGCTGCAGGCCGTGGTGGACAAGGCTCAGGCACTGGGGCTCTACCTCGAGATCGGCCTGCCCTGCCCCAATCCCACACGAAAAGCCCGAGCCGAAGCGCGGGATGTCACTGCCGATGAGCATGCACGGGATCTTGTGCCCGATCTGAACGCTGTCGCGATGATGGGTTGCAAGCATGCAAGAGCGTATATTGGTGATCGACACGATCGGTTTCGGACCGACCCCAACTGGACGAGGCAGCTTGGCGCGACGTTGGAGGTTCTTAAGCGTCTTGTCCCAACTCTCCGCGATCTAGGCCTCAAGATCGCCATCGAGACCCACGCGGACATCACGGTCAATGAGCTCTTGAGGCTTCTAGACGCTCTGCCCGAGGACGTCATGGGGGTGACTCTCGATACCGGGAATCTTGCGATGCTGCTCGACGACCCCGTGAAGAGTGTTGAGCAACTGGCCCCCCGAGTTCTGACAACCCATGTCAAGGATGCGGTCCTGGCGAGAACGGAGCGGGGCCTCTGCTGGCAGGCTCGGCCTGTAGGTGCAGGGGTCTTGCCGATGGCGGATCTGCTCTCGACGCTGATACGCGCCAATCCCGACCTCAACTTCTCGATTGAGCTTCATCCACGCACCTATGACCTGCCGATCCGCGACCCAAGCTGGCTTGCCCACTTTCCGCACCATAATATGGCGGCAATTCTTGCGCTCGCCACCAAAGCGGAATGGCACTTCTCCGAAGGAACTCTCCCGCGTCCCGAGGTGGTCGAGGCGATCCCCTGGGGCCAGCGCGACCTTGATGGGATCGCCCAATCGCTGGGCTATTTGCGGGCCTTGGTCCCCCAACTCCAGAAACTGACGGACGGGTTGGACTCGCCAAGCTCGTCATCGGTCGTAGAATAAGGGAACCGAACGGACTCCGACGCTACCGATTGATGTGAGAACGCCATGAGCCGTCGCCCTCTCAACCGCCACGAGCTTCGTGCAGCCCATGAGGCGGCCGAAGCGCTCGGGATCACGACTCCAGAGCCGAGCCGGCCCCGAACACCCCGCGAGCCAAACCGTCCCCGCCCTGAGCCCACCCAGAGGATGCGCGTCGTCTGGGCCGTGTGCGACCTGGGAGGGCGGACCGTGGCCACGTTCGACTTCCCCAAGAAGGCCGAGGCCGAAGCTCACGCCGCTGCCCTCAAGGCTAAGACCAAGGACGCTCATTTCGTCCGCCAGGTCAAGGAGCCGATCGACCATCCCCATCCGGGGCGCGGTCCGCTCGACTGAGGACTGGGGCTGATCGACCGTGCCACCCCCCCTGCCGCCTACCCCTGCTTCGCAGCGGCGAGTTCCTTATCGAAGACATGTTTGGCGACTCGCCCCATCAGGCTCTCGAATCCTGGTAACCACCGACAAAGTCCGACCAGGAGTGCGGCGTCGATCGTTGGGGCCAGAAAAGCGTTATTACGGTCGAGGCCTGCAACGATCGCCCTCGCCACCTTCTCCGCCGACCGAGCGGGTGGAATGTGTTCCGGGGCAACATTCCCTCCCAGTGCGAGGTTGTAGAACTCGCTCGCCGTGCGTCCCGGTCGAGCGGCCCAGACCCGCACGCCGGTCCCGCGCAACTCGGGTCGAAGTGACTTCACCAAACCATCGACCGCGTGCTTGCTCGCCGCATAGACCGCCGAATAAGGAACCCCGAAGGCTCCGACAATCGATGAGACTTGCACAATTTGACCATGCTTGCGCTCCGACATGTGCCGAGCGGCCTTCTGCGTCAGGTCGATCAGCGCGACCACATTCAGGTTCAGGAGCCGCTCAATGTCCAGCATCGACTGGTCCAAAAACGGACCCCGGAGGCCGATCCCTGCATTATTGATCAATACGTCAATGCTCGACGTGTGTGTGATCGACTCGTCCCAGAGCCGCTGGCGGAACGCCTTATCGCCAAGATCCCCAGCGATCGGAAACAGCGTCCCTTCGGGAAGTTCGTTGCGAAGCTGTTCGAGCCGATCGAGCCTCCGGGCTGTCGCGACCACGTTCATACCTCGCTCACGGACCAAAATCCTCGCAATTTCTCGACCAATCCCCGCCGAAGCACCTGTCACAAGGGCGGTTTGAAGCTTCGTCATATGTCGGTCTGCCTCAGCCAATTTGCCATGCTCGAGCCACTCGTCCTATACCCCGTCCGCGATCTCGCTTGTCGGAATCGGCGAGATCGATAAGAATGACCTTTAAGTGACCAGTGGTCAATCTCCCGCGATCCGAGGAGATACTGGGCAAGGAGCCACCGATGTTTCGCCGAACCCTGCTCGTGGTGGAATCGCTCGAAGGTCGTATCGTCCTCACGTCCGTTATGGGCCTGACGATCACGACCGACCGAGTGGAATATGCCCCAGGCCAGCCTGTGGTCATCACGCTCACTCAGACCAATCTCTCCGATCATGACGTGACTGTCAGTCATGGCCCGAGCACCGATGGGTTCTTGGTCTCCAAAGATGGCACCGAGCTTTGGCGCTCGAACGCGGGCATGAATCCGATGTACCAGGTGGTCGAGACCCTCGCCCCGCACCAATCGCTGACGCGAACTGCGGTTTGGACAGGCGATTCGAGTTCCCCCGCCCCACCGATCGGCAGCCTCCAAGTAGCCAGCCAGGTCCAGGTGGATGGTCAGTCGGCGGCTCCCGTGACGATCGAGGTCGGGGGCGGCACTCGACTTAGCCCGAAAACCAGTCGGGCGAAGCTGACTCTCGCGGTTCAGCTCGATCACCACGCCGCCAAGGTTGGCCAACCGATCCTCCTGACCCTGACCGAAACCAACATCGGGACGACCGCCGCGACCATCAATGATGGCGCCGGGATCGTTGCAGCGGCACTGCGCGATGGCAAAGGCCATCCAGTCTGGCAGTATCACGACCTTCGACTGCTACCCACCTTCAAGGGGAATCTTCCGCCGGGTGCATCGCGTCAGGTCTCAATTCAGTGGGATGGCAAAGCCAATCTCCCGGGTGCCAAGATCAAGGCTGGGTGGTACACGTTTCACCTGCTCATTGATGGCCACGACGTGACGACCCGATTAAAACTTATGGTTTAGAACTGCTTACGCAAGGATCGCATCCGCCTCATCGCCTAGACTTGACGTGGCACAAGTCCTAAACGCTGACATCATTCGCAAAGATTCATATCTTAGCTTTTCGATCGTCGCGAGCGCACGACAACCAGCATAGCAACGACCGCTATCAAACCCGCGAAGACGATCCGCTAGGGACTCTGAGGGGATCGACTCTGGGAAACCGCAGGCTTTTCTAGGTCGGGAATTCCTGCGGAGGCGAGCATGAACGTATCATGAGGTAAGGGACCGAAGGCGACATCAAGAAACTCGAATGTCTTCTTGGAGCGTCTCGTAACAAGAACAACTTGCTTTGGCAAATAAGATCTTTTGTTATCACTCTCGTAGGTGATTTGCGACCCGAAAAGGTCGTTTTTTCATTTCATCTCATAAACGAAGCCAAGCCATGGTGTACGTCCGCGCGATCCGAAACCAGTTGTATCAACGTCCCTGCCGCTAATATCACAAATTTACCACAAACGTCCGGAGCAGAAAAAGCTCACCCAGTTCCGCGCGGAGTATAGCGATGGATGAGGTGCAGCGACTGGTGTTGGCTGAACAGGTTTGGTCGGTCGAAGAATATCATCGGGCATTGAAGCAATGCTGCAACGTGGAGCGATGCCAAGCTCGCTCGGCCCGCGCTCAACGCAAGCATATTGGGATGGCGATCCGAGCATTTGTGCGACTGTCCTGAAATGTCCACACAACAGGGGTCAGTTGGTACGAAGCGGAGACTGCAATTGTCCGAGAGGCAGTGCGCGCTTCCCGATCAAAGCCCATCTATGAAATTAAGCCTACTGCGTAATCCCTATTATAGAGAACTGCGGCAGGTCTAGATTCTAAGCAGGAGGCTTATTGCCGATATGTGTCGGGATTTTTACAATTCCGGAGTCGATTTCTCAACCGATACGTGCTATCTTAAAATTTCTCCCACTTAAGCCGAATCGAGGACGCTGATCTGGCGGAATTTCAGACCGGGACACTTCCCGACCGCTCCGCCTTTTCTACACACACGAGAGTCTCACATGAGCAACATATTGACGACGACGCTTGACCGACTTGGCCGTTCTAGTTCGTCTCTCTCTCGCATCTCACTGATTGCCGGGCTTGCTCTGCTAATGCTGGCGGTCTCACCTAGTCAAGGTGGGCTTGTCGTGGGCTCGCCGATCATGGGGCTGCATGACACGAGTTCGCTCTCCACCCTTGGCGTTGTGTACTCGCACTTCGAATCAAACAACCCCATCAACATCCACGATGGTAATACATCAACTTACGACGATACATATTACGGTTTTTCAGGATATTACGCCTATAGCTATTTTGGTTTAGCCAGCTTCTCGTCGGCGATCTCCTCAAGTCAGGGCTTGGCGATCGACGTCAACTTCCATCTTTTCATTGACGGCGGCTGGTTCGGTGCGAAGGGGCTAAGCAGTGATCCAATCACTCAGTACTTGGTGGCTCCCGATGTGCAGGTGACCTCGGACGGAGTGACCTGGACCACCGTCAGTTCGACCTCGAACTACATTGCTACGCTGAGCGGCCTGTCACCGGCGTTTCAAACCACATCTGACGTCACTTTTCAAACCAGCACGGCGGTGGCGGGGGCGACTGGGGTCCGGCTCATCGGTCTTGGAGGGGGTTACGCCGGTTCTGGCAACGGTTTCGTCGGAGTGTCCGAGGTAAGGGTAAGCACAATTCCGTTCACAGACCCGAGTGTCGTTCCCGAGCCCACGAGTCTCGCGGGAGCCTTGACGGCGTTGGGTATCACCGCCCTCGCTGTGCGCCGTCGCCGCCCTTGCTGAGACAAACCAAAACTCAGTTTCCTCAGTTGTGAGCACAAATTCCGACAAACAACCTTCGTCGAATCTGTGCCGGTGGGAAATCACGCATGGACTTCGGCCTCCCGGTCTGCCGAGATGGTGCCGAGTCTCGCAACGGAATTCACACGCACAGACTCTGCTGAGGAGCTTTTTTCCTACCGCTCGGCAGATGGTGCGCGCTATTGGGGAGTAAAATGGCCCCCATTGCCTATCTCAACCGCTCCAGACTTCCCATTGTTGCGCACCAACAGCCGAGCGCTTACGAAAAACCGAATTGTGGATGATCTCGATTCCGCTAGGCCGTTTGGAGGCGTCAACTCCACAAATGATCGCCCACTTCCATGAATCTGGGCAAAGCGTTCTTCAAGCTTTGCACACGCTTCCGGAAATTCGCGGAGGAAGCAATCCTTCGCTTCGGAGTCCGCTCCCAAAGCGCTAAAGGCTTGAAGGAAGATACCGATACTCGCTAGGAATGTAGAAGTGATCACTTGCTGGCAAAAAGGCATAATAGTACTCAAAAATAACACATTATATGATACTATAACGCGAGCCTTCGGATCGGTCTGGCCAACTCCATTCACTCAGTCGCTCATTCCGTAATCTGCGTCAAGTAGCGACAGGTATTCCCTGATTGTGTGAGTCTTCGGGTTAGCTCACCTAGATAGTCATGCGAGCGAGGTCCTGCCCCGAATGCCGGAGGCACTTGACATCCGCGTATTTGGTCGTCCGACTTGTCCGCCAAACTCATGATCAACCTACCCATTCCAACAACTCCCCGTAGTACTCCCTTCCCCTCTATCCCACAAAACGCTCAAATCGCCGAAACCCCCTAAATTTCCATGACGAGTTAAGTTGACAGAGCGAACAGACCGATATCGAGTGTGACTGGGACACCCCGACGAGGAGGCGAGGGCTGGATTTGCCTGTGGGGCAAGTTGGCTCTTGAGGTCGGAACGTCTTGGGCGCGGCGGAGTTGCGCGGCGGTACCGGGTGGGCTGGGTCGGGGGGCGGAATGCCCTGGCGACTTGGCTTGGAGGTCCTGGACTGTTTCTGAATGCGGAGCAAACCCCCGTGACGGAGGCGTTGGGGCGTGGTCTCGGCCGGGCGATTCCGCCCGTCTGAGC
This sequence comes from Isosphaeraceae bacterium, assembly GCA_025356475.1. Classification (GTDB taxonomy): domain Bacteria; phylum Planctomycetota; class Planctomycetia; order Isosphaerales; family Isosphaeraceae; genus JANXSX01. The sequence continues at coordinate 19,637 of JANXSX010000064.1, read as the reverse complement.
GCTACGAAGAACCCCGACGCGACCTATTTCTGACGACAAGACCTCGGAATGACCTGCCCGACGAGGACTTCATGGCCCGCATTCGCCGACACCGCCGAGACACGGTCCAAAGCCCCCTGGAGACGTATCTCCGGGAAATCAATGAAGTGGCTTTGTTGACCGCCGACGAGGAAAAGATGCTGGCCCACCGGATCGCCAAGGGCGACAAGGCCGCCCGCGAACGGATGGTGCGTGCCAACCTTCGTTTGGTGGTCAATATCGCGAGGGGCTACGTCGGTAAGGGCCTGCCACTTCAAGACCTGATCGAAGAAGGTAATCTCGGCCTGTTACGGGCCGTTCAGGGCTTCGACCCAATGGTCGGGACTCGGTTCAGCACGTATGCAAGCTATTGGATTAAGCAATCGATCAAACGAGCTCTGGTCAATACGGCCAAGCCAATCCGCATCCCAGCCTATATGGTTGAGCTGCTCTGCAAGTGGCGGCGGATGGCCGCCGACCTGCAAGATAGCCTCGGCCGCCCTGCTACGGTCGAAGAGATCGCGCATGGATTGGAAATCCCTAAGAAAAAGCTGGCGATCGTCAAGAAAGCCATCAAGGTCTATAACCTTGTCCCCCAGACCGATCAGCCCGAGAACGGCTGGAGCCTGGGCGAGATGCTCATGGATGAGCGGACCAAGCCCCCCGATGTCGAGATGGTGGAGGCCGATAACCTTCGGCTCGTGTTGCACCGTCTTGATGAAATGGACAAGCGAGAGGCGACCGTCCTGCGGATGAGGTTCGGCCTGAGCGACGCTCCTCCCAAGACGCTCAAGGAGATCGGCGAGTCCCTCGGTCTGACCCGCGAACGGGTCCGGCAGATCGAGAATGAAGCTCTCGGTAAGCTCTCGGCCACCTTCGCTGCGGACTGAGGCTGGAATCTTCACGCGATAATACGAGAAATCCTCCGCCGCTCGAATTCGTTCGAGCTGCGGAGGATTTTTTGGTTCAACATAACCTCAACCTAACGGGTTGGTTCAGGCACCGAGGTCGCGATTGGTGATGCGACGGCGGCTCTTGTACAGCAGACCCGTGCCGGCCGTGACGAGGACCAACAAGGTGCTGGGCTCGGGGGCTGGGAACGGCTTGGGCGAATTGTAACCACGGGTGTTCGTGGTGACCTTGGTCGCCGAGAAGTTCTTGGTGAAGTCGCCGCTGAAAGTACTTCCGGTCTCGGCACTTACGTAGAGGTAAGCATCCTTGCCGAAGAAGTCCTTGAGCGCACCGCCGGTGACCTTCAGGTCCATGTCGTAAAGGGCCTTCCCTTTGAGCGACGAGTCGAGGCTGGCCAGGTTCTGTGAACCCATGGCGGTCGGGGTACCCTGGAGCAAAAGCCCCGTGTAGGTCTGGCCTTTGGCGACGACCGAGCCCCAGATCTGGAAGCTGTTGCTAGGGTCGTTCATGATCAGCTTGCCCGTCGAGTCGGTGGCGGCGGTCACCGTCTGGAAACGCTGGCCGTTGGCGTCGGGGCTGATGTCGTAACCGCTGGTCCCGTCGGTTCCGCCCCAGATGTGCAGGGGCAGAGTTGTCGCCGAGAACAGGCCTTTGCCGGCGGCTGCATCATAGGTGTAGCTTTGTGACCCCTCAACGGCGGAAGCGCCGATGATGTCCGGGTAAGCCTGGCCGGCGTCCGGCCGGAGCAAACCGGCGGTCGCTAGGCTGCCCGAAGCGGTCAGAACAAACAGGGCCAATCCGGCCGAGACAAGGAAGCGGCGCATCCGATGCATTAGAAAATCTCCCAAGATGCTTGTTTCCGAGTCCGTTCGACGATTGCGGAAACAAGCCGACACATACTCACTTCGACCCACTCACACCTTAGAAACCGAACCTGGCTCCAAGCCACGCGCAGTTGTGAAAGCACGCGTCGTCTGGGTTCGGGCTCGGCCCCGTGGTACTGGGCATGACATCAGCAAGCCGGGGCCATGGTCGAAGGATCTGGGAAGATCTCGACGGCTCGGTCGGACTGGGGTTCGGACGGGGCGATTTCGTGGTGCGAGTTCGATGGGGCCGCCATCCCTTCAGATGACAGTCCGTCCGGATTCCATTCCGATTCGAGGCGATGATTCCTTCCGCTCGATCTCATCCTTCCACTGACATTGGCTCGCAAATGACGCCCCGATCCAAGGATCGAGCGGACGACTGCGAGGAGACCCAACCCATCGACCATGACGGGTGGGTCACAGCGGACGGAACTTTAATTCAAGATCGGGGGGGTGTCAACCCGAATGATTCAAACGCCCCTTCACATTCTGCCAAGCCTTCAAGGTCCCGGTGGAGCCGTTTTCGTCTCTCGGCTTTCGAACCTTTGAGCGAGCAAGTCGCGCACTTTCTCAAAGGGCATCGGCTTGACCAAGTGGTCATCGAACCCCGCCTGACGCGAAAGCTCCAAGTCGGTCTCTTGCCCGTAACCACTCATTGCGATCAGAAAGACCTGAGCCAGGTTCGGGTCTCGGCGAATCCTTCGCGCCACCTCGAAGCCATTTAGTCCCGGGAGACCAATGTCCAGGAGGATGGCATCGGGCAGGAACTCTGCGGCGATCTGGAGTGCAGTCGGACCGGTGTAGGCGTCCTTAACCTCATAGCCCAATTTTGAAAACAGGATTTTTAGAGCTGTGGTTGAGTCGAAGTTGTCATCAACCACCAAGATTTTCATGGCCCGTGCGTTCGACTCGGTGGTCGCTGGGACCTGGGCTGGGAGCGACGAGCTTGGGGGGTCGGACAGGGGAAGGCTAACGGTGAACTCACTCCCCTTGCCGATCCCTTCGCTTCGCGCTGTTGCCGTCCCTCCGTGCAATTCCGAGAGACGCTTCACCAGCGAAAGGCCGATGCCGAGCCCTCCTTGAGCGCGGTCGAGCGAGCGTTCGCCTTGGCTGAAGAGGTCGAAGAGGTGGGGAATCTGGTCGGGGCTGATGCCGACGCCGGTGTCACGAACGATCAAGACCGCGAACGCCCCATGGGGTCGAGCCCCAACCCAGATCTGGCCTCCATCGTCCGTAAACTTTGAGGCGTTGTTGAGCAGGTTGACAATCACTTGCTCGATGCGTGTGGGATCGGCATTGATCCAGATCGGTTGGCCAGGCAAGTCGATGTTGAGTATGTGTTTACGACGGTCGATGAGTGGGCGGGCCGACTCGACCGCTCGCTCGACGAGGCTCCGGAGATCGGTCCGTTCGAGCTGAAGGTGTACCCGCCCGCTGGTGAAACGAGAGACCTCGAGCAAGTCATCCACCAGTCGAGAGAGTTGGCCGACCTGGCGCTCGATGATCAGGCAGGCTTGTCTTTGGAAGGGATCCTCGCTCCCAGCCATCTGGAGTAAATGGACCGCGTTGAGAATGGGTGCGAGGGGATTGCGCAACTCGTGCGAGAGCATCGCCAGAAACTCGTCCTTGCGGCGGCTGAGATCGGCAAGGGCTTCGGCCTGCTCCTGTGTTTTCTGCTCCAGCAGGACTCGTATGGTGATGTCGCGAATATTGCATTGGGCGACTTGAATATGTCCAACCGTCTAGATATTGCTCACAACCTCAACGTCAACCACTTCGCCCCCCTTGGACTTGAGGGGCAGGTGCTCATAACGGATATACTTCTTCTCACGTAGAGTCTGATACGCCGATCGGTTCTCGTCCTCGTCTCGGAACAGGCCAATCTCCCACAGTTCTTTGCCAAGTAAATCGGCGTGGGTATAACCAAGAAGTTCACAGATAAACGGATTCGCATCCACGATCCGTCCCGATTCGCTCTCCAGGATGAGAATTCCATCCTTCGCGGACTGGAACAGACTGCGATAGCGCAATTCCGACTATTTCATGGACGCATTGGCATTCTTGCGATCCGTGATATCGTCGATGCTGAGCAGGACCAGTACGGGCCGATCCATCCGTGCCGAGAGTCGGCGGGCGGTAAGCGACATGATCCGCAGGCCGATTTCCGGGAACGTACTTTGATATTCAAACTTCTCGAACTGGTGATCTTCCTCAAAGACCCGATTGAGGAGTTCATGGAGTAAGCCGTTATTCCACTGAGCCGAACCAAGGACACCCAGCAATTGCCCTTCGGTATCCTCACGAGTGACCCGAAACTCGTCATAAAAGGCACTGTTCGCCGAGCGGATGCGTTGACCAGCTTCAAGAATGACCAACGGAATATCAATGTGTGAGACGATGTCCTCAGCGTACGCGAGCGCATTTTGGACCGAGAGCTCGTGCCGCCTCCATTCCGTGATGTCGCGGAAGACAAGCACAACGCCGGCCACTACCCCCGCCTTGTTGCGGATTGGTGCGCCGCTATCATCTACGGGATGTTCAACACCGCGTTTGTCGATGAGTAGAGTGTGATTGCGAAGTCCGACCACCACACCGTCACGCAACGCACGGACTGTCGGGCTCTCGACCGTTTTCAGTGTTGCTTCACTGACGATCCGGAAGACCTCTTCGATCGGCAGTCCTGCCGCTTCGTCCGGAGTCCAACCGGTGAGTGCCTGGGCCACCGGGTTCAAGAACGTAATTAGGCCCATTGCGTCGGTGGTGATCACAGCGTCGCCGATACTCCCAAGCGTGACACGCAGCCACTCACGTTGCTCATCAAGGATCACTTCCGGATTCTGCGGAAACGGCATTTGCCCCTGGGTAAGATCAGACATAATTCACGTATGTTCTTGAAAAGTTATGTGTCTTTTATTATTAATAATGCTCTCATATACCCCATTTTTTTCAAATTCGGAATCCACTTGCAAACGGAATCTTGGACCAAATCCATTCAACACCAGAGTTCGGTAGCCTTGTGCGAACGGGCCTGGGTTTGGTTAGATTAATGCCCCGGATCGTCTCAGTCCCGACCTCAAGGCTAGCTCTCCATGAAACCTGTCGATTCCGCAACAATAGCGATGCTTTGGCATGATCACGACGCTCGTGAGGTCGCCCTCCGGGCTGCGGTCACGGAGCGACTGGCCGAGAATCCGCCTCCCAAGGTCGATGACCATGTCGTCGCCAGCTACTTCTTCGCCTTTCGGACCAACACGCTCAGTAAAGCGGTCGCTGAGATCAGTTACCACGCCACCAGTGGCATCAAGGATCCGCCCCCAGGCTCGTTGCTGGCCGCCTGCTCGGCGCAACAGGCGGGGTACGATCCCTTCGATTCCACAGGTCGGATCGGTATCCTCCACGTCGCATTCCCACTCAAGATGATGCGCCAGCCCGATGGGCACCTGACGTCGTGCGACCTGCTCCACACCGTCGCCGGTGCCGTCATTTTCGATATGTACGAGAATCAAGATGCCAGGCTCGTCGCACTGACGATTCCTGACGATGTTTTGAAGACCTTCCCCGGCCCCGCTCACGGGCCGCTCGGTGTCCGCAAGCTCGCGGGCTTCTCCGCCGACCAGCCTGCGTTCGGCACAATTTTGAAGCCGACCGCCGGGATCACCCCCGATGATGTTGAGCGGATCGTGGGCGATATCGCGGGTAGCCAACTGTTGATGTTCATCAAAGAAGATGAGGATCTCTATCCGAACCTCGACTACTCCCCGGTGGCCGAACGGACCAAACGAGCCGTCGCCGCGATCGCCCGGGCCAAGAATGAGCGTGGTGGTTTGGGGTTGGTCTTCGCTCCTCACGTGAGCGGTGCGCCCAACGAGATCGTCGACACCGTGATGGCCGTAATCGATGCGGGTGCGACAGGGGTGATGTTCAGCGAGACATATGCTGGCGGAACCGTGCGGATGGTCCGCGAGGCGACCAAGTCGCTCGCGACCCCACCAGCCATTTATGGCCATAACGCGGGGATCGGCTCCAAGACCAATGGCGCGATCTTCCGCGAGGTGGTCGACCTCCTCGCCAGGCTTGATGGGATCGACTTCCGACAGACGGCCCCCGTCCGGACCGGTGCGCCTTACATTCGTCCTTACGGTCAAGAGTGGCTCGCGTCCGAGGATGCACTCACTCGCCCGATCGGCAATGCCAAGCCAACCATGATCACTCGGGCTGGAGCCCTCGACCAGGGGAATATCATCCTCAACATGATGGACGTCGAGAGTCGCGGCCTGACCTCGAACGTCTTGTATCTCGCGGGATCGGCCCTCAATTCGACCAAGAACTCGGCAGGCAAGTACGACTCCAAGGTCGGGCTCGATGGGATGCTCGAAGCGATCGACATCCATCATTCCGGAGAACTGCGCGACGTGCCGATCGCCGGCCATCTTGATGCACTTGTCAAAGTCGCCAAGCGTGACGGCAAAAAGGCGCTCGTCGAGTGCCTGAAGCAGCGGTACCCAGGACAGGTCAATTGACCCATTTTCGCCAGTTTGACTCCAGATTGACGCCTTTGGTAGTCTAAGTTTAAGTTCGATGAAAATAGCGGACATCCTAGAACGAATGACCTCACCGGGGTGGGCTTGACCCACTCGGTGAGCCCATCAACGAGACAACACCTATGCCGAACTCACCCCGACGTGCCAACGGAACCCCGACGTTCGATCATCTTGAAGGGCGAGCCCTACTTGCGGTCGGCGCTACTGGCCAGCTCAACGCACTGGCGACAACCCGATCTACATCTACGTCGACCAATTCGGCGTTTGTGGATCAGGTCTTCCAAGTTGTCTTGGGCCGGAGCCCGGGCGCGGTCGAACTGACCGACATCACGCACCGGCTTGCCTCGGGCAAGATCACCCGCAACGAGCTCTCGCTCGGCGTGCTGAACAGTAAGGAGGATCTCACGCACCTGGTCAACCAGACGTATATGGCGGTAAACGGAGCCCCACCGACGACGGCTCAGCTCAACGCCGGAGTCTCGTTCTTGGCGGGCAAGCACGGTTCGCTCAACGCCCTGAGCGCCCACATTTACGGGACAACCGAGTACCGGACCGTCAGTTCGATCACCAACAACACGACATTCGTGAACAATGTCGCGAGTGACTCGGGCGTGACCTTGACCTCCGCTCAAACCACAGCGTTCGTCAAGCAGCTCGACTCGGGCCAGGAGAATTCCGCCGAAGTGGCCAAGACGATCATCACCTCGCATGACTCACTGGTGAATCAGATTGACACGCTTTATACCGATTATCTCAGTACGACCGCGACGAGGGCGCAACAGACCTCGGCATTCGCGACAATCGCCCGGGGCCATCGCTGGGGACTGAGGTTAGCGCTGATCGACTCGACGGGTTTTGCGGCCGTTTGAGGCGATACGAGTGTCAGCGACCGGTGCCAGTCCGTTATACCTGCCCTGGAGCTTCCGATGGATACGCGACGGATCGCCGAAGTGCTCGACGAGATGGGTACGTTGTTAGAAGCCCGGGGCGAAGATGCCTTCCGTTGCCGGGCTTACCATAATGCGGCACAGGCCTTGAAGGCGCTCCCCCCGGATCTCTCGGAGCTCATCGCGTCGAACCAATTGGGGGAGACTCCCGGCCTGGGCAAGTCGATGCTGGCCAAGGTGGTTGAACTCGCCACGACGGGCCGGTTGGAATCCTACGAGCAACTTCGCCAGACGACCCCCCCTGGCCTGGTTGCCCTGCTTCGGGTCCCCGGCCTGGGTCCCAAGAAAATCAAGGTCCTGCGTGAGGAACTGCAAATCGAAGGTTTGGCGGACCTTCGCCAGGCTGCCGAATCGAACCAGGTCGCCTCGCTCAAGGGATTCGGCACCAAGACTGAGGCCAAGATTCTGGAAGGGATCAACTTCATCGAGTCGGTCGGCGACCGGATTTTGCAGAGTACCGCTCGGAGACAGATCGGCCCGATTTTGGACTGGGTTCGAGCCCAGCCCGCGACGATCAAGGCCGAGGCTTGCGGTTCACTCAGGCGCCAGAAGGCGACGATCGGTGACCTGGATATCCTCTTCGCCTCCAGCGATCCCGCTCCCGTGCTCGATGGCTTCATTCACCGCCCCGAAGTTGCGGCAGTCCTTGCGCAGGGACCGACCAAAGCGAGTGTTCGACTTGCCGAAGGGGTCCAGTGCGATCTCCGAGGAGTCAGCCTCACTCAGTTTCCGTTCGCTCTGAACTATTTCACGGGATCAAAGGAACACAACATCGCGATGCGTCGTCGCGCGATCGCCCGAGGCTGGAAACTCAATGAGTACAGTCTGGATGGACCAGAAGGTCCCCTGCCCTGCGATTCGGAGGCCGAGATCTACGAGAGACTGGGCCTGGCCTATATCGAACCCGAACTCCGTGAAGATTGGGGCGAAATCGAAGCCGCCGAAAGGGGGCCGCTCCCGACTCTGGTGACCCGATCGGACCTTATTGGGACCTTCCACTGCCACACTGATTGGAGTGACGGCGGTGCGACCTTGGATGAGATGGTCGAAGCCACGAGGGCCCGAGGCCTGACCTACCTGGGGATCGCCGACCATTCGCGCTCGGCGGGTTACGCAGGCGGCCTATCGATCGAGCGAGTCAGGAAGCAGTGGGCCGCGATCGATGCCTTGAACACGAAGCTCGGTCAAACCTTCAAGATCTTCAAAGGAACCGAGTGCGACATCTTGGGCGACGGGTCGCTTGACTACCCCGATGAGATCCTGGCGGGGTTCGACTACGTGGTCGCGAGTGTCCACTCACTCTTCGGGCTGAGTCGGGAGGTCATGACCGACCGGGTGATCGCCGCCGTCAAGAACCCTTACGTCACGATGCTGGGACACCCGACGGGCCGCCTCTTGCTGGCTCGCGACGGCTACGCAATCGACCTTGAGGCTGTGATCGAGGCCTGCTCCAAGAGCGGGACGATGATTGAAATCAACGCGAACCCCCATCGACTCGACCTAGATGACGAACACTGCCGGCGTGCCAAGGCCTTGGGGATGCTTTTGGTGATCAACCCCGATGCCCACTCGACAGGTGGGCTAGACGACCTTGACTATGGGATCGGAGTGGCCCGGCGGGCAAATTTGACTGCCGCCGATGTCTTCAACACGCGTTCAAGCTCTGAAGTCGAGGCTGCTTTTGCCAGGCATCGCCCGGTCTGAGGGCGGTGCTCTCGTCGATCTCTAAGGACCAGCCCTTGCGGCAGGTCAGCCACGTTCTATAATCATCTAGTGAAGACGATGCGGTACAGCCGGTCGGCGATCCCGTTCCGCATCGTTGTTTCGGGTTGGCCCTCTTCATCGATTCGATAAGAGCTTTGCGTCCGGGGCGACTCACGAACCGCATCGGCGGGACGTGGTCTAACCTCCTCGGTCGAGCCGGATCTGCCGACCCCGTGGGGATATCTTGAACATGGCATCCTCTGCTTCCTCATCTTCATCGCCGGCCCCTGCCGATGCCAAGCGCAAATACTTCAGCGTGGAAGAAGCCAACCGGGCCCTGCCCTTGGTGAAGGCGATCGTCGGCGATATCGTCAAGCAGTTCCAGGTCGTGAACGAACTGGGGCAGAGGCTCACTGCGGTCAGTGGGGACCGCCGCCGCCGTAAGTCGGACGATCTCTATACCGAGGAAGTCGTCCACAGCCGCGCTGAACTCGATACCGAAGAGGCGAAGCTTGTCACCTTTATCGACGAGCTGACCGCGTTAGGGGTCGAGCTGAAAGGCCCTTCGGATGGCCTGTGCGACTTCCCCAGCATCCGTGAAGGGCGTGAAGTGTACCTCTGCTGGAGGCTCGGCGAGCCCGAGGTCCTCCACTGGCATGAACTTCATACCGGGGTCGCCGGTCGAAAGCCATTGGGCACGCTCGCCGACCGGAAGTAAGGCCGGACGGCTTCGACCTCGGCGTAAAATGAGTCTGGCACCAGGTGAATTCACCTGATGCCAGCTCCAATCTCAGATTAGCTCTTGATGATATCCTTGACCGTCCCGCCTGCGGGGATCATGGGCAAGACGTGTTCCTGGTAGGGGATCAGGACGTCGAGCACATACGGCCCCTTGTGGGCGATCATCTCGGCCAGGGCCCCGGTCACGTCGGCCTTGTTGCGAATCTGACGAGCCTTGATGCCGAACCCCTTGGAGATCGCGACGAAGTCGGGATAGGTGACCGCCGGCATCTCACCGTCGCCCTTGCCAATCGCCTCGGGGTGATCGACAGGCCCGAGATACGTATGAGCCCGGTTACCGGCGTGGAACCGGTCCTCCCACTGAACCACCATGCCCAGGTGCTGGTTATTGAGCACAATCATCTTGATCGGTAGGCTCTCGCAGTAGAGGGTTGCGAGTTCCTGGATGTTCATGACGAACGAGCCATCGCCATCGATATCGACGACCAAGGCGTCCGGGAACGCCGCTTGGGCCCCCATGGCCGACGGCAGCCCGAAACCCATTGAGCCAAGCCCCCCGGAGGTGACCCAGGTCCGAGGCTTGGTGAACTTGGTCCACTGAGCAGCGAACATCTGGTGCTGGCCCACACCAGTGGTCATCAGGAACTCGCCCTTGGTGAGTTTTGAGAACTCGTCCAGGACATACTGGGGCAAGATCGCATCGTCACGATCGGAATAGGTCATCGGCTCGGAGGCGCGCCAGGAGTCGACTTGCCGGAGCCAGTCGCGATAGTCGCCGGGCACAACCACCGGATTCACGGCGTTCAGGAACTGCTTGACGTCGGTATTCACCGGTACCAAGGCAGTCTTGTTCTTGTTGATCTCCGACGCGTCGATATCGACATGGATGATCTTGCCGTGCTTGGCGAACTCGCTGAGTTTGCCGGTCACCCGGTCGTCGAACCGGACCCCGAGCGCCAGCAGCAAATCAGCCTCGTTGATCGCCAGGTTCGAGTACACCGTCCCATGCATCCCCAGCATATTCAACGACAGATAGTGGTCGCTAGGGAGCGATCCCAGCCCTTGCAAGGTCATTGCGACCGGGATGCCAGTGGCCTCGGCGAACCTCCTCAATTCCGCAGCGGCATCGCTGGCGATCACGCCGCCACCGCAGTAAATAATCGGGCGCTCAGCCTTGCGAATCAGGTCGAGAGCGCGGTTGATCGACTCCGCCGAAGGAGGCCCGGGGACGTGATAGCCAGGCAAGTCCATGGCGACATCGTAGTCGGGATCAGCGACCAAGGTGTTCTGAATATCCTTGGGCATGTCGATCAGAACAGGGCCAGGCCGACCTGTTGATGCGATGTGGAACGCCTCTTTGACGACCCGAGCCACATCCTTGGCCGATTGGACCAGGTAATGATGCTTGGTGATCGCCCGGCAGACCTCAACCATCGGCGTTTCCTGGAACGCGTCTGTGCCGATGACGTGGGTGGGGACCTGGCCGGTAATCGCCACGATCGGCAGCGAATCCATCTTAGCGTCGGCCAGTCCGGTGACGAGATTCAAGGCCCCTGGACCACTGGTCGCCATCACGACCCCAGGTCTGCCGGTCACTCGGGCGTAACCCTCGGCGGCGAAGATCCCGCCTTGCTCATGCCGGGGAAGGATCGTGCGGATTTTGTCGCGGTACCGAGTCAGCGCCTGATGCATCGGCATGCTAGCGCCGCCGGGATAGGCGAATACGACGTCGACACCATGCCTTACCAGCGACTCAACCAGGACATCGGCCCCAGTCTGAGGTTTCCGCGCGGTCGGCGTGTTCGTTCGACTGTCAGTAGTGGCCACGGCGATGGTCCTTAGCGTTAGCGTAACGTCGTGTAAATGCGTCCAGATCTATCGGGCGAGAGTCGCATGCTCCCGATCTGAGAGCATAACATCTTAAGGTCTTAAGTTCGACCCTACAACCTTGTCGGTAGACGTTCTTGGGCCAGGGGTGACAAGCCTATAGAGACATCGAACATATGGCAGGTTCAGCATTCGCTCTGGAATGTCTCGGGGCGAGGCCAAGCCGCCGGGTGTCAAATGGTTGAGCTGTTCGAGCAGAAACCGCAGGCGTTGCGACTCCCACGTGTCGGCGAATGCCTCGGTCGATCGGACTGAAGCACTCAAGGCTACTACCATTTGCACTGCCGAGAACGAGGATTGCTACGATCCTGTTGGCTTGTCTCTAGCTTAATTATGCGTTGGCTTTGTAGGCTGTCCAAGGTAGGCGATACCACAGCGATACGTGATGGCCCTAATGCAGGAGAATTTGACCATGGTTGATGAAAATGTCCCCACGTTTCAGGGTAGGGTCATCCACCCACTCAAAGCTCTGGCCGCCGCTCACGGGCTTAAGCACGCGCGCGAGGTCTGGTTCCCTATATCCCAGGATGATGTCGCTACTGCGATCGCACGACCTCGGATCCAGAAGATGTTTGTGAGGAGCGGAACGCAGGCCACAGCCGTGACGGACATGGTCGACGCAGCCGGCGGCACCGTCCTCAACCTCGCTGAGCTAAAGAACATACACATCGATAACGGCGTTCTGAAAGCCGAGGTGGCGGCGACGATTGAAGAGGTAGGGAAGAAGCTGGCAAAAGACATGTTCGCGCTTCCTCTCGGCGAGAACCGGTATCAGAGTATCGCGTCCAACGTCATTTTCGACGAGCCGTCATGTCTGATGCGCACCCTAGGCCGGCTCCCCGACTACATTACCTCGCTCAACGTTGTGACCCCAGACGGCCAGGCGATGACCCTCACAGGTGCATCGGCCTTGTCGGAATCACGCGACTTGAAGGCCGTGATCACTGAGTTCGACTTTAAACCCGCATCGGCCAAGAACCTGTGGATGGTTCGGACAACCTTCCCCTATCCAGGAAAAGCACAGTTTTCGGCCATCGCCAAGGTCCTCTTCTTGAATGCGAAGATCCCGGAGAAGTCCGATCTCGTGCTCGACGCCTTCACCGGCAGACACGGGATTGCGCTCGTCCAGGTCACAGCCCTCGGCTCCGTCAAGGAAGACGAGTTGACTCTAGGGCAACTCGTCAAGGCCGCCCTCGCCAGCCTGCCTTCGAGCTTCGACCAGATCACCAAGGTTAAGCCGTTCCACGGTTCGGATGTCATAAAAACCATCGCTAACACGGGGTTCGGCATACCTCTCGATCCTCAGATCGACACTCACCGAATCCCCCGGATCGTCGAGCAGAATGATAATGTGAACGAGATCTTGGACCTCGTGACCGGATACGTCGATCGTGGGCTTGGTGCCAAGGATGACCGTACGGGCGCGATCGACATCGACCTGAGCCTGTTCCTTCGTCTTCAACTGAACCGCGACGATCGGCTCGAACTCAGCGGCCTCGCTTACATGCGCAAGGACGCGAGCTCCTCGTTTCCCACTCGTCTTGCCTCTCTGACTTCGGTCCCTTCGACGCCGACACCTCACTCGCTAACTCTTGAGGCCACCCCGGAGGTCTCCGTTGTAACCTCCGCGACGGTGGTTGTTGAAGCCTCTGCGACCGTGCTTGCTGAAGCCTCCGCAACGGTGGTTACTGAAGTCTCTGCGACGGTGGTTACTGAGATCTCTGCGACCGCGTTTGGTCTTTTCCCGGTGTCTGAACCACCTATTCCCGGCTTTAAGGGGGAAGTCTACAGACCATCGGACTGGTTGTTCAGGACGTACGCAAACCAGTACGCGACCTCGTCCTTCCCGGTGGAAGACATGACCCCGTTCATGGTGGCCTATCCTAAGGACGTGGACGATATCAAGGCGGCACTCAAGTTCGCGAGAGCGAAGAATAAACATATCGCTGCACGTAGCGGTGGTCACCAATACTGCGGCAAGTCCTCAGGCGGTAACTCGACCATCGTTCTCGCGATGGACGCGTTCAATCGATTCCAGAAGGTCACCGAGAACATCGTCGAGCTGGGACCGGCTGTTCGGCTAACTGATTTCGCGGCCGATTTCAAGTCGCTAGGAATTACCATTCCGCACGGTGAGTGTCCGTTGGTAAACATCGGAGGTCACGGACAGACCGGCGGTTTCGGGCATCTCCTCCGTGGATTCGGACTGGCGATTGACTACATTGTGTCCTTCACGATCGTGCTGGCGGACGGCACCGTCCGCACCGTCAATCGCCCCGAAGGTACACCCACGACGGAGAACGATGAACTGTTCTGGGGTGTGCTAGGCGGAAACGCAGGCTCCTTTGGTATCGTCATTCAATTTCAGATCGAGTGCGTCCTCGACCAACAGCACCCCCATTCCTACGGCTACGCTGCGACCCGGATCTACGGGAAGGAACGATACACGAACCTGATGAAGCAGGTCCAGATCTGGACCCAAGAAGTCAAAGCCGGTACGAAGCCCGCAGGCATCGATTTCACGGTGACCGTCGAGTCGAACGCTGGCCTGAACCCGTTCCCGCTCCTGCTCGTCGAGATGGTCCACTCGAATCTGGGTGGGCTGGGCGAAACCGTCAAGGGAGAAGAGGTGTTCAAATCGATCATCCAGGCTTCTGATGAGGATTCATTCGGGTTGCTAACAACGACAAAGGGCACCAAGCCGCTTTCGTTCTGGTCCGATTTCTTCGTGCGTCGCTTTCCGAGTACGACCGTGGACGGGCGTGAGTTCAAGTACCCTTACAAGAAACGGGTCAACTGCACCACGATCGCGATGACTGACGCCTTTCTCAAGAAATTTGTCGACATGGTGGATAAGGTCGTCAACACGGACGGTGTCTACCTCGTCTTTCAGATGATGATCGGAGGCGGTGCCTTCCAAAAATCGCATCGCAGGGAACAGACTTCGATGCCACGACGAGACTTCGTCTTCTGCTTCGTTTTCGACGTCTTCTACGCCGACGGCTTCATGGAAGTGGCTGAGCAACTCCAGGAGGAAATGCAAGGGATCGTCAATACGGAATTCAGCCCGGGGCAAGAGCAGCGGCTCTTCTGGGGCTCCTTCGGAGAGACCGACATGAGAGAGACCTCGGTCCAAAAGTTCTATTATGACGACATTGGTAAATACGTTCGACTCCAGCAGTTGAAGAAGAAAGTCGATCCTAACGATGTCTTCCACACATCGCTTACGGTCCAGTTGCCTTAATGCCTGAGGAGAAGAACGGCGGGCCCGAGTCGCGCGCGGCACCGAAATAGGCACTCGAGATTCTGCAACCAATCTCGGGTGACCTTCACCTGATATGTTCGGCCTTGGCCTTTGAGAATGAGTTTCGCACCCACACCGTACAACGACCCAGGCCGCCAACTCCGAGTGATCGGGGTCGGCGGCCTGGTCTTTTTGGGATCGACGATCTGAGCGGGAGCTTACTCGCCGGCGTGCTCTTCAGCCACGGCTTTGACCTCTTCAGACCCTTCGTGTTCGTGCTCAGGAGCGGGAGCTTCCTCAGCAGGAGCAGGAGCTTCTTCAGCGGGAGCGGCAGCTTCCTCAGCAGGAGCGGCAGCTTCTTCAGCAGGAGCAGCAGCTTCCTCAGCAGGAGCGGCAGCTTCCTCAGCAGGAGCGGCAGCTTCTTCAGCAGGAGCAGGAGCTTCTTCAGCGACCCCTTCTTCGCCTTCGACGGCTTCTGGGCCCCCGAGCGAGAAGAGCATTCCGCCTCCACCGAGACCACCCTTCAGGCCTTCAGCCTTGGGTTTGGCATCGGCGGCGGTCGCCGCTGTGGCGGGCTTCGATGTCGAGACGGCCGAAGGATCGGCACCCTCAACAGATACCTCACTCTCGATCTCTTCGCCATCCGGGCCAGTCTTCTTGCGTGAGAGGCCGATCTTACGTTCGGCTCGGTCAACACGCAGGACCTTGACCTCAATGTCGTCACCGACGTTGACCACTTCTTCGGGGCTATCGACCTTATGATCGGCCAGCTCCGAGATGTGCAGCAAGCCTTCAAGACCCGGTTCCAGCTCGACGAAGACGCCGAAATTGGTGAGCTTGGTGACCTTGCCTTTAACCGTATCGCCAGGCTCGTAACGGCCTGGGATGTCGGTCTCCCAGGGATCGTCTTTGAGCTGCTTGAGGCCAAGGGCAATTCGCTTGCGTTCCTGATCGACGTTGAGGACCTGGCAGCGGATCTTCTGGCCCTTTTCGAGGACCTCGTTGGGGTGACCGATCTTGCGGGTCCAGCTCATGTCGGAGATGTGCAGAAGGCCATCAATGCCTTCCTCGATCTCGATGAACGCTCCGTAGTTGGTCAGGTTGCGGACAGTACCCTCGATCATCGTGTCGGGGGGGTACTTGCTGGCGACCTGGTCCCACGGGTTGGTCTGGGTCTGCTTCATCCCCAAGGAGATTTCCTGCTTCTCCTTGTTGATACCCAGGACCACGACGTCGATCTTGTCGCCGATCTGGACGAGCTCGCTGGGGTGATTGATGCGCTTGGTCCACGACATCTCACTGATGTGGACGAGCCCTTCGATCCCCTCTTCAAGCTTGACGAACGCGCCATAGCTCATGACATTGACGACTTCGCCAAGGACCCGAGTCTGGACAGGGTACTTGTCGGCGACGTTTTCCCAAGGGCTGGAGCTCTTCTGCTTGAGGCCAAGGGCGATTTTCTCGCGATCCTTGTCCACATGCAGAACCATGACTTCGATCTGCTCATCGATCTTGACCATGTCGCTGGGGTGGTTGATGCGTCCCCAAGACATGTCGGTGATATGCAGAAGGCCGTCGATGCCGCCCAGGTCGACGAACGCGCCGAAGTCGGCGATGTTCTTGACCGTACCCATGCGGACCTGGCCCTCGTTGATCTCCGAGAGCAGGTTCTTCTTGAGTGTTTCGCGGGTGATCTCGATCAGCTTCCGGCGTGAGACGACGATATTGCGTCGGCCCTCGTCGATCTTGAGGATCATGCACGAGATATCTTGATCAATGTAGTCGGCGATATCATGCGGCCGACGGATATCGACCTGGCTTGCGGGCAGGAAGACGTTCACGCCGATATCGACCAGCAGCCCACCTTTGATCTTGCGCGTAACCTTGCCCCGGACCGTATCACCTTCGTGATACTTGGAGATAACCATCTCCCACTGCCGCATCCGATGTGCTTTTTTGCGGGAGAGAACGATCTCACCGGTCTCGTCTTCCATCCCTTCGAGGAGGACTTCGACGCTATCGCCCGGCTGGGGCGGCGGCTCATCTTCCCACTCGTTCAAGGGCACGAGCCCTTCCGACTTATATCCCACATCGACGACGACCTGGTCGCCCACGACCTCAATGACCTTGCCCGAGACGATCCCGCCGATCTCGAAACTTTGGCCTTCGGCGAACAGGTGCTCGAGGTCACTGACCGTGCCATCGGCACCGATCATGACGGCACCCATATCATCGTCGCTGACGTCGAACTCACGGAGCAGGTTGCGATCGACCATAAGAGGTAAGTGTTTCCATCATGGGGCCACCCGCGCCGTCTGCGAGAGAGCCAACCGTGGAGGCGCCGGAATAACCAAGCTCGTGGCGTGGACGACGCGAGCGAGGGTTCGCCTTCGGCAAGGAGACAAATCCGAAAAAATAGCCCATCCCGCCACGCTACGGGTTGGGCCACACAGAATCGGACATTATAAGGAATCCCGTGCCCCTTGGCAACCGGATCTGGAAATCCCACATGGTCGCGAAATCTAGAGCTTACCCATTCTGCCCATTCCTCTCCCCTCTTGCCGGGAGAGGACAGTCAACGTCCGAGTCAGCGATTGAGGAGAGCTTTGCTGGAAGGTCGGCTCAACGGCAGGTGTTACAGGGAGGCCAAACTATCCTGGATCTGCCGTCATAATCGGCACATCATACCATTGGGTTCGTTTCGTAATTCAGACGGGCGATGATGTCTTGGTCTCACAATCGCTACAAAATACCATTGGGTTCGTTTCGTAATTCAGTATTCACCAACTCGGAGCCATCATAACTAGCACATCATACCATTGGGTTTGTTTCGTAATTCAGACGGGCGATGATGTCTTGGTCTCATAATCGCTACAGAATACCATTGGGTTCGTTTCGTAATTCAGCAATCACCGACTCGGAAGCATCATAATCGGCACATCCTACCATTGGGTTTGTTCCGAGAACTACACACCTGAAAATATCGTCCACGTGATAACCCCTACATCTTGCCAATGGCTTCGTTTAGTCACCAGCAAGTCCGTTCAGTTTACCCCCTGGACGCATAGGTCACGGGCCTGTATGGATGAACAAACCAAAGGGTGATGCCTCATCTGTCAATCTTCGGTCACCAGGTCGCCCAACTCCAGGCTTTTTGAGATGCTCCCCATTTTAATTTGCATACCACAATGCCTTGGAGTGTCGCCGATCGCTTCAAATTCTCAGACTACCAAGCCTAGCTTGGGCCGCCAGGATGTCCCCGTTGCGTCCTTCACCTCATTGCGCTCCTCTAGAGTTGAGAATGAGGTCACCGAAGAGGTAAAGATTCTACCCAAATGTCCAAAATTGGTTGACCATAAGGACGACCCCTTCGCTTGGTTTGATTGAATGATAGTCGGGCCAAACGGCACGTGGTCGTTTGCGGCTTGGGGTTACTGTGATAGAGTCGGTAAGTTGTTGCGTCTTGGGCTCTCAATGGATTGGTTTTCATGGACGCTGCTGCGTTTGTCGAGAAGTGGAAGAAATCACGACGTACTGAGCGATCGGCCGCCCAGGAACACTTCTTGGATCTCTGTGAGGTTGTTGAACACCCGAAGCCGGGAGAGGTGGACGCGCGCGGATTCACTTTCACGATGGAACGGAAGGTGACGAAGTCGAGCGGAGGTCGGGGATACGCCGACGCATTCAAGGAAGGGTTTTTCGCCTGGGAATACAAGAAGCGGGGCGGTGACTTAGAAGCTGCGTTCACCCAACTGTTGCAATATAGCGGTGACCTCGGAAACCCACCTCTGTTCGTCGTCTCCGACATGGACAAGATCGAGATCCGCACCCACTTCACCGGTTTCCCGACGAAGTCTTACAAGTTTGATCTCTCGACGTTTACCGCATCGAAGAACCTGAATCTGTTGCGCAACGTCTTCCACAATTTCGAGGCGCTGCGGCCTGAGAAGACGATCGAGAAGATCACGGAAGAGGCTGCCAAGGAACTGGCGGAAATCGCTCCCACGGTGCGTCAGAAGCATCAAGATCCGACGCGCGTGGCTCACTTCCTCGATCGGCTGGTATTCTGCCTTTTTGCTGAAGATGCTGGGTTACTTCCGAACAAGGTGTTTACGCGGATCGTTGAGAAATACGCGACACGCGACGCCACCAAGATCAGTCACGATATCGGCGAACTCTTCAAGGCGATGGGCCACGGCGGAGATGTTTACGGTGAGACGATCCCGTGGTTCAATGGCAACCTGTTCGACGAGAGCGATCACCTGATTCTGGACGCGTTCGAGCTTGAGCATATCCACAAAGCCGCCGCGCTCGATTGGTCTGAAATGGACCCCTCGATCTTCGGCACCCTGTTCGAGCGAGTGATGGACCCGGCCCAGCGGTCGGAACTCGGCGCACATTACACCGGGTTTACCGATATCAAGACGCTGGTTGAGCCGGTCGTCATGGTCCCGCTGCGCAGAGATTGGGACGCCTGCCGAGCGAGGGTCGAGAGCCTCTTACCCGACCCACTGGACTCAGACAAGGGGGAGACCCTCTTCCCGGCTTCTACGAAGACGGCACGCGATGAGGCCAAAGGCCAGATCGACGCATTCCTCACCAGGCTGCGGACTGTGCGAGTGCTTGACCCGGCGTGCGGATCGGGCAATTTCTTGTATGTGACTTTGCGAATGTTGAAGGATCTCGAGTACGAAGTCCTCGTCTTCTCCCGAAGATTTGACCTCCCTACGATTACCCTCGACGTCGGTCCCCATCAGCTTTTCGGGATCGAGAAGAA
>JANXSX010000058.1 GCA_025356475.1 Isosphaeraceae bacterium | reverse complement strand
TGTCTCTTTGTCGGCGGCCATGCCCTCCTGGAAGGGGTTCCTGGCCTGGGGAAGACATTGCTGGTTCGTACACTTGCTGATGCACTCACGCTTGACTTCAACCGAATCCAGTTCACGCCAGACCTGATGCCAGCCGACATTCTCGGCACGAACATCGTTATGGAAGCCCCCGACGGCAAACGCATGTTCCAGTTCCAGCGCGGGCCCATCTTCTCGCAGATCGTCCTGGCAGACGAGATCAACCGAGCCACGCCCAAAACCCAATCCGCCCTGCTCGAAGCGATGCAGGAGCACTCGGTCACGGTCGGTGGTGTGATCCACATCCTCAAGGAGCCGTTCTTCGTCATGGCGACGCAGAATCCGATCGAGCAGGAAGGGACCTATCCACTCCCTGAAGCCCAACTCGATCGGTTCATGTTCAAGCTCGTTGTTGGTTATTCCACACGTGAAGAATTGACGACAATCCTCGACCGCACAACCCGAGGCGAGCGTCCCAAGGCCGATCGGGTGATCGACGGTCCGACCTTGACCCGAATGCAGGACCTTGTCCGTGAAGTCCTGATCGCACCACACGTCCAGGATTACGGGATCAGGCTCGCCTTGGCAACCCATCCAAGCGGGCCATTTGCAACCGATATCACGAATCAATACATTCGCTGGGGTTCAAGCCCGCGTGGTGTTCAGACGATCGTGCTCGCCGCTAAAGTTCGGGCGCTGCTCGACGGTCGTTTCAATGTGAGCTTTGAGGACCTGAGACGCGTCTACCTCCCGGCGATGCGGCATCGGGTTCTCCTCAACTTCGAAGCCCAAGCGGAGGGAATCGTCACCGACGACGTCCTGTTGAAGGTGATCACCGCTGTCCCCGAGAAGGCGGTGGAACGGATCGTCGCCAAGGCTGGCTGATCGAAGTCTAGCACTCTGCATGCAAGAGCTTTAGGGCCAATCCGATGAGCACCACGCACGACATCTATAATCCCCCACCGGCCGCTGTGCCGTACAACCCGCCCGAGGCCCCTGGCCCCGCGTGGCATGCTGGGGATCTCGTCTGCTTGGCGCTCTTCTGTCTCCTGACTGGTGCAATCTCCGCGTGGGCTTGGCAGGTCGAACCATCAATGGCCGTCCTGACAATGCTCGGTGGAACCCTGGTGGTGCTAGAAAGCTGGTTCACCGCTCTCGGCTTCCTCCAGCGCAGCCCCGTCCGGAGCCTCCGTGAGCGTTGGACAATCTTCGTTGCCGCCCTTCTTCCCTGGGTGGCTGGGCTCGGAGGAGCCGCCGCGCTGATGTACGGACTCTTCTTCGTCTCCGACCTGTTCGGCTGAGGTCCACTATGCCCGAAGTCGCCAACCTCCCCCTGCTCGACCCAATTTTCTTGCACAAGCTCGAACAGCTTGAACTCGTCAGCAAGAAAATCTTTGTGGGCCGGATGAAGGGCGAACGCCGCAGCAAGAGACGCGGCTCCTCCGTCGAATTCGCCGATCATCGCAACTACACGTCCGGTGACGACCTACGTCACATCGACTGGAACGTCTACGGACGGCTTGACAAACTCTTTCTGAAACTATTCCTCGAAGAAGAAGATCTTCACGTCTACACACTTTTAGATACCAGTCTATCGATGGATTTCGGCGATCCCACCAAGCTGCATTATGGAAAGCAAGTCGCTGCGGCGCTCTCCTTTATTGGGCTAGTCAACAACGACCGCGTCTTGCTCGACACCTTCAGCACTAAGCTCGACGGAGGGATGCCTAGCATTCGGGGTCGCTCTCAGATGTATCGAGTTGTTCATTATCTCGATACACTGAAAGCAAGTGGGGGCAGCGACTTGAAGGCGGCGGCCAAGTCCTTCGCCATCAAACATACCGGAAAAGGGATCGTCGTCGTGATCTCCGACTTTCTCGATAAGAACGGTTATGAGGATGCCTTGCGGTACCTCGTGGCTCGCAACATGGATATCTATGTGATTCATGTGCTCTCACGAGAGGAAGTGGATCCGGAACTTGCCGGTGACCTGCGGCTGGTCGACGCTGAGGATGACGACATGGCCGAAATCACCGTGAGCGCACCCCTGCTCCAACGCTATAAGGCAACCCTCAACGCCTTTGTGGGTGGGCTCAAAGAATGGTGTACCCAGCGCGGGATCACTTATATCTTTACCACAAATGACAATCCGTTCGACAAACTTGTCCTCAATTATCTGCGTGAACGCGGCCTCGTCAAATAAGAAGGAACGACCGCGATGAACAACCTCGGCCCAATCCAGTTTGCGACTCCCCTGGGCGGCCTCGCTTGGGCAATCCTGGCCGGCGTGCCTGTCGGGATCATCGCGCTTTATTTTCTCAAACTTCGCCGCCATCCGGTCCAGGTTCCGTCGACCCTGCTGTGGCGGCGGAGTCTCGAAGACTTGCATGTCAATAGCTTGTTCCAACGGCTCAGGCGCAATCTCCTTCTCTTCCTGCAACTTCTGACGATCGCCTTCGTGATGCTCGCTCTACTCGGACCCAGACTCAAGGGAACGACCGGCCAAGGCCAGCGTTATGTCCTTGCGATCGACAACTCGGCAAGTATGTCAGCAACAGACATCACTCCGTCTCGGCTTGAGAAGGCCAAGGAAGAGGCTCGCAAGGTCGTCGAGACCATGACTGGCAATGATCTAGCGATGATCATTAGCTTTTCGGACAAAGCCAGGGTCGTTTCAAACTATACGGGAAATCGCAGCGAACTCACCCGCCGGATCGACTCGGTGACGCCGACAGAAGCCCCAACGTCGCTTCGCGAAGCACTCCAAGTCGCAGCCGGCTTGGCCAATCCATCGAAGATGGTGGAAGGTGTGGCAGCAACTTCGATTGTGACCCCCGAGTTGAAGATTTACACAGATGGCGGGTTCGCCGATGTCGATGGATTCAGCCTGGGCAACCTCAAGCCCGAGGTCTTCGTCATCGGTCCCAAGCCCCCGGCCTATGTCGCGACATCGCCCGACGCCGATACCAGATCCAAACGAAATGCGTCGGACAACGTCGCGATTCTCGCGCTCCAGGCAAGGCGAAACGATGAAAAGACCGACCTGTTTGAGGTCTTCGGTCGCGCCCACAATTACCGAGCTGTTGCTGTGGCCACTGAAGCCCGGCTGCTTCGCCACGACCCCGCCAACCCCAAAGCCGAGCCGACGCTTATCGACGCGATCGCCTTGGCGATCCCAGCTCAGAGCGATCAATCCTTCAAATTTGACCTCCCGGATACCGGCCTGGCCGAGCTCGAAGTTCGGATCGACGTCAAGGATGCCTTGGCACTTGATAATCGAGCCTTCACCCTCGTTGGGTCACCACGCAAGGCCCGCGTGCTCGTGATATCTGAAGGGAATCGATATCTGAATGACACTTGGAAGACTCCACTCGCCGAACAGCGCGCCGAAGTGACAATGATTACTCCGGATGCCGCCAAAGCCGAGGGGTCTACCCGCGCAGTAGCGGCAGGCAACTATGACCTGGTGATCTACGATGGTACCCGGCCCGACCAACCCCCTGAAGCCAACGCCCTGTACTTCGGTGCCTTTCCCCCTGGTCCCGCGTTCGAAAAGCCAAAAGACTTGGATCAGCCAGCGATTCTCGATTGGAATGTGGCTCATCCCTTGATGCAGTATGTTCGTGACCTCTCGACGATTCGGATCCTCAAGGCTCAAACGGTGGATCCCCCTCCCGGCTCGACGACTCTGATCGAAACCAACGGCGGCCCGATCGCATTTGTCACACCTCGGAGTGGCTTTGTGGACGCCGTGATTGGTTTCCCGTTGATGGTCAACCGTGAGTTCAATACCGATTGGCCCCTCAAGGTGAGTTTCCCACTCTTCCTTGCCAACGCGCTTGAAGTCATGGGGAACGCCCGCGAAAGTCTCGGTGAGGAAACACACGCGCCCGGATTGCCGGTGACTTTGCGAGTGGAATCGCTGGGCGACTCGATTGAGGTCGCTGATCCTTCTGGCAAGAATCTCACTGTGAAACGTTCGCCTCAAGGATCGTTCATCTACCAAAATGCGGATGTCACTGGCCTCTACAATGCAAGTTGGCCGAATCAAGGGCGACTTCCATTCGCTGTGAATCTCTTCGACATTCGCGAGAGTGACCTCTCCGTCCGAGGCCTTGCCCCCGATGGAGCTCCCGAAGCGCTTGAAGAAAGCTACAAAATCAAGATTGGTTATAATCCGGTGCAAGGTACCCAGAAAACGGTATCGGCCAGAAACGATTGGTGGTGGTTGCTCGCAACCTTTGCTCTGATCGTCGTTCTGTTAGAGTGGTACATCTACAATCGTCGCGTCTACATTTAATACAGGTTCGAGTCCCAATGCCAGCGATCCCTCGCCGCGCGTTGCTCACGGGGACGACAAGTGCGCTCGGCTTGGGCCTGGCGTCGACCGTCCTCGCTCAGGCCCCAGAGCGATCTCAACTTGAGATCAATGTCAAGGACTTCGCAGCGGTGGGCAATGGTCTTGTTGAGAACATTGATCGCGACACCAACGCGTTTCTTGCTGCGATCAATGCCTCGCGAATCCAGGGGGCAACGATCCGCGTTCCGTTAGGTCGCTATTTGATCAATAAGCCACTTCTTCTTGAGAATCAAACGTTGATCGGTAGCCTGGTCGGCGGTTGGAACACCGATACCGACAACCTCCCCACTCTGGTTGTCCTCCATCACGATGGACCCGCAATCACTCTAGCCAAAGGTTCAGCGATCCACGGCCTCCACCTCCTCGACTCGGTCCGACTGGATGGGAAGGGTGGGGTTGAACCACAACCCGAACGCCGGTTCGAACGCCGCCCCGCCGCGATCCAGATTACCGGTCAGTGCAGCGTCTCGAACGTGAAGATTCAATACGCTTACGATGCGATTGTCCTCGCTGAAGCGACTGAGAATGGACGTACGAATATTGAGAACGTCTTTATTATTTCACCTGGCAATGACGGAATCTACTTCACAGGTTGTAGCGACTTACCCACACTTCGCAATGTCGAAGCCTGGTGT
Source organism: Isosphaeraceae bacterium (assembly GCA_025356475.1). Taxonomy (GTDB): domain Bacteria; phylum Planctomycetota; class Planctomycetia; order Isosphaerales; family Isosphaeraceae; genus JANXSX01. Next base: position 9,250 of record JANXSX010000058.1, on the reverse strand, counting down.
AACATCGGACCCAGTCAGGGGGCTGGATTTCGGTTCGGTCACAATGATGGTCTCCATGCCAACCGACTCTTCGCGTATGGGTTCAACGCGGGGTTCGCCTTCGACGATGCGCCTGGAGCAGTCCAACGCAACTACGGTACTTTGGTTGACTGCTCGACCGACAACTGCCAGCGAGGAATCATCGTCGCGGGTCACACGCGTTTGAATATCCTCGGCGGCGACTTCTTGAACCATTACGAAAGCCTCTGGCTCAAGAGCCGGTTCGCTAGCGTTCGGATCACCAGCTCCCACCTCCGGAGTAACGGTGCCCCAGCAATCGCCTGCGACGAGACCGATGCCCTGATCGCTTCGTCATGTGAGATCACTGGAGGCGGTCAGACCGATCAAGCCTACATACGTATCGGATCCGGCAATGTCGAACATGTCACCATTTCTTCTTGCCAGATCATGCCCGAATTGCATCCAAAAATTCGCACAGGTATTCATTTGCTACAAGGGACAAGACAAGGTCTGATCCACGGCAACATCTTTGGCTCGGGCGACTATCCCCGCTTTCTGATCGATCTATCGCCGAGTGCCGATGTGATCATCAGCCAGAATGTAGGGAGCGGCCCGATTCCTCCCCGGGGCTAAACCCGTTCGCTCGGTTCTCGACTCGCCAGTACCACCTGGGTCGTACCACCACTCGCACGGATCACGAAGAGGGTCGCGGGCCGGTCACCTTGAGGTTTGAGCTGGCGACGAAGCTTCTCAGGACTGACCGGTATCCCCCTTGGCTTGATCTCCAACGGGCCGAGTCCACCTTTAGTTACTCGCTGCCGAAGGATCTTCATATCGAACGGTAATACTTCTTCGACCTGGAACGCTTGCAACCAAGGTGTATTAACCCGTTGATCCGAGCTGAGCAGGTCAATTCCAACAAAAGGTCGGACGAGCGAGTGAGCCGCCGCAAAGCGATCGAGTAGCCCAGACCGAGTTAAGGACGGATCGGGGTCGTAGAGCCAGGCCGATAACGGCCCAGAGGTCGAGCGACCGGCACAATCCTCGTTTGTCCATGTCAGTCCAGCCGGTAAAATCGTTGCGCGACGGAGGCAGGTGGATAACTCACCGAACCAAATCGTCGCCTCCCGGCACTCTCCAAACAGGCTGACGAGTTCGACCTCTTGACCCGAGAAGTGAGCTGAAAAATCGCTCCCAGGGCCAAGCTTGATCGCCCCACCCCGGACAGCCTTCATCATTTTGTGCAGAAATTCTAGACCCGGAACATAGTCGGCCACTTCCCGAGCCCGGCGATCCGTCGTTGCCCGGCGATCTGGGTCGATATGCACGAATGATTGCGCCGGCATTACAAAGTCTTCAGCAAGCGAGGATATCGTCTGGACGCGGTCGGCACGGCCATAGACATCTGCGTTCCACATAAGCCTTCGCCCCATCGCTTCGTTGGAATCCACGGCGATGACAGGTGATTTTTCAGCGAGCGCAATCGCGTCCCCACCAATTCCTGAACAGAGGTCGACAACCAGCGACCCAGCTTCAAATCGACGCGCCTTATGCGTCGCGACGATCTCCGAGGTCGCCTGTTCCAGTCCCACGGGCTCGAGCCACATGGCGTTGGCACGTGAGAATTTCGTTGCCGCACGACGGCGACAGTCAACGAGCCGAACCGCCGCCGAAACGACCTCAGCAGTGTAATCTTTCCTCCACCGTGTCAGGTCCGAGGCAGAAATCCGAGCGATCTGGCCCACATGGGCGAGTAGGATTTGCCCAACCTCGGTGGTTAGCACGTGGGCTTCAGCTTCGATATCGCCTCGCGGTCGCATCAATTCCCCTCGTCGAAACGTCCTGTACTGGGTTACGATAATGACCTATTCCGAAGGTTCATCACTTAAAGAGACTCGACGCCTTGATTGACACCGTCCCCAGAATCTACCCGACACCACCCGCTCGGCTCCTTGAACCGCTCGTGATCGGCGATGTTCTCGTCCCCTCCCGATTCTTCCTGGCGCCACTTGCCGGATACACCGGCTTGGGCTACCGACTCACAATACGCGGCCTGGGTGGGTTGGGCCTCTGCACGACCGACCTGGTCAACGCCCGTTCCTTGATCGAAAACCGAGCCCGGTCGTTCGAACTTGCGGAGACCTGCCCAGAAGATCAGCCGATGGCGATCCAGATCTACGGGTCGGTGATCCGCGAAATGACCGAAGCCGCCAAAAAAGCAGTTGACCTCGGCGCGACAATCATTGACATCAACATGGGTTGCCCCGTCAACAAGGTCGTCAAGACCGGCGGAGGCTCGGCCCTGATGTGTCAGGCAGACGCTGCGACCTCGCTGGTCGCAGCGGTGGTTGAAGCGGCGGGTGTGCCGGTCACTGTCAAGATGCGGCTTGGCTGGGACGACCAGACTTTGAGTTCTCCCGCACTGTCGCGATCGTTCGAGAATGTCGGCGTGGCGGCGATCATCCTTCACGGCCGGACCCGAGCGCAGGGCTTCAAAGGTGAGGTCCAACACGATGGGATCCGCGCCACGGTCGAGGCTGTGAATTCGATACCGATTATCGGCAACGGCGATGTCCGAACAATTCATGATGCGGAACGCATGCTTGCCGACACAGGATGTGCCGCGATTTCGATCGGTCGAGGTGCACTCTCGAACCCCTTCCTGTTCCGGCAGCTCGCCCACTGGGCCGAACACGGAGATCCCGGCCCTGAACCTTCGTTTGAAGAACGTGTCGATGTGATGGACCAACACTTTCACGCTCTTGTGGATCGAAGGGGCGACCGCCTCGCCTGTCTCCAGTTTCGCAAGCTGGTCAAGTGGTATAACCATGCGATTCGCCCTGGAAAGGAGAATTACCACAAGCTCATCAACTTGGCGAGCGTTCAGGTCTTCGAGGATGCCGTGGCTCAGATCCGTGCGAATGGCCCAACCTCCGCCCTTCCCGGACATCTCGAACCAAGGGTTCCGGTCCCCTCGGGTCCGATCGACAAGTGGTAAATGTTTGCTCACTTAAGCAAGATTATGTTTCTTCAGCTTGCTGAAGAATGTACTCCGGGGCATACCAAGAAGTCTCGCAGCCTCACTCTTATTGGCCCGACATTGCTGAAGGGCATCGATCAGGCGCTGGCGTTCATAAGCGATCGACTCCGAGTCCCAGTCCTCGAAAGTCGGCGTGCCGATATTCACTGATGAAGAGCGAGTTGAATTCGAACCACCGCCCACGCCGATAACCTGTTTCATCCTCCGACGGCCCGATGTGGTTCGAACCTCTGAGGGCAAGTCGGCCTTGGTCACAGCAGGGCCGTCGGCAAGGACAACCGCTCGCTCGATCACATTTTCAAGTTCACGGACGTTACCAGGCCAGTCATGTGCCATCAATGCTTGAACCGCATCATCTTCGAGGTGGGTCACCGGCTTCCCAACCCGGGCCGCGTGGAGACGAAGGAAGTAGACGGCCAACTCGAAAATGTCTTCCTTGCGATCCCGGAGTGATGGGGTCGTAATGCTGATGACATTCAAGCGGTAGTAGAGGTCTTCACGGAATCGTCCACCCTCGATCAAGGCTTCAAGATTCTGATGGGTCGCGGCGACGATCCGCACGTCAACCTTCACGGGTTGAGAGCTTCCGACCCTTTCAAAAGACATCTCTTGCAAAACACGAAGCAGCTTTGTTTGCACTTCCAGGTTGATATCGCCGATTTCATCGAGAAAGAGCGTGCCCCCGTTCGCCTGTTCGAATCGGCCGACTCGGTCGCGAACAGCGTCGGTGAACGATCCTCTCACGTGACCAAAAAGTTCGCTCTCGAGCAAACTCTGTGACAAGGCGGCACAGTGGACCTTCACAAACGGCTTACCCACACGCGGACTTCCCGCGTGAATCGCTTCGGCAAGAAGTTCCTTGCCCGTACCGCTCTCCCCACGGATCAGAACCGCCGAGGGGCTAGGAGCAACCTTGCGAGACATCTCAATCAATCGTTTAATCGGAAGACTTGAACCTTTGATTCGATCAAACACGCTTGGATCAACAATCGGGGCATCCGAACGGGTCAATCCGTCCGTTTGGCCCGTCAACTGATCCTGAAGAATCAAGATCCGCCGCTGTTGTTCGGCAATCTTTTCGACCTTATCACGCAACTCGATATTGAGCGATTCCAGAGTCTGCTGGATCCCCGCAGAGTGGAGCGCGAGCGTGGCAACAGAGCCGAGAGCCCCCAGGAACGCCATCTCCTCGTCCTCGTACGGCAAACCACTTCGCTTGGGACCAAGAATCAAAACCCCGGCGAGCTCACCATCCGCCTCAAGCGCATTCGCGGCTTCACCCCCGAGCGCAATCAAGGCGTCACACGCAGGCTCAGGCTCGACGGTCAACGCCATGGCCTGAGGAAGCCGAATCGTGGGTGATTGGGCAAGTCGAGCGACCAGTGGATTGCTAGGGTCGAGCATCGTTTGATCGGGGAGCGGCCCTTGGCTAGCGACCAGGTGCAATGGACCACCTGGAACCTGGCGGAAGTAAATCGCACCCCACTCCAGCCGAAGGACCTCGGAAGCTGCCTCCAAGAGTCGGCGACCGAGAGTCGAACGATCCACCAAGCTCTCGACAGCCAGGCTCATCTTTCGCATCGCTTGATCAAGCTTATACTTCTCACGATAGAAACGACGATCGATGGCTTTCTGGAATCGTTCACGTGCGAACCCGGAAAGGATGAGAATCACAATCGCAGTCAAACCAACCACTAATGCTTCACGTGAATACTGGTCGGCACGTAGATTCAAACCAACGACAAAGGCCCCGACCACCAGCGCGACCGAGTAGAGTAATCCCGCCGCTACACTGACCGCGAAGTACATCGCGCTTCGATTGATCAGCTCATTCACTTGCATTAGCTTGTATCGGGTGATGCTTAATGCATAGGCAATTGTGTAGAGCATCGAAACGACATACATCGGCCAGGCCGCATCGTCCATTCCCAGGCTGGCGGGGTTGAAGAATGCCCGGAACAGCAAATAGCCAATCAGTGGCATTGCCAGCGCCGACGCGGTGAGGATGTACTTGGCCTGATTTCGTTCCGCTCGAGTACGTGCCGAGCGAAAACTCCAGATGAGGCAAGGAATGCAGAGCGTATAAATCGCAGTGGCCAAGCCAACATAAGTCAGTGCAACAATACTGAGCCAACTGAGAGCAAGGCGACCCTGGTCCGCTGCGAAGTCGCGATCGTATCTTGACCAGAGCATACAAGCCCAGATCAACGTTGCAGCAACCGTAGGAAGGCCGTAGAGGAACCACATCACTGCCCGGCGATGGGCTGCAAAAATCGGGTTGAGGCGAGGAAACACCAAGTAGAAGTGCAAACTCACGACCGGGAGGAAAACGGCAAAGAGCGCGAACGGATAAATCAAAACCGGGGCAACGACGATCTCGGTCCAATGGTAGCCGCCCATATAGGCACCGACAGTAACCAGACAAAGCCAGAAGAAGAGCCGAGCGGAATCATCACGGGGCCGCTTCCAGTAAACCCTGGCACCCACGCCAAAAATCAACATCTCTTGCAAGAACCAAAACAGCGACCACACATACGTCGAGAATGGGCGCTGGCGAACCAGGGCATTGGCCCACTCGATTTCACCTGCCGCGTTCCGCCAGCTTACCTCGACCTCTCGACCAATCAGAGTTCCCAGGGTGCGCTGGGAATGTACGAAACCGGCGTAACTGGCCACCGGTAGACCCGCAATACTGAGGAGGACATCCCCAGGCTTAGGCCTAAGATCGATTTCGGGACGCTCCACGGATCTCCATTGATACTCGTCGGGTATCGCAATCTCAACATCGATCTTGAAGACGCAGCGGAGACCAATGTCGCCGGTCGTCGCCACCGTACCGAGGACTGCAAAGGAATATCCGATCACTAAGATCGAGAGCAGAATCAGAACCCACCGACGTCGCCCATCACTCTCCTGCCAGGGAAAGAATGAGGAGGAGGACTCGACCAACCGGATCTGAGAAAGGCTCATGGTGTCGTGGTCAGCGAGTGGTAGAGCGGTTGTTGCATTACCACACTAACTCTTCAGCGCCGAAACGCAAGGCTTTCGTTAACGATTCGTTGCAGCGCCGACCAGATCGACAGGCCTAACCTCACTTCTTGATTCCCCAAGAAGGGGGAATTCTGAAACTAATGCGGCATAAGCCAAAACGGGAAATCTGGGCAGACTAGAGCTATTGCGGGAAATAATTGCGTTAACCTCTAGGGAAATGGGGCAGCTAGGCAAACCTTACGAGTACCAAACATCGTCCAAAATGCCGTTTCGACCTCAAGAACAAACACCATCCGTCCTCCAGCAAGCAGCGCCGACTTTTCGGCGCCAAGTCGTCGATTTGCTCGACAGAGAGTATTGGAGGCGGATCGGGTTTGGGTACGGAAACTGCTCTGTTTCAAAGTTGCAAACATCTGGCCACATCTTGATTGTCGTACTCGCCTAGCGCTGGATAGAGGAACGTCATGCGGTTATCGAATAGGCGTCGAATTGACCCTTCGCTCGCGTTTCAACTTCCTGAAGCAGATCGATCCCAAGTACAGCTCGGTCCCTGGAGTGTCGACATTCTCCGAATGGGTGAGGGCGACCCGGTCGTTCTCGTTCCTGGTCTGGCGGGGGGTCCCAAGCTCCTGACACCGCTCGCTCGTCAGTTAGCAAAGCATCACGAAGTCATCCTCTATGGGCTACGTGGGGACCGGCAGTGGATCGGAGCTCCCAGAGCTACCTCAATCGCAGAATATGCTAAAGACCTAGCGCAACTTCTTGAAGTCCTTGGACTTGAGGCGCCGACCATTTTCGGTGTTTCCTTCGGAGGAGCCATCGCTCTCGAACTGGCTGCCGAGTATTCCCATCGGGTGGGAGCGCTTGTGTTGAGCGGGGTTGACTCGCTGTTCCGATCGAAAACCGGGGCGAGGATCGCTCGTAGCGCCCTCGAACGATTCCCCCTCCCGCGCGACAATGCGTTCCTCAACCAATTTTTCAACCTACTCCATGCCGGAAAGCCCGATCCTGGTGTCCTGACGGATTACATTACCGACCGAATCTGGGAGACGGACCAAGCGGTGATGGCCTCTCGACTCGCCCTTCTGGAAGACTTTGACGTCACCGATCGGCTCTGGCAGATTGATACACCCACACTTGTCCTGGCCGGTTCTAAGGATGCGATTGTCCCTCATGCCCGTCAGAAGGCGTTGTCGAACAAGATTGCCGGAGCATCGTTTACAACACTTGAAGGGGCTGGCCATCTTGGATTCCTGACGCATCGTGCCGAGGTCGCACGCCATTTCAGCCTCTGGTCTCTCGACGCCTGCCGTTCAACATGCTGAGCCTCTTTTCAATCCAAGTCGAGCGAGCGCTTCGACTTGCGGCTACCGCACATCAAGGGCAGTTTCGCCGTGGGTCCGATGCACCTTATTTTGAGCACGTCGTCGGAGTCGCGATGATCCTCGATCGTCTCGGCTTCGACGAGGACATGATCATTGCAGGGTTACTCCACGATGTGGTGGAGGATACCGACACGACTCTGGGCGAGATTGGCCAAAGGTTCGGATTGCGAGTTGCGGATCTGGTCGCCCAGTGCTCCGAGGTGAAGCTCGACTCCCATGGCCAAACGCGCCCCTGGATCGATCGCAAGCGAGGCTATCTGGAAGTCCTGACAGAAGCCCCCGTTGAGGCTCGATGCCTCGCACTCGCTGACAAGTTACATAACTTGTACTCGATTCAACTTGACCTCTCCGAAGGCCGACCGGTCTGGTCGAGCTTCCACGCCGATCGGCCTCAGGTCCTCTGGTACTACCGAGCAGTTGTGGAGACGTGCCGGGTTGATGCCGATTCTCAACTTGAACGACTCGCGGACGAATGCTTGCAAGTTCTTGCTGCGATTGAACTTGTGGGTGACGTCGCGAAAAAATGACGGAACTCGGCAGAAGTGGCTTGAAGAGGGCCGAGCGCCGGCTATAGTGAAAGTGTCGGCTGGGTCGCACACACCCTCACCGACACTGCGTGCCGTGCATTACGTGGCATGGCGGGCTAAAGCCCACCCCTACTCGAGGCTGGACTCCGGTAGGGCTGGGGAGGCTCTATTGTAAAGGAGGTGATTACAGTGTGTAGTGATAACCAGAGGCGGCTCGCCTAAGGGCGGCTGACGGGTTGCCCGTCGGGCAGGCCGCATGTTCTTGCTGGTACTCAGCGTTGCCAGGCCCGGCTCCAACTGGGCCTGGCATCCATTTTGATACACGTTTTTTCTTCTATGAGATAAAAGAGTTCTCGGCGTGAACCTGGCGTATCCAAGCTTTGGCTATCGGGGCTGGTGGCGGATCTGGTTTTTTACCAGGGACACACTCCAGGTCGCCGGGCCATGGGCGGACGCCGCAAGCTGATCCGCCGCTCTCTCACCAAGTCATTCCCTAAGGCCCCGGGACCTAGCAAGGTTCTGTGGCCTTTTTTCGTTTCTCAGATTCTGGTCGACGCTCTCCCAGTCGGTGGCTCACAGGCACCGCCACTCTTTGCTCTCCACTCTCTTTCTTGAGGACGGGTCACCGTGATTGTCGTGATGAAGCCTGACGCCACTACGGAACAAGTCGAACATATGGTCACGCAGATCAGGACTCTGGGCATGTCGCCACAGGTTTTGGTCGGCACCCAGCGGACCGTGATCGCCGCGATTGGCGAAGAACGCGCGGGGTTGGCCGAGACTCTCGAAGCCGGGGATGCGGTCGAGAAGGTCTTGCCCATCATGGCCCCCTATAAGCGAGCCTCGTCCGAATTGACCCGTGAGCGGACTGTCGTCCGGGCCCACGGGTTGGAGATCGGCGGCACTAAGGTCGCTGTCATCGCTGGCCCCTGCTCCGTTGAGAGCGAAGCTCAAATCGTCGCACTCGCCAAGCAGCTCAAGGCGAGGGGGGCCACCGGCCTTCGCGGAGGCGCTTTCAAGCCTCGCACCAGTCCCTACAGCTTCCAGGGCCATAAGGAAGATGGCCTAAAAATGCTGGCGACCGCCCGCGCCGAGACCGGCCTCGCGATCGTTACCGAGGTCATGGCCCCCGAGCATGTCCCGATGGTCGCCAAGTATGCCGACGTGCTTCAAATCGGTGCGCGCAACATGCAAAATTACCAACTTTTGCAAGCTGTCGGCGATAGTGGCATCCCCGCCCTCCTCAAGCGAGGCATGAGCGCCACCGTCGACGAATTTCTGCTCGCCGCCGAGTATATCCTCGACCG